>NZ_LLZI01000012.1 GCF_001509485.1 Streptomyces sp. NRRL F-4489
TGGACACCGTCCCGGCGATACGGCGGGTCCGCCGGCAGCCGTTCACCTCCTCGTTCCCCTCCGGGCACGCCGCCTCGGCGGCGGCCTTCGCGACCGGCGTCGCCTTCGAGAAACCGTGGTGGGGCCTCGCCCTGGCGCCGGTCGCGGCCTCGGTGGCGTTCTCCCGCGTCTATACGGGTGTGCACTACCCGGGCGACGTACTGGCCGGCGCGGCACTCGGGGTGGGCGCCGCCTACGCGATCCGCGGCATGGCGCCCACCCGCTCCCAACTCGCCCCGCCGGCCCGGCCGCGCGCCGAAGCCCCCGCGCTGCCCGGCGGCCGTGGGCTGGTCGTCGTCGCGAACCCGGGCTCCGGCCAGCGGTCCGGCCCGCTCCCCGACCGCACCGCGGAAGTGCGCCGCGTACTCCCGGACGCCAAGGTGATGGTGTGCGGCGCCCCGGACGGCCCGTCCCTGGACGAGGGGCTGGCGGAAGCGGCCGAGCTGGCCCGCGAACAGGGCGGTGCGCTCGGGGTGCTCGGCGGCGACGGCACGGTCAACGCGGCCGCCGCGGTCGCGGTACGCCACGGCCTGCCGCTCGCCGTCCTACCGGGCGGCACCCTCAACCACTTCGCCTACGACCTAGGCATCGAGAGCTACGCGGACGCGGCCCGCGCCATCGGGAGCGGCGAGGCCGTCGCCGTCGACCTGGCCCGCTTCCGCTCCGGGCCGCCCCCGACCCGCTCCGCCTCCGGGCCGGACCTGCCCCTCCCCGCCTCCGGGCCGGACCCCAACGGCCACTATTTCCTCAACACCTTCTCCATCGGCGTCTATCCGGAGCTGGTACGCATCCGGGAACGCTGGGCGCACCGGATCGGCCCCTGGCCCGCCGGGGTCCTCGCCGCCTGGCACGTCCTGCGCACCTGCGAGCCGCTGAGTGTGGAGATCAACGGCGAACGGCGCACCGTCTGGATGCTGTTCGCCGGCAACTGCCAGTACCGCGGCCTGGGCGCCGCCCCGGTACGCCGGCACGACCTCGCCGACGGCGTGCTCGACGTCCGGGTGGTCCACGGCGGCAGGCTCGCCCGGACCCGGCTCCTCCTGGCCGCCCTGCTGGGCACCCCGCGCCGCTCGCCCGTCCTGACCGAGGCCCGCCTGCCCCGCCTCCGCCTCAGCGGCCTCCCCCAGGGCACCCCACTCGCCTACGACGGCGAAGTAGCCCCGGCCTCAAGCAACTTGACCCTCGAAAAACACCCCGAAGCCCTCACCGTCTACCGCCACCTCCCCACCTGACCCCCGCCCCTCCGCGAGGAGTTGCCCGCCTGGCATTGCCCACCTGACATCGCCACCCACAGTGTCCATATAACAAGACGCCACTCTCGCAATACGAGACGCAGCGCTACGGTGGTGCCACAGCAACACCGCAGGGCTCGCACCCGGCCGTGGCCCGTCACGGACGGCCTGGTGCGGTAGCCCCCGATGTCCGCGAAGGAGCCGACCATGCCGCAGGAATCCGCCGTGTACACCCACGGGCACCATGAGTCCGTACTGCGCTCGCACACCTGGCGCACCGCCGCCAACTCCGCTGCGTACCTGCTGAGTTCGCTGCGCCCTCATATGCAGATCCTGGACATCGGCTGCGGCCCCGGCACCATCACCGCCGACCTGGCGGCCCTGGTACCGGACGGCCAGGTCACCGGCCTGGAGCACGCCCCCGGCGTCCTGGAGCAGGCCCGCGCCACGGCCGCCGCCCGCGGCGTGGAGAACGTCCGCTTCGCGGTCGGCGACGTCCACGCCCTGGACTTCCCCGACGACACCTTCTGCGTGACCCACGCCCACCAAGTCCTGCAGCACGTGGGCGATCCCGTGCAGGCCCTGCGCGAGATGCGCCGGGTCACCAAGCCCGGCGGTATCGTCGCCGTCCGCGATTCGGACTACGCGACCATGACGTGGTATCCGGAGGTCGACGGCATGGCCGACTGGCTGGACCTGTACCGGCGGGTGGCGCGCGCCAACGGCGGGATGCCGGACGCGGGACGCCGACTGCACGCCTGGGCCCGCGAGGCCGGCTTCCCCCAGGAGAACATCACCGCCACCGCGAGCGCCTGGTGCTACCAGACACCCGAGGAGCGGACCTGGTGGTCCGAACTGTGGGCGGAGCGCACCGTCGCCTCCAGCTACGCCGAGGTCGCCGTCGAAGGCGGGCACGCCACACCGGACGATCTGACCCGCATCGCCGCGGCCTGGCGCGAGTGGGGCGCCCAGGAGGACGGCTGGTTCGCCATGCTGCACGGCGAGATCCTGTGCCGCGCCTGACGTAGCGTCAGGCCCCCCCTTCCGCCACCCCGCCCCCACCGCGCCGGCACACCGCAGCCACACAATCACCAAGGTTCGCGCAGCCACCAGCAGCCCAACTAGGCTTCCCCGCATGGACATTCTCGGGACCTCACTTCGGGTATGTGTCGGCGACCTCGATGCCGCGATCTCGGTCTACGAACGGCTGACCGGCGCCGAGGCGATCCGCTTCCAGCGCGGCGGGGTGGCGGTCGCGGCCGTCGGCTGCTTCTTCCTCATGAGCGGCCCCGAGGCCGAGCTGTCCGTCCTCCGCAAGATCACCGCAACCATCGCCGTCAAGAACGTCGACGAGGCCGTAACCGACCTCACCGCCGTAGGCGCCGACATCATCGCCGGCCCCCTCCCGACCCCCATCGGCCGCAACGTCATCGCCCGCCACCCAGACGGCTCAGTCTTCGAATACGTCGACCGAGTCGAGGGGGCCTAACACCCCCAACAAAATGGGGCTTCCGGACCTCCACGATTGACGGCCTGCTGAGGGAGACCCCCGACGAGTTGCGGGCGGACATCGAGCCGCTGCCGCCGGTCGTCCCGCGTAAACCACGACGTCCGGGTCGTGAACGTCCGGTCAGTGAGCGTCCGGTCAGTCGCAGGCCGTCCCCCCTTGCCCTGCGCCGAACCGGGCACGGCTCCGGCTTGGGCGTCTACCGCTGAGTGGCGCAAGGAGCGATATGGCACGGGCATCAGTCAGGCCCGCGCCACTTCACAGCCGCGATCTCAGCACGTCGATCTCACAGCCCGGCGCGGACGGGTCGAAGCCGTGCTCGGCCAGCCAGCGAACCGCCAGCAGGCTTCGCAACGACCACCACGCGCGGATCACGTCGAGATCGACATCGGCGCCATAGCCGGCGAGGACGTCACCGAGGTGCTCCTCGTGCCCGAGCGTCAAGGTGGCGAGGTCGTACAGGGCATCCCCCTGACCCGCCTCGGACCAGTCGATGATGCCGGTAACTTCGTCACCCTCGATGAAAACGTGCGCGATCTGCAGATCGCCGTGCGTGAACACCGGAGCCCACGGCCGAAGCGCGGCCTCGGCCACCTGCCGGTTGCGGGTGACCAGTTCAGCGGGCAGAACGCCGTTCCTCACGAGCCACTCGCACTCGCCGTCGAGCTCCGCCACCAACTCGTCGAGGCTCTGTCCGCCCCGGCCGGGCCAGGACGGCAACGGCGCGTCATGCAACTTCCGGACGGCGGCACCCGCCGCGGCCCACGCCGCCGAGGACGCGCTTGACGGCTCCCCGAGTCGCCCGAGCGCCGTCCCCGGAACCGCGGTGATGGCGAGTACGGGCGGCTTGCGCCACAAGACCTTCGGGGTCGGCACCGGCACCAGGCCCATCGCCTCGACCTCGACATCGATGCGCGCCTGATCGGCATCCACCTTCAGGAACACATCGCCGACGCGCAGCGTCGCACGCTCGGAATGGGCGACGACGACTTTGACCTCATCCATGAACGACCAGTATCCCGGCGTGGATTGTCGACGTCGCCCGGTTTATCGCCTGCGATAACGCGGCTGCCCGCGCCCCACTACCCGGCGGCCTCATCGCAACACCCCGCTTCGACGGCCATCAGCCTTGGAGCGAGGTGGCCACCGTCCTGGAACCCGATGTCGGTGGTGACGACCTCGTACCTGCCGACTGCGCGGTCATCCCTCCCGTCATCCCGTCACACGTGCCTACCCCACCCCCGCGTTCACGCCGGACCGGACGTCTTCAGACTCCTCGGAAGCCTCCTCACGGCTCCAGGATGATCTTGCCGCGGGTCCGGCCGGCCATGTTGAGCCGGAACGCCTCCGCGGCCTCGGACAGGGGGAGCACCGTATCGACCGGCACGGTCAGCTTTCCCGCGTCGGCGAGGATGGCCAGGGCGGTCAGGGCGGTGCTGTCCGGTCTGACCCACACCATGTGGCCGCCTTTCGACCTGACGTCGGTGTCGGCGACCGAGACCACCCGGCCGCGGTCCTTCAGCACCTCCTGCGAGATTTCCACCGCCCCGCCGCCGACGAAGTCCAGGGCCGCGTCGACGCCGTTCGGCGCCAGTGCGCGGACCCGGTCCGCCAGGCCGTCCCCGTAGGTCACCGGCTCGGCGCCCAGGGACCGCAGGAAGTCGTGGTTGCGCTCGCTGGCCGTTCCGATCACGCGGGCACCTTCGGCGACCGCGATCTGCACGGCCAGCGAACCGACCCCGCCGGCGGCCGCATGCACCAGCACCAGGTCGCCGGCTCTCACTCCGATCCTTTTCAGTGACTGGTAGGCCGTGAGTCCTGCGAGGGGAAGGCCCGCGGCCTGCTGCCAACTGAGCGACTCGGGCTTCCGGGCCAGGGTGCGCACGGGCGCGGCGACCAGTTCAGCGTACGTGCCGTGCTGCACCTCGTCCTTGCGGACGTAGCCGATGACTTCGTCGCCGACCGCGTATTCGGTGGCGTCGGCGCCGACCGCCTCGACCACGCCCGCCACGTCCCAGCCGGGGATGAGCGGGAAGTGGACGTGCATGATGCTGTCGAGGTAGCCCGCGACGATCTTCCAGTCGACCGGATTGACGCCGGCCGCCTTGACTCTGATCAGCACCGAGTCGGGGCCGACCTTGGGGTCGGGTTGCTCGGAGTAGGTGAGGACTTCGGGTCCGCCATAACCGTCTGCTGTGATTGCCTTCATGTTCGTCACAACGCGTGACGGTCGGCGAAGATTCCATGAGTCGGGGATCTTTCGGAGGTGGCATATGCCGATGCCGCCGAACCGCGCGACGGCGCGCCGCGTACATACCGAACGGCGCAACGGCGCTCCTCACCTCGCCGCGGGCTGCGCGCCGGCCGGATCGGCCCTACCGGCCGCTACGGCCCCTCAGCGGGCCGCATCCGGAATTCGTACCGCTCCGGCAGCGGGTGTTCCGCGCGGGCGCGAGCGGCGAGTTCCGCGGTGACCGGTCCGTCGCCCGCCACCAGCCGCTCGGCGATCGCGTACCACGTATCGCTCAACGCCTCCGCGCCCTCCCTCAGGTCGGCGATCTCGAAGCCCTCGTCGAAGACCTCGCGCGCCGCCCGCGGCTGTCCCTGGGCGAGCAGGATCCGGGCCGCCAGGAGCCGGAAGCGACCGGTGGCGCGCTCGGCCGGGGACAGCGTCGCCAGCATCGTGGCGGCCTCGTCGGGCCGTTCGGCCGCGAGCAGTGCGGGAATCGCCTCCCGGACGAGGGCGGTCAGGACCGTCCGCCGGCTCCGGGCACCGGTGGCCCCGGCGGAGGCGGCCGCCCCGGTGGCGCAGGCCACCGCCTCGGCGAAGCGGTCGGCGGCGTGCGCGGTCTCGCCCGCCTCGGACTCGGCGACGGCCAGGCAGTACAGGGGGAGGCAGCCGGCGCCGTGTGCCAGGGCGCGTTCCCAGCTGCGGACGGCCTGCGCCCGGTCGCCGGCGTGCCATTGGGCGAGGCCGAGGTGGTATTCGGCGGCGGGTCCCGGACTGGCGGATTCCAGCAGCTCGCGCCAGGGCGCGGAGACCGGCCCGGGCCCGGGGACCGGGTCCTGGGCGGGCAGTTCGCCGGTCCGGAGCAGGATGAGCCAGGGTTGCTGCTCGGCCCCGAGGGTGGCCGGGTCGAACGGTGTGCCGGGAAGGTCCAGGCCGGTGCGGGCCGTTTCGAGGGCGCCCCAGCCGGAGCCCGTGGCCAGGTGGTCCTTCGGTTCGTGATCGGCATACGGGAGCCACGCCGTGTGGGCGGCGTCGACCTCGGCCCGCGGCAGGGCCGCCGCCAGCCGGGTCTCGACGGCGCCGCGCGCGGCGGCCCAGTCCGTGCCGTGCACCGCCGCGGGGTCGGCGGCCAGCGGCCCGTACGCCTCCAGCCAGCTCAGCTCCCCGCCCGCTTCGAGCGGTACGTGTTCCAGCTGGGTGCGGGCCAGACCCGCCTGGATCTCGGCGTAGCCGCCGGTGCCGGGCTCGGTGAGCCAGCGCTGCCAGCGGCGTCCGGCCTGCCCCGCGCCCCAGAGGAAGAGCTTGCGGCCGGGCAGGGTGTCCGTGGAGGTCTGCACCAGGCCGTGGCCGTCGTGGCCGAGGGAGGCGATCCAGCGGCGGGTGCCCGTGGGGACGTCGTAGAAGTAGTCGGCGGGGAACTCGCTGCGCAGGGGGTAGGTGCGGTCGCTCCCTGCGTACTCCGGGACGGGCACGTGCCGCAGGGTGCGTTCGTAGCCGAAGTGCCAGGCGGCGTCGGCGGGGGCCAGGACGCGGGTGTGCGGGTCCTCGGGGACGGCGGTGTTGGACCACCAGTACACCGGGACGGTGTGGTGGTGCGGGTTGCGGATCCGTACGCCGACGTGGAGGAAGTCGGAGCCGGCGGGAAGCCACAGGTCCACCTGGAAGGGCAGGTCGCGCAGCCGCTCCCATTCCCAGAGCCGCAGCATCTCGCCGCCATCGGGGGCGGGGACGCGGGCGGCGTGCAGCGGGGCGCAGGAGAGGGTGGTGTGCCCGGTGGCGCCGATGTTCCATTCGATGCCGCCGGAGAACCACGCCCCGTTGAGGGCGAAGTTGGCGGGCTGGATGACGGGATTGTGGTAGAGGAGTTCGCGGCCGGTGGGCTTGTGGTGCAGCGAATACACGCGGCCGCCGAGGCCGGGGAGCACGGTCGCCCGCAACCGGTCGTTCTCGATCACCAGGGCGTCGAGGTCGGTCTCCCGGCGGTCCCGTCCGTAACCATCCCGCATCCGGGTGGGCAGGATCGAACTCAGCGGTGCGTAGCCGATCTGACGGGCCATATCGGCCGGCAGGCCGGCGTCCTCGGGAATCCGGATGCGGTGCACGTCGGTGGCGGCGCGCAGCGCGGGGAGCGGGTTGTCCGGGCCGAGGGCGGCCATGGGCAGGGTCAGGGTGGTGCGTCGCACAGTCGTGGCCACGGCTGCCTCGCAAGGTCGGGCCGGGCCGCCTCGGCTGCGGCGGCCCCCTGTTGACCATGGAACAACGTGATCGCCCGTCTGACCAGGGGCCCTCGGGACCAGGTGCGGTCAGGGTTGCGCAAAGACGCCCTCAAGGAGATCGGCCAGCAGTACCGCCCCGGACCCGTCGGGGTCGCGGTCCGGGTCGTAGATCGCGACGGTGATCCCGGCGCAGCGCGGCGAGGCCGCCAACGGGGCGAGCAGCGCCCGCAGTTCCCCGGTGAACAGGCCGCCGGGGTCGGGGCTGTCCACCGCGGGCATCACCGAGGGATCCAGCACATCGGCGTCCAGGTGGATCCAGAAGCCGTCCAGCGGGGAGTTCTGCAGGTGCGCCAGGGCCTCCCGGGCCACCGCCTCCGGGCCGCGCCGCCGGATCTCGCCGACGTTGGTGCAGCTGATGCCCAGCCGGGCCAGCTCCTCCTGGTCCGCGTCCGCGTCGCGGACCCCGAGGAGGCGCACGTCCTCGTCGCGGACGTACGGGCCGAGGCCCTCGATGTCCGTCAGGTCGGACTGGCCGCGCCCGGTGATCTGGGCGACGCCCTCCCCTGCCGCGGCGCCAACGGGGCCGGAGACGTCGGTGTTCCCCGGATGGCGGAAGTCTCCGTGCCCGTCCAGATAGGCGACGCCGTACCGTCCCAGCCGGCGGAGGGCGAGGACCGCGCCGAGCAGGATGCTGCAGTCACCGCCGAGGACCACCGGGAAGTCGCCGCCGCGGACGTGGCCCTGTATCCGCCGGGCCAGCCGCACGCTGTACGCGGCGATGGCCGGGGCGTGGAAGTCCCCGTCCCCCTCGCGCCAGTCGCCCAGGCCGTACCGGGGCGGCACCACCACGCCGCCCTCCAGGGCGCCGAGCCGGCGCAGCAGCCCCTGTTCCCGGAGGGCGCCGGCGAGCTTGTAGCAACCGGGCACCACCCCGGGGGCGGGCGGCCGCAGTCCCAGGTTGGACGGAGCATCGATCAGTACGTTCCGGCGCATGCCGGGGATCCTAACGGGCGGCCCCCGGACGGCTGTTCGTTGCAGGAGGTTGCGGAAAATCCGCGGGCGGTCCGGCGGCCGGCGGCATACGCTCTACAGCCGCACAACAGCGACGTCAGAACGGAAGCGGTGGAGATGGCCACGCAGCACACCTACCGAGTGATCGTCCGCGGCAAGTGGGACAACCTCACGGCCGAGGCCCGGGCGAAGCTGCTCGCCGAGGTGGACGACCACGGGCTGGGCCAGATGGCGTTCACGCCGGAGGGCTCACTGACCTACGACACCGCGCTGCACGCCTTCAGCTACCGCTATGTCATCGTCTCGGACGCCGAATACGGCGAGGAGATGGCCGCCGCGCTCGGCGAGGAGAAGGCCGAGGCCGCGCTGAAGGCGGCGGGCCTGGGCTTCCGGGAACTGCGCGCCACCGCCACCGACATGGACACGATGAAGATCAACCGGAAGGGCCGGTAGCGGCGGCGCGCCTCTGGGCAGCGTCCCCGGGCTCCCCTGGGGCCGCGTCAGTTCCGCTGTCCCTCCGGGTGCGGCTCGTTGAAGCGCAGCCGGTTGCCGAAGGGGTCGGTCAAGAGGAGGCCGGCACCGAACTCGTCCTCCTCCAGGCCGGGGCGCAGGTACGGGTAGTCCTTGGCGGCCAGCTCGGCGTGCAGGGCGCGCACCCCCGTCAGCTCCACGTGGACCGCGGAGCCGGGGGTGGCGTCCCCGTGGTGCTCCGAGAGGTGCAGCACCAGGCCGCCCCGGGAGACCTGGGTGTAGAGCGGCATTCCGGGCTCGAAGCGGTGCTCCCAGTCGATGGCGCAGCCGAGGTAGCCGACGTAGAAGTCGTGGGCCTTGGGCACATCGAAGATCCGGAAGACCGGGACCGCCCGGCGGACGGTGATCTCCGCCGACTCCTGGGAGGCGTTCATTCCGCCGCCCCGCCCTCGTGGGCGCGCGGTGTCCGGCCGTCCTGGTAGCCGGTGGGGTACCCGTCGATCTCCTCGTCGGTCTCGTCGTCGTCCTCCTCCTGGAGCATCTCGCTGGTGATGGCCCACCGTTCGTGGTCGCGCCAGGCGCCGTCCACGAAGAGGAAGTCCGGCGAGAAGCCCTCCAGGCGGAAGCCGGCGCGCTCGACCAGGGAGACCGACTCCTTGTTGGCCGGCTGGATATTGGCCTCCAGGCGGTGCAGCCCCAGGGGGCCGAAGGCGTAGCGCATGACCAGGCGCAGGCCCTCGCTCATCAGGCCCCGTCCCGCCGCGTGCGCGAAGACGCCGTACCCGATGGCGCCGCAGCGGAACGCGCCGAGCACGATGTTGTTGATGGTGAGGTAGCCCGCGATCCGGCCGCTGTCGCGCTCGCAGATCAGGAAGCCCTCGCGCTGCGGCTCCCGCAGCCGCGCCAGGTAGGCGTCGTAGGCGTCGTCGGCGTCCGGGGGGAAGAGCCAGGGGCGGTGGAGTTCGGCGGACTGCCGGGCGAGGGCGGTGAATTCAGCCCGGTCGTCTTCGGTGAAGGGGCGGATGGCCACCCGGGGACCCTGCGCGAGATAGCGGTCGGTGCTGGTCATCAGCAGATCGTACGAGGGGCGGGCGTGGCGGACCAACCGTTTCCGGTTGTCCGGGTGGTGCGCCGTGGGCGCGGCCGGGAGGTAACCGGTCCGCGCCCGCGGCGCTCCTGGGGCCGAGGGGTCGCTCAGCGCCATACGGGCGCGTCGGTTCCGCAACGTCCCGGTGGCGTGGCCCAGTTGGTGGGCCCGCCGTCGAAGGACACCGGGGGCAGCGCGTGGCGCAGCCGCCCCAGGGGGCTGTCGGTCTCGCGGAGGTGGTGGCCGGGGTCGTAGTCCGCGGCGGTGGCCGCCGTGTCCTGGGGGCCGGGCGTGGCCGGCTCGTCCCCGAGGGCGGTCATCAGCCAGTGCGCCGTACGGGCCAGCGCGAAGGTGGCCAGGTGCGAACCACCCGTGTCGGCCTGCTCGGTCAGCGCCCGGAGCACGGCCGCGGCGAGCAGGTATCCGGTGCCGTGGTCCAGCGCCTGCGCCGGCAGGGCGCCCGGGGTGCCGTCGGCGTCCGCTTCCAGGGCGGCGATGCCGGTCGCCACCTGGACGACGCTGTCGAAGCCGCGCCGGCCGCCCCAGGGGCCGTCGTCGCCCCAGGCGGAGATCCGGGCCACGACGAGGCCGGGGCGGCGCTCGGCGAGGGCCCCGGGGGCGAGGCCGAAGCGGTCGAGGGCGCCGGGGCGGTAACCGGTCACGACCACGTCGGCCCCGGCGAGCAGCGCCTCGAAGGACTCCCGGCCGCTGCGCGATCCGAGGTCCAGGGCGGTGGAGCGCTTGCCGAACCCGGTGTCGCTGTGCGCGTCCTGGCTCTCCGGGAGCTGGGGGGCGTCCACGCGCAGGACGTCGGCGCCGAGCAGGGCGAGCGTACGGGTGGCGACCGGGCCGGCGATCACCCGGGTCAGGTCCAGGACGCGCAGCCCGGCGGCGGGCAGCACCGGGTGGCCGGCGAGGGCGGGCAGCGGGCGCGGCGGGGCGCCGGTGGGAAGGGTTTCCCGCGTCAGCAGCGGGTGGCGGGCCACGGTGGCGCCCTGCGGGTGGGCGGCCCACTCCTCGGGGGTGCGGGCCGCGATGGCCAGTCCGCCGGCCGCGTAGACGGCCTCCTGGACGTCCTCGGCGCGCTGCCCGGCGATGAGGGCCTCGGCGTCGGCGGGGCCGGCGCTCTCCGGGAGGCCCAGGGTGGCGAGCAAACGGGCGCGGTGGTGCGGGTAGTTGGCGTGGGTGCGCAGCCAGCCGTCGGCGGTGCGCCAGAAGCGGGAGAACGGCGCGAACGCGGTGAGGGGGCGGCCGTCGATCCGCAGATGGCGTTCGCTGAGGAAGGCGGTGGCCACCGCGCCGTCGTCGACCCGTACGGCGGGCGGGGAGCCGCCGTCGCGCCGGGCGGCCAGTTCGGCCGCGGCGAGCGCGCAGACGGCCACCGTGGAGCGGGCCAGGGCCATCACCGGGAGCCGGGCGGCGAGCAGGCCGGGCGGTCCGGTGTAGGAGATCCGTTCGGTGAGCGCGGGGTCGCCGCCGAGCGCGGCCCAGGCCAGTTCCGTGCCGTGGTGGTGCCGCAGGCCGGTTGCTTCTCGTTGCACCATGAAGGGAGTGTGGCACCGAGTGCCATGTTTGGCTAGTGCCGATGCGCAACTGCCCGTCGCTCCAAGGAGCCTGAGCCGCCCACCGCTCCCCTGCTGCGGGCGCGGGTGTCGAGGTGCCGGGCGTCCTTGCCGAGCAGGCTCTCGCCCCCTGGCGGGCGAGAACGGGGAACGGTGCGCGGCGCAGCGAGCGGACCCAAGCTTCGGGAGGGCGCGGCATGCCGGGGCGCAGGACCAGCCGCCAGGCGCCTTGGAAGTCCGTACGAGAAAAGGCACTGCGTGCCACGCGAGCGCCTTCCGGGAGAGGTGCGGCGGTCGGGGCGTCCCATTGGAGGCGATTGAGGAGCCGCACCCAGGGTGTGCGGCGGGCGGGGGTGCGGAGCCGGCCGGTGGCCGCCCGTTCGGCGTTGTCGAAGACTTCCTCGACAACGGTGATGTGCACGGGGCGGACGGCGAGGTACCAGGCGAGGCGGCGGGCGAACGGGGGCCGACTCTCCAGGGCATGGATGACCAGGGCTTCCACGGCTTCCGTCGAGGCGTGGACGGTACGGCTGCGGGCATCACGGACCCGGCGCCCGGGGACCTCCATACGGTGGCGTATGTTTTGACCGTACGGTAGCGTATGGTCATGGTGCGAGAGCGGGAGAAGGAACGGGCGAAGGGGCCGGCCGGCGGCGGCGCCCGGCAGCGGCTGACCGTGCGGGACTGGGCCGACGCGGCCCTCGCGGCCATGGGTGAGGGCGGTCTCGCCGCGGTCGCCGTGGAGCCCCTCGCGGCCCGGCTGGGCACCACCAAGGGCAGCTTCTACTGGCACTTCGCCAATCGCGACGCGCTGATCGAGGCCGCCCTGGACCGCTGGGCGGAGACCCGCACCGCCGCCGTGATCGACGAGCCGGCCGGCGAGCCCGATCCGGGGACGCGGCTCCGCAGGCTTTTCCTGCGGGCCACCCACCGGGCCGCCGAGGATCCCCTGGAGCTGTCCCTGCTGGCCTCCGCGGCGGACCCCCGGGTGGCGGCCGCGCTCGCGCGGGTCACCGACCGCCGGGTCGGCCATATCGCCGGGCTCTTCGCCGAGTTGGGCTTCCCCGAGGACGAGGCGCGGCGGCGCGGTCTGCTCGCGTACACCGCGTATCTGGGGCACAGCCAGCTCAGCCACGCGGTTCCGGGGACCCTCCCGGCCGGCGCCGACCGCGACCGGCATCTGGACGCCGTACTCGAAACTCTTCTGTCTCCGGCGGGAACGACCGGGGCGGGTCCGGACGTTCACCCATCGAATCGGCAGGACGAGACGGCGGAGGCCACCGCGGAGAGGGGGTGAGGACGGCCAACGGGGCGGTGTGCGCGACGGGTTGACCGCCGGGCGCGCAGACGTCCCCCGCGTACCGCACACCTACGGAGATCAGCGCGGCGCACCCGCCCGCCTCGGCGGTGGATGCCAACGGCCCGGTCGGCGACGGCGTCCCCCTGACGGGCACCTCACCCCACCCGCACGGGAGGAACAGTGACCGAGACCCTCTCCTTCCCCCAGGACCGCGACTGCCCCTACCACCCGCCGTCTGCGTACGCCCCGCTCCGGGAGGCGGCTCCGCTGTCCCACGTGGCGCTGTACAACGGCCGGAAGATCTGGGCCGTGACCGGTCACGCCGAGGCCCGGGCCCTGCTGGTCGACCAGCGGCTGTCGTCCGACCGGCAGAATCCGGCGTTCCCCATCCCGCAGGCCCGCTTCGAGGTCGCCCGGCGGCTGCGCACACCGCTGCTCGGCGTGGACGATCCCGAGCACAACACCCAGCGGCGGATGCTGATCCCCAGCTTCAGCCTCAAGCGGACCGCGGCGCTCCGGCCGGAGATCCAGCGGATCGTGGACGGACTGCTGGACCGCATGCTGGCGCAGGGCCCGCCCGCCGAGCTGGTGAGCGCGTTCGCCCTGCCGGTGCCCTCGATGGTCATCTGCTCCCTCCTCGGCGTCCCGTACACCGACCACGACTTCTTCGAGGAGAAATCCCGCCGCATCCTGCGCGGACCCACGGCGGAGGAGAGTGAGGAGGCCCGGCTCGAACTGGAGGACTATCTCGGGGAGCTGATAGCCCGTAAGGAGAAGGATCCGGGCGACGGCCTGCTGGACGAGCTGATCGCCGAGCGGCTGCGGGCGGGGGCGCTCCAGCGCGAGGAACTGATGCGGCTGGCGATGATCCTGCTGGTCGCCGGGCACGAGACGACCGCCAACATGATCTCCCTCGGCACCTTCACGCTGCTCGAACACCCCGAGCAGATCGAGCGGTTGCGGGCCGACGAGAGCCTGATGCCCGGCGCCGTCGAGGAACTGCTGCGGTTCCTGTCGATAGCCGACGGGATGCTGCGGGTGGCGGTCGACGACATCGAGATAGCCGGCCGGACCATCCGGGCCGGTGACGGCGTGGTGTTCCCCACCTCGCTGATCAACCGCGACGCAGCGGCCTATCCGGCACCGGACGAGCTGGACGTCGGCCGCTCGGCGCGGCACCACCTGGCGTTCGGTTTCGGCATCCACCAGTGCCTGGGGCAGAATCTGGCCCGCGCCGAAATGGAGATAGCGCTCCGCTCGCTGTTCGGGCGGATCCCCGGTCTGCGACTCGCCGTCCCGGCTGCCGAGATTCCGTTCAAGCCGGGGGACACTCTCCAAGGAATGATCGAACTGCCGCTGGCCTGGTAGCGCCGATCGGCACCACCGGTGGCGGCCCGCCACGAAAGGGTCCGGACATGCGGATCACCATCAACACGGATGTCTGTATCGGCTCCGGCCAGTGCGTCCTCAACGCCCCCTCGGTGTTCGACCAGGACGACGACGGCTTCAGCGTGGTGCTGCCGGGACGGGAGGACGGCGCGGGCGACCCGATGGTGCGGGAGGCCGCCCGCGCCTGCCCCGTGCAGGCCATCGAGATCACGGAGGACTGACACCGGACGGCCCGGCCCTGCGCGAACCACCGCGCGCACGGCACGGCGCCGTCCCTGGCGTCCGCCGCTGCGCCACCCCTCGTCGCCCTACGGCACAGTGCCCTGGGTGACGGGAAGTTCGAGGACGCCGGTGTCACCGGGGGCGCTGGTGACGGTCACGCGCTTCACCCCGCGATTGCCCGCGTAGGCGGAGTCGCTGGCAGCGATCACCAGCCGCAGGCGGTGCCCCGGCTCGTAGCGGTGCACGATGCCCGGGAGTTCCACGGTGAACGGCCGGGTCGCATCGGGCACCCGCGCCGGGGCCACCAGCCGGTGCACCAGCGTCTTCCGCCCGTCCGGTGCGACGTCGTAGAGCTTGGCGAAGAGCACCAGCTTGTCGGCGGCGTCGGAGGAGTTCTGCACCCGCTCGGTCTGCGGCGAGACGACCTTCAGCGTCACCTTGGGTGCGCCCACCACGTCCAGCGGCCCGCCCGCCACCGGCGCCGACGTCCAGTCCAGATACGTCCCCTTGGTGTCGTAGGGCTGCGGGTCGGGAAGGCCGATCATGCCGGCCAGGGAGTTTTCCGAATGGCTGGTGGGCACCCGCAGATTGCGGTACTCGCGGCTCCCGCGGGCCACCTCGAAGGGGTCGTCGACGAGTGTGCCGTCACCGGAGAGGTAGAGCCGCCGGGTCCCGCCCGCCGGATAGCCGGGCGAGGTGGCGTACGCCGAACCACTCGTCGCCCAGTCCCGGTAGTAGGCGAAGGCCGGTCCGGTGTCGGTGTCCGTCCGGTGGCGCAGATAGCGGTCGAACCACGCGAGGATCCGCTGCCCCACATAGCTGGTGTCCAAGTTGCCCTTGCCGAGGTCGAGTTCGCCCTTCGCCGGGTCCTTCATGCCGCCGCTGTGGCCCCACGCCTGCCAGATCATCTTGGCCGGGGTGCCCTGGGCCGTGAGGGCGCGGTAGGTGGCCGCGGCCTCGTTGAGGTTGAAGAGCGTATCGGCCTCGCCCTGGACGAGCAGGGTGGGCGCCTTCACGGATTTCAGGTAGGAGACCGGGGAGACGCTGCGCGCGTACTGGAGCATCGTGCGGGTCTGCTCGGCCGGGTAGCGGCCGGAGTCCAGCAGCCGCTTGGTGCGGCAGGCGGGGGCGACGAAATGCAGGCAGCCGGCCCCGCCGAGCCGCGACGGGTCCAGCCCCGGGTTCAGCAGCCCCTGGGCCTCGCCGATGAGGAAGAACCCGTTCGTCCACTGGCGCTTGTAGGCCCCGGGCACCGGACCGCCGATGCCTCCGGCGCGGTCGGCGTTGTTCGGGTCGAGGGAGTAGGAGAGGTCGTTCCAGGTGATCAGCGGGACCAGCGCGTCGACGCGGTGGTCGACAGCCGCGGTGGCCAGCTGGATCGCGCCCCCGTACGATCCGCCGATCATCCCGACCCGGGGGTCGCCGGGGCGGTCCTTGGTGATGTAGTCGACGCGGGTCCCGTCGTCGGCGGTGCGCGTCCCGGCCAGCAGGTCGAGCAGCTGCCCCGCCGCCCGGCCGTCGATCTGCGGGTCGTCCAGGGAGATCGGGCAGCCGGTCTTGCCGAAGCCGAGACCGGAGTAGGCGAGCGCGACATAACCGCGGGCGGCGAACGCCCGGGCGGTGGCGGCGGTCGAGCCGTCCGCCTTGCTGCCGCCGAAGCCGTTGGTGGTGACGACGGCGGGTGCCGGGTGCGCCGCGTCGACGCCGAGCGGGCGGTACAGGTCCGCGTCCACCGCGCAGTTGCGGTCGCCGGCTCGTACGGTCACCTTCAGCGCGGTAACGGTAAACGGGTCGGTGGCCCCTCCCGCGGCGGCCGCGGGGGCGCTCAGGACGAGGGGCGCGGTGAGGGCGGTGCCGGTCAGCAGTGCGAGGGACATGCGGAGTACGGAGCGGGACACGGCTCGGGACACGCTGGGCACGCAGACCTCCACAAAGGCAACGTCGTACCAACCAGTCGGTAACGGCGCGCTCATGGTGTGACACGAGTAACGGACATGTCAACGCTCCTGACAACGCGCCGATGATAGGACGTCAGTTCATGGCGTACTGAAGGGAGATGGGCCGGTAAGGACGCATCCGGGCACCGTTTCCGGCGTCGGCACGACGCCGCTCGGGCCCCCGCGCCGCCACCCGGCACCGTGACGGTGCGTGCCCCTCTCCCTGCCGCCCGCCGAGGCCGGTGGGCCGGTGTACGTCCTCCCGGTCGGGGCTCAGTCCGCCAGTTCGCCACCTCCCGGCACCCCGCGCAGGAAGTGATCGAGCACCCGGACGCCGAAGTGCAGGCCCTCCACGGGCACCCGTTCGTCCACACCGTGGAACAGCGCCTGGTAGTCGAACCCCTCTGGCAGCTTCAGCGGCGAGAAGCCGTAGCCGGCGATGCCCAGCCGGGAGAACTGCTTGGCGTCCGTCCCCCCGGACATGCAGTACGGGACGACATGGCCGCCCGGGTCGAACCGCTCGATCGCGGCCCGCATCGCGGCGAACGACGGCGAGTCGACCGGCGCCTGGAGCGCGACCTCGCCGTGGTGGTAGTCCCAGGACACCTCCGGGCCGGTGAGCGCGTCCATGGTCGTACGGAACTCCGCCTCGCCGCCCGGGACGACCCGGCCGTCCACGAAGGCGACGGCCGAGCCCGGGATCACATTGACCTTGTAACCCGCCGAGAGCATGGTGGGGTTGGCGCTGTTGCGCACCGTGGGCGCGACGAGCTTGGCGGACGGGCCGAGCTTGGCCAGCAGCACCTCCACGTCGGCGTCGGACGCCTCGGGATCGAGGTCGATGCCGTGCACCGCGGCCAGTTCGCGCAACGCGGCCCGGACGGTCGGGGTGAGCCGCACCGGCCACCGGTGCGCGCCGATCCGGGACACCGCGTCGGCCAGCCGGCTCACCGCGTTGTCATTGTTGATCTTCGAGCCGTGCCCGGCGCGGCCCAGGGCCGTCAGCTTCAGCCAGGCGGTGCCGCGCTCCCCGGCCGCCACCGGATAGATCCGCATACCATCGCCCGCGTGGAAGGTGAACGCGCCGGATTCGCTGATGCCTTCGGTGCAGCCCTCGAACAGCCCGGCGTGGCGGTCGGCCAGGAATCCCGAGCCGTCCTCGGCGCTGGCCTCCTCGTCGGCGGTGAACGCCAGCACGATGTCCCGCCTGGGCCGTATGCCGCTGCGAGCCCACTGCCGGACGGTGGCCAGCATCATCGCGTCCATGTTCTTCATGTCGATGGCGCCGCGGCCCCAGACCACGCCGTCGCGGACCTCACCGGAGAACGGGTGGACCTGCCAGTCGGCGGGCTCGGCGGGGACCACGTCCAGATGCCCGTGCACCAGCAGGGCGTCGGCGGACGGATCGCTGCCCTCGACGCGGGCGACGACATTGGTACGGCCCGGAGTGCGCTCCAGGAGGACGGGCTCGATCCCCGCCTCGGCCAGCCGCTCGGCGACGTACTCGGCCGCCGGGCGCTCCCGGCAGCTGCCGTCGCCGCTGTTGCTGGTGTCGATGCGGATCAGCTCGGAGGTGAACCGTACGACCTCGTCGAGGGCCTGCTGATCCACCGTCTCGGCGTCCGGGGCGGTCTGCTGCTCCGCCAGCTCCTTCTCAGCCATATTGCTCCTCCACGGCGGACGAGACGACCGTGGTGACCGCCTTGAAACACCGGATGGCTTCGTACATGTCCTGACTGGTATACGCGACCCGGCGCTCACCGCAGCGCTCCACGCCGGGTACGCATGTCGCGGCACCCACCAGATGCTCGGCGTCGAACTCCAACTCGAATCGGAACGGGCCGCCGGACACCGGTGTGTGACGCACCGCGAGCGCGGCGCCCTCGCGGGCCGCGGCCCGGATCTCGGCCGCCGTACGCGCCGGGGGGCGGCACACCGCCGCGTAGCGCGACACATAGTCCTTGACCGCCACGGCGGGCGCCTGCGGCGCGTACCCCTTGGCGTCCTCGCAGGTGCGGTCGTCGCCCGTCACCAGCACCACGGGCACGCCGTACTCGGCCGCGACCAGGGAGTTGAGGTAGCCCTCGCCGGCGCGTATGCCGTTGACCCAGACGCCGGTGAGGGTATTGGCGAGGTAGGTGTGGGCGAGGACGCCCTCCGTGCCGGCGCCGGTGTGGTAGCCGATGAAGGCGATGCCGTCGACGTCGCCGTGCTGCACGCCCTCGACCATGCTCAGTGACTTGTGACGGCCGGTCAGCATCTCGGCGCGCTCGTCCAGCTGCTCCAGCAGGAGATTGCGCATCGTCCAATGGGCCTCGTTGACCAGCACCGCGTCGGCCCCGCCGTCTAAGAAACCGGCGATGGCCGCGTTCACATCCGAGGTGAACATCTGGCGGCAGCGCTCCCACTGCGGCGTGCCCGGCAGGACATCGGCGGGCCACGTCACGCCCGTGGCACCCTCCATGTCCGCGGAGATCAGGATCTTCACTGCTATCAGCCCCATCGCAGGTCAGCGGGCGTATGCGCGGCCCTTGACCGATCACGTTACGCGCCGGTGAACACCCCTGCCAGGGCTGTGGATAACTCCGGAGGTCTGGACCAGTGAAGATCAACTGGGCCGATCGATCAGGCCGCGGAATGCCGCACCCCTCGCTCCTGACCCGCCCACCCCCCGTAGGGGGGTGGGCGGAGGGGAAAAACAAC
>NZ_LLZI01000013.1 GCF_001509485.1 Streptomyces sp. NRRL F-4489
CTCCCGTACGGCACCCCCGACGCCCCCCGCCTCGCCGTGCGCGGCGAAGCCCGCCTCGAGGTCGACCCCGAAGTCGCCCACCTCACCATCACGGTCAGCGCCCGCGGCACCGACCGCACCACCGCGCTCACCGACCTCACCCGCCGCAACGACCACGCCCTCACCCTCATCAAGAGCTACGGCACCGCCGTCGAAAAACTCGAAACCGGCAGCTTCACCCTCACCCCCCAACTCACCGACAAGGGCCGCCACGAACGCGTCCGCGCCTACCACGGCCGCGTCACCCTCACCGCCACCCTCAACGACTTCACCGCCCTCGGCGAACTCACCACCCGCCTCGCCGACCTCGAACTCACCCGCGTCGACGGCCCCTGGTGGGCCCTCCGCCCCGACTCGCCCGCCCACCGCACCGCCCGCACCCAGGCGGTCCGCGAAGCCGTCCAGCGCGCCCGCGAATACGCCGAAGCCCTCGGCGCCGACCTCGACGCCGTCCTGGAAATCGCCGACCTCGGCGCCGAAAACCAGCCCCCCGCCTACGGCTACGGCATGCCCGCCGCCCCCGGTGGCGCCCGCGCCGCCCTCCAGGAATCCGCCCCCGCCCTCGACCTCGAACCCCGCCGCCAGACCGTCTACGCCGGCGTCAACGCGCGCTTCACCATGACCCGTCCCACGCTGTGAGACGACCCGCGCGAAGCCGCATTTTCCGCTCATCGGAGCGGCTTCGCGCCCATTCCAAAAGTTGTCAACAGCCTTTCACCCAACGGTCGTTGAGCAGTCATGTCCCCACAGTTCCCTACCCCCCGGTAAGTCATAGGGTCGACCCATGCGCCGAGCAAAAATCGTCTGCACCCTGGGACCCGCCACCGACTCGTACGAGCAGATCAAAGCCCTCGTCGACGCCGGAATGGATATCGCCCGCTTCAACCTCAGCCACGGCACCTACGCCGAACACGAAGCGCGTTTCGACCGGGTCCGCAAAGCCTCCGAGGAAGCCCACCGCAGCGTCGGCATCCTCGCCGACCTTCAAGGCCCGAAGATCCGCCTGGGCCGTTTCCGTGAAGGCCCCGTACTTCTCGAACGCGGCGACGAGTTCACCATCACCGTGGAGGACGGCGTAGAAGGCGACCGCCACCTCTGCGGCACCACCTACGCCGGCCTCGCCGACGACGTCACCCCCGGCGAACGGATCCTCGTCGACGACGGCAAGGTGACCCTCGAAGTCACCGCCGTCGACGGCCCCCGCGTCCGGACCACCGTCCTCGAAGGCGGCATGGTCTCCGACCACAAGGGCCTCAACCTCCCCGGCGTCGCCGTCTCCGTCCCCGCGCTCTCCGAAAAGGACCAGGACGACCTGCGCTGGGCGCTCCGCTACGGCGCCGACGTCATCGCCCTTTCCTTCGTCCGCAGCGGCCGCGACATCACCGACGTGCACCGCATCATGCGCGAGGAGAACCGCCGCCTGCCGGTCATCGCCAAGGTCGAGAAGCCCCAGGCCGTCGAGAACATCGACGAGATCGTCGCCGCCTTCGACGGCATCATGGTCGCCCGCGGCGACCTCGGCGTCGAAATGCCCCTGGAAACGGTCCCGATCGTTCAGAAGCGCGCCATCAAACTGGCCCGCCGCAACGCCAAACCGGTCATCGTCGCCACCCAGATGCTCGACTCGATGATCGACAACTCCCGCCCCACCCGGGCCGAGGCCAGCGACGTCGCCAACGCCGTCATCGACGGCACCGACGCCGTGATGCTCTCCGGCGAGACCAGCGTCGGCAAATACCCGGTCGAAACGGTCCGCACCATGAGCCGCATCGTCGAGGCCGCCGAGGAGGACATCCTCGCCAACGGCCTCCCGCCGCTCACCGAACGCAACAAGCCCCGCACCCAGGGCGGTGCCGTGGCCCGCGCCGCCGCCGAGATGGGCGACTTCCTCGGCGCCAAGTTCCTGGTGGCCTTCACGCAGTCCGGCGACACCGTCCGCCGCCTGTCCCGCTACCGCTCCCCGATCCCGCTCCTCGCCTTCACCCCGGACCCCGCCACCCGCTCCCAGCTCAACCTCACCTGGGGCGTGGAGACCTTCCTCGGCCCGACCGTCGACTCCACCGACGAGATGGTCGCCCAGGTCGACGAGCAGCTCCTGAAGATCGGCCGCTGCCGCAAGGGCGATGTCGTGATCATCACCGCCGGCTCCCCGCCCGGCGTCCCCGGCTCCACCAACCTCGTCCGCGTCCACCACATCGGCGAGGACGACCTCCCGCACCAGTAGCCCCACCCGCACGCCGATCCCCCTGGGCCGAGGTACCTGACTGCCGTCCCGTCAGGACTTCGGCCCGATGTGTGCGTGCGGGGGCGCGGCATCGGCGGTGGTGTTCCGGGGGTGGCGGTGCGAAGGACGATCATGCCGGCCGGCCGGCGCTCGTACACGCGGGCGGGACCGCCGCGTGGAGCATCCGCGAGAGGTCATCGGAGTGGCGGTTCGCCTCATCGGGCGAACTTCGCGGTAACTCAGGTGACCTTGGAATCGAAGGTAAAGTGCCCCGGGTCGGACTCGAACCGACACTGTATGGGTTTTGAATCCATTGCCTGCTGCCAATTGGGCTACCGGGGCCAGCGGATCCAAGGTTTGTACCTACCTGCTGTGGGACCACCCTACAGGAGATAGGTAGGCTCGTGGGGCACCACCTGCCTGGAACGAGGAGTCCCCTTGAGCGCCGCCGAGCCCCAGCAGCCCGTCGCCGATGGCGACCAGTCGCACGTCCCGCCGCTGACCACGCGCGTCGTGATCGCCGAGGACGAGGCGCTGATCCGCCTCGACCTCAAGGAGATGCTGGAGGAGGAGGGCTACACCGTCGTCGGTGAGGCCGGGGACGGCCAGAAAGCCGTCGAGCTGGCCCGGGAGCACCGCCCCGACCTGGTGATCCTGGATGTGAAGATGCCCATCCTGGACGGTATCTCCGCCGCCGAGCAGATCGCCGAGGAGTCCATCGCGCCGGTCCTGATGCTGACCGCGTTCTCGCAGCGCGAGCTGGTGGAGCGGGCCCGGGACGCCGGGGCGATGGCGTATCTCGTGAAGCCGTTCAGCAAGAGCGACGTCGTGCCCGCGATCGAGATGGCGGTGTCGCGCTTCACCGAGCTGAAGGCGCTGGAGAAGGAGGTCGCCGACCTCAGCCAGCGGCTGGAGACGCGGAAGCTGGTGGACCGCGCCAAGAGCATTCTGCAGACCGAGTACGGGCTGAGCGAGCCGGCCGCGTTCCGGTGGATCCAGAAGACGTCGATGGACCGGCGGCTGTCGATGCACCAGGTGGCCGAGGCGGTCATCCAGGACGCGGCGGAGCGCCAGCAGCAGAAGCAGCAGAAGGAGCCGGGGAAGGGCCAGTAGGAGGCCGGGGCCCGGTTCGCGGATCGCCGGCGGTGCCCGTGGGGGCGCCGCCGGCGATTTTTCGTACGCGTCGCGCGCGGGCCGTACGCGTTCCCGCGCCGGGCCCGTGGCCGGTCAGGCGCGGTACATGCCCGGGTCGGCGTCGCGCAGCAGGCAGGTCAGGCGGGCGCTGCACACCCGCTTGCCGTCCTCGTCGGTGATGACGACCTCGTAGGTGGCGGTGGTGCGGCCGCGGTGTACGGGGGTGGCGGTGCCGGTGACGAGTCCGGAGCGGACGCCGCGGTGGTGGGTGCAGTTGAGGTCGACGCCGACCGCGGCCTTGGTGGGGCCGCCGTGCAGCATCGCGCCCACGGAGCCGAGGGTTTCGGCGAGGACGGCGGAGGCGCCGCCGTGCAGCAGGCCGTAGGGCTGGGTGTTGCCCTCGACGGGCATGGTGCCGACGACGCGGTCCGGTGCGGCCTCGGTGACGTGGACGCTCATCCGCTCGCCGAGGTGGCCGGCGGAGAACAGGGCGGGCAGGTCGATACCGAGGCCGGACCACTGGTCGAGGACTTCCTGCGGGAAGGTGGTCGTGCGCTGCTCACCCATGGGTGCTCCGTTTCGCTCGCCGTGGACGTGCCCTGGGCGCGCCGGTGGACGCGCCGTTGATCGTCGCGGATGTGCGCCTGTTCCTATCAGGCCGGCGGGTGGGCGTGGCCTCCGGGGTGTCCGTTCGCCGCTTCGGGCCGGGGGGCCGCGGGGGCGGTGGTGGGTTCCAGCCGGATGACGAGGGATTTGGAGGCGGGGGTGTTGCTGGTGTCGGCGGTGTGGTCGAGGGGGACCAGGACGTTGGTCTCGGGGTAGTAGGCGGCGGCGCAGCCCCGGGCGGTGGGGTAGTGGACGACGCGGAAGCCGGGGGCGCGGCGTTCGCTGCCGTCGGTCCATTCGCTGACGAGGTCGGCGTAGCTGCCGTCGGGGAAGCCGAGTTCGCGGGCGTCGTCGGGGTGGACGAGGACGACGCGGCGGCCGTTCTTGATGCCGCGGTAGCGGTCGTCGAGGCCGTAGATGGTGGTGTTGTACTGGTCGTGGGAGCGGAGGGTCTGGAGGAGCAGCCGGCCTTCGGGGAGGGCGGGGTGTTCCACGGGGGCGGCGGTGAAGTTGGCCTTCCCGGTGGCGGTGGGGAAGCTGCGGCTGTCCCGGGGGGCGTGCGGGAGGGCGAAGCCTCCGGGGCGGGCGACCTTGGCGTTGAAGTCCTCGAAGCCGGGGATGACGCGGGCGATGCGGTCGCGGATGGCGGCGTAGTCGCGCTCGAACTCCTCCCAGGGGGTGCGGCTTCCGGGGCCGAGGACGCGGCGGGCGAGGCGGGCGACGATGGCGGGTTCGGAGAGCAGCTGGGGGCCGGCCGGTTCGAGGCGGCCGCGGGAGGCGTGGACCATGCCCATGGAGTCCTCGACGGTGACGAACTGGTCGCCGCCGGCCTGGCGGTCGCGTTCGGTGCGGCCGAGGGTCGGCAGGATCAGGGCGTGGGCGCCGGTGACGGTGTGGGAGCGGTTGAGCTTGGTGGAGACGTGCACGGTGAGGCGGGCGCGGCGGATGGCGGCTTCGGTGACGTCGGTGTCGGGTGTGGCGGCGACGAAGTTCCCGCCCATGGCGAAGAAGACCTTGGCCTGGCCGTCGCGCAGGGCGCGGATGGCGCGGACGACGTCGTAGCCGTGCTCCCGGGGCGGGGCGAAGCCGAACTCCTTCTCCAGGGCGTCGAGGAAGGCGGGTGCGGGGCGTTCGAAGATGCCCATGGTGCGGTCGCCCTGGACGTTGCTGTGGCCGCGGACGGGGCAGACGCCGGCGCCGGGGCGGCCGATGTTGCCGCGCAGCAGGAGGAAGTTGACGACTTCCTGGATGGTGGGGACGGAGTGCTTGTGCTGGGTGAGGCCCATGGCCCAGCAGACGATGGTGCGCTTCGACGCGAGGACCATGGCGAGGGCGCGTTCGATCTCGTCGCGTGACAGGCCGGTGGCGCGGAGGGTTTCGTCCCACTCGCCGGTGCGGGCGAGGTCGGCGAAGTCCTCGAAGCCGTGGGTGTGGTCGCGGATGAAGTCGGTGTCGAGGGCGCCGTCGGTCTCCAGGATGCGGCGGTTGAGGGCGCGGAAGAGGGCTTGGTCGCCGCCGATGCGGATCTGGAGGAAGAGGTCGGTGAGGGCGGTGCCGCCGCCGGCGAGGCCGCGCGGGGTCTGCGGGTTCTTGAAGCGTTCGAGGCCGGCCTCGGGCAGCGGGTTGATCGAGATGATCTTGGCGCCGGCGGCCTTGGCCTTCTCCAGGGCGCTGAGCATCCGGGGGTGGTTGGTGCCCGGGTTCTGGCCGGCGACGATGATCAGGTCGGCCTGGTAGAGGTCGTCCAGCAGGACGCTGCCCTTGCCGACGCCGAGGGTCTCGGTGAGTGCCGAGCCGGAGGACTCGTGGCACATGTTGGAGCAGTCGGGGAGGTTGTTGGTGCCGAATTCGCGGGCGAAGAGCTGGTAGAGGAAGGCGGCTTCGTTGCTGGTGCGGCCGGAGGTGTAGAAGACGGCTTCGTCCGGGGTGGCCAGGGCGGTGAGTTCCCCGGCGATGATGTCGAAGGCGCGGTCCCAGGTGACGGGCTCGTAGTGGGTGCCGCCCTCGGGGAGGTACATGGGGTGGGTGAGGCGGCCCTGCTGGCCGAGCCAGTAGCCGCTGCGGTTGGCGAGGTCGGCGACCGGGTGGGCGGCGAAGAAGTCGGGGGTGACGCGGCGGAGGGTGGCTTCCTCGGCGACGGCTTTGGCGCCGTTCTCGCAGAATTCGGCGGTGTGGCGCTTGTCGTCCTCGGGCCAGGCGCAGCCGGGGCAGTCGAAGCCGTTCTTCTGGTTGACGCGCAGGAGGGTGAGCGCGGTGCGGCGGACGCCCATCTGCTGCTGGGAGATCTTCAGGGCGTGGGTGATGGCGGGGATGCCGACGGCGGAGTGCTGGGGGGAGCCGACCTCGGGGGCGTCCTGGACGGGGTCCGTCGCGGGCGGCTTGCCTGCCATTGCGCTCTCCTCGGGGCGTGCGCCGGGCGGGGCCGCCGGGTGGTGGCGGGCGGGTGCCGGCGCGGGTGGGTGCTGGTCTTCGATCCTGTCATGGACGGTGCGCGGGGAGTAAGGCGCCGGGGCGGTGTACGGGCGGGTGGCAGGGGGCGTCGTCCGGCGCGGCGGGGATTGTCAGTGGGGCGTGGCAGGATCGGGGGCGTGGCAGGAAAGGCAGTGACAATGAGCGAAGCGACCGGCACCGAGGCGGCGGGCGGCCGTCCGCGCCTGCTCCTGATGGACGGGCATTCCATGGCATACCGGGCGTTCTTCGCCCTGCCCGTGGAGAATTTCACCACCGCGACCGGGCAACCGACCAATGCGATCTACGGCTTCGCGTCGATGCTCGCCAACACGCTGCGTGATGAGGCGCCCACGCACTTCGCGGTGGCGTTCGACGTCTCCCGGAAGACCTGGCGCTCCGAGGAGTTCCCCGAGTACAAGGCGAACCGCTCCAAGACGCCCGACGGCTTCAAGGGCCAGGTCGAGCTGATCGGCGAGCTGCTGGACGCGATGCACGTCCAGCGCTTCGCGGTGGACGGCTTCGAGGCCGACGACGTCATCGCCACGCTGGCCACGCAGGCCACGGCGCTCGGTTTCCAGGTGTCGATCGTCACCGGTGACCGCGATTCCTTCCAGCTGGTCTCCGAGGACGTCACGGTCCTCTACCCGACCAAGGGTGTCTCCGAGCTGACGCGCTTCACGCCGGAGAAGGTCGCCGAGAAGTACGGCCTGACCCCTGCCCAGTATCCGGACTTCGCCGCGCTGCGCGGCGACCCGTCCGACAACCTCCCCGGTATCCCGGGCGTCGGCGAGAAGACCGCGACGAAGTGGATCAACCAGTTCGGTTCGTTCGCCGAGCTGGTGGCGCGCGCCGACGAGGTGAAGGGCAAGGCGGGCCAGAATCTCCGCGACCACCTGGAGTCGGTGAAGCTGAACCGCCGGCTGACCGAGATGGTCCGCGACGTCGAGCTGCCCTGCGGCCCCGCGGACCTGATCCGGCAGCCGTACGACCGCGAGGCCCTCAAGGTGTTCCTGAACGCCCTGGAGATCCGCAATCAGGGCCTGCGGGACCGCCTCCTGGCGGTGGACCCGGGGACCGGCGAGGGCGACGAGGCCGTCGAGCCGGCGGCCGGCGTCGAGGTGGACGGCACGGTCCTGGGCACCGGCGAGCTGGCCCCGTGGCTGGCCGAGCACGGCACCGGCCCGCTGGGTGTGGCCACGGTGGACGTGTGGGCGCTGGGCAGCGGCAGCGTCGCCGAGGTGGCGCTGGCCACCGGGCACGGCCCGGCCGCGTGGTTCGACCCGGCCCAGCTGGACGAGGCCGACGAGCGCGCGTTCGCCGCCTGGAGCGCGGACCCGGCGCGGCCCAAGGTGATGCACAACGCCAAGGGCCTGATGCGGGTCTTCGGCGAGCACGGCTGGCGCATCGAGGGCGTCTCGATGGACACCGCGCTGGCCGCCTATCTGGTCAAGCCGGGCCGCCGCTCGTTCGCGCTGGACGCGCTGTCGATCGAGTATCTGGGCCGGGATGTGGCGCCGGCCGCGGCCGGCGACGGCCAGCTGGCCTTCGGGGCGGACGAGGAGGCCGAGGCGGAGGCGCTGATGGCGCAGGCCCGTACGGTCCTCGACCTCGGGACGGCGTTCGGCACCAAGCTCGCCGAGGTCGGCGCGGCCGATCTGCTGAAGGACGTGGAGCTGCCCACCAGCGATCTGCTGGCCCGGATGGAGCGGGCGGGCATCGCCGCCGACCGGGGCTGGCTGGAGCGGATGGAGCAGCAGTTCGCCGGGGCGGTCCAGCAGGCCGTCAAGGAGGCGCACGCCGCGGCCGGCCGGGAGTTCAATCTCGGCTCGCCCAAGCAGCTCCAGGAAGTCCTCTTCGGCGAGCTGGGCCTGCCGAAGACCAAGAAGACCAAGACCGGCTACACCACCGACGCCGACGCCCTGGCCTGGCTGGCCGCCCAGACCGAGAACGAACTCCCGGTGATCATGCTCCGCCACCGGGAGCAGGCCAAGCTGCGCACCACGGTCGAGGGCCTGATCAAGTCCATCGCCGCGGACGGCCGGATCCACACCACGTTCAACCAGACCGTCGCGGCCACCGGCCGGCTCTCCTCCACCGACCCCAATCTGCAGAACATCCCGGTGCGGACGGACGAGGGCCGGGCGATCCGCCGCGGTTTCGTCGTCGGCGAGGGCTTCGAGTCGCTGCTGACCGCGGACTACAGCCAGATCGAGCTGCGGGTGATGGCGCACCTCTCCGAGGACGAGGGCCTGATCGAGGCGTTCACCTCCGGTGAGGACCTGCACACCACCGTCGCCTCCCAGGTCTTCTCGGTCGCCAAGTCCGAGGTCGACCCGGAGATGCGCCGCAAGATCAAGGCGATGTCGTACGGCCTGGCCTACGGACTCTCGGCGTTCGGGCTGTCGCAGCAGCTGGGGATCCAGGCCGACGAGGCCCGGAAGCTGATGGACACCTTCTTCGAGCGGTTCGGCGGGGTGCGGGATTATCTCCAGCGCGTCGTCGAGGAGGCCCGCGCGACCGGTTACACCGAGACGATCCTGGGCCGCCGCCGCTATCTGCCGGACCTCAACAGCGACAACCGCCAGCGCCGCGAGATGGCCGAGCGGATGGCGCTGAACGCCCCGATCCAGGGCACCGCCGCCGATATCGTCAAGATCGCGATGCTGCGGGTGGACACGGCGCTGCGCGCGGCGGAGCTGTCGTCCCGGATGCTGCTCCAGGTCCATGACGAAATCGTGGTCGAGGTGGCCCCGGGCGAGCGCGCCCGCGTCGAGGAGCTGGTCCGCCGGGAGATGGCCGCGGCCGTCGAACTCCGCGCACCGCTGGACGTCTCGGTGGGTTCGGGCGCGGATTGGGAGTCGGCGGCGCACTGAGGGGGTGGCGGGGGTACGCGGCTGGGGGTGCGGGCTTGCGCTGCGTGCGTGCCCCTGCCGCTGCTCGTGCTCCGGCCTCCTGCCCCTGAGCGCTGGGGGCCGGCTCCCGTTCGTGGTGGCGCGCTGCTGGGGACGGGGGCGGCCAACCTCCCCTGCGCCGCCCCCCGTTCGCCGTTCCCCGGATGGCCGGCGGAGCGGCCAGGTCGTATCGGCCGCATCCCTCAACGGGCCGGTATCCGCCCACCGTTGATCGATTCGGCTCGTTATGTGGCCGATGGGAGTGGTGGCCGTGCGGCCCGAGTTGTCGTAGTGTCGCCGCAGTTGACGCGCGGGGGAGCGCGCTACGGCGTCGTACGCGGCGGTCGGCCACCGGTGCCGAACGGGCGGCGCGGTAGGCCGACATGGAGGGGACACCAGAAATGGCAGCCACATTCCGGCGGCGGCTCCACAGGGGAGTGGCCTCGACGGCGGTGGCGGCGCTGGCGCTGGCCGCGCTGACCGCTTCCCAGGCGCCCGGAGCCGCCGACCAGGCGCCCGCCCGCACCGAATCGGCGCCCGGGCCCTCCAAAGACACCCCGATAGACGGCGGCTCGTCCTTCTACACCGACCGCCCGCCCGCCAAGTCCCCCGCGCCACCGCATGATTCCGGCCAACCCGGCGGCTCCGGGACCGTCGTCCACGGCCCGTCCCAGGCGGGCATCCCGGCCACCGTCCTGGCCGCGTACAAGAACGCCGAGGCCCGGCTGCACGACTCGGCTCCGGGCTGCAAGCTGCCCTGGCAACTGCTCGCCGCGATCGGCGAGGTGGAGTCCGGCCACGCCCGCGGCGGCGCGGTCGACGCCCGGGGCACCACGCTCCGGCCGATCCTCGGCCCCCAGCTCAACGGCCAGGGCTTCGCCCTGATATCCGACACGGACGGCGGCCGCTACGACGGCGACACCACCCACGACCGCGCGGTCGGCCCGATGCAGTTCATCCCGTCCACCTGGTCGCAGGGCGGCCCGGAGGGCGCGGGCTGGGGCGCCGACGGCAACGGCGACGGGGTCAAGGACCCCAACAACGTCTTCGACGCCGCCCTCGCCGCCGGGCGCTACCTCTGCGCCAACGGGCGGGACCTCTCCGTCCAGGGCGACCTGGACCGCGCCGTCCTCGGCTACAACTACTCCGGCGAGTACCTCCGGCTGGTGCTGTCCTGGTACGGGTTCTACCGGAAGGGCACGTTCGAGGTACCGGACGGTACGGGTGTGGTCCCCGTCCGGCGCGGCGGCGGCACCTCCGCCACGGCGGGCGGCCCGGCCGGGAAGCCCGGCCGCGGCGGCGCCAAGGGGACGCCGCCGGCCGCGGGCGGCCAGGGCGGCGGCACGTCCGGCAAGGGCCCGGCGCACCGGCCGGGCGGCCAGCCCGGAACGGGTGGTTCCACCGCGCCCTCGCACGACGGCACGCCCGCCCCGGGGCCGTCCCCGAAGCCCACTCCGGACCCGAAGCCCACCCCGACGACCCCCACCCCGAAGCCGCCGGCCGAGCCCGCCCCGCTCGCCACCCTCGAAGCGGCCGGCGCGAACGGCGGCACGGAGCCCGCGAAGCTGACCGCCACCGCGGGCACCGACTTCCCGACCGCCCCGCGGGTCCTGGCCAAGGACGCGGGCGGCAAGCCGGTGGCCGGCGCCGCCATCCGCTTCACCGTCACCGGCGGCACGGGTACCCGCTTCGCCGGCGGTGCCGCCGAGGTCACCGTCACCACCGGCAAGGACGGCCTGGCCGCCGCTCCGGTGCTGCACGCCGGCGACACGCCCGGCCGGTTCACCGTCCGCGCCACCGCCGCCGTCCGCGGCGTCCACCCGGTCGACTTCACCGGCACCGTCACCGCCCGGCCCGCCCCGAAGGCCGACGCGCTGGTCCGGACCTCCGACGACAAGAAGCTGACCGCGGCCGCCGGCGGCGCGTTCGCCGACGACGCCGTCCAGATCAAGGCCACCTGCCGGGGCAAGGCGGTGGCGGGTGTCCCGGTCACCGCCACCCTGGTCACCGACGACCCGAAGCAGCCCGTGGAGAACGACCGCGGCCCCTATTTCAAGGACCCCGCGGCCACCGGGGACGCCAAGGACAAGCCCATCCGCACCCTGACGGGCCTCACCACCGACGCCGACGGCCTGCTCACCCTCCCGAAGCTGTACACGGACGCCCACCCGGGCACCTTCCGGCTCCGGCTGACCACCGCCGACGGCACCGTCCTCACCGTCACCCTCACGGTGACAGCCCCGGCGGCTTCCTGACCGATCCGGTCGCTTTCCGGCCGCCCCGGCCGCTTCCCGACCGTCCCGGCTCCGGCCTCGGCCGGACTGCCCGCCGCCGCCCCGCCCGTACACCGGACGGGGCGGCGGCGGTGCAACGTGTTCTCATCTGCGCCGCCCGTTGCTACGGTGCCCCCGCCCTGACGCTGCATCAGTTCAGTTCTCCGGGAGGACGGCCATGCGCGCCCTGACAGCAGCCGCGATCGGCCTGGTCGCCGCGCTCGCCCTCATCGCCGTCGTCACCGCGATCGGCGCCCCCGAGGGGCAGACCTCTCCGCAGCCGCTGCTCACCACCGTCCCCGCGCACCCCTGAGGGGAGGGACGCCACGCCATGCGCCGAACCCCGCCCGCCACCGGGAGCCGCCCGCCGAAGCCGCCCAAGGGCATGCGCCGCACCGCGAGCCTCGTCCTGCTCGGCTTCGCCGTCTTCTTCACCGCGCTGTCCCCGCTGCTGCGGTGGTACGCCTTCCCCCGCCTGGCCAAAATCCCGGCCGGCCAGTACCAGACCATGGTCCTGGAGGCCCAGCCCGCCACCCTCCTCGACTACGGCACCATGAAGGCCCGGCAGGTGCCCCGGGTCACCATCGTGCAGACCCTCAAGGGCGACGTCGCCGAGGCCCGCCGCGTGAAGACGGCCACCGGCCGCTCCGTCGTCGTCTGGGACACGCTCTCCTACGTGGCCGGACCCGACGGCAAGATGGTCTCCGAGATCCCCGAGCGCTACGTCTTCGACGCGCACAGCCAGGAACCCGTCCACGCCGCCGGGGAGATGGTCGACGGCGACCCCGTACGCCGCACCGGCATCGAGTACAAGTGGCCGTTCCTCACCCAGAAGCGCGACTACGCCTACTTCGACCCGCAGACCCGCGCCGCCGCCCCCATCCACTACAAGGGGACCCGCACCTTCCACGGCCTGGAGGTCTACTACTTCGAGCAGACCATCCCGTGGACGAAGGTGCCGCTCCCCAAGAAGATGCCGGTCCAGGGCATCACCCCGGAGACCGTCGCCAAGACGGGGACCACCCGGTGGTACTCCACGACCCGGATGTTCTGGGTCGATCCGGTCACCGGCGCCCCCGTCAACGGCGAGGAGATCCACAAGGAGGAGCTGCGCGGCGGCCAGCTGGTGCCCGGCGGCGGCACGGTCACCGCCTTCGCCGGCCATGTGAAGATGCGCGCCGACTACGTCGACGCCACCGTGGCCCTGGTGTCCTCCCAGCGCACCCTCGTCCTGCTGCTCACCAGCTACCTGCCGTGGGGCTTCCTCGCCCTCGGCGCCGCGCTGCTGGCCCTCGGCCTCCTCCTCGAAGCCCGCGCCCGGCGGCCCCGCCCGGCCGCCGCGCCGCCGTCCGGCGGCGTTGTCAGTGGTGGGTCGTAACGTGGAGTCATGGCATCGACACAGTACGCACAGCGCCCGACGAGCCCCCGACGCGCCTTCCGCGCACGGCAGTTGACGCACCCCGCCGGCCGGGACGGAGCGGGCCCGCCGGCGCGTCCACCGCGCCCCGGGTCCGGGCCGCCCGGCCGGTCCTCACCCCCGCCGCAGCCGCGCAGAGGTGTGCCGGGTCGGCTCGGCCGACGAAGGGTCCTCCGGCCAGGGGTGCTTGGGGTAGCGGCCGCGCAGCTCGGCGCGCACGGCCCGGTAGCCGTCCCGCCAGAAGGACGCCAGATCCGCCGTGACCGCCGCCGGCCGCCCGGCGGGCGAGAGCAGATGCACCAGCACCGGCACCCGCCCCCCGGCCACCCGCGGCGACTCCCGCAGCCCGAAGAGCTCCTGGAGCTTCACCGCCAGTACGGGCTGCTCGCCGCCGTAGTCCAGCCGCACCCGCGATCCGCTGGGCACCTCGATCCGCTCCGGCGCCAGCTCCTCGAAGCGCGCCGCCTCCCCGGTCGCCCACGGCAGCAGCCGGGTCAGCGCCTGGCCCGCGTCGATCCGGGCCAGATCGGCCCGCCGCCGGGCCCGCCCCAGCTCGGTGCCCAGCCACTCCTCGACGCGCTCCAGCAGCGCCGCGTCGGAGACATCCGGCCACGGCGCGCCCAGCTCCCGGTGGAGGAAGGCCATCCGCTGCCGCACCGCGGCCGCCGCGGCCGTCCACCGCAGCAGCCCGAGCCCCTCCCGCCGCAGCCCGTCCACGACCGCGTCCCGCAGCAGTCCGGCATCCGGTTCGGCCAGCGGCCGGGCGGCCAGCTCGATCGCCCCCAGCCGGGACACCCGCCGGGCCACGACCTCCCCGTCCGCCCAGCGCACCTCCTCCCCGGAGGAGCACAGCGCCCCGGCCGCCGCCCGGGCGGTCTCCTCGTCGATCACGGCCGCCAGCCGCACCCGCGCGGACGCCGCCGCCACCGGCCGGTCGGCGACCGCGACCGCCAGCCACTGTGCGTCCCGCAGCCGCGACCCGTCCCCGGACAGCTCCGCCCCGGTGCCGGACGCCATCAGGAAGCTCCCGCCGCCGCGCGCCCGCGCCACCCGCTCCGGGAAGGCCAGCGCCGCGACCAGCCCGGCCACCGCGTCATCGGAGCGCGCGCCCCCTGGCCGGCCGGGGGCCTCGCCCCGGCCCTGGCCCTGCTGCTGGTGCGGGCCCTGGTCCCGGCTCTGGCCCTGCTGCTGCTTCGCATCCTGGTCCCGGTCCTGCTGCGGGTCCCCGGCCGCCGAGGCGAGCCGGCGCGCCTCCTGCCGCCACCGCGCCGCGTAGCCGTCACCGCCCCGCCGCGCGGCGCGCCAGGCGGCCGCCAGATCGTCCCCGTAGGTCCGCGGCGGCTCCTCGCTGAGCAGCGCCACCACCTCGGCGGCGCGCCGCACCCCGACCTCCGGCGCGCCGTCCAGCAGCGCCCGGGCCAGCCGCGGATGCAGCCCGAGGCGCGCCATCCGGACGCCCCGCCCGGTGGCGCGCCCGGCGCCGTCCACCGCGCCGATCGCCGTCAGCACGTCCCGGGCCGCGGCCAGCGCCCCGGCAGGCGGCGGGTCGAGCAGCGCCAGCCCGCTCGCCGACGGATCTCCCCAGCACGCCGCCTGGAGGGCGAAAGCGGTCAGGTCAGCGACCTTGATCTCCGGGTCCGGGAAGCGCGGCAGCCGCCCGTCCTCCCCTTCGGACCAGCAGCGGTAGACGACGCCGGGCCCCTGCCGTCCGGCCCGTCCGGCCCGCTGCCGCGCGGCCGCCCGCGAGGCCCGTACGGTCGCCAGCGCGCTCAGCCCGCGCGCGTGGTCCATCCGGGGCACCCGCGCCAGCCCGCTGTCCACCACGATCCGCACCCCGGGCACGGTCAGGCTGGACTCCGCCACCGAGGTCGCCAGCACGACCCGCCGGGCGCCGTCCCCGCCGGCCAGCACGGCGTCCTGCACCTCGGCCGGCGCCCGCCCGTGCACCTGGAGCACCTCGGCGTCCACGCCCGCCAGCAGGCCGGCCACCCGCGCGATCTCCCCGACCCCGGGCAGAAAGCACAGCACGTCACCGGCCCGCTCGCGCAGCGCCCGCCGGACCACGGCGGCGACGTGCGCCAGCAGCGCCGGGTCCACCCGCGTCCCGTGGGGCGGCGCGACCGGCCGCTCCGGGGGCGCCCACTCCACGTCCACGGGGTGCGAGACGCCCTCGGCCACGACCACCGGCGCCGGTTCCCCGCCGCCGCCCAGCAGCCGCGCCCAGCCCTCGGCGTCCGTGGTGGCGGAGGCCGCCAGCAGCCGCAGTTCGGGCCGCAGCGCCGCCCGTACGTCCAGCAGGAAGGCCGCGCAGGTATCGGCGTCCAGATGCCGCTCGTGGCACTCGTCCAGCACGACGGCGTCCACGCCGGCCAGCTCCGGATCGCGCTGCAGCCGCTGGAGCAGTACGCCGGTGGTCACCACCTCCACCGCCGTACGGGGCCCGGCCCGCCGCTCGCCGCGCACGGTGAAGCCGACGCTGCCGCCCACCCGCTCGCCCAGGAGCCAGGCCATCCGCCGGGCCGCCGCCCGGGCCGCGATCCGGCGCGGTTCGGCGACGACGACCCGCCGCCGGGGCCCCGTCCCGGTCAGTCCGGCCAGGTCCAGCGGTACCAGCGTCGTCTTGCCGGTGCCCGGCGGGGCGCACAGCACCGCCGTCCCGGCCGTGTCGAGGGCGGTGCGCAGCGCGGGCAGCGCGGTGCGGACGGGCAGCCGGTCCAGGGCGCCGGCGGGCGTGTCCGCGGGCGGGGAGGAGGGGAGGGAGCTCACCGCTCCAGTCTGCCGCCCGGGCCGCACGGCCCCGGCGCCCGCCCCGGTACCGCCCCCGGGCGGTCCGCTACGGCCGCTGCGCCGCGTCCGCCGTGCACACGAAGATCGCCGTGCCGGGGATCAGATGGCCGCGCAGCGGGGACCAGCCGCCCCACTCCTGGGTGTTCCAGTCCGGCCACTCCGGTTCCACGAGATCCACGAGCCGGAAGCCGGCCGCCACCACGTCCCGCACCCGGTCGCCCAGCGTCCGGTGGTGCTCCACGTACACCGCCCGCCCGCTCTCGTCCTGCTCGACGTACGGCGTCCGGTCGAAGTAGGAGGCGGCCACCGACAGGCCCTCGGGCCCCGGCTCGTCGGGGAACGCCCAGCGGAGCGGGTGGGTCACCGAGAAGACGAACCGCCCGCCCGGCCGCAGCACCCGCCGGACCTCCCGCAGCACCCGCACCGGATCCGCGACGAACGGCAGCGCCCCGTAGGCCGAGCACACCAGATCGAAGGAGCCGTCGCGGAACGGCAGCGCGCCCGCGTCCGCCTCCACCAGCTCGACGGGGGCACCGCCGGCCTCGGCGGCGATCCGCAGCGCGTGCTGGAGCTGCCGGTGGGAGAGGTCCAGCGCCACCGGCAGGGCGCCCTGCGCCGCCAGCCAGCGCGAGCACTGCGCCGCGCCGGCGCCGATCTCCAGGACGCGCCGCCCCTTCAGGTCGGCGGCCGGCCCCAGCAGTGCGGCGTCCGCCTCGTCGAGCCCCTCGGGCCCCCAGACGAAGCGGTCGTCGCCGAGGAACGCGCCGTGCTCCCGCTGGTAGTCGTCCGCGTTGCGGTCCCACCAGCCGCGGCTGGCCCGGCTGCTCTCGGCGTCCGAGGCGGTCCGGCGGGTCGCCTCGGGCTCGCTGTCGTTGGCGTTGGCGTATTGGCTCATCGCGCCCGTCGTCGTAGTCTTCGCTGTGCTTGTCGCAGCGGGGGATCGCGGGGCCTTTACGACCTCGCGGAACATCATGTCTGCCGGTTATGGGGCGGTCTGCCCCCGGTGCGCGCCTTTCGCGCATTGACCCTGTCCGGCTGCCCCCGTATGCTACAAGTTGCGCTGCGGGCCTGCGCGCCTCGGACGGAGCAGGCCGCGCTCGCATCTGTATGAATGCCCCCTCGGTTGTGAGGCGTTTCAGGTTGCTCCGGTTTTCGCGGGGTCTCCGCCAGGAAGCGTCTCAGACGCTGTCCGGTCTTATGCAGAGGCGATACGGGCTCTCGGCGTAGCAGTACCTACGACTTCAATGTCCGTACCGGAGCCCTTTCCCACATGACGAGCAGCACCGAGACCACCGCCACCACCCCGCAGGTTGCGGTCAACGACATCGGTAACGAGGAAGCTTTCCTCGCCGCGATCGACGAGACGATCAAGTACTTCAACGACGGCGACATCGTCGACGGCGTCATCGTGAAGGTCGACCGGGACGAGGTCCTGCTCGACATCGGTTACAAGACCGAAGGCGTCATCCCGAGCCGTGAGCTCTCGATCAAGCACGACGTCGACCCCAATGAGGTCGTCGCCGTCGGTGACGAGATCGAGGCGCTTGTCCTCCAGAAGGAGGACAAGGAAGGCCGCCTGATCCTCTCGAAGAAGCGCGCCCAGTACGAGCGTGCCTGGGGCACCATCGAGAAGATCAAGGAAGAGGACGGGATCGTCACCGGTACCGTCATCGAGGTCGTCAAGGGTGGTCTCATCCTCGACATCGGCCTCCGCGGCTTCCTCCCCGCCTCCCTGGTCGAGATGCGTCGTGTCCGCGACCTCCAGCCCTACGTGGGCAAGGAGCTCGAGGCCAAGATCATCGAGCTGGACAAGAACCGCAACAACGTGGTCCTGTCCCGCCGCGCCTGGCTGGAGCAGACCCAGAGCGAGGTCCGCCAGACCTTCCTCACCACCCTCCAGAAGGGCCAGGTGCGCTCCGGCGTCGTCTCCTCCATCGTCAACTTCGGTGCCTTCGTGGACCTGGGCGGCGTCGACGGTCTCGTTCACGTCTCCGAGCTGTCCTGGAAGCACATCGACCACCCGTCCGAGGTTGTCGAGGTCGGCCAGGAGGTCACGGTCGAGGTCCTGGACGTCGACATGGACCGCGAGCGCGTCTCCCTGTCGCTGAAGGCGACCCAGGAAGACCCGTGGCAGCAGTTCGCCCGCACCCACCAGATCGGCCAGGTCGTGCCCGGCAAGGTCACGAAGCTGGTGCCGTTCGGTGCGTTCGTCCGCGTGGACGAGGGCATCGAGGGTCTGGTCCACATCTCCGAGCTGGCCGAGCGCCACGTGGAGATCCCGGAGCAGGTCGTTCAGGTCAACGACGAGATCTTCGTCAAGGTCATCGACATCGACCTCGAGCGCCGTCGCATCAGCCTCTCGCTGAAGCAGGCCAACGAGTCCTTCGGTGCCGACCCGTCGGCGGTCGAGTTCGACCCGACCCTGTACGGCATGGCCGCGTCCTACGACGACCAGGGCAACTACATCTACCCCGAGGGCTTCGACCCCGAGACCAACGACTGGCTCGAGGGCTACGAGAAGCAGCGCGAGGAGTGGGAGCGCCAGTACGCCGAGGCGCAGGCTCGCTTCGAGCAGCACCAGGCGCAGGTCATCAAGTCCCGCGAGGCGGACGAGCAGGCGGCGGCCGAGGGCGCTGCGGCTCCGGCGGCCTCCGGCGGCCAGGGCAACGTCTCCGGCGGCTCGTACTCCTCGGAGTCGGCGGACAACTCCGGCGCCCTGGCGTCGGACGAGGCCCTCGCCGCGCTCCGCGAGAAGCTCGCCGGCGGCCAGAGCTGAACGGCTCCGCCCCTCGGCGCTAGCTCCTAGCGGCAGCTGACGACGCAAGGCCCGCTCCCTTCGGGGGGCGGGCCTTCGGCGTGTCCGGGGCCGGGCGTGCCGGGGCGGCGGCCGGCCGGGTGGGCGGCTGGGCGGGGGCCGGGCGGCCGCTCGGGTCGTAGCCGGTGGGCTCGCCTTGCCCCGAGGCACCTGGGACGGACGCAACTGCCCTCCATGGACGAACGTTGGGCGGGAATGTGAAGGGTGGGAGCGGTGGGGAGGCCGGAGATCGGGATCAACGGGCCTCGGGGGAGCGGCAGTCCGGGGTGGCGGGAGCGGGGCGGTGCTCCGATGGCGCGATGTGGTGCGTGGGGCGGGAATGCCGGGGGCGGTCCGGGACGTTCTTGACCATGGACACAAGGAGGAGCGGTCACTGTGTTGGATCCCCAGGGGTTGTACGAATGGGAGCCGAGCGGGCTGGCGGCGGTCGATGCCATCACCGCCAGGGACTCCGCCGGTCTGGTGCTGCTGTACCACTTCGACGGCTACATCGACGCCGGTGAGACCGGCGACCAGATCGTGGACAGACTGCTGGAGGGCCTGCCGCACCGGCTCGTGGCCCGCTTCGACCACGACCGGCTGGTCGACTACCGCGCCCGCCGCCCGCTGCTCACCTTCGAACGGCACCGGTGGACCGCCTACGAGACCCCGAGCATCGAACTGCGCCTGGTCGAGGACGCCACCGGCGCGCCCTTCCTGCTGCTGTCCGGGCCCGAACCGGACGTGGAGTGGGAGCGGTTCGCGGCCGCGGTCCGCCAGATGGTGGAGCGGCTCGGCGTCCGCCTGTCGGTCAACTTCCACGGCATCCCGATGGGCGTCCCGCACACCCGCCCCGTGGGCCTGACCCCGCACGGCAACCGCACGGACCTGATGCCCGGGCACAGCAGCTTCTTCGACGAGGCGCAGGTGCCGGGCAGCGCGGAGGCGCTGATCGAGTTCCGGCTGGCCGAAGCGGGGCACGACGTCCTGGGCGTGGCGGCCCATGTGCCGCACTACATCGCCCGGTCCGCGTACCCGGACGCGGCGCTGACGGCCCTGGAAGCGGTGACGGCCGCCACCGGCCTGGTGCTGCCGAACGCCGCGCACGCCCTGCGCACGGAGGCGCTGCGCACCCAGGAGGAGATCGAACGGCAGATCTCCGAGGGCGACGAGGAGCTGGTCGCCCTGGTGGCCGGCCTTGAGCACCAGTACGACGCGGTGGCCGGCGCGGAGATCCGCGGCAACCTCGTCGCCGAGCCGATCGAACTCCCCACCGCCGACGAGATCGGCCGGGAACTGGAACGCTTCCTGGCGGACCGCGAGGCCGAGGGCGGCGGGGGGCTGGGCTGAGCCGGGGCGGCCGTTCCTCGGCTCCAGTTGGTGGCCGGCTGCCAGCCGGCAGGCTGAGGGGCGGCGCGCCGCTGGAGGCGCGACCGGCCCGGCGTGCGGGCGGGCGGCGCCCGGCCGTTCGTCCGTTCCGCCGGGCGTATAGCGTGGGGCCATGGTGAAGGTGGGGCTGACCGGCGGAATCGGAGCCGGCAAGAGCGAGGTGTCGCGGCTGCTCGCGTCGTACGGCGCGGTGATCGTGGACGCGGACAAGATCGCACGCGAGGTCGTGGAGCCGGGCACGCCCGGACTCGCCGCGGTGGTCGCGGAGTTCGGGGCGGACGTCCTCGCCCCGGACGGCACGCTGGACCGCCCCAAGCTCGGCGCCCTCGTCTTCTCGGACCCCGAGAAGCTCAAGGCGCTCAACGGGATCGTGCACCCCCTCGTCGGCGCGCGGTCGGCCGAACTGGAGGCGTCGGCCGGACCGGACGCGGTCGTCGTCCATGACGTGCCCCTTCTGACCGAGAACGGCCTGGCGCCGCTCTACGACCTGGTCGTGGTGGTCGACGCCGCGCCGAGCACCCAACTCGACCGGCTGGTACGCCTGCGCGGTATGTCCGAGGAGGACGCGGCGCAGCGGATGGCGGCCCAGGCCACCCGCGCGGAGCGGCTGGCCGTCGCCGATCTGGTGATCGACAACGACGGCTCGCTCGAGGCGCTGGAACCCCAGGTCCGCAAGGTGTGGGAGCGCCTGCGGGACGCCTGAGACCGGGCGATAACCTCACCGCCATGACACGAACCGATCTTGACCCCAACTCCCTTCCCGTTGGCCCGGAGAACTCCGCCTCCTCCGCTGGCTCCTCTGCTGCCTCCTCCGGCGGTTCCGCTTCCGTGCCGGACGCCCCCGCGTCCTTTGTGGTGAACGTCCCCGGCCTCGCCGACACCGACCTGGAGCCCGAGCCGCTCGACCCCGGGCAGATCGTCTCCGGCGATCCGGTGGTCACCGGCAAGGTGCTCTGGGAGTCGCCGGACGGCCGCCAGATCCGGGGCATCTGGCAGATCACCCCCGGTGTCGTGACGGACACCGAGGCGAACGAACTCTTCATGGTCGTCAGCGGCCGCGCCACGATCGAGGTCGAGGGCGGCCCGACCCTGGAGGTGGGACCGGGCGACGCCTGCGTCCTGCGCGAGGGCGACCGTACGCGGTGGACCGTGCACGAGACGTTGCGCAAGGCGTACCACATCAGCCTCTAGCCGCGTGTGCATCGGCGTCAGCGTGAGGGGCTGACGTCGGTGCGGGTACGACCCGCCGACGCGGGACACCCGGCACCCGCCGCGAGCAGCCGCCAGTCCTTGAGCCGTCGGTCCGGGAATGCGGCGCCCGCTCCCGCTGTTGACGACGTGGTTACCGCACCTATGTACCGGTGCACCGTCGCACCGCGCAGATCGCCGTAGGGAGCTTGGCCCGGCCGGGCCCGCGCTGATGGCCCCGGAGAGGAGACGGCCGTGCCCGAGCGCAGTCCCGAGACGCACGTCATCGACTACCGCGCCGCGGAGCAGCTGCTGGCCGCCCGCGACCCGCGCGGCGCGATCCGGCTGCTGGACTCGGTCATCAGCGCGCACCCGGAGAACACCGCCGCGCGACTGCTGCGCGCCCGCGCCTTCTTCCTCGCTGCGCAACTGCGACCGGCGGAACTGGAGTTCCAGATCGTGCTGGAACGTGAGCCGGACAACGCCTTCGCCCACTTCGCCCTCGGCCGCACGCTCGAACGTGCCCGCCGCCCCGATGAGGCGCAGCGCCACTTCCGCCTGGCGGCGGCCCTCGAACCGCGCCCCGAATTCCTCGAAGCCGCCCGCTTCGCCCCGGGTCGGGGCGACGGGGACCGCCCGGCGGAGGGCCGGGACAACAACGAGGACCGATGAAACGAGGACCGATGATCAGCGGCGTCCGATAGCCGAAGGCATCGGCGACGCCGGTGCCGGCGGGCGGTACCCCCGCCGGCACGGGCCGGTTCGTTCCCCTACGGTCTGGAGTCGCGGCGCCGGCCGGCCCGGTCGCGTAGGACATTGCGGCCCCGGTCGGGCGCGTACGGCGGTATCTCCCTGCCGGGCTGGTAGTGCGGCCCTTGGTGGATGTGCCGGATCACCAGGACCAGATCCGTAGCGGTCACCAGGGCCAGGGCGGCGCAGGCCGCGGCCCATTGCGGGCGGCCGGCCATGACGAACGCCACCGCGCCGGCGACCGTCCACAGCAGCCCCCACAGGGCCAGCCCCAGCCGCATCCTCAGCGGGCTGCGCGCGTGCAGTGGTTCATCTCCGGTACGCATTCGCGACCATCTCCCACCTCCAGCATGCTCCTCCTCGATACGGGCGTCACGCGCCGTCCACGGAAACCTCACCGGGCCGGCGCCGTGGCGCGTCCGGGCCTCCTTGGGCCGTGCGGCGGCGGCTTGCCGGGGCGCGGATCGCCGGCCGGGTGGCTGTTGATCCACGACAGCCCGCCGAGGTCCAGCTGCTCCCGGGCGCGGGTCACGGCGACATAGGCCAGCCGGGCCTCGTCCAGATCCACCGGGCCGGGCAGCGGCAGACCGTCCTTGTCGCAGTCGTCGAGATCGTCCGGGGCCGTGAAGTCGTCCGCGATACGAACGGTCGACCACTCGCGGCCCTTGGCGCGGTGCGCCGTGGAGACCGTGACCTGTGCGGACTCCTCGGGCGAGAGCCGGTCCAGGGCCTGCAGCACGGTCGCCGCCCCGTGCTCGTCGACGAGCTCCACCAACGGCAGCAGATCGCGCCCGGCCGGGTCGTACTCGGCGTACTCGCGGAGCTCGGCCCACGTCTCGAAGAGCATCAGCTCGGGGTGCGCGGTGCGGCGGCCCGACGAGAGGTCGTCAGCGGCGCGGGCCAGGGCGCTCAGGGCCTCCCCGCCGCCCGCGAGCGCGACCCGGCGGTTCTCCGCCAGCTGCCGTATCACCTCGACCATCGCGCCCACGTTCGTCCGGCAGAGGATCGCCTCGGGGACGGGGACGGGCCGCATCTCGGTCTTCCGGCAGGGGGACCCGGTGAGCCGGAGCGGGGTGCCGACGATCGCCAGCCAGCGGTTGGCCTCCGCGGCGAGGTCCGGGCCGAAGCGGAAGGAGCGGGAGAGGCTGAGGTGGGTGCCGTCGAAGCCGGTCAGCACATCGCGGGCGCCGCGCCAGCCGTAGATGGCCTGTGCGGAATCCCCGACCAGAACCAGCTGTGCGTGCGCGCGCTGCGCGGTGAGGACCTGCTCGACCACCGGGTTGGTGTCCTGGGCCTCGTCCAGGAGGAGGAAGTCCGCCGGGATGACGGGGTCGCTCAGGGCCCACATCTTGAGGTAGTGGTCGTGCTCGAAGCGGACCACGCCGTGGTCCGGATGCTGCAGATCGGCCCATGCCTTGCGGGCGTAGGGCAGCACCACCTCGGCGAGCTGGGTGTGCAGCGGCTCGGACTCGGCTCCGCGCAGGGGCGGGACGTGGTGGTGGGCGATCTCCTTGTCGGCGGACTGGCAGAAACGGGTGACGGTGCGCAGGGCCGTATAGGAGAGGGCCTTGTTGGTGACATTGCGGGGGCCGAGGCGTAAGCGCATACCGTCCTCGATCCCGAGGGCGGCGCCGGTGCGCCAGCCCGCCTGGCGGGGGGCGTTCAGCCGTGACCGGTAGTGCTTGCCCACGGCGGTGAACGCGAGGGCGTGGGCCGTGCCGCAGTGCACCTCGGACGGGAAGGTGCGGGCGGCGTGCTGTGCGACGGCGCGGTTGAAGGCGATGTAGCGGCCGGTCCGGCGCTGCCTGCGCGCGGCGTGCGCCAGCATCGCGAGGGTGGTGGTCTTCCCCGTGCCGGCGCCGGCCTGGATCGCGAGGTGGGCGCCGGTCGGGAACGCTTCGGCGGCGGCGGACTGTTCGGCGGTGGGGGTGTGCGGGGTGTGCATGACGTCTCCTTACCGAGGTTTTTCGTTCGACTGCGGAAAGTAGTTACGTCACTGACTGTAACCGCATCGCGGTGCGGGCGGGAAGGTTCGCAAGGGCCTGTGGATAACTTTTTCGAGGTGGGCTCCGGGCGGGCTCACGAACGAGGTCCCGACGGGCGTTTGGGCTGGTGAGCGTCGTGCGATCGACGGTTTCCGGGACGTTCGCGGCGGGCGCGGCGGAGGTCGCGGGCGGGTGCGGGCGAGGGGATTGTCAGTGGCGTCTGCTTCCATCGACAGCACGCAGATCCGCTGCGGAGAGCGACGGGGGAGAGGCATGGCGACGACCGTAGACTCGCAGGTCGGGGGTGTAGCGGAAGAAAGCCGGGCGTGGGCCCGGCGGGCGCCGGCAGGGGCGCGGAAGGACCCGGCGACAGGGGTTGGCATGGCGAGAAGGCAGGAGGCGCCGGGACGGGCGTTCCGGCCGCCGGTCGCCGCTGCCGCGGCACTGCCCGGGGTGCGGGAGGATGCGGACGGGCCCGCGGCGGCCCTGACCGGCTGCGCCGCGATTTTCCTGCCCGCCGCCACACCGCGCGCGGGAAGAGTCGCGTTCTGGCGGCCGGACGGCGGACCGCTTCCCTCGGCGGCAGCCGGAGCGGCCGGAGCGGCCGAAGGGGGAGACGTGCCCGGGGCGATGGCCGGCCGGGAGGTCGCCCCGCTGGCCGTTGCCCGGCGCCACGGCAGCGGCGCGCGGAGCCGCACGGTGTCCGCGCTGCTGCTTCCGCTGCCGGAGGCCGTTCCTCTGCTGGTGCGGGCCCGGCACGACCCCGGTGCGCATCCGGCCGCCGCCTGCTGGGGCGCGGCCGCCCTGCACGCCCTGCACCTCGCCGCGCGCGGACGGCTGCTGCCCGGCCTGACCGGTGAGGACACCGACGCCTGGCGGGCCGGCCCGCTCGACCCGGATGACATCGCGCACCTCCGGGCCATCGCCGCCGCCATGCCCGGGGAGGCGTATGCCGTGCCACTGCCCGGCAGCCGCCCGCTCCAGCTGCCCGAACCGGCTGCCCTGGTGCGGCAGTTCATCGACGCCGTGGCGGACACCCTGCCGCGCACCCCGGCGGCCGGGCTGGTGGCCGGCGCCCCGTTCGCCGCGGCGGAGCCGCAGTACCTCCCGGGCGCGCGGGAGTGGGCCGCCGAGGTCGCGGCCGGTTCCGACGCCGGAGTGGCGCTCTCGCTCCGTCTGGACCTCGCCGCGCGCCAGCTCTTCGACACCCGGGACGAGCGCCCGGCCAGCGGGGTGGATGAGGCCGCGGGCGGGGAGGCGGGGGGCGAGCCGTGGGACCGGTCGCCGTCCCGGCCCGGTGCCGCCGAGACGCAGGGGGCGGCCGCGGCCGTCCTCCAGGTGCACAGCCGCAGCGATCCGACCCTGGTGGCCGACGCCGTCCAGGTATGGGAGGGCGACGTCCCCGAGGCGTTCGGCCCCCGGGCCCGCGCGGACACCCTGCTCGCGCTGCGCCGGGCCGCCCGCGTCTGGCCCCCGCTGGGCCGCCTCCTGGAACGGCCCGTGCCCGACGTCCTGCCGCTCACCGAGGACGAGCTGTCCGACCTGCTGGCGGAGGCCGCGCCGCGCCTGGGCGCCGCCGGGGTGGCCGTCCACTGGCCCAGGGAACTGACCCGCGGCCTGACGGCGACGGCCGTGGTGCGGCCCGCGCCGGGTTCGGCCGCGGACGGTTTCGGATTCTTCGACGCCGGGCAACTGGCCCAGTTCCGCTGGCAACTGGCCATGGACGGCGTGCCGCTCAGCGAAGCCGAGATGGACGCGCTGGCGGAGGCGCACCGCCCGGTCGTCCGGCTGCGCGACCAGTGGGTGCTGGTCGATCCCGCGCTGGTCCGCAAGGCGCGCAAACGCGAACTGGGCTATCTGGAGCCGGCCCAGGCCCTCGCCGCGGCACTCGACGGCAGCGCGGAGGTGGACGGCGAAGAGGTCGAGGTGGTGCCGCTGGGCGCGCTCGCCGACCTGCGCGGCCGGCTCACCGCCCCGGCACGCCCGCTGCCCCCGCCCCCCGGGCTCCGGGCGACCCTGCGCGACTACCAGCTCCGCGGCATGGCCTGGCTCGACACCATGGTCGCCACCGGGCTGGGCGGCTGCCTGGCCGACGACATGGGCCTGGGCAAGACCATCACCGTCATCGCGCTCCACCTCCACCGGCGGCCCACCGCCCCCGTCCTCGTCGTCTGCCCCGCCTCCCTGCTCGGCAACTGGCAGCGCGAGATCGCCCGCTTCGCGCCCGGCACGCCCGTACGCCGCTTCCACGGCGCCGGCCGCAGCCTCGACGGCCTCGACGGCGGCTTCGTCCTGACGACCTACGGGACGATGCGCAGCAGCGCCGCCGAACTGGCCGATCGCACCTGGGCGTGGATCGTCGCCGACGAGGCGCAGCACGTGAAGAACCCGCGCTCGTCCACCGCCAGGGCGCTGCGCCGCATTCCGGCACCGGCGCGGATCGCCCTCACCGGCACACCCGTCGAGAACAACCTCTCCGAGCTGTGGGCGCTGCTGGACTGGACGACCCCCGGGCTCCTCGGCCCGCTCAAGACGTTCCGCGCCCTGCACGCCCGCGAGGTCGAGGGCGGCGAGGACCCGCGCGCGGCGGAGCGGCTGGCGGGACTGGTGCGGCCGTTCATCCTGCGCCGCAAGAAGTCCGATCCGGGGATCGCGCCCGAACTACCGCCCAAGACCGAGACCGACCACCCCGTCCCCTTGGGGCGCGAGCAGGCCGCGCTCTATCAGGCCGTGGTCCGCGAGACCCTGGCCCGTATCGAGGCCGCCGAGGGCATGGCGCGGCGCGGCCTGGTCATGAAGCTGCTGACCGCCCTCAAACAGATCTGCAATCACCCCGCGCAGTACCTCAAGGAGACCGCCCCCGGCCTCGCCGCGCGCTCCGGCAAGCTCGAACTCCTCGACGAACTCCTCGACACGATCCTCGCGGAGGACAACGCCTGCCTGGTCTTCACCCAGTACGTCGGCATGGCGCGGCTGCTCGAACGGCACCTGGCCGGGCGCGGCATCCCCACCCAGCTGCTGCACGGCGGGACGCCGGTGGCCGAACGGGAGAGGATGGTCGACCGCTTCCAGTCGGGCCGCACCCCGGTGTTCCTGCTCTCCCTGAAGGCCGCCGGCACCGGGCTGAACCTCACCCGCGCCGGCCATGTGATCCACTACGACCGCTGGTGGAATCCCGCGGTGGAGGACCAGGCCACCGACCGCGCCTACCGCATCGGCCAGACCCAGCCCGTCCAGGTCCACCGGCTGATCACCGAGGGCACCGTGGAGGACAACATCGCCCAGCTCCTGGCCGCCAAGAAAGCGCTCGCCGACGCGGTGCTGTCCGGTGGCGAGAGCGCGTTCACCGAGCTGACCGACGCCGAGCTCGCCGACCTCGTCTCCCTCAGGAGGCCCGGATGAGCCCCGGATACCGCCGCCGGCCCGCCGCCACCGGGCGCGCCGCCGCCGCGGACCGCCTGGTCCGCGCCGACCGCTCGCGGACCTTCCCGCCGCTGCCGGCGGACGGGGGCGCCGGCGGCACGGGCGCGGCGTCCTGGTGGGGCGGCGCCTGGCTGGACGCGCTGGAGCGCGGCGCGCTCGACACCGCCCGCCTCGCCCGCGGCCGGGCCTACGCCCGCGACGGCCATGTCGACACGATCAACATCACCCCGGGCCGGGTGATCGCCACCGTCCGCGGCAGCCGGCCCCGCCCGTACAGCGCCGAGATCCGCGTCAGAACGCTCTCGGCGGAGGAGTGGGACGCCCTGCTGGACGGTGTCGCCGCCCACCCCGACCGGCTCGCCGCGCTCCTGGCCAAGCGGCTGCCCGGTGAACTGGCCGAGGGGCCGGTGCGGCTGCTGCCCGGCCCCGGCGACCTGGTGCCCCGGTGCTCCTGCCCGGACAGCGGCCGGCCCTGCAAGCACGCCGCCGCGGTCTGCTTCCAGGTGGCCCGGCTGCTGGACGCCGACCCGTTCGTCCTGCTGCTGATGCGCGGCCGGGGCGAGCGGGAGCTCCTCGACGACCTCACCCGCCGCAGCGCCGGCCACGGGGCCCGCGAGGGACGGCCCGCCCCGGGGGCGGCTTCCGCGGCCCCTGTCCTGAGGGGCCCGGCGGCCGGCGCCCCGCCCGTTGCCGCGGACCCGGCCGCCACCAGGGGCGCGTTCCAAGCCGAGCCCTCCGCGGCCGGCTCCGGGGCGGACGGGCGCACGCCATCGGGGAGTTCCGGCCCGGACCCGGCGGTCACCGAGGGCGGGGGAGTGGCGGCGCCCCGTGGTGTACTCGCCCGGGAGGCGCTCGCCGAGCGGCGCCGGCCGCCGCTGCCGCCGCCCCTGCCCGCGCCGGAGCGGCCCGGTGAGCCGCCCGCCCTCCCGGACGCCGGCAGGCTCCCGTTCGACGCCACCACCCTCGAACTCCTCGCCGCGGACACCGCCGCCCGCGCCCACGCCTGGCTGACCGACGGCGGTCCGGCCCCGGCACTGTCCCCGTACGAGGACGCCATCCGGCTGGCCGCCACCGCCCACCCGACCGCCGGGCTCACCGCCACCACCCGGGCGCTCTACCGCTCCCTCGCGGCGGCGACCGGCCGCACCCCCGCGGACATCGCCCGCGCCGTCGCCGCCTGGCGCCAGGGCGGCCCCGAAGGGCTCGCCCTCCTGGAGCGCACCTGGATACCGCCCGCCGGCGACTTCGACCGCGCCCGCAGCGCCCTCCTGGCCGCCGGGCTGCCCGCGCTGCGCCCGCACCACAACCACCTCACCGACCCCGCCCGCGGCGTCCAGCTCCGCTTCGGCCGCGACCACCGCTGGTACCCGTACGAATCCGAGCCGGGCAGCGACGACTGGTGGCCCACCGGTGCCGCCGACCCCGACCCCGTGACCGCCCTGACCCCCCTGTTCGCACCATGACTAACCTCAAGGCCGTGGAAGGTCTCGACGTACTCACCCGCTCGCTCGCGCGGCGCACCCCCGAACAGCTCGCCGCGCTCCTCATCCGCCACGCCGAACCGCTCGCCCGGCGCCCCGCGCCCACCGAACTCCGCGGCCTGGCAAGCGCGTTGTGGTCGTACGAAACCCTCCACCACGTGGTGCTGCACCTCGACCACCCCCGGCTCCAGATGCTCGCCACCACCGCCCGCATCAGCCGCCGGCGGGCCGCCCGGGACGCCGCCGCGCCCGCCGCCCCCGCCCCCGGCGCCGACTACCAATCCCTGATGGCCCACCGGCTGTCCTTCCCGCAGCTGGCCACCGAACCGGTCCCGCCGGGGGACATCCGGGCCGCGCTCGGCGCCACCGACCCCGGCCCCGCCCGGGACGCCGCCGACGCCGCCCTGGACGCCCTGTGCGCCGACGGCCTCGCCGCGCTCACCGACGACGGCGCCGTGGTCCTCCCGCCGCGCGTCCTCCAGCTCCTGGACGCCCACGACCTCGGCCCGTTCACCCCGCACCCCCCGGCGCCCGCCCCTGAGGACGCCGCCCCGGAGGTCCGCGCAGTCGCCGTACCCGCCCCACGGACCACACCGGCCGAGGAATCCCAGGCGGCCGCGGCGCGGCTGGCCACCACCATGGAGCGCCTGCTCGACTCCCTGGCCACCGAGCCCGCCACGCTGCGCAAATCGGGCGGGCTGACCGTCCGCGAGCTCAAGCGGCTCACCAAGGCGGCCGGCGCCACCGAACCGCACACCCGCCTCCTGCTCGACCTCGCCCTGGCCGCCGGGCTGATCGCGCTGACCCGCAGCCCCTCGGGGATCACCGCGCTGCCCACCACCGCCTACGACGACTGGCTCGCCCGCCCGCCCGGCGAACGCCTCGCTCCTGTAGTGGCTGCCTGGTACGCCCTCTGGGACATCCCCACCCACACCCCCTTCGGCGAGACCCCGACCGCCCTGGTACGCGGACACGACCGGCACGCCCCCGCCCTCCGGCACGCCCTCCTGGCCGCCCTCGCCGATGTCCCCCCGGGTGCCGGAGCGCCGCTCCCGCCCCTGCCGCTCCCCGACGCACCGGAGGACGCGGGCGCCCTCGCACCGCTGCGGCGGCTGCTCCGCACGGCGGACTGGCACCGTCCGCTCGCCGTCACCGAGCAGCCGCTGGCCGAGGAGCGCGCCGCCCACACCCTCCACGAGGCGGCCGCCCTCGGTCTCACCGCCCACGGCACCCTCACCCCTCTCGGCCGGGCTCTGCTCGCCGGCCCACCGCAGCTGGACGAGGCCCTGCGAGACCTGCTCCCGCCGCCCGTCGAACGGGCCCACTTCCAGGCCGACCTGACCGCGGTGGTGGCCGGCCGCCCGGCCCCGCGGCTCGCCGGACTCCTCGCCTCCGCCGCCGACCGCGAATCCGAGGGGCACGCCGTGACCTGGCGTTTCACCCCCGCATCGGTCCGCCGGGCACTGGACACCGGCCACACCGCCGACACCCTCCGGGACGCCCTCGCCGCGGTCTCGGCCACCGGCACCCTGCCGCAGCCCCTCGGCTACCTCCTCACGGACACCGCCCGCACCCACGGCCGGATGCGGGTCGTGCCCGCCGCCTGCTGCGTCCGCTCCGAAGACCCCGCCCTGATCGCCGAACTCGCCGCCCACCAGGCCCTGCGCCCGCTGGGCCTGCGGGCCTTGGCCCCGACCGTCCTGGTCAGCGCCCGGCCTCCGGCCGCCACCCTGGAGGCGCTGCGCGCCGCGGGCTACGCCCCCGCTCTGGAGGCCGACGCCGGTACCGGCACCGCCACCGTCGAACGGCTCGCCGGCCACCGCGCCCCGGTCCCCGGCCCGGTCCGCGACCCGCACGCCCCGCTCGCCCTCGCCCGGCGCCTCCTGGGACACCCGGCGGAGGGCCGGGGGACCGCCGTTAACGGAGGCGGCTGAGCCGGTCCGGGCCGCCCCGGCCACGCGCGCCGGGGCGTTTCTGTGCGGTGGCCCACTCCTCGTCCACCGCTCCCCGCGCCTCAGCTCAGCGAGGCGGACTGACGCCTTCCGCCGCCCTGTGATCGCTCACCGAGGACCGAAGACCGACTCTCACCGAATTCGAGCGTTTATGGCCGGATGAGGAGGTGAGCGGCGCTGCCGTGTCCACCGGCACGCCGCATTGTCAGTGGCGTCAAGTAGCGTTTGGTGACAGGGAATCGACCGCAGCGATCGACCGGGGCGGGGGAGCACACGGTGGAAGACAACGGGGCGGGCACCGAGCGGGTGCGGAACGTTTTCAGTGGGACGGCACACGGCCCGCTGATCCAGGCCGGGGTGATCGAGGGCGGTGTGCACCTCGCGCCCCCGCGGCCGGAGCCGCCGGTGCCGCGGCAGGTGCCGCCCGGCTCACCGCAGTTCGTCGACCGCGAGCCGGTGCTGGCGGAGATCGACGGCTGGGTGGGCGAGGGAGGAGGGATGGCCGTCCTCAGCGGCCTTCCCGGGGTGGGCAAGAGCGCCACCGTCCGCAGATGGGCGCAGGAGGGGCGCGGCCGCTTCCCGGGCGGCGAGTTCTACGTCGACTTCGCCGAGCTGCGGGCGCAGGCGGGCGGCGACGTCTCGGCCGGGGTGAGCCGCTGCCTGCGAGCCCTCGGCGTCGAGGATCAGTATCTGCCCGGCACGCTCGGCGAACTGACCGCCCTGCTGCGCAGCCTGACGGCGGACAAACGGGTCTTGATGGTGCTCGACGACGTGACCGAGCCGGCCCAGGTCCGGGCGCTGGTGCCGGGCGCCCCCGGCAGCGTCGTCCTGGCGACCAGCCAGTCGATGCTCGGCGAACTCCTCGATGACGGCGCCCGGCTGATGCCGCTGGAGCCGCTCTCCCCCGAGCACGGGCTGCAGCTGCTCCGCCGGCTGTGCGGGGAGCAGCGCATCACCGCCGGGGACGAGGACGCGGCCCGGCGCATCGTGGCGAGTTGCGGCGGGCTCCCGGTGGCCCTCCAGGTCGCCGCCGCCCGGCTGGTGATGCATCCGCGTTTGACGGTCGCCGCGCTGGCCGAGGAACTGGCCGACGACCGGCGCCGGCTCGACGCCCTGCGCCGGGGAGGGGAGCGACCGGTGTCCGCTGTGCTCACAGTGGCGTACGAGGGCCTGCCGCGGCCCGCCGCGCGGCTGTACCGCCTGCTGGGTCTGCACCCCGGCCGCCGCTGGGACGCCGCCTCGGCCGCCGCGGCAGCCGGGTGCACGATCGCCGACGCGACCGAGCGGCTCGAGGTCCTGGAGACCGCCAGCCTGATCGCGGTGGCCGCCGACGGGCGGTACGAGTTCCATGACCTGGTGCGGCTGCACGCCCGGGAACGGGCCGCCGAGGAGGACGGCGAGGCCGAGCGCACGGCGGCCGTCGCCCGGGTCGTGGATCATCTCCTCACCCGCGCCGCCCAGGCCGATCTCGCCGTCATGGGCCGCCGGATGCGCATCGGCACGTACACCGACCGGCTGGGCGAGGCCGACCGGGCCACGGCCTTCGCCGACCGGCAGCAGGCACTGGACTGGCTGGACGTCTGGCGCGCGGAGCTGCTGGCCGCCCAGCAGGCCGCCGCCGAGCACGGCTGGCACCGGCAGGTCTGGGAGCTGGCCGAGGCGCTGACCGCGCTCTTCCTCAACCGCCGCTACCTCAACGACTGGGTCCGCAGCGGCGAACTGGGCGCCCGGCACGCCGCCGCGGACGGCCACCCCGCCGCCGAGGCCCGGCTCCGCTCGCTGCTGTCCCGCCCGCTGATGGACCGCGACGAACTCCGCCGCGCCCGCCGGGAGCTGGAGACCGCCGTCGCCCGGGCCGACGAGTCCGGCCACCCCCTGCTGCGCGCCTCCGTCCGCGAGTTCCACGGCCGCTACTGGGACCGCTGCGACCCGGCCCGCGCCGTGGCCGTCTACGAGGAGGCGATGGCCTTCTACCGCGCCGCGGGCGACGAACGGGGCATCGCCATCGGGCGCTACTTCATGGGCTGCGCCCTGCACGCCGTGGGCCGCACGGCGGAGGCCCGGTCCACGCTCCAGGACGCCTATGACGGCTTCCTCGCCCTCGACGACCGCCGGATGGGAGCCCGCGCACTGGCCGCGATCGGCGGCGTCCTGCGCGACTCGGGGCAGAGCGCGGAGGCGGTGGCCGCGCTGGAGGAGGCCGCCGCCATGCTGCGCGAGCGCGGCGCCGTCCACTACGAGGCCCCGGTCTACGAGACGCTGGCCGAGCTGGCCGAGGAGCGCGGCGACCGCGAGCAATGGCGGTGGTATCTGACGCGGGCGCTGGAGATATACGAGGCGGGCGGCGGCCCGCGCGCCGTGGATCTGCGCCGCAAGCTGGCGGACGCGGCGAACGGCGACTCGGCGAAGGGGGACGCGGCGAACGGCGACGCGGCGGACGACGGACCAGCGGACGGCGATGCCGCGGACGGGGACGTCTGACGGCAGCCCGGGAGGCGGCCCAGGGAGGGGCCCCTACCCCGCCGCCCCCGCCCGCCGGGTGAGCCGGAGGGAGACGTCCTCGGTGCGATTGCCGAGGGCGAGGGTGACGAAGCCCTCCAGGGGGTGGTGGGCGCGCAGGCAGGTGTAGACGACTGCGGCCAGGACGGCGGGGTCGTCCAGCGGGCCGGTGGCGGAGGTCTCGACCGTACGGCCGTCGCGCAGCCCGACCCGGCAGCCGCGGCCGGCGACGGTGGCGGCGGCGAGCAGGCTGCCGGGGTAGCGGGCGAGGGCGTCATCGATCCACCGGTCGGCGGTCACGACGGTGCCGGCCTCCTCCCGGCGGAACAGCACCGACGCGCTCTCCGGCCACTGGCGGTCCGTCTCGTCATCGGCGCAGGACAGATGGCGGAACGGCCCGCCGGGAGCGTCGGCCCGCGCCACGGACGAGAAGGCGGCCACGGCGGCCGGGGTGCGTTCGACCGTGACGACGGGGCCGCCGGGCCCGTCGGACAGGGAGGTGTGGACGTGGCAGGCGGTGGGCGCTTCCGGGCGGTCCGGGAGGACCGGCGGTGCCGGCGCCGGGCGCGGGGGCGGCGCGGCGGCCGGTTCCTGGAGGCGCAGCAGGTCGTAGACGGCGGTGCGGAGGAGATGCAGCGCGCGGCCGGGGGCGGCGAAGGCGCTCTCGCCGACCTTGCGCAGCCGGTCCGCGGTGTCGTCCCCGGGCGGCTGCCCGTCGCCGAGGGCCCGCTCGATCTGCGGCCGCAGCGGCGCCTCCGGGCGCAGCCGCGGGGCGATCCGGCCCAATTCAGCCATGGGCGTGCCGGCGACGGCCTCGTCCTCGCCGAACGCGCCGAGCAGCAGCGGGGTGCCGAGCGCCGCGCCGTAGAAGGTGACCGACCCGTGGTCACCGATCAGCAGGTCGGCGGCGAGCAGGGTGGCCTGCCAGCCGGCGGTCGGCGGGATGGTCAGCAGACCGGCGTCCCGCGCGGACGCGAGGTGCGAACGGAGGGTGTAGGCGCCGTGGGCGGAGACGATGTTGGGGTGGGTGACGAGGGCGACGGCGTAGTCGTCCAGGGGGAGTTCGGCGAGCAGCCGGGCCGGGAGGGCGGCGTCCCGGCCGAGGACGGAGTGGTCGCGCCAGGTGGAGCTGAGCATGATCAGCCGCCGGCCGTCCCGGATGCCGAGCGCCTGGCGGTAGGTGTCGCGCAGCTTCCGCCCGTCGAGCAGCGCGTCATAGCAGGGGTCGCCGATGAGCAGAGTGCGGCCGGCGGCGGCGGGGTGGGCGGCGGCGAGCTGGGCGGCCTGGTCCGGGTGCGAGATGGTGAGCCAGGCGCGGCCGCTGCGCAGCAGCGCGTCCGGGACGAGACCGGCGAGCCGGTCGCGGTCGCTGCGGGAGTCGGGGACGGTCTTGTGGAAGCCGGCGCCGTGCGGCAGGACGAGGACCGGGCAGTCGTGGCCGGCGGTGGTGAGGTCGGCGTTCTCCGTCGCGGTGATGATCAGGTGCGGGTGCGCGCGGGCGAACTGCGGCCAGGGCAGGACCCGGGCGCCGACCGAGCGGAGCAGGGCGTGGACGCCGTCGTTGAAGGCCGAGGTGGGGTCGTAGGCGAAGACCAGGTCGATCCGCGGGTCGTCTCGCAGGGCCGGCCCCAGGACGTCCAGGAGCCGGACAGTGGAGGTGACGGTGCGGGCGATCGCGACCACCAGGCGCTCGCCGGGGAACGTCCGCCAGCGCGCCGCGTCCTCGCCCACCGGCACCCGCAGTGGCGGCAGCAGCCCGAGGGTGGGGTCATATCCGTCCGCGGGCACGCCTACGCTGCCGTCCGCGCCCCCAACGACCGCCGGCCCGGCCGCGGTTCGCGGTTCGCGGTTCGCGGTTCGCGGTTCGCGGTTCGCGGTTCGCGGTTCGCGGTTCGCGGCCAGGCTGCTTTTAGCGCGCTCCACCGTTCTCCGCAACCCCCTGGTGAGGAACGAGTGCCGGCGGCCCTTCCGCCGGTGATCGGACGTACGTTCCCCGGCCCACCGTAATTCAGGCCGTTTCCGCGCGGTGCCAAGGGGCCGGTCTCAGCCGCCGCCCGGCTTCCGCTTGCCGCCGCCGAACCGCCGTAACCGCAGCGCCGTGGGGCCGAAACCGAGGGGCCGGGGGAGTCTGCGGGGCGCCTGCTCGGGGCCGGGCGGGCCCGGTACGGCCGGTGGCGGCGCCGCGAGCGCGGCGGCGGCCGAGGGGGTGAACAGGGCCGGCAGGGTGCTCGGCAGCTCGGCGGGCTCGGAGCCCGGGGGCAGGGCCGCCGGCGCGGCCGCTCCGGACGCCGGGTGGGCTTCGGGCGGCTGCGGCCGGCAGGCGGCCGGGACGGCGGGCGTGACCACGTCGACATAGGCCCGGCAGACCGGCGGCAGCGCCGCGTCCGGCGCCAGCACTCCGCCCACCGCGCCGCGCACGAAGCGGGTCGCCAGCGGCGACCGGGGCACGCCCGACCGCGGCAGCTCCTCGCCGGTGGCCAGCGCCCAGGGCGCGTCGACGAGCCCGCCGATGGTCCGCTGCACCCGGCGGCCCAGCCCCGGGTCGTCCAGGCCGTGGCGCCGCAGCGCCTCGCGGAGCGCGGCGGCCCCGTGCGCGGCGAGGGACAGCCCCTGCCCGCAGTCCGGGCGGACCGAGGCCACCGCGCCGCCCAGCGCCAGGAATCCGGTGGGCCAGCGGGACAGCCGCTCGTAGCGGTGGCGGTGGCTGGAGGTGTCGCGGGTCAGCCGCACCTCGCTGAGCGGTTCCGCGCCGGCGATGAGGTCGCCGATGACCGTGTGCGGGATCCGGCGGGCGAACGGCACGAAGTCGCCGGCACGTTCGGTGGGCGCGTCGCCGCCCGGGCCGCCGCCGGTGAGGGTGACCAGCCAGCGCCCGCCCTCGATCGGGACGAGGGTCGCCGTCCGGGCCGCCGCGAGGGGCGGTTCCGGCGCCGGGGCGCCCGCCTCCCCGTTCCGGCGCCGGTCCGAACGGGCGGTGATCACCGGGCAGTTCTCGTAGCCGGCCGGGGCGCGGAAGATCCGGGTGGCGCAGACGATGCCGGTATCCCGGACGTCCTCGGCTGCGGCGGGCAGCCCCAGCGCCGCCAGCCGGTCCGGCGTGGTGGAGGAGCGGCCGGTGGCGTCCACCACGAGATCCGCGTCGAGACGGTACGTTTCGCCGCTGGTGGTGTCCCGGACCCGCACCCCGGTGACGTGCTCGGCGGTCCCGGTCAGCCCTTCCGCCTCGGTGCCGTCGAGGACCGTCACCCCGGGGAGCGCCGGCACCTGCTCGCGGAGCACCCGGTCGAGCAGATCGCGGGAGCAGGCGAAGACATGGCGGGTCCGGGCGCGGCGGAGCGGTCGGCCGGGCGGGAGCGGACCGGTTGGTTCCGACGGCATCGCGAGCCGGTGCGCGCCCTCGGCCAGCCAGCGTTCGACCGTACCGGGCAGCAGGCTCTCCACGACCCGGGCGCCGTCCGCCGCCAGCAGATGGGCGTGCCGGGGCTGCGGCAGGTCCGTGGGCAGCGCGGGCGTGCGCGGCAGCCGCTCCCGCTCGACCACGATCACATCGGCGTGCTCCGACAGCGCCGCGGCCGCCAGCATCCCCGTGAAGCCGCCGCCGAGCACCACGGCGAGATACGGGTGGGTGAACTGGAGACCGGCGCTGCTCATCCTGCTCGACGCGTTCATGGGCGGTCCCTTTCTCGGCGGTGGCGCGCGAATCCCGGACCGGGCCGGGCCGCGTCCAGAAAGGGCGGAGCGGCGTACGGCCGGGAGCGGCGGCGCGCGGCGGCGATGACGGCGTCGGTGGCGGCGGTGACGCGCGCCGTCAGCGACGGCAGGGAAGCGGACGCGGTCCGCAGCAGGCGCACGGGCGCCGGTGGCAGAGGCAGCGCGCGTTGCGGGTCCCGGCAGGCCGGCGCGAACGCCGGCCTGCCGCCCCCCGATTTCCCCATCATGATTCCCCCTCAGGCCGTGCCCGCCGTGCCGCGGCCCGGTCCGCGTCCCCCGCCACCGTCCGCCCGGGTCACCGGGCGGACCGGGCCGGCACCGCTGCCTCGCACGCCGTGCCCTGCCCTTGGGGACGCGGCCGCCGCCTCTCGCCAACGGCGGACACACGTCCGGATCGTAGGCGGCGTCGATCACTTCCGGTAGCCGGACGCGAGTGAGGGATGTGTGGGAGCCACCCGCCGTATACCGCCGGGTAGATCTACAGCAAAACGGCGCAATGGGTGGAAAACGACTCGCGGTTTTCTCGCGACACGAGAAAACCCGGGGGAAACCGGCGCACGGAAGAGACCGCCGGACCCCGAATGTCCGGAGCATTGGCGCGAATTGATCGGGGAGCGGCGCACCGGCGGCAGCCATGCCTACCCTGTGCGGACACCGCACCGGAGAACCAGAGGGAGAGTCGTGCGCGCGATCGTGATGCGGGAATTCGGCGGCCCGGACGTGCTCCGGCTGGAGGACGCCCCCGAACCGGCGCCCCGCGCCGGGCACGCACTGGTCGACGTCACCCTGGCCGGCGTCAACTACGCCGATGTGCACGTACGGGGCGACACCTACCTCGCCCCCGTCGACCTGCCCTACATACCGGGCAACGAGGTCGTGGGCACCACCGGCGACGGGCGGCGGGTGGTCGGCCTGACCCGCGGCGGCGGATACGCGCAGCGGGCGCTGCTGCACCGCCGCGTCACCTGGGAGATACCCGACGCCCTCACCGACGCGCAGGCGGTCGCGCTGGCACTCCAGGGCAACAGCGCCTGGCACCTGCTGTTCACCGCGCTGCGCCTCACCGAGGGGGAGACCGTCGTCGTACCGGCCGCCGCCGGCGGGGTCGGCTCGCTGGCCGTCCAGCTCGCCGCGCGGGCCGGCGCGAAGGTCATCGCCCTGGCCGGCTCCCCGGACAAGCGCCGCCTCGCCCTCGACCTCGGCGCGCACGCGGCCGTCGACTCCACCGCCGAGGACCTCACCGAGCGCATCCTGGACGCGGCCGGCGGGCCCGTCCAGACGGCACTGGAGATGACCGGCGGCGCCACCTTCGCCCGGACCCTGGCCGCCGTCGCGCCGCGCGGCCGGCTCGCGGTCTACGGCTTCGCCGGCGGCGAACTGGCGAGCGTCTCCACCCGCGAGCTGATGGAGCGCTCGCTGACCGTCTCCGGCTTCTGGCTGCCCCAGCTCTACGCGGACCGCACGGCGCTGCCGACGTCCATGCGGGCGCTCTTCGACGCCGTCGCCGACGGCAGCCTCACACCGCTGACCGGCACCACCTACCCGCTCGGGGACGCGGCGCGGGCCCACCGCGACCTCGCCGCCCGCACCCCGACCGGGAAACTCGCCCTCGACGTCACCCGCTGACACCGGTGCCATCGGGGGCGGGGCGCCCCGTACCGCACACGCCGCGCGCCTTCGGGCGCGGAACACCGCCAGGGGAGAGAGCACACGATGGGCAATCGCACCGCAGCGCCGCAGTCCACGGCCCCGGAGGCCCCCGCGCCGCCCACCGGCCGGGCATCCGGGAGCGCGGCCGCCGCCGGCCCCCGGACGTCCGGATCCGGCCATGCCGAGCGGGTCTTCCTCGTCCAGACCGCCTTCGCCGAACTCGGCGGATCCGCCCACGGGCCCGGTGAGATCGCCGACTTCACCGGCCTGGACGACTCCGTCGTCTACCGCATCCTGCAATCGGGCGTCTACCAGCGGATCTTCGAGCGCGTGGACCGCGGCCTCTACCGCCTGCGGACCTCCGCCGCCCAGCTCGCCTTCACGGCCCTGGACCACCGCCTCGACGGCGCCCAGGCGGTCCTGCGCGAGCTGCGCGCGGCCACCGGCAACGGGCTGGCCTTCCTCTACATGGTGGCGCCGTTCTCCGGGGCGCAGCGGCAGTGCGTCGACATGGCCGTCGGCGACTCCGACCTGGCCGAACTGGGCATGACCCCGCGCGATGTGCTGTCCGTGACCCGCTCGCTGCGCACCGGCGCCTCCGGGCGCACCATCCTCGCCTACCTCCCCGAGGTCCTCCAGCAGCGCGTCCTGGCCGAGCCCGTCCCCGAACAGGCCGGTCCCGGCGTCTACCGGGACAACGACGCGCTGCTGGCCTCCCTGGCCGAGGTCCGCGACGTCGGCTACGCGCTCGGCTACGAGGAGTGCATGGCCGGCTGGAACTCCTGTGCCGCGCCGATCATGTGGGACGGCGCCATCATGGGCGCGGTGCTGCTGCTCAAGCAGAAGTCCGTGATGCCGAAGGCCCCCGGCGGCGTCATCGAGGCGACGAAGGAGGCGGCGGCCGTCCTCAGCCGCTACGGAGCGGCCCGGCCGGCGATGGAGGGCTGACACCCGGCCGCCCCGCCCGGCCGGGCGGGTGTTCAGGAGGCGGTGCGCTTCTCTACCGTGGCACCGTGCGCGGCACCTCGCGCACCACGCACAAGGGGGTCCGATGGAAACGGAACTGGTGGCGCTCGCCACGGCGGGGGCGACCACGCTCGTCCAGCAGATGGCGACCGAGGGCTGGGCCGTCGTCCGCCGGCGGGCGGCGGCGCTGCTCGCCCGGCGCCGGGACAGCGGCGACGAGGCGTCGGTGGAGCGGGAGTTGGACGCGGCGCGGAACGACGTCCTCGACGCCCGGGAGGACGGCGACGAGGCGGTGCCGCAGGGCGTGGCCACGGTGTGGGGCGCCCGGCTGCGGCGGCTGCTCGCCGAGGACCCTGCCGCGGCGGATGAACTGCGGGCCCTCCTCGACGAGGTGGCGCCCCGGCGCGACCAGGGCACCGCCAGGGACATCCACAACACCATCAGCAACAGCGAGATGCACGGTGTGGTCATCCAGGCCGGTTTCGTCAACGGCGGCGTCCACCACCACGGCGGCGGGTCCGGCGGGCCGCACGCCCGCTGAACCGGCTCGCCCGGCCGCCGGCGGGGCACAATGGCCCGGTGCGGCTCGAAGCGATCACCTGGGAACGGCTGACCGACGCGCTCGCCGGGCGCATCGACGCGCTGACGGCGCACGACGGGAGCCCCTGGCTGCGGGTGGCGGTCGACGGGGCTCCCGCGGCCGCCCCCGGCGACCTGGCCGGGCGGCTCGCCGAGGAGCTGCGGCTGCGCGGGCGGGCGGTCCACAAGGCCGGTGTCCACGGCTTCCTGCGGCCCGCCTCGCTGCGGCTGGAGTACGGGCGTCAGGACGCGGACGCCTACCACGACGAGTGGTTCGACCGGCGGGCCCTGTGGCGCGAGGTCTTCCAGCCGCTGGAGCCGGGCGGCACCGGGCGGGTGCTGCCCGACCTGTGGGACCCGGTGACGGACCGCGCCACCCGCAGCCCCTACGCCGAACTGCCGCCCGGTGGCGTGCTGTTGCTGCATGGACCGCTGCTGCTCGGACATTGGTTCCCCTTCGACCTCACCGTGCATCTGACGCTGTCACCGGCCGCGCTCGCCCGCCGGACCCCGCGGGACGAGCGCTGGACGCTGCCCGCCTTCGCCCGCTACGAGGCGGAGACCCGGCCCGAGGAGGCGGCGGACGTCGTCGTACGCGCTGACGACCCCCGCCGGCCGGCCTGGAGCGGTACGGCCGGCTGAGCGGCCGTCCCGCTGCCACAAACCGTACGGCCGACCACTGACAATCGGCCCGCGGCGGCCGAACGCGGGCCGCCTGCCTGCGCGTTCGGGCCGGCCGGTAGCGTGCGGGGGTGACCACTTCGTTCAACGCAGCAGACCCGCATCCGCCGCTGCCCGGCAGCCACGGGCCCACCGCGACGGTGGAGATCGCGCCGCGCGCCGTCCGCGCCGTGGCGATGTCCTACGCCCCGGACCCGGACGGCGATCCCGACCCCGGCGAAATCGTCTGGACCTGGGTGCCGTTCGAGGAGAACGACGGGCGCGGCAAGGACCGGCCGGTGCTGGTCGTCGCCCGGGAGGCGACCGGGACGCTGCTGGCCGTGCAGCTGTCGAGCAAGCGCCACAGCGACGACCGGGACTGGGTGGCGATCGGCGCCGGGCCGTGGGACCGGGCGGGGCGCGACTCCTGGGTGGCCGTGGACCGCGTGCTGCGGGTCCACCCGGAGGGCATGCGGCGGGAGGCGTGCGCCCTGGACCGCGGGCGCTTCAACCTCGTCGCCAACCGGCTGCGGGAGCTGCACGGCTGGCGTTGACGCCCGCCGGGCCCGGGCGCGCCGCCGGCGGACACCCCTGGCGGCGACCCCGGCGGCGGCTCAGGCGTCGGCCAGCGCCAGCAGCTTGGTGACGGTGTTCCAGTTCCGGGACGTGGCCGTCACGCCCAGGCGGGCGCGGCCGACCGCGTCGGCCAGTTTGGAGCGCCCGATGCCCTGGGGACACCACAGGTACAGCTCGCGCCCGATCAGCCGGAACCGGTCCGGGACGAACGCCTCCGCGTCCAGCGCGTCCAGCCGGGCGGTGTCGGCCGGCACGCCGGACAGGAACGTGACATGCAGGGTCTTCGGCTCCGGCACCGCCTGGGGGAAGGGGTTCCCGGCGATCGCGGCGGCCAGCTCGTCCCGGGTCCGGACCACCACCGGCACCGTCAGGCCCAGCTCGGCCAGGATCCGCTCCTCGATCCGGTGGGCGGTCCGCTCCGGTGGGGTCCCCGGGTCGGCGAAGACGAGGTTGCCCGTCTGGAGCAGGACGGTCACCTCCCGGAGGCCCAGGGAGCGGGCCAGCTCCAGCTGGCGGGCCTTGGGAAAGGCGTTGCGGCCTCCGACGTTGATACCGCGGAGCAGGGCTATCTGACGGGACATGCGGGGGCCTCCGGGACGGAACGGGCGGGACAGCAGGGGGCGATCGCTCAGAACAGGGGAGCGGGCAGCACGCCCTCCAGGGCCAGCAGCAGCCGCTTGGTCTCCAGGCCGCCGCCGAAGCCGCCGATCCCGCCGTCGCTGGCCACGACCCGGTGGCAGGGCACCACCACGGGGAGCGGGTTGGCGCCCATCGCCGCGCCCACCGCGCGGGCCGCGCCCGGCTCCCCGACCCGGTCGGCGAGGTCCTGATAGCCGACCACGGCGCCGTACGGGACACCGCCGGCCAGGGCACGCAGTACCCGGGCGTTGAAGCCGGAGGCCAGCGACCAGTCCAGCGGCACCGTGAAGCTCCGCAGCGCACCGGAGAAGTAGCGGCCCAGCTCGGCGGCGGCCGTCTCCAGATGGGGTATGCCCGGCACCGGGGGCCCGCCGAAGAGGTGCTCCAGACGGGTCAGCGCCCGCCGCGCCACCCGCTCGTCCGCGTGGAAGACCACCTGGACCAGGCCCTCGGGGGTCGCCGCCAGCAGCAGCGGGCCGATCGGCGCCTCGACGCGCCGCCAGCCCCACGCGCGGCGGGCCGGGCGGGCCTCCTCCGGGGCGGCGTCCGGCGCCGCGGCCGGTCCGGGAACGTGCTCTGCGTTCGTCACGTCGTCCAGCCTAGGACCGGCCACTGACAACGCGGCGGGGAACGGTCCCGGCGGCCGCCGCCGGACCCGCTCCCCGCCGCTTCCCGGCCGGTCAGTAGCCGGCGTCGTCCAGCGCCTGGCGGACCACGTCGGGCTTGTTGCTGATGACCCCGTCGACGCCCAGGCCGGCCGAGGCGACCGCGGTCTTGGCGTCGTCGACGGTCCAGGTGTACAGCTCCAGCCGGCGGCCGTGCGGCCCCCGGAGCGCGTGCACGGCGTTCACGTACGGATGGGTGACGGCCGTGTGGGGCGGGTTGATCTGGTCGCAGTACGCGGCGTACTTGGGCAGGTCGGCCACCGGGGGGCTGCCGAGGAAGCCGGTCTTGACCGACCGGTTGAGCTGGTGGACCTTCTTGATCGCGTCGGCGTTGAAGCTCTGGATGATCAGCCTCCGCTTGAGGTGGCCCTTGTCCAGCCAGCCGTCCTGGCGCAGCTCCCTCAGGGCCTGCCGCTCGATGCCCGGATACAGCTCGGGGTTCTTCAGCTCCATCAGGAGCCGCTGGCCGTTGTGCTCCACCTCGTCCAGGTAGTCCTCCAGGGTCGGCACGCGCTCCCCTTTGAACTTCGCCCCGTACCAGCTGCCCGCGTCCAGCTTCTCGATCTCCCGGAGCGTGAAGTCGCCGACGTTCCAGGGGGCGCGGTCCGGGAAGACCTTCTTGGCGTCGGTCGTCCTGGCCAGCGAGGTGTCGTGCAGGACGACCAGCTCGCCGTCCTTGGTGCGCTGGACGTCGTTCTCGACCCAGGTGATCCCGCGCCGGTGCGCCGCGTCGACGGAGGCGAGCGTGTTCTCGGGCGCGTACGCCGCGGCGCCGCGGTGGCCGACCACCACCGGGGGATGCCCGTGGGCCGCGGCCCCCTGGGCGCCGGTGGCGGGGAGGACGAGCGCGGACAGACCCAGGAGCGCGCCGGCGAGGGCGGCGGCGGGGCGGATACGCATACGGACTCCTCGTGACGTCGTGGACGTGAGCTGAGGTGCGGTGGGTGGCGGGTGAACGGGGCGGACGGACGGAGACTCGCAGCCGGGCCGGAGGAGGAGGCGGACGGGCGGTAACCGGGCGCTGAACGGAAGACGGCCGGTGTTCCGTGCGGAGCGTCGCAGTTGCAGGATGCCCGGAATGGCCGTGCAGCAGACGTACGTCCCGACGTCGTCCAACTTGCCGGAGGCGCGGCATCCGCGCATCTCGGCCGACGAGGAGTCACCCGTCGCGCAGTTGACCGTTTTTGCCGGCCGGGTCCGGGGCACACCCGCGCGGGCGCCCGCCGCGCCGCGCCCCGCGCCGTCCGCGCGACCGGTCCCGCGCCGTCCGCGCCCCCGCCGCGCCCGCGCGCCGGACCCCGCGGCCCGCCGCCGCACCGCGGCTCCGGCCCCCTCCGGAAAGCCGCAGGTCAGAGCCGATGCGGCACCGATTGTCAGTGGTGGGTCGTACGGTGGATCCCATGCGGCCCGTTTCACAGATCGAACGCACGGTGGCGCCCTTCGAGGTCGTCAGCCCCTACCAGCCCAGCGGCGACCAGCCGGCGGCCATCGCCGAGCTGGAGCGACGCATCCGCGGTGGTGAGAAGGACGTCGTCCTGCTGGGCGCGACCGGCACCGGCAAGTCGGCGACCACCGCGTGGATGATCGAGAAACTGCAGCGCCCGACGCTCGTCATGGCGCCCAACAAAACCCTCGCGGCCCAGCTCGCCAACGAATTCCGCGAGCTGCTGCCCAACAACGCCGTCGAGTACTTCGTCTCCTACTACGACTACTACCAGCCGGAGGCGTACGTCCCGCAGTCCGATACGTACATCGAGAAGGACTCCTCCATCAACGAGGAGGTCGAACGGCTGCGCCATTCCGCGACCAACTCCCTCCTCACCCGGCGGGACGTCGTCGTGGTCGCCTCGGTGTCCTGCATCTACGGTCTGGGTACGCCCCAGGAATACGTCGACCGGATGGTGCCGCTCAGGGTCGGTGACGAGATCGACCGCGACCAGCTGCTGCGCCGCTTCGTCGAGATCCAGTACACCCGCAACGACCTGGCGTTCACCCGGGGCACGTTCCGGGTCCGCGGCGACACCATCGAGATCTTCCCGGTCTACGAGGAGCTGGCCGTCCGGATCGAGATGTTCGGCGACGAGATCGAGGCGCTGTCCACCCTCCACCCGCTCACCGGCGAGGTGATCAGCGACGACCAGCAGCTGTACGTCTTCCCCGCCAGCCACTACATCGCCGGCCCGGAGCGGATGGAGAAGGCGATCGCCGGCATCGAGGCGGAGCTGGCGGACCGGCTGGCCACGCTGGAGCGGCAGGGCAAGCTGCTGGAGGCCCAACGGCTGCGCATGCGCACCACCTACGACATCGAGATGATGCGCCAGGTCGGCTCCTGCTCCGGTATCGAGAACTACTCGATGCACCTCGACGACCGCGAGCCCGGCTCGGCGCCCAACACCCTCCTCGACTACTTCCCCGACGACTTCCTGCTGGTCATCGACGAGTCGCATGTCACCGTCCCGCAGATCGGCGCGATGTACGAGGGCGACGCCTCGCGCAAGCGCACCCTGGTCGACCACGGCTTCCGGCTCCCCTCGGCGCTGGACAACCGGCCGCTGAAGTGGGAGGAATTCCTGGGGCGGGTCGGCCAGACCGTCTACCTCTCCGCCACCCCCGGCCCGTACGAGCTCTCCCGCGGCGACGGCTTCGTGGAGCAGATCATCCGCCCGACCGGACTGGTCGACCCGGAGGTCGTCGTCAAGCCCACCGAGGGGCAGATCGACGACCTGGTGCACGAGATCCGGCAGCGCACCGAGAAGGACGAGCGGGTCCTGGTCACCACCCTCACCAAGAAGATGGCCGAGGACCTCACCGACTACTTCCTGGAGCTCGGCATCCAGGTCCGCTATCTGCACAGCGACGTGGACACCCTGCGGCGCGTGGAGCTGCTGCGCGAGCTGCGGTCCGGCGAGTTCGACGTCCTGGTGGGCATCAACCTCCTCCGGGAGGGCCTGGACCTCCCCGAGGTCTCCCTGGTGGCGATCCTGGACGCCGACAAGGAGGGCTTCCTGCGCTCCGGCACCTCGCTGATCCAGACCATCGGCCGCGCGGCGCGCAACGTCTCCGGCCAGGTGCACATGTACGCCGACAAGATCACCCCGGCGATGGCGAAGGCCATCGACGAGACCAACCGCCGCCGGGAGAAGCAGCTGGCCTACAACAAGGCGCACGGCATCGACCCGCAGCCGCTCCGCAAGAAGATCGGCGACATCGTCGCCACCCTGGCCCGCGAGGAGATCGATACCGAGCAGCTGCTCGTCACCGGCTACCGCAAGGCCGCCGGCAAGGACGGCAAGCCCGCCAAGGCCCCGGTGCCGTCGCTCGGCGGGAAGGCGGCCGGCAAGGCGGCCAAGGGGAAGGGCAAGGGCGGCAAGGCCGGCGAGGTCCTGACGGACCGCCCCGCCGCGGAGCTCGCCGAGATGATCGAGGAGATGACGGACCGGATGCGGGCCGCCGCGGCGGAGCTCCAGTTCGAGGTCGCCGCCCGGCTCCGCGACGAGGTCGGCGAGCTGAAGAAGGAGCTGCGGCAGATGAAGGAGGCCGGTCTGAAGTAGCGACCGGGACGGCGCGGGGCGGCCGCCTCACCAAGGGGCACCGTCCCGCCGAAGGGGCGGCGGCCGCCTCGCCAAGGGTGCGGCGGCCGCCTCACCAAGGGTGCGGCGGCCGCCTCACCGAGGCCGCCCCACCAGCGCATTTGCACTTCCCTTTACCGTTCCATGGCTTTCCTTTACCCTTCCTCATATGGAGGGGCACCGGAGTCCCCCGGCAGCGACGACGCTGTGAGTGCCGTACGACCATGCCGGAGGAGCCATGGACGTTTCACCGACCCTGTGGGCCCTGACCATCCTCGGTCTGGCCGCCCTGATCGCCGCCGACTTCTTCATCGGCGGCCGCAAGCCCCACGAGGTGTCCCTCAAGGAAGCCGGGATCTGGACCGGCGTCTGGGTGGCGCTCGCCGCGCTGTTCGGCCTCGGCCTGCTGGTGTTCGGCGGCGGCGCGCCGGCCGGTGAGTTCTTCGCAGGCTTCATCACCGAGAAGTCGCTCAGCGTCGACAATCTCTTCGTCTTCGTCCTGATCATGGGCAAGTTCGCGGTCCCGGCCGTCTACCAGCAGCGGGTGCTGATGGTCGGGGTGCTGATCGCGCTGGTGCTGCGGGCCGGGTTCATCGGCGCGGGCGCCGCGATCATCGCCAACTTCTCGTGGGTGTTCTACCTCTTCGGCGCGTTCCTCGTCTGGACGGCGTGGAAGCTCATCCAGGAGGCGCGCTCCGGCGAGCAGGACGAGGAGTTCGAGGAGAACCGCTTCCTGAAGGCGGTGGAGCGCCGCTTCCCGTCCACCGACCGCTACCACGGCACCAGGCTGTTCGTGGTCGAGAACGGCCGGCGGCTGATGACGCCGATGCTGATCGTCATGCTGGCGATCGGCACCACCGACGTGCTGTTCGCCCTGGACTCCATACCGGCGATCTTCGGCCTCACCCAGGACCCGTACATCGTCTTCACCGCCAACGCCTTCGCCCTCATGGGGCTGCGCCAGCTGTACTTCCTGATCGGCGGCCTGCTGAAGAAGCTGGTGCACCTCTCGTACGGCCTGTCGGTGATTCTCGGGTTCATCGGCGTGAAGCTCGTCCTGCACGCCCTGCACGAGTCCGGGGTGGCCGTCCCGGAGATCAGCATTCCGGTCTCGCTGGGCGTGATCTGCGCGGTGCTGATCATCACCACGCTGACCAGCCTGCGCGCCGCGAAGCGCCAGGGGGTCGAGGCCGGGACGGAGCCGCTGACGCCCGCCGGGGAGCCCGCCGCCCCCGCCCCGGACGCCGCCGCCGAGACCGAGGAGGCCGGCGCCCGCGGCTGACGCCCGGGCGCCGGCCGGTCCGCCCGTTACCCGCTACCAGCCGCGCTCCCGCCACTCGGTGAGGTGGGGGCGTTCGGCGCCGAGGGTGGTGTCGGCGCCGTGGCCCGGGTAGACCCAGGTCTCGTCCGGGAGCTGGTCGAAGAGCTTGTGCCGGACGTCGTCCAGCAGGCTGGTGAACCGCTCGGCGCTGCCCCAGGTGTTGCCGACCCCGCCGGGGAAGAGGCAGTCGCCGGTGAAGACGTGCGGATGGCCGTGCGGGTCGTCGTAGATCAGCGCGATGCTGCCCGGGGTGTGGCCGGAGAGGTGGCGGGCGGTCAGCCGGACCCGGCCGACGCTGATCGTGTCGCCGTCCTCCACCAGGACGTCCGTGGGGACCGGGATGCCCTCGGCGTCGTACCGCCCGGCGTACGTCCGGGCGCCGGTCGCGTCGACGACCTCGCGCAGCGCTCCCCAGTGGTCACCGTGCTGGTGCGTGGTGACCACGGACGCCAGGCCGCTGTCGCCGATCAGGGTGAGCAGCGTGTGCGGCTCGGCGGCCGCGTCGATCAGCAGCTGCTCGTCGGTCGCACGGCAGCGCAGCACATACGCGTTGTTGTCCATGGGACCGACCGCGACCTTCGAGATCATCAGGTCGGTCAGCTCGTGTACGTCGGCCGGTCCGCCGACCTTCACCGCTCCGCTGTAGGTCATGGCACCAACTCTAGAGCGGCGGGACGGCCGGCAGCGGCCCGCCGTGGGCCGTCAGCCGCCCGGCGTCGGCGCGCCCGGTGAGCCAGCCGACCAGGTCGGCCGGGGCGCCGGTGACCACCACGTCCGGCTCGGTGCCGGCGCCGCCGGAGGCGCCGCGTCCGGTGCGCCAGCGGCGGCCGTCGGGGGCGCGCAGTTCCAGGGCGGGCAGGTCGGGGTGGCCGGCGAACTTCACCTCGGAGAGGAACGCCAGCTCGCTGTCCAGGAAGGACGGCGGCAGCTGCTCGACCGGATAGCCGACGCCCAGGTCCACATGGTGGAGTTCGACCTCGGCGAGCCGGCGCAGCGGCAGCCGGTCGGCCCGTTCGACCACGCCGTTGCGCATCTCGACGGTGTACTCCCGGCGGTCCTCCGGGAGCGCCCGCGCCGCCTCCGTGAACCGGGCCGCGCTCTCCCGCAGATCGTCCAGATGGGACGCCAGCGGGCGGGCGGCGTCCCGTTCGATGTCGCCGTCGCGCGCCTCGGCGCTGGTGTACATCGGCGTGCGGACGCCGGTGCGCGCCCAGGTCAGGAGGTTGACCAACGCGTCGGCATTACGGGCCAGATGGGCCAGGACGTGGCCCCGGGTCCAGCCGGGGAGCAGCGACGGTTCGCCGACCGCCTCGTCGTCGAGCTTGCCCAGGGAGACCAGCAGCCGCTCGGTGGAGTCGTGGACGGCGGCGATATCGCGCGGGAAATCGGGAGGGGTGGAGCCGGGAGGCACGGAGCCAGGAGGGATGGTCATGGGCCGACGCTAGCGCCGGGAGGGCGGCTACGGGAGGCGGACGGAGCCGTTCCGGGTGGAAGAGGGGTGGTGCCGGTGGCACGGGTGGGGCACGGGGGTGTGGAGGGGGCGGACGGACCGCCCGCCGCCGCCACACCTCCGCCGCCCCCGCGCCCCTGGGGCGCCCTACGCGGCCGGTGCCCCCTGGGCCGGCACCGCCGCCGGTGCCCCGAACCACCGTTCCAGCGCGGCGTCCAGCTCCCCGTACGGGTCCCCGGAGCCGTCCGCATCCCCGGACCCGTCCCCGGCCCCCGCCGCCCAGGCCACGAAGCCGTCCGGGCGGACCAGCAGCCCCTTCAGACCGGGCCGCTCCGGGCAGCCGGCCGTCACCACCCGGACCCGGTCGCCGTGGCCGGCCGCCCGCTCCCGCAGCGCGGGGTCGTCCGCGAGGTCGAGCAGCAGCCCGCCGCCGCCGTGCAGATGGTCCGCGAGCCGGCGGCCGTCGGAGAGCCCCAGGTCGGGGGCGCTGCGGCCGGTCAGCGGATGGCTGCCCGGGAGGTCGTAACGCTGCCAGACGCCGGAGATCTTCTTGACGAGGTAGGTGGTGGCGTCGGTCGTCGCGGAGAGCTCGGCGACGACGTCGCGCAGCGCCGCGGCGTGCGACTCCGGCCGCATCAGCGCCACTTGGGCCCGGGTCCACTCCAGCACCCACGCGCCGATCGGGTGCCGCTCGGCGGTGTACGTGTCGAGCAGGCCCTCCGGCGCCCAGCCGCGCACCGTGGCGGCCAGCTTCCAGCCGAGGTTCATCGCGTCGCCCAGGCCGAGGTTGAGGCCCTGGCCGCCGAACGGCGCGTGCACATGGGCCGCGTCGCCGGCCAGCAGCACCCGGCCGCGGCGGTACTCGGGCACCTGGCGGGCGTTGTCGGTGAAACGGGTCGCCGAGACCACGCCGGTGATCGTCACGTCCGGGACGCCGGAGACCCGGCGCAGCGAGGTCTGCAACTCCTCGGCGGTGACCGGGGCTTCGCGGTCAGCGGGCGGGCCGTCGAACTCCACGGTCAGGATCCGGCCGGGCAGCGGCCCGTGCACATACGTCCCGGTGGCGGTCCAGTTCCAGCCCGCCCCCAGGGCCTCGGAGCCGGTCATCTCCACGATGGCCTGGTGGCCGGTGATCGACGGGGCGGTCCCGGGGAACGGGAATCCGGCGAGCCGGCGGACCGTGCTGCGGCCGCCGTCGCAGCCCACCAGCCAGCCGGCGTGCAGCGGGCCCTCGGAGGTGTCCACGCGGACGCCGTCGCCGGCGGCGTCGAAGCCGGTCACGGTGACACCGCGGCGCACCGTGACGCCGAGTTCGGCGGCGCGGGCGCCCAGGAGCCGCTCCAGCGCCTCCTGGGGGACGAGCCCCACCTCGCCGGCCGGGCCGCTGCCGGCGAAGTCCGGGTCGGACGTGTCGAGCAGGTCGCCGCGGAGCATGATGCCGGCGAAGTGCCCGGCGAAGCGCGGCACCGGCCGCACCGTCGACGCGCCGGCGGCCTGCCGCTGCCGGGCGAACGCGCCGAACCGCTCCATGGCGGCGCGCTGCACCTCCGCCACGGCCGGCAGCAGCCCGCGCCGGTACAGCGCCTCGGCGCTGGGGGTGTTGATGGCCCCCGCCTTGATTGTCGTATCCACCTCGGTCAGCCGCTCCAGGACGACGACCCGGACCTCGGCCAGTGCCAGTTCGCAGGCGAGCATCAGCCCCACCGGGCCGCCCCCTGCCACCACTACGTCTGCGTCGTACTTCATGAGCGCGAGTGTAGTCACTAAAAGTTTGTTTCGGATAAAGTTTTTTCGGAGGGCGGGAGTCCGGTCAGGGATGATGCGAACGCCCCACAGGACGGCGGAAGGCGGAGACGGTGAGCGGCAGCGGGTCGGCGGGGGAGCGCGAGCGGGAGCGGGACGGCGGGGTGGTGCCGGCGTCCGGGGAGGCGGCGGAGGACGGGCTCGGCCTGCGGGAGCGCAAGAAGCTGCGCACCCGGCAGCGGATCTCCGGGGCCGCGACGCGGCTGTTCATCGAGCGGGGCTTCGACAACGTCACGGTGGCCGAGGTGGCGCGGGCCGCCGAGGTCTCCACGATGACGGTCTTCAACTACTTCCCGCGCAAGGAGGACCTCTTCCTGGACCGCATCCCGGAGGCGAGCGACCTGCTCGTCAGCGCGGTCCGCGAGCGGGGCCCGGACGAGACGCCGCTGGCCGCGCTGCGCCGGCTCGCGCTGGACCTGCTGGCCCGGCGCCATCCGCTGGGCGGGCCGGGGGAGGGGTTCGCGTACTTCTGGCGGACGGTGCTGGACGCGCCGTCGCTGCGGGCGCGGGCGCGGGAGGCCGCCGAGGAGATCGAGGGGGCGCTGGCCGGGGCGCTGGCCGAGGCGGCCGGCCAGGACCCGGCGCGGCCCGGCCGGGAGGTCCGGCTGGCCGCGGCGCTGATCGTCGCCGGCTGGCGGTCCCTCTACGTCGAGGCCGTCGGCCGGCAGCTGGCGGGTGACCCCGCGGACGCGGTGGCCGCCGACCACGAAGAGGTGATCCGGCACACGTTCGACGTGCTGGAACGGGCGCTGCCGGACGGCGGGCTGGTGCGCGGCGGATCGGAGGGCGCGACCGGCCGGACGGCGTAACGGCAGGTCACGGGGGCGGGAAGAGTGCGGGGCCGCCACACGTTCGAGTGAAGAGGGCCGATGAGGCCCGTAAATCGAATGCACGTGCTATAGGCTCGTGTCTGGCATCCCAACGACAGTGCCGCGACGGCCCCCATACCCTTGGTCGGGGGGCCCGCTCCGCTCCGCCGCCTCTGCTCGCTCACCGCGCGGCGGACGCGAGCCCGTGGCTCCCGCCCCTCTCCAAGAAAGGTGCCGACCGGCGTGGCCGACCGTCTCATCGTCCGTGGCGCTCGCGAGCACAATCTCCGCAACGTCTCGCTCGACCTCCCCCGCGACTCCCTCATCGTCTTCACGGGGCTCTCCGGGTCGGGCAAGTCCTCGCTCGCCTTCGACACGATCTTCGCCGAGGGGCAGCGGCGCTACGTCGAATCGCTCTCCTCGTACGCCCGGCAGTTCCTCGGGCAGATGGACAAGCCCGATGTGGACTTCATCGAGGGACTGTCCCCCGCGGTCTCGATCGACCAGAAGTCGACGTCGCGCAATCCGCGCTCGACGGTCGGCACGATCACCGAGGTCTACGACTACCTCCGCCTGCTCTTCGCCCGGATCGGAAAGCCGCACTGCCCCGAGTGCGGCCGGCCGATCGCCCGGCAGTCGCCGCAGGCCATCGTCGACAAGGTCCTGGAGCTCCCCGAGGGCAGCCGCTTCCAGGTGCTCTCCCCCCTGGTGCGCGAGCGCAAGGGCGAGTTCGTGGATCTCTTCGCCGACCTCCAGACCAAGGGCTACAGCCGCGCCCGGGTCGACGGCGAGACCGTCCAGCTCACCGACCCGCCGAAGCTGAAGAAGCAGGAGAAGCACACCATCGAGGTGGTCGTGGACCGCCTCACGGTCAAGGAGAGCGCCAAGCGCCGGCTGACCGACTCCGTCGAGACCGCCCTCGGGCTGTCCGGCGGCATGGTCATCCTCGACTTCGTCGACCTGGAGCCGGACGACCCGCAGCGCGAGCGGATGTACTCCGAGCACCTCTACTGCGCCTACGACGACCTCTCCTTCGAGGAGCTGGAGCCCCGCTCCTTCTCCTTCAACTCCCCCTTCGGGGCCTGCCCGGACTGCACCGGCATCGGCACCCGGATGGAGGTCGATCCGGAGCTGATCATCCCGGACGAGGAGCGCTCGCTGGACGAGGGCGCCATCCACCCCTGGTCCGGCGGCCACACCAAGGACTACTTCGGCCGGCTGGTCGGCGCGCTCGCCGACGCCCTCGGCTTCCGTACGGACATCCCCTGGGCCGGGCTGCCGCAGCGCGCCAAGAAGGCCCTGCTGTACGGCCACAAGACCCAGATCGAGGTCCGCTACCGCAACCGCTACGGCCGCCAGCGGGCGTACACCACCGCCTTCGAGGGCGCGGTGCCGTTCGTCAAGCGCCGGCACAGCGAGGCGGAGAGCGACAGCAGCCGGGAGCGCTTCGAGGGCTATATGCGCGAGGTCCCCTGCCCGACCTGCGAGGGCACCCGGCTCAAGCCGATCGTGCTCGCCGTCACGGTCCAGGAGAAGTCGATCGCCGAGGTCGCGGCCATGTCGATCAGCGACTGCGCCGACTTCCTCCGCTCCATGACGCTCAGCGACCGCGAGAAGACCATCGCCGAGCGGGTCCTCAAGGAGGTCAACGAGCGGCTGAAGTTCCTGGTCGACGTCGGCCTGGACTACCTCTCGCTGAACCGCGCGGCCGGCACCCTCTCCGGCGGCGAGGCCCAGCGCATCCGCCTCGCCACCCAGATCGGCTCCGGCCTGGTCGGCGTGCTCTACGTCCTGGACGAGCCGTCCATCGGCCTGCACCAGCGCGACAACCACCGCCTGATCGAGACCCTGGTCCGGCTGCGCGACATGGGCAACACCCTGATCGTGGTCGAGCACGACGAGGACACCATCAAGATCGCCGACTGGGTCGTGGACATCGGCCCCGGCGCCGGCGAGCACGGCGGCAAGGTCGTCCACAGCGGCCCGATGAAGCAGCTGCTGGCCAACAAGGACTCCATCACCGGCCAGTACCTCGCCGGCAAGCGGTCCATCGCGACGCCGGACCTGCGCCGCCCCACCGACCCGGCGCGGCAGCTGACGGTCCACGGCGCGAAGGAGAACAACCTCCGCGACATCGACGTCTCCTTCCCGCTCGGGGTGCTCACGGCCGTCACCGGAGTCTCCGGTTCCGGTAAGTCGACGCTGGTCAACGACATCCTCTACACCCACCTCGCGCGCGAGCTGAACGGCGCCAAGTCGGTCCCCGGTAGGCACACCCGGGTCGCCGGCGACGACCTCGTGGACAAGGTCGTGCACGTCGACCAGTCGCCGATCGGCCGCACCCCGCGGTCGAATCCGGCCACGTACACCGGCGTCTTCGACCACATCCGCAGGCTCTTCGCGGAGACCATGGAGGCCAAGGTCCGCGGCTATCTGCCGGGGCGCTTCTCCTTCAACGTCAAGGGCGGCCGCTGCGAGAACTGCTCCGGCGACGGCACCATCAAGATCGAGATGAACTTCCTCCCGGACGTCTACGTCCCGTGCGAGGTCTGCCACGGCGCGCGCTACAACCGCGAGACGCTGGAGGTCCACTACAAGGGCAAGTCCATCGCCGAGGTGCTGGACATGCCGATCGAGGAGGCGCTGAGCTTCTTCGAGGCGGTCCCCACCATCGCCCGCCATCTGAAGACGCTCAACGAGGTCGGCCTCGGCTACGTCCGGCTCGGCCAGTCCGCGCCGACGCTCTCCGGCGGTGAGGCGCAGCGCGTCAAGCTCGCCAGCGAGCTGCAGAAGCGCTCCACCGGCAGCACGGTCTACGTCCTGGACGAGCCCACCACCGGCCTGCACTTCGAGGACATCAGCAAGCTGATCAAGGTCCTCTCCGGTCTGGTCGACAAGGGCAACACGGTCATCGTCATCGAGCACAACCTCGACGTGATCAAGACCGCCGACTGGGTCGTGGACATGGGCCCCGAGGGTGGCAACGGCGGCGGCACGGTCGTCGCCGAGGGCACCCCGGAGCAGGTCGCGGCGGTCCCGGCCAGCCACACCGGCAAGTTCCTGCGGGAGATCCTCGGGGACCGGGTCAGCGACGCCGCGCTCGTGAACGGCTCGGCCCGCAAGCCGGCCGCCCGCCGGACCGCGGCGAAGAAGGCGGTGGCCGCCGCAGCGACGGCCAAGACGACGGTGACCGCTCCGGCCACGGCGCGGAAGACCGCCAAGAAGGCGGCGAAGAAGGCCGTGGATGGCACGGCCACGGCCAAGGCCGACGCCGCGACCACGAAGCCGGCGAAGAAGACGCCGGCCAAGAAGGCGACGGCGCGGGGCCGCCAGTCTTCCTGACGCCGCACCGCCGCATCACCGCGCCGCCGCGGGGGCGGAGCCTCGTATTCCGAGGTTCCGCCCCCGCGGCGCGTCCGGAGCCGGACCGGGATCGGTGGGCACCGGGCAGACCTCGCGGCCCGCCCCCTACACCTCCCCTACGTCTCTAAGCCCCTACGCCGCCAACTCCGCCGCGAACGGCGGTTCGGCGCCCGCGCGGGAGCAGGTCACCGCGGCCGCCCGGGCGGCGAAGCGGAGGATGTCCGCCCAGTCCGCCCGGGTCAGCCCCGCCACCGCCGCGTACGACAGCGCGCCATGGGCGTCCAGGCGGTGCAGCAGCGCCGCGTTGACGGTGTCGCCGGCGCCGATGGTGTCGACCACGGCGACCCGTTCGCCGGGCACCGCGACCTCCCCGCCGTCCCGGGTCAGCACCGTCAGCCCGTCGCCGCCGTGGGTGAGCACGATCGCCGCCGGACCGGCGGCCAGCCACTCCCGGGCCGCGGCCACAACCGCCGCCCGGCCGGTCCCGGCACCCGCGGCCGAGCCCGTCGTGTCGGCCCCGGCCCCGGCCCCCGCCCCGGTGTCAGCGGCCGCCCCGGCCCCCGCCAGCCACCCCGCGTCCTCCTCCGACAGCTTCAGCAGGCCCACATCCGGCAGCCAGGAGCGGAAGCGGGCGCGGTAGGCGTCCGGGTCGGGGATCAGGCCGGGCCGGATGTTCGGGTCCAGCGCGGTGAAGACGCCGCGCCGGGCCTCCCGCCGCAGCAGCGCCTCGTACGCGCTCGCGCCCGGCTCCAGCACCAGCGAGCAGGTGCCCAGCGACAGCGCCCGGGCCGCCGCGGGCAGCGCCGGCGGCAGCGTGAAGTACCGGTCCGCGGTGCCCTCCACGTAGAAGCCGTAGCCGGCCGAGCCGTCCGGGCTGATGTCCGCCACCGCCAGCGTGGTCGGCTCCGCGCCGCGCTGCACCAGCGAGAGGTCCACCCCGCCGTCCCGCAGCCCGCGCAGCAGCGACTCCCCGAACGTGTCGGTGGAGACCCGGGAGCAGAACGCGGCGGGCGAGCCCAGCCGCCCCAGCGCCAGCGCCGTGTTGTACGGCCCGCCGCCGCGCCGCGGCAGCAGCGCCGGCAACGGGCCGTCCGGGGACGGCTGCGGGCTGGGGACGAGGTCGATCAGCGCCTCGCCGGCGACGACGATCACGGTGCGGGGGTCCTTTCCTGAGCGGCCGGGGCCCGGCCGGGCGGGGCGGGTCGGGCGGCGGCCGGCCGGGGCTCCCGGTCCCCGGGGCAGCCGCACGAGGTGCGGTGCACGAAGGCGCAGGGCAGCCGGACGGTGCGCGGCGGCCGGCCCGGGTCGTCGAGCCGTTCCAGCAGCAGCCGGACCGCCGCCGCGCCCAGCTCCTTGCTGGGCTGGGCGATCGCGGTCAGCCGCGGGGTGAACAGATCGGCCCAGGAGAAGTCGTCGAAGCAGGCCAGGGCGATGTCCCGGGGGACGTCCAGGCCGAGGTCGCGCAGCGCCCGGAGCGCGCCGATGGTCATGGCGTTGTTGGCGGTGACGATCGCGGTGGGCGGCTCCGCGGCGGCGAGCAGCTGCCGGGTGGCGTGCTCGGCGCCGTCCGCCTCGGAGTTGCCGCCGGCCAGCAGCTCGGGCGCGAACGGCAGCCCGGCGGCGCGCAGCCCCGCGCGGTAGCCCTCGACGCGTTCGGTGGTGGTGCTGAGCCCGGGCAGCCCGGCCACCAGGCCGATCCGGGTGTGCCCGAGGCCGGCCAGATGCGTCACGAGGTCGCGCACCGGACCGGTGCTCTCCGCGCACACCTGGTCGAAGCCGTCGCCGACCAGCCGGTCCAGGAACACCACCGGCACCTGACGCTTCGTCACATACTCGGTCGTCCCGGACGGTTCGGCGGACGGCGCGACGATCATGCCGTCCACCCGCCGCTCGTGCAGCAGCTGGACGACCTTGCGCTCGTGGTGCGGATCGTCGTGCGGATCGGCGATCAGCAGGCTGTATCCGGCCGCCAGCGCCTCCGCCTCGACGCCCTGGAGGATCTCGGTGAAGTACGGGTTGCTGATCGCCGAGACCGCCAGCCCGATGGAGCGGGTGCGGGAGGTGACCAGCGAGCGGGCGAGGGTGTTGTGGGTGTAGCCGAGCTCCTCGATGGCGGCCAGCACCGCGGCCCGGGTGCCCGGGCGCACCGGCCGGGTGTCGTTCACCACGTGCGAGACCGTGGCCACCGAGACGCCCGCGCGCCGTGCCACATCCACCATCGTCGTCATCGGCTCTGTCCTTCCCGACGCCCGGCGCACCGTGCCCCGGCCGGGCGGCCGGCCCGCGTGCCCGTCCGCCCGTCGCAGTCCATCACAGTACGTCGCCGGAGGCTAAGCGTAAACGCTTGCGTAAGCGTTTACGTCCTGGCGGTTCTTCTGTAGTGTCCCCGCCATCGAACCCCCACGACGACGTGAGGAGGCGCCGATGCGCGCTCTCGTGGTCACCGCCCCCGGCCCCCGGGCCGCCACCGCGGTCACCGAGCTTCCCGATCCCCGCCCGGAGCCCGACGAGGTGATCGTGCGGGTCGCCTCCTGCGGGCTGTGCGGCACCGATATGCACCTCCTCGGCGGCGAACTGCCGGTGGTCCGCTATCCGTTGGTGCCCGGGCACGAACTCACCGGCGAGATCACCGCGGTGGGCGAGGCGGTCCGGGACCGCGCGGTCGGCGAACGGGTCGCCGTCGACCCCAACCTCCCGTGCGGCGCCTGCCATTACTGCCGGATCGGCCGCGGCAACCTCTGCGAGCACTACACCGCCGTCGGCGTCACCCGCGACGGCGGCTTCGCCGAGCTGGTCGCCGTCCCGGCCCGCTGCGCCTACGCCCTGCCGGCCGGCCTCTCGGCGGCCGCGGCCGGGCTCGTCGAGCCGCTGTCCTGCGCGGTGCACGGTCTGAACCGCCTGCCGCGCCGCCCCGGCGAGCACTATCTGATCTACGGCGCCGGCACCATGGGCCTGATGATGGCCGCGCTGGTGCGCACCGCCGGCGCGGCCTCGGTCTCGGTGGTGGACCTCAACGAGGAGCGGCTGGCGTTCGCCGAGTCCTTCGGCGTGGACGCGGTGGCGACCTCGGCCGCCGCGCTGGGCCGGACACCCGGCTTCGAGGTGGTGATCGACGCGACCGGCGCCGTGGCGGCCATCGAGGACGGGCTGGGCCGGGTCCGCAGGGGCGGGACGTTCCTGCAGTTCGGCGTCGCCGACCCGGCCCGCGCGGCGTCCTTCTCGCCGTACCGGGTCTACAGCCAGGAGATCGACATCATCGGCTCGATGGCGGTGCACAACAGCTTCCAGCCCGCCATCGACCTGCTGGCCGCCGGTCTGGACCTGGACCCGCTGGTCTCCGACGTCTACGGGCTGGACGGTTTCGAGGAGGCGGTGGACCGCTTCCGGGCCGGCACCGCCCGCAAGATCCACATCGACCCGCGGAAGGGCTGACCACCGTGCCGGCATCCGTCAAGAACGCGCTGATCTGGGTCTTCGGCGCCCTCGGGGGCATCCTGTGGGGCTACGACACCGGCGTCATCTCCGGCGCCATGCTCTTCATCAAACGGGACATCCCGCTCACCCCGCTCCTGGAGGGGCTGGTCGTCTCCGGCCTCCTGGTGGGCGCGATGCTCGGCGCCGGGCTCTCGGGCCGGCTGTCCGACTCCTGGGGCCGCCGCCGGCTGATCCTGGCCGCCTCCGGGGTCTTCATCCTGGGGACCCTCGGCGCCGCGTGGGCCGCCGGGCCGGCGGCGCTGATCGCGTTCCGCTTCGTGATCGGCGTGGGCGTCGGGATCGCCTCCGTCGTCGTCCCGCTGTACCTCACCGAACTGGCGCCCAAGCAGCTGCGCGGCGGGCTGACCTCGCTGATGCAGCTGCTGGTGACGGTCGGCATCTTCGTCGCGTACGTCACCGACTACCTCCTGGCCGGATCCGGCGCCTGGCGCTGGATGATCGGGCTGGGCGTGGTGCCCGCCGCGGTGCTGGCGCTGGGCATCGTCACCCAGCCGGAGAGCCCGCGCTGGCTGGTCGGCCGGGGCCGCGGCGAGGAGGCCCGGACGGTGCTGACCCGGCTGCGCGGGGACGCCGCGGCGGCGGGGGAGGAGCTGGCCGAGATCGAACGGACCGAGCGCGCCGAACGGGAGGCGAGCGAGCCGCTGACCCTGCGGAGGCTGCTCTCCCCGCGGCTGCGGCCGGTCTTCACCGTCGGGATGCTGCTGGTCCTCTTCCAGAACTTCGTCGGCATCAACACGATCATCTACTACGCCCCGACCCTGCTCACCGACATCGGCTTCGGCTCGTCCGGCGCCATCCTCGCCAACGTGGGCATCGGCCTGCTGAACATGCTGATGACGCTGCCGGCGATGCGGCTGATCGACCGCCGGGGCCGCAAACCGCTGCTGCGGACCGGCGCGCTGGGCATGTGCGCGGCGATGGTGCTGCTGGCCGCCGTCAACCTCTCCGGGCTCGGCTACGGCGCGCTGCTGTCCACCCTCACCCTGCTCGGCATCGGGCTCTACATCGCCTCGTTCGCGATCTCCTGGGGGCCGGTGCAGTGGGTGATGCTGCCGGAGCTGTTCCCGATGCGGATCCGGGCCGCCGCGGTGGGCCTGTGCGTGCTGTTCAACTGGCTGTTCAACATGATCGTGGCGCTGGTCTTCCCGTCCCTGCTGCACGCCTGGGGCGCCGGGGTCAACTTCCTTTTCTTCGCCGCCACCACGCTGCTGGCGTTCGTCTTCGTCCAGCGGCTGCTCCCGGAGACCAAGGGCCGCAGCCTGGAGGAGATCGAGGCGGACCTGCTGCGGGACGGGCCGGACCCCCGGCCGGGCGCCCGGAGCGCCCCGGTATCGTCGGAGGCCGACGCCGTCCACTGATCGGAGCTGCCACATGAGTGCGTCCCCGGACCGCCGGACCGTGCTGCGCGGGGCCGCGCTCGCGGGTATCGCCTGCGCCGGCGCCGCCGCCTGCGCCGCGGGAGGGCAGGGCGGGGGCGCCCGGCCGTCCTCGGACGCGCCGGTGGAGCTGGGCCCGGCCGCGGAGGTGCCGGTCGGCGGCGCCAAGCTCTACGGGGCGCAGCGGCTGCTGGTCTCCCAGCCCGTCAAGGGCGAGTTCAAGTGCTTCAGCAGCGTCTGCACGCACATGGGCGGGGTGCTGAACGAGATCGAGAAGGGCCAGGCGGTCTGCCCGCTGCACGGCAGCCACTTCGAGGTGGCCACCGGCAAGGTCGCCCAGGGGCCGGCCACCGCGCCCCTGGAGGAGGTCCCGGTCAAGGTCAAGGGCGGCAAGCTGATCGCCGGCTGACCGGCCGGGCCCCCGGCGCCCGTGCGCTACCGGGCGGGCCCCGGCGTCCGCGCCACCGGGCGGCCGGGAGGACGCGCCGCCCGTATACCGGCCCCCGCCGCCCCCGGGGCGCGGCCCCCCGTCCCGTTCACCGCCAGTCCCAGGTGATCCCCAGGATGCCCGGCCGCACCCCCTGCTCGACCACGTGCACCGCGTGGTGCCGCCCGCTCAGCGTCAGCTCCTGCCGGCCGCCGCGCGGGGCGCCCGCCGACACCTGGGTGAAGCGGCGGCAGCGCACCGGCAGCGCCGCCTCGTCGAACCGCACCTGGAGGACGTACTGGCCGCCGGCGAAGCTGAAACCGCGCACGTACTCGGAGCTGGGGCCGCCGCTGCCGTCCTCGAAGGCGTAGCCGAAGACATGGGTGTCGCCGGCCCGCAGCCGGGTGTCGAAGAGCAGCTCGGCGACGACCACGCCGTTCTCCGCGTCGCCGCGCACCCGCCCCAGCCGGCAGTTCTCCGCGGCCCGCACCCGCACCCGGGACGGATCGCAGCCCTCGTCGCCCCGGTGGATGGCGATATAGCGGTCCACCCCGTCCCGGTGGGCGCGCACCACCTGGAGCGACTCCCGCTCGCTCAGCTCCCGCCGGGCCCCGATCAGCACCCGCTCGTGGTGGCCGACGGTGTGCAGCCCGCCGTCCGCCGGGGTCTCCAGCTCCGCGAAGAGCTGCTGGAGGCAGTCGGCCGGCGCCACCAGGGAGCGGTACGAACGGGCCGGCGGCCGCTCGGCCTCGGGGCGGGCGCCGCCCTCGGGGACGAGCAGCCGGTGCAGGGAGCGGTCGGGCAGGCCGAGCACGTCCTCCAGGGCGCGGACCGCCCGCAGCGACTCCGGGCGCTGCGGCCGCCGGGCGCCCTGCTGCCAGTAGCTCAGGCTGGTGACCCCGATGGTGATACCGCGCTGGGCGAGTTTGTGCTGGACCCGGGTGAGCGCCAGACCGCGCGCGGTGAGGGCGCTGCGCAGGGCGAGATGGAACGGTCCGGTCCGCAGCAGTTGCGCCAACTCGGCCGGAACGGGCGCCTGCTGCGCCGTTTCGGGAGTGTTCTGTGCCATTGCCTCAATCCTCCGGCGCGCGCGGGTGAACGTTCACAACCGGATCGCACGGCGCACGCGCTCCCTGCCTGTTCACTGCAGGACGCCGGGCACCGGCCGTTCACATCCGGGCCCGTTCGTCCACACCCCCATGTCACCTCGCATTGAAGCGTGTTGACCTGCCTGCGACAACACCCGATGCTCCTCCTCAAGCATCCGGATGCGCTCCTCTCACCCCCTCACCTGACCGGGAGGAACGCCATGACCAGCGTTCTGTCCACCCCCCGTGCGCGCGGCAGACGGCTGGCCGCCGCGGTGCTCGCCGCCGTGGCGCTGACCGCCGTCCCCGGCGCAGCGAGCGCCGCGAGCGCCGCGCCGCAGTCCGCCAACCGCCTCGACATCTCCATGCAGGCCCAGGAGAAGACCAATTGGTGCTGGGCCGCGTCCGGCAACACCATCGCGACGTGGTACGGCCGGAAGTACAGCCAGAACCAGTTCTGCAACGCGGCGTTCAACCGCCAGCAGGGCACCACCTGCCCCAACAACCAGGCCACGCTGGGCAATGTGCAGACCGCATTCGACTGGATGGGCATCAATCCTGGCTCATATGTGACCGGCTGGCTCCGCTACAGCACGGTCCAGAGCGAGATCAACGCCAACCGGCCCGTCGAGACCCGCATCCAGTGGTCCTCCGGCGGCGGCCACATGCACGTCCTCTACGGCTACGACACCTCCCGCAACTGGGTGTACTGGGGCGACCCCTGGGCCTCCAACAACCGCTACAACTGGGGCGACTTCGACTACTACGTGAACGGCTCCTCCTTCTCCTGGACCCACTCCCTCTACCGGATAGGAGCCTGAGGCCATGACGAAGCGCACCGCCGCCCGCGCCGCCGCCACCGGGGCGCTCGCCGCCGCCCTCCTCGGCCTCGCCCCGCACGCCGCGCTGGCCGCCGCCGTCCCCGCGCCGCCCGCCCCGCCGCGGGCCAGCCTGACCGCCGCCCACGACGCGGCCGCCGCCCCCGGGACGCTGGCGACCCTGAGCCGCTTCTTCGCCGCCGACGCGGCCCGCGGCGGGGCCCGCGCGGCCGCCCCCGCCGCCGGGGCCGCCGCGGCCGCCCCGCGCATCGAGGGCGCCACCGTCCCCGTCTACGAGCTCTCGCCCGACTTCGTGCGCGGCACGCCCGGCGCCCCGGTCGCCCGCCTGGAGTTCATGGCCAGCAAGGCCGTCGCCGCCGACGGCCGCACCGCGTCCGTGTGGACGGTGAACAAGGGCGGCGCCTGGAAGGTCGTCAACATCGCCAGTGGGGACGACGAGACCCGCTACCCGGCGGCCGCCGCCGCGCAGGGTGCCGGAACGGTTTTCCACGAGCCGCAGATCGACGCCTGGTACGTCCAGCGCGGCGACCGCGTCGAGCCCCTGGACGCCGACGCCCGCAAGGCGGTGGGCGCGCACGGCACCACCGTCGCCGCCTATCAGAAGCGGGTCGCCGCGGCCTACGGGGACAAGCTGCCGGGCTCCGCGTACGACAAGCGCGGCGAGGCCGGCGGCTACGGCCCCGGCGCCGCCGCCCCCGCCGGACCGGCCGCGGAGCCGCGCACGCTGGCGGCGGACGCGGTGGCCGGCGGCGACACGGCCGGCGGCTCCTTCCCGGTGACCGCCGCCTCGGCCGTGGCGGCCGGCGCCGCGGCGCTCGCCCTGGGCCTGTCCGGCGCGGCCGCGGTGCGCCGCCGCCGGGCCCGCTGAGGCACCCCCGCCGCCGGGCGGGGGCGGACCCCCGCGCCGCCCCCGCCCGGCACCCCGGCCCACCGCCGCCGCCCCGCCGCCCCGGCCGTGATTGTCAGTGGCGGTCAGTAGGGTGGTGGGCATGGCAGACCCCAGCAGCTACCGACCCAAGCCGGGACAGATCCCCGACTCGCCGGGGGTCTATAAATTCCGCGACGAGCACGGCCGGGTCATCTACGTCGGCAAGGCCAAGAGCCTGCGCCAGCGCCTGGCCAACTACTTCCAGGACCTGGCCGGCCTCCACCCGCGCACCCGCACGATGGTCACCACCGCCGCCTCCGTGGAGTGGACGGTCGTCTCCACGGAGGTCGAGGCCCTCCAGCTCGAATACAGCTGGATCAAGGAGTTCGACCCGCGGTTCAACGTCAAGTACCGCGACGACAAGAGCTATCCGTATCTCGCGGTGACCCTCGGCGAGGAGTTCCCCCGCGTCCAGGTCATGCGCGGCGCCAAGAAGAAGGGCGTGCGCTACTTCGGCCCGTACGCGCACGCCTGGGCCATCCGCGAGACCGTCGACCTGCTGCTGCGCGTCTTCCCCGTCCGCACCTGCTCCGCCGGCGTCTTCAAGCGCTCCGCCCAGATCGGCCGCCCCTGCCTGCTCGGCTACATCGGCAAGTGCTCCGCCCCCTGCGTCGGCCGCATCTCCCCCGAGGACCACCGCGAACTGGCCGACGAATTCTGCGACTTCATGGCCGGCCGCACCGGCGCCCACCTCCGCCGCCTGGAGCGCGGTATGCAGGAGGCCGCCGAGGAGATGGAGTACGAGCGCGCCGCCCGCCTGCGCGACGACATAGCCGCGCTCCGGCGCGCCATGGAGAAGAGCGCGGTGGTGCTCGCCGACGCCACCGACGCCGACCTGATCGCCCTCGCCGAGGACGAACTGGAAGCCGCCGTCCAGATCTTCCACGTCCGCGGCGGCCGGGTGCGCGGCCAGCGCGGCTGGGTCACCGACAAGGTCGAGGCGGTCACCACCGGCGATCTGGTCGAGCACGCCCTCCAGCAGCTCTACGGCGACGAGCAGGGCGACGCGGTCCCCAAGGAGGTGCTGGTCCCGGCGCTGCCCGAGCCCGTCGAGCCGGTCGCCCAGTGGCTCACCCAGCGCCGCGGCTCCCAGGTCTCGCTGCGCATCCCGCAGCGCGGCGACAAGAAGGACCTGATGGCCACCGTCGCGCGCAACGCCCAGCAGGCGCTCGCGCTGCACAAGACCAGGCGCGCCTCCGACCTGACCACCCGCTCCCGCGCCCTGGAGGAGATCGCCCAGGCCCTTGACCTGGACACCGTCCCGCTGCGCATCGAGTGCTTCGACATCTCGCACCTCCAGGGCGAGGACGTGGTCGCCTCCATGGTGGTGTTCGAGGACGGCCTCGCCCGGAAGAGCGAATACCGCCGCTTCCAGATCAAAGGTTTCGCCGGGCAGGACGATGTCCGTTCCATGCACGAGGTCATCGGCCGCCGCTTCAAGCGCTACCTCCAGGAGAAGCAGAGGTCGGGGGAGTGGGGCGAGGAGCCCCCGGGCGAGCGGCCGCAGGACGCCGCCGGCGCGCCCGCCGCACTCGCCGGCCCCGGGGAATCCGCCGCCCCCGCCGCCCCCGGGGACGACCCCGCCGCCCGCCTCACCGACGAGGACGGCCGCCCCAAGCGGTTCGCCTACCCTCCCCAGCTGGTCGTCGTGGACGGCGGCGCCCCCCAGGTCGCGGCCGCCCGCCGGGCCATGGACGAGCTGGGCATCGACGACGTCGCGGTCTGCGGCCTGGCCAAGCGCCTGGAGGAGGTCTGGCTCCCCGGCGAGGACGACCCGGTCGTCCTGCCGCGCAGCAGCGAGGGGCTCTACCTCCTCCAGCGGGTCCGCGACGAGGCCCACCGCTTCGCGATCACGTACCAGCGCAGCAAGCGCGGCAAGCGCCTGAAGGCGTCCCCGCTCGACGCCGTCCCCGGGCTGGGCGAGACCCGCCGCCAGGCCCTCCTGAAGCACTTCGGCTCGCTGAAGAAGCTCCGGGCCGCCACGGTGGAGGAGATCTGCCAGGTCCCCGGCGTCGGCCGGAAGACCGCCGAGACGGTCGCCGCCGCGCTCGCCGCCGCGGCCCCGCCCGCCCCCGCGGTGAACACCGCCACAGGAGAGATCATTGAGGATGACGGGGCCCCGCCGGCCGCGTTGTCAGCAGAACGGGGGCAGGACCGATGAGCACACCGCACGACACGCAGGAACCCGAGAGAGACGGTGCACAGGTGAGTACGGGCACGATGCGCGAAGCCGACCAGGGCGAGAGCGCCGCGATCCCCGAGCTGGTGATCATCTCCGGCATGTCCGGCGCGGGCCGCAGCACGGCCGCGAAGTGCCTGGAGGACCTCGGCTGGTTCGTGGTGGACAACATCCCGCCCGAGCTGATCCCGCCCATGGTGGAGCTCGGCGCCCGCTCGCAGGGCAATGTCGCCAAGATCGCCGTGGTCGTGGACGTCCGCGGCCGCCGCTTCTTCGCCAACCTCAAGGAGTCCCTGGCCACCCTCGACGCGCAGAACGTCAAGCGCCGCATCGTCTTCCTGGAGTCCTCCGACGAGGCCCTGGTGCGCCGCTTCGAGTCCGTCCGCCGCCCGCACCCCCTCCAGGGCGACGGCCGGATCGTGGACGGCATCGCCGCCGAGCGCGATCTGCTGCGCGAGCTGCGCGGCGACGCCGACCTGGTCATCGACACCTCCAGCCTGAACGTCCACGAACTCCGCGCCAAGCTGGACGCCCAGTTCGCCGGCGAGGAGGTCCCCGAGCTGCGCGCCACGGTCATGTCCTTCGGCTTCAAGTACGGCCTGCCGGTCGACGCCGACATGGTCATCGACTGCCGCTTCATCCCCAACCCGCACTGGGTCCCCGAGCTGCGCCCCTTCACCGGCCTGAACGAAGAGGTCTCCAACTACGTCTTCGACCAGCCCGGTACGCAGGAGTTCCTGGACGGCTACACCGAGCTGCTTCGCCTGGTCGCGGCCGGCTACCGCCGCGAGGGCAAGCGCTATGTGACCATCGCCGTCGGCTGCACGGGCGGCAAGCACCGCAGTGTCGCGATGTCCGAGAAGCTGGCCCGCCGCCTGACCTCCGACGGCGTCGAAACGGTCGTCGTCCACCGGGACATGGGGCGCGAGTGAGCGGCCGCACCCCACGGCTGCGCCGGGTCCGCAGATTCGTCCCCCGCGGCCGTACGACGAAGGGCGCCACCCCCAAGGTGGTGGCGCTCGGCGGCGGGATGGGCCTGTCCGCCTCGCTGGCCGCGCTGCGCCGGATCACCCGCGATCTGACCGCCGTGGTCACCGTCGCCGACGACGGCGGCTCCAGCGGCCGGCTCCGCGACGAGCTAGGCGTCCTGCCGCCCGGCGACCTCCGCAAGGCGCTGGCCGCGCTGTGCGGTGACGACGACTGGGGCCAGACCTGGGCCCGGGTCATCCAGCACCGCTTCACCAGCGAGGGCGAGCTGCACGACCACGCGGTGGGCAATCTGCTGATCGTCGCGCTGTGGGAGCAGCTCGGCGATCATGTCCAGGCCCTGGACCTGGTCGGCAAGCTGCTCGGCGCGCACGGCCGGGTGCTGCCCATGTCCGCCGTACCGCTCGAACTCCAGGCCCAGGTCAAGGGAGCGGACCCGGATCACCCGGACGTGGTCGGCACGGTCCGCGGCCAGGCCACGGTCGCGCTCACCCGCGGCGAGGTGCAGTCCGTCCACGTCGTCCCGGAGGACCCGCCGGCCGTCCCGGAGGTGATCGCCGCGGTCATGGACGCCGACTGGGTGGTGCTGGGCCCCGGCTCGTGGTTCTCCTCCGTGATCCCCCATCTGCTCGTCCCCGAGCTGCGCGAGGCGCTGGAGCAGACCCAGGCCCGCAAGGTCCTCTCGCTCAACCTCGCGCCTCAGCCGGGCGAAACGGAAGGCTTCTCCCCGCAGCGTCATTTGGAGGTTTTGGCCCGACACGCCCCTAAACTCGCCTTCGACGTGGTGCTGGCCGACGAGGCCGCGGTGCCCGACATCGACGGTCTGACGGTTGCCGCCAAGCAGCTGGTGGGCAGCGAGGTCGAGCTGGCCGCGGTCGCCCGACGCGGAGACGACGCCCGGTCCGGTGCCGGGGGAGCCCCCGACCGGCACGATCCGGAACTGCTGGCAGCCGCGTACGACCGTATTTTTCGGATGCATGGAAGGATCGGCCCATGGCGATGACGGCTGCGGTGAAGGATGAGATCTCCCGGCTCCCCGTCACCCGGACCTGCTGCCGGAAGTCGGAGGTCTCGTCGATCCTGCGGTTCGCGGGTGGTCTGCACCTGGTCAGCGGCCGCATCGTGATCGAGGCGGAGCTCGACACGGGCGTCGCCGCCCGCCGGCTCCGCAAGGACATCCTGGAGATCTTCGGCCACTCCTCCGACCTGGTCGTGATGGCCCCCGGCGGACTGCGGCGCGGCAGCCGCTTCGTCGTCCGCGTGGTGGCCGGCGGCGACCAGCTGGCCCGGCAGACCGGCCTGGTCGACGGCCGCGGCCGCCCGATCCGCGGCCTGCCCCCGCAGGTGGTCTCCGGCGCGACGTGCGACGCCGAAGCGGCCTGGCGCGGCGCGTTCCTGGCCCACGGCTCGCTCACCGAACCGGGCCGCTCGTCGTCCCTGGAGGTCACCTGCCCCGGCCCCGAGGCCGCCCTCGCGCTGGTCGGCGCGGCCCGCCGGCTCGGCATCGGCGCCAAGGCCCGCGAGGTGCGCAGCGTCGACCGTGTGGTCGTCCGTGACGGTGACGCGATCGGCGCGCTGCTGACGCGGCTCGGCGCCCACGACTCGGTGCTCGCCTGGGAGGAGCGGCGGATGCGCCGCGAGGTCCGGGCCACCGCCAACCGCCTCGCCAACTTCGACGACGCCAACCTCCGCCGCTCGGCGCGGGCCGCGGTCGCCGCCGGCGCCCGGGTCCAGCGCGCCCTGGAGATCCTCGGCGAGGAGGTCCCCGAGCACCTCGCGGCGGCCGGCCGGCTGCGCATGGAGCACAAGCAGGCGTCCCTGGAGGAGCTGGGCGCGCTCGCCGACCCGCCGCTGACGAAGGACGCGGTCGCCGGCCGGATCCGCCGGCTGCTGGCGATGGCCGACAAGCGGGCCCAGGACCTCGGCATCCCCGGGACGGAGTCCAACCTCACCGAGGAGCTGGCCGACGGCATGGTCGGCTGATCCGGATCTCTCCGCCTTCCCCCCGCGCCCCCGGCGCCCGAACAGGGTGCCGGGGGCGCGCGCGTACGAGCCGCCGGCGGGGGCGGGAGGGGCCCATGCGTCAGAGGGGCTCGAAGCCGCTCACCTGAGCATCTTTCGGCGCCGATGTCAATGTCACGTACGTCTCGTTGAGGGGGTAGGGTCGGAGGCGGTCGGGGACAGCCCATACAGCTCGCCGGTAACCAAAACCGGCGTACCAACGAGGAGATCGGTTCGTGACGATCCGCGTAGGCATCAACGGATTCGGCCGCATTGGTCGCAACTACTTCCGCGCGCTCCTGGAGCAGGGTGCGGACATCGAGATCGTCGGTGTCAACGACCTGACCGACAACGCCACCCTGGTTCACCTGCTGAAGTACGACAGCATCCTGGGCCGCCTCAACGCCGAGGTCAGCCACACCGACGACACCATCACGGTCGGCAACCAGACCTTCAAGACGATGGCCGAGCGCGACCCGGCGAACCTCCCCTGGGGCGAGCTGGGCGCCGACATCGTCATCGAGTCGACCGGTATCTTCACCAAGCGCGACGACGCCGCCAAGCACCTCGCCGCCGGCGCCAAGAAGGTCCTGATCTCCGCGCCCGCCAAGGACGAGGACATCACGATCGTGATGGGCGTCAACCAGGACAAGTACGACGCGGCGAACCACCACGTCATCTCCAACGCCTCCTGCACCACCAACTGCGTGGCGCCGATGGCCAAGGTCCTCGACGAGAACTTCGGCATCGTCAAGGGCATGATGACGACGGTCCACGCGTACACCAACGACCAGCGCATCCTGGACTTCCCGCACAAGGACCTGCGCCGCGCCCGCGCCGCCGCGGAGAACATCATCCCGACCTCGACGGGCGCCGCCAAGGCCACCGCCCTGGTCCTCCCGCAGCTCAAGGGCAAGCTGGACGGTATCGCCATGCGCGTGCCGGTCCCCACCGGCTCGGTCACCGACCTGGTCCTCGAACTGGACCGCGAGGTCAGCAAGGACGAGATCAACTCCGCCTTCCAGAAGGCGTCCGAGGGCCAGCTCAAGGGCATCCTGGAGTACACCGAGGACCCGATCGTCTCCTCGGACATCGTCAACTGGCCGGCCTCCTGCACCTTCGACTCGCAGCTGACGATGGTCCAGGGCAAGCAGGTCAAGGTCGTCGGCTGGTACGACAACGAGTGGGGCTACTCCAACCGCCTCGTCGACCTCACCGTCTTCGTCGGCGGCCAGCTCTGATCCTGCCCGACCGCGGGCACGGCACCACAGTGTGAGACGGGGCCCGTAGGGCGCGGGAACGCGCCGTACGGGCCCCGTCCCATGGCGGATACAGTCCCTTGACGGACTACAACGGAGTCACTTCACATGAAGACGATCGACGATCTCGCCAAGGAAGGCGTTGCGGGCAAGCGGGTCTTCGTCCGCGCTGACCTCAACGTCCCCCTGGACGGCACCACCATCACCGACGACGGCCGGATCCGTGCCGTCGTCCCGACGATCACCAAGCTCACCGGGCTCGGCGCCAAGGTGATCGTCGCCTCCCACCTGGGCCGCCCCAAGGGTGCCCCGGACCCCGCCTTCTCGCTGGCCCCCGCGGCCCGGCGGCTGGGCGAACTCCTCGGCCAGGACGTGGCCTTCGCCGCCGACACGGTCGGCGAGTCGGCCCGCGCGGTGACCGCGGAGCTGGCCGACGGCCGGGTGGCGGTCCTGGAGAACCTCCGCTTCAACGCCGGCGAGACCAGCAAGGACGACGCCGAGCGCGGCGCGTTCGCGGACCAGCTCGCCGAGCTCGCCGACCTCTACGTCGGCGACGGCTTCGGCGCCGTCCACCGCAAGCACGCCTCGGTGTTCGACCTTCCCAAGCGGCTGCCGCACGCCGCCGGCGACCTGATCGCCACCGAGGTCGGCGTCCTGACGAAGCTCACCGACGACACGGTCCTCAAGCGGCCCTACGTGGTGGTGCTCGGCGGTGCCAAGGTCTCCGACAAGCTCGCCGTCATCGACCAGCTGATCGACAAGGCCGACCGCATCCTGGTCGGCGGCGGGATGGCGTACACCTTCCTGGCCGCCAAGGGCCACGAGGTCGGCATCTCGCTGCTGCAGAAGGACCAGATCCCGGCGTGCCTGGAGTACCTCGCGCGCGCCGAGAAGCGCGGTGTGGAGTTCGTGCTCCCCGTCGACGTCCTGGTGTCGGCGGAGTTCCCGGACCTGAAGGGCAAGACCCCGGCCAACCCGGACATCGTCGCCTCGGACGCCATCCCGGCCGACAAGGAGGGCCTGGACATCGGCCCGAAGACCCGGGAGCTGTACGCCGCCAAGCTCGCCGACGCGGCCACCGTCTTCTGGAACGGCCCGATGGGCGTCTTCGAGCACCCGGACTACGCGGGCGGCACCAAGGCCGTCGCGCAGGGCCTGCTGGACTCGCCCGCCTTCACCGTCGTCGGCGGTGGTGACTCGGCCGCCGCCGTGCGCCTGCTCGGCTTCGACGAGAATGCTTTCGGCCACATTTCGACCGGTGGCGGCGCCAGCCTCGAATACCTCGAGGGCAAGACGCTCCCCGGCCTCGCCGCTCTGGAGGACTGAACACCCGTGAGTGACCGCACCCCGCTCATGGCGGGCAACTGGAAGATGAACCTCAACCACCTCGAGGCCATCGCGCACGTCCAGAAGCTCGCCTTCGCGCTCAGCGACAAGGACTACGACCAGGTGGAGGTCGCCGTCCTGCCGCCCTTCACCGACCTGCGCTCGGTGCAGACGCTCGTCGACGGCGACAAGCTCAAGATCAAGTACGGCGCCCAGGACCTCTCGGCGCACGACTCCGGCGCGTACACCGGCGAGATCTCCGGTGCCATGCTGGCCAAGCTCCGCTGCTCCTACGTGGCCGTCGGCCACAGCGAGCGCCGCCAGTACCACGGCGAGGACGAGGAGATCTGCAACGCCAAGGTCAAGGCCGCCTTCAAGCACGGCCTGACCCCGATCCTCTGCGTCGGCGAGGGCCTGGACGTCCGCAAGGCCGGCAACCACGTCGCGCACACCCTCGCCCAGCTCGACGGCGGCCTGAAGGACGTCCCGGCCGAGCAGGCCGAGACCCTGGTGATCGCCTACGAGCCGGTGTGGGCCATCGGCACCGGCGAGGTCGCCACCCCCGAGGACGCGCAGGAGGTGTGCGCGGCCATCCGCGGCCGCCTCGCCGAGCTCTACAGCCAGGAGCTGGCCGACAAGGTCCGCATCCAGTACGGCGGCTCGGTCAAGTCCGGCAACGTCGCCGCGATCATGGCGCAGCCGGACGTCGACGGCGCCCTGGTCGGCGGCGCCTCGCTGGACGCGGACGAATTCGTGAAGATCGTCCGCTTCCGCGATCAGTAGCAGCTATGACGACGGGCCCGGCCCGTCGTACCCTGTCGGGGCCGGGTCCGGTGCGCAGCGCACCGCCCCGGCCCCGCACCGTCCGGCCCGCCGGGAGGCCGGCGCGTCCCGTCCGACAGTCCTCAGAGAGTTGGTCAAGCCGTGGTCATCGGGTTCTCGATCGCCCTCATCATCTTCAGCCTGCTGCTGATGATGCTGGTGCTCATGCACAAGGGGAAGGGCGGCGGCCTGTCCGACATGTTCGGTGGCGGTATGCAGTCCACGGTCGGCGGCTCCTCGGTCGCCGAGCGGAACCTCGACCGCATCACCATCGTGGTGGGCCTGCTCTGGTTCGCCTGCATCGTCGTGCTCGGCATCCTGGTCAAGCTCGGCAGCTGACACGGCGTCGGGGACGCGGCCTATCATGAGGGCGGCGTCCTGGGACGGTAACTCGTGTCATTGGACGCGCGTTGGGCCTTACGTAGACTGGGGCGCCCGCAGCGACAGTTGCTGCGAGAGGCACGCGGCACCATGACGCAGGGAGTTACGACCGTGGCAAGTGGCAACGCGATCCGAGGAAGTCGGGTCGGGGCGGGGCCGATGGGGGAGGCCGAGCGCGGCGAGTCCGCGCCGCGCATCCGCATCTCCTTCTGGTGCTCCAACGGGCACGAGACGCAGCCCAGCTTCGCCGGTGATGCCCAGGTGCCGGACACCTGGGACTGCCCCCGCTGTGGTTTCCCGGCCGGCAAGGACCGGGACAGCCCGCCGGACCCGCCGCGCACCGAACCGTACAAGACCCACCTCGCCTACGTCCGGGAGCGCCGCAGCGACGCCGATGGCGAGGCGATCCTCGCGGAGGCGCTCGCCAAGCTCCGCGGCGAGATCTGACGGCAGCGCGCCCTTTCACGGCAACACCGGCCCGGCCGGAGGCAACCGCCTTCCGGCCGGGCCGCTCGCGTTCCCGGGCCCGGCCGCGTTCCCGGTCGTCTCGGACGGGCCGTCATCTGAGGCGGTGGATGGGGAATCCGCCCTACGCCCGTTGTCAGTGGTCGTCCGTACGGTGGTGAGCAGACGGGGTCCGCTCGGGGCCCCGGACGCGGTGCGGGGGGTGGGGCATGGCGGGGACGGCGGAGGCGGCGGCGGGCGGCGCGGCGGGCGCCGGCGGGCTCTCCTGGCGGGGCGGGTTCGGGCGGCTGTGGAGCGCCGCCGCGATCTCCCGCTTCGGCGACGCGCTGCGCGGTACCGCCCTGCCGCTGCTGGCCCACGCGCTGACCTCCGATCCGCTGCTGATCGGGCTGGTCACGGCCTGCGGCTTTGCGCCGTGGCTGCTCTTCGGGCTGGTGGGCGGGGCGGTCGCCGACCGGGTGGACGCGCGGCGGGCGATGTGGGCGGTGGATCTGCTGCGCGGGGCGCTGATGGCCGGGTTCGCGTGCGCGGTGGCGGCCGGCGCGGCCGGTATCGGGCTGCTGCTGGCGCTGGCCTTCGCCCTCACCACCCTCCAGACCCTGTTCGACAACGCCGCCACGACCCTGCTGCCGGAGCTGGTGCCGCGCAGTGCCCTGACGGCCGCCAACGCCCGTTTGATGGCCGGTCAGGAGGTCGTCGGGCGGTTCGCCGGCGGGCCGGTGGCGCCGGTCCTCCTCGGGGCCGGCGCGGCTCTGCCGTTCGCGGCCGACGCGGCGACGTACGTGCTGGCCGCCGCGCTGGTGGCGTCGCTGCGGACGGGCCCGCCGCGCAGGCCGCCGGCCGCCTCCGGGCGCGCCCTCCGGCGCGAAATAGCCGAGGGCGTAAGGGCGTTGTGGCGCGACCGGATACTGCGGGTGTGCTGCCTGTCGGTGGCGCTGGGCAATGTCGGCATCGGGGCGCTGATCGCGGAGCTGGTCGTGGTCGTCAAGGACTGGCTGGGCGCCGGGGACTTCGGCTACGCGGCCGTGACGACGGCGTACGGGGCCGGGACGGTGCTCGGCGGGCTGCTGGCCGGCCGGGTGGCGGCCCGCGCCGGCGGGCAGCTGCGCACCCTGCTGGCAGCCGGTGCCGTGCAGACCGCGGTGCTGGTGGTGTGCGGCACGGTGCGGGTGGCGGCGGTCGCGGCCGCGGCGCTGGCCCTGTTCGGCTTCGCCGGCGCGGTGTGGAACGTCCTGGAGACCACGGTGGTGCAGCAGCGCGCCCCGGAGGCGATGCTCGGCCGGATCGCCGCGGCGTTCCGGACGGTCTCGGTCGCCGGGGTGCCGGCGGGCGCGCTGCTGGGCGGGGCGGTCGCGGTGGCCGCCGGGCCGCGGTCCCCGGCGCTGCTGGCGGCGGCGCTGCTGGGGCTCGGCACGGCGGTGCTGATACCGGCCGTCCGGCGCGGCGCGGGCACGTCCTCCGAGAGCGGACAGATACCTCATACCGCGCTCTGATCAATTAGGTTGGAGGACGGCGGGGCCGCTACGAGACGAAAAGGCTGATGTCCGAATGAACGCAGAAGGCCACGGCAGGCTCGACCAGATGCCCGAGTGGACCGCGTTGAGCAAGCACCGCGAGCAGCTGGGGGAGGTGCATCTGCGGGAGCTGTTCGCCAAGGATCCCGGGCGCGCGCAGCGGTACACCCTCCGGGTCGGCGATCTGCATCTGGACTACTCCAAGCACCTGGTCACCGACGAGACGCTGCGGCTGCTGCGCGAGCTGGCCGCGGCCACCGGCGTGGCCGGGCTGCGGGACGCGATGTTCCGCGGCGAGAAGATCAACATCACCGAGCACCGCTCCGTGCTGCACACCGCGCTGCGCGCGCCCGCCTCGGCGGTCATCACCTCCGACGGGGAGAATGTCGTCCCCGCGGTGCAGCACGTCCTGACGCGGATGGCCACCTTCGCCGACCGGGTCCGCTCCGGCGAGTGGAAGGGCCACACCGGCCGCCGCATCAAAACGGTCGTCAACATCGGTATCGGCGGCTCGGATCTGGGCCCCGCGATGGCGTACGAGGCGCTGCGCGCCTACACCCACCGGGACATGCAGTTCCGCTTCGTCTCCAACGTGGACGGCGCCGATCTGCACGAGGCGGTCCGCGATCTGGACCCGGCCGAGACGCTGTTCATCATCGCCTCCAAGACCTTCACCACCATCGAGACCCTCACCAACGCCACGTCCGCCCGGGACTGGCTGCTGACCGGTCTCGGCGCCGGCCAGGAGGCGATCGCCAAGCACTTCGTGGCGCTGTCCACGAACGGCGGGAAGGTCGCCGAGTTCGGTATCGACACGGCCAATATGTTCGAGTTCTGGGACTGGGTCGGCGGCCGCTATTCGTACGACTCGGCGATCGGCCTGTCGCTGATGATCGCGATCGGCCCGGAGCGGTTCCGCGAGATGCTGGCCGGCTTCCATCTCGTCGACGAGCACTTCCGCACCGCCCCGCCGGAGGAGAACGCCCCGCTCCTGCTGGGCCTGCTGGGCATCTGGTACGGCAACTTCTGGGACGCCCAGTCGCACGCCGTGCTGCCGTACAGCCACTACCTCGCCAAGTTCACCGCCTACCTCCAGCAGCTCGACATGGAGTCCAACGGCAAGTCCGTGGACCGCCAGGGCGCGCCGGTCAGCTGGCAGACCGGGTCGGTGGTCTGGGGCACCCCCGGTACGAACGGCCAGCACGCCTACTACCAGCTGCTCCACCAGGGCACCAAGATGATCCCGGCCGATCTGATCGGCTTCGCCCGGCCGGTCGAGGACCTCCAGCCGCGCCTGGTGGCCCAGCACGACCTGCTGATGGCCAACCTCTTCGCGCAGGGCCAGGCGCTGGCGTTCGGCAAGACGCCGGACGAGGTGCGCGCCGAGGGTGTCGCCGAGGAGCTGGTGCCGCACCGCACGTTCCGCGGCAACCACCCCACCACCACGATCCTGGCGGCCGAGCTGAGCCCGTCCGTACTGGGCCAGCTGATCGCGCTCTACGAGCACAAGGTGTTCGTCCAGGGCGCGGTGTGGGACATCGACTCCTTCGACCAGTGGGGCGTCGAGCTGGGCAAGGTCCTGGCCAAGCGCGTCGAGCCGGCGCTCACCGAGGGCGCGGAGGTCCCGGGCCTGGACGCCTCGACGGCCGGTCTGGTCGCCAAGTACCGCGAACTGCGCGGGCGTTGACGGTCCGGCTGGCGCGACGGCGCTGATCCGCGGCGCTGATACGGCGACGGCCCCGCACCGGTGGAGGTGCGGGGCCGTCGCCGTAACGGGCCGGGGGCGCGGACGCGCCCGGCGTCAGGAGGAGGCCGGCGGGTAGAGGCCGCGCGGCAGTTGGGCCGCGGCCGCCTCGTCCAGCAGCCACAGCGTGCGACCGCGGCCGCGCGCGCCGGCCGCCGGGGCCTGGACCTCCCCGGCGCCGGAGAGCGCCATGGCCACCGCGTTGGCCTTGTCCTCGCCGGCCGCCAGCAGCCAGACCTCGCGGGCCGCGCGGATCGCCGGCAGGGTCAGCGAGACCCGGGTGGGCGGCGGCTTGGGCGCGCCGTGCACCCCGACCACCGTCCGCTCCCGCTCCCGGACTCCGGGGAGTTCGGGGAAGAGCGAGGCGATATGGGTGTCCGGGCCGACGCCCAGCAGCAGCACGTCGAACGCCGGTACCGGGCCGCCCGCGTCGGCGGCCGCCGAGCGGTAGTGCTCCGGCCCCGCGGCGGCGGCGAGTTCGGCCGCGTACGCCTCGGCGGCGGCGTCCGCGTCGCCGTACGGGCCGTCCGAGGGCGCCATCGGGTGCACCCGGGCGGGGTCCAGCGGGACGCTGTCCAGCAGCACCTCGCGGGCCTGGGTGTGATTGCGCTCCGGGTCGCCGTCCGGCAGGAACCGCTCGTCGCCCCACCACAGGTCCAGCCGGGACCAGTCGACGGCGTCCCGGGCGGGCGCCTCGGCGAGGGCCGCGAGCAGCCCGTTGCCGTTGCGCCCGCCGGTCAGCACGACGGAGGCGGAGCCGCGGGCCGCCTGGGCGTCCACGATCCGGGTGATCAGCCGGGCCGCGGCGGCCTTCGCCATCAGCTCCTTGTCGCGGTGGACGACGACCTGCGGCGCGCTCACTTGGCGGCCGCCCGCTTGCCGGCCTTCTTCGCGGCCGGCTTGGCGGGCGCGTCAGCGGCCTCCGCGCCGTCCGCGGCGGAGCTGTCCGATGCGGACGAAGCCGACGCTGCGGACGCTGTGGACGCGGACGACGCGGACGGCGCCACCGAAGCGGCCGACGGCACCGGCGCCCCGGAACCCGGCAGCTGGAGCCGGTCCACGCCGTACTTCAGCGCGGCGGCGTAGATGTCGTCCGGGTCGAGCCGGCGCAGCTCCTCGGCGAGGAGTTCGGAGGTCTCCCGCCGCTTGAGCGCCACCGCGCGGTCCGGCTGGCCGGGCATGCACAGCGTGGCCAGCGAACCGTCCGGGCGGTCCAGGACAATCGTTCCGCCGCTGGACTCCAGCCGGACCGCGGTGAGCCCGGGCCCGTCCGAGACGGCGCGGCTGACCGGGACGTCCAGCCGGTCGGCGAGCCACATGGCCAGCAGCTCGCAACTGGGGTTGAACTCCTCGCCCTCGACCACGGCCGAGGTGACCGTGCACGGCGCCTGGTCGAGCGCCGCCGCCAGCATCGAGCGCCAGGGCGTGATGCGGGTCCACGACAGGTCGGTGTCGCCGGGGGTGTAGGTGTCGGCGCGGCCGGTCAGCTCCTCGATGGGCTGCTCGGAGGCGTAGGCGTCGGTCACCCGGCGCTGGGCCAGCGCGCCGAGCGGGTCCTTGGCCGGGTCCAGCGGGGCGTTGACGGCCCACCAGACCACGACCGGGGCGTCCGGCAGCAGCAGCGGCAGCACCACCGACTGGGCGTGGTCGATCGCCTCGCCGTACAGCCGCAGCACCACCGTCTCGCCGGTGCCGGCCTCCGTGCCGACCCGCACCTCGGCGTCCAGGCGGGCCTTGGCGCGGTCGCGCGGCGACCGGCTGACCCGCTTGATGACGACGAGGGTGCGCGAGGGGTGCTCGCGGGAGGCGTCGTTGGCCGCCCGCAGCGCGTCGTAGGCGTTCTCCTCGTCGGTGACGATGACGAGGGTGAGCACCATGCCGATGGCCGGGGTGCCGACGGCGCGGCGGCCCTGGACCAGTGCCTTGTTGATCTTGCTGGCCGTGGTGTCCGTCAGATCGATCTTCATGGCCGGCGCCAGCTCCGTCCGTCTCGTGCGAGCATTTCGTCCGCCTCCACGGGTCCCCAGGTGCCCGCCGGGTACTGCGCGGGCTTGCCGTGCCGGTCCCAGAACTCCTCGATCGGGTCGAGGATCTTCCAGGACAGCTCGACCTCCTCCAGCCGGGGGAAGAGGTTGGCGTCGCCCAGCAGCACGTCGAGGATCAGCCGCTCGTACGCCTCGGGGCTGGACTCCGTGAAGGACTCGCCGTACGCGAAGTCCATCGACACATCGCGCACCTCCATCGAGGTGCCCGGGACCTTGGAGCCGAACCGCACGGTCACGCCCTCGTCCGGCTGGACGCGGATGACCAGGGCGTTCTGCCCCAGCTCCTCGGTGGCGGTGTGGTCGAACGGCGAGTGCGGGGCGCGCTGGAAGACCACCGCGATCTCGGTGACCCGGCGGCCCAGGCGCTTGCCGGTCCGCAGGTAGAAGGGGACGCCCGCCCAGCGGCGGTTGTCGATCTCCAGCTTTATCGCGGCGTAGGTGTCGGTCTTCGACGCCGGGTCGATGCCCTCTTCCTGGAGGTAGCCGACGGCCTTCTCGCCGCCCTGCCAGCCCTCGGTGTACTGGGCCCGGACGGTCTCCCCGGCCAGGTCCTTGGGCAGCCGGACGGCGCCGAGCACCTTGGTCTTCTCCGCGACCAGCGCGTCCGCGTCGAAGGAGGCGGGCTCCTCCATGGCGGTCAGCGCGAGCAGCTGGAGGAGGTGGTTCTGGATGACGTCGCGGGCCGCGCCGATGCCGTCGTAGTAGCCGGCCCGGCCGCCGATGCCGATGTCCTCGGCCATCGTGATCTGCACGTGGTCGACGAACGAGCGGTTCCACAGCGGCTCGAACATGGTGTTGGCGAACCGCAGCGCCAGGATGTTCTGGACCGTCTCCTTGCCCAGGTAGTGGTCGATCCGGAAGACCTCGTTGGGCGGGAAGACCTCGTGGACGATGCGGTTGAGCTCCTGGGCGCTGGCCAGGTCGTGGCCGAACGGCTTCTCGATGACCGCCCGGCGCCAGGAGCCCTCCGTCTGGTCGGCCAGCCCGTGCTTCTTGAGCTGCTGGACGACCTTGGGGAAGAACTTCGGCGGGACGGACAGGTAGAAGGCGAAGTTGCCGCCGGTGCCCTGGGCCTTGTCCAGCTCGTGGATGGTGTTCTTGAGGGTCTCGAACGCCTCGTCGTCGTCGAAGTTGCCCTGGACGAAGCGGCAGCCCTGGACGAGCTGCTGCCAGACCTCCTCGCGGAACGGCGTCCGCGAGTGCTGCTTGACGGCCTCGTAGACCTCCTGCGCGAAGTCCTCGTTCTCCCACTCGCGGCGGGCGAACCCGATGAGCGAGAAGCCCGGCGGCAGCAGGCCGCGGTTCGCCAGGTCGTAAACGGCCGGCATCAGCTTTTTACGTGACAAATCACCCGTGACGCCGAAGATGACCAGGCCCGACGGCCCCGCGATACGCGGGAGCCGTCGGTCCGCGGCGTCACGGAGCGGATTCGCTCCATGAACAGCGGTCAAGGGATCAGCCCTCCGAGGGAGCGAGGCGCGACAGCTCCGCCTCCGTGGACTTGAGCAGGTCGTTCCAGGACGCCTCGAACTTCTCCACGCCCTCGTCCTCCAGCAGCTTCACGACCTCGTCGTACGAGATCCCGAGCGCGCCGATGGCGTCCAGGTCGGCCTGGGCGGCGGCGTAGGTGCCGCGCACCGTGTCGCCGGTGATCTCACCGCGGGCGGCGGTGGCCTCCAGCGTGGCCTCCGGCATGGTGTTGACCGTGCCCGGCGCGACCAGCTCGTCGACGTACAGGGTGTCCTTGTACGCCGGGTCCTTCACGCCGGTCGAGGCCCACAGCGGGCGCTGCTTGTGGGCGCCGGCCTTGTCCAGGGCGGCCCAGCGCTCGGAGGAGAAGACCTCCTCGTACGCCTGGTACGCCAGGCGGGCGTTGGCCAGCGCGGCCTTGCCCTTGAGCGCCTTGGCCTCGTCGGTGCCGATGCGGTCCAGGCGCTTGTCGATCTCGGTGTCCACGCGGGACACGAAGAACGAGGCCACCGAACGGATCTTGGACAGGTCCAGGCCCGCGGCCTTGGCCTTCTCCAGACCCGCGAGGTAGGCGTCCATCACCGCGCGGTAGCGCTCCAGCGAGAAGATCAGCGTGACGTTGACGCTGATGCCCAGGCCGATCACCTCGGTGATGGCCGGCAGACCCGCCTCGGTGGCCGGGATCTTGATCAGCGTGTTCGGGCGGTCCACCAGCCACGCCAGCTGCTTGGCCTCGGCGACGGTCGCCTCGGTGTTGTGCGCCAGGCGCGGGTCGACCTCGATGGAGACCCGGCCGTCCTGGCCGCCGGTGGCGTCGAAGACCGGGCGCAGCACATCGGCGGCGTCCCGGACGTCCGCCGTGGTGATCATGCGGATGGCCTCCTCGACGGTGACCCGGCGGACCGCGAGGTCGCGCACCTGCGGCTCGTAGCCGTCGCCCGAGGAGATCGCCTTCTGGAAGATCGAGGGGTTGGTGGTGACGCCGACGACGTGCTGCTGGTCGATCAGTTCGGCCAGATTGCCGGACGTGATGCGCTTGCGCGACAGGTCGTCCAGCCAGATCGCCACGCCTTCGTCGGAAAGGCGCTTGAGTGCGTCTGTCATGGGTTCTGCATCTCCTACTTGTCGTGTACGGGCGTCAGCGCGCGGCGGCGGCGAGCGAGTCGCGGGCGGCGGCGGCCACCGCTTCCGGGGTGAAGCCGAACTCGCGGAAGAGCAGCTTGCCGTCGGCGGAGGCGCCGAAGTGCTCCAGCGACACGATCCGGCCGGCGTCCCCGACGTAGCGGTACCAGGTCAGGCCGATACCGGCCTCGACCGCGACCCGGGCCTTGACCGACGGCGGCAGGACGCTGTCCTTGTACGCCTGGTCCTGCTCCTCGAACCACTCCACGGACGGCATCGAGACCACGCGGGTCGGGATGCCCTCGGCCTGGAGCTGCTCGCGCGCGGCCACCGCCAGCTGCACCTCGGAACCGGTGCCGATCAGCACCACCTGCGGCTCGGCCGGCGCGCCGTCGGCGGTCGCGGCCTCGAAGCGGACGTAGCCGCCCTTGGCGGTGTTCTCGTCGGCCTCGTACGTCGGCACGCCCTGGCGGGTCAGCGCGAGGCCGTGCGGGGCCCCGACACCGAACTCCTTGGTCCAGCGGCGCATGATCTCGCGCCAGGCGAGCGCGGTCTCGTTGGCGTCGGCCGGGCGGACGACGTTCAGGCCCGGGATGGCGCGCAGCGAGGCCAGGTGCTCGACCGGCTGGTGGGTCGGGCCGTCCTCGCCCAGGCCGATGGAGTCGTGCGTCCACACGTACGTCACCGGCAGGTGCATCAGCGCGGACAGCCGGACGGCGTTGCGCATGTAGTCGGAGAACACCAGGAAGGTGCCGCCGTAGATGCGGGTGTTGCCGTGCAGCGCGATGCCGTTCATCTCCGCGGCCATGGAGTGCTCGCGGATACCGAAGTGGATGGTGCGGCCGTACGGGTCGGCGCCCGGCAGCGGGTTGCCCTTCGGCAGGAACGACGAGGTCTTGTCGATGGTGGTGTTGTTCGACCCGGCGAGGTCGGCGGAGCCGCCCCACAGCTCGGGGACGACCGCGCCCAGCGCCTGGAGCACCTTGCCGGAGGCGGCGCGGGTAGCCACCGCCTTGCCGGTCTCGAACGCCGGGAGGTGGTCCTCCCAGCCGTCGGGCAGCTTGCCCGCGGCGATCCGGTCGAACTCGGCGGCGCGCTCGGGGTTGGCGGTCCGCCAGGCGGCGAACGCCTTGTCCCACTCGGCGCGGGCCTCGCGGCCGCGGTCCAGCGCCTGGCGGGTGTGCGCCAGGACCTCGTCGGCGACCTCGAAGCTCTTCTCCGGGTCGAAGCCCAGCACGCGCTTGGTGGCGGCGACCTCCTCCTCGCCCAGCGCCGAGCCGTGCGCGGCCTCGGTGTTCTGGGCGTTGGGGGCCGGCCAGGCGATGATCGAGCGGACCGCGATGAACGACGGGCGCTCGGTCTCCTCCTTGGCGGCCTGGAGGGCCTTGGCCAGACCGGCCGGGTCGAGGTCGCCGCTGGGCAGCTGGTCCACCCGCTGGACGTGCCAGCCGTAGGACTCGTAGCGCTTGAGGGTGTCCTCGGAGACGGCGGTCTGGGTGTCGCCCTCGATGGAGATGTGGTTGTCGTCCCACAGCAGGACGAGGTTGCCCAGCTTCTGGTGGCCGGCCATGGAGGACGCCTCGGCGGCGATGCCCTCCTGGAGGCAGCCGTCGCCGGCGACGGCCCAGATGGTGTGGTCGAACGGGGAGGTGCCCGGCGCCGCGTCGGGGTCGAACAGGCCGCGCTCGTAGCGGGCGGCCATCGCCATGCCCACGGCGTTGGCGACACCCTGGCCCAGCGGGCCGGTGGTGGTCTCCACGCCGGTGGTGTGGCCGTACTCCGGGTGGCCCGGGGTCTTCGAACCCCAGGTGCGGAAGCTCTTGAGGTCGTCCAGCTCCAGGCCGTAGCCGGCGAGGTAGAGCTGGATGTAGAGCGTCAGGCTGGAGTGGCCGGCGGAGAGGACGAACCGGTCGCGGCCGGTCCAGTCCGCGTCGGCCGGGTCGTGCCGCATCAGCTTCTGGAACAGCACGTAGGCCGCGGGTGCCAGGCTCATGGCCGTACCCGGATGGCCGTTACCGACCTTCTGCACGGCATCCATGGCCAGGACGCGGACGGTATCCACAGCCCGCTGGTCCAGTTCGGTCCACTCGAAATCTGTGGTGGTCGGCTTGGTGCTCACCCTGAGTCAGGGCTCCTCTCCACATGTCGAACGCGGACGGAATGTCCGCCCAGGCGGTGTCGAGCCTACCCCCGGACCACGGCGCTATTTTTCGACGCTCAGTCGGCGATTTCGACGCTCAGTCGGTGCTCAGTCGGGGGGTTCCGCGCTCACTCGGCGGGGGTGCCGCGGAAGCACTGTTTGTCGCTTCGGGCAACCGAATCGGCACCTCGGACATTCCCGGCACCGGGGCTGCGCCTACGACCAGACTGCCGGGACACACGCGCCCTCGCCTCTCGAACGCCGGCGGGCTACGGCGATGGCGCGGCGGGGCGCTCGGGGGGCGGGCGCCCAACACGACCCCACCCCCGCGAGAGCCGCCGTATGGCCAACGTCTAAAGTGGCGTGGTAAGCGCAAGCCTTTACCGGGTGTTCACCGCCGGCGGAGCTTGCTGGCCTTATCTCCGCGGCTGCGGCCGCTGACGTTACTTCCAGGGGTGTGCGTGACGGCCGTCGAAACCCGTCCTGCGGGGGGGCTCTCTCAGGTCCCCGGGAGTCCCGGTAACCGGCCGTTCGGTGCCCGGCTCAAGGCGTTCGTGGCGCTGACCAAACCGCGGGTCATCGAACTTCTGCTCATGACGACGGTGCCGGTGATGTTCCTGGCGGCCGGCGGGGTACCCGATCTGTGGCTGGTGCTGGCCACCTGTGTCGGCGGCTACCTCTCCGCCGGCGGCGCCGCCGCGTTCAACATGTACCTCGACCGCGACATCGACGCGATGATGGACCGCACCTCCCAGCGGCCGCTGGTGACGGGCATGGTCTCGCCGCGCGAGTGCCTGGTCTTCGCCACCGCCCTCGCGGTCGGCTCCACCGCGCTGTTCTGGTTCCTCGTCAACCCGCTGTCGGCGATGCTGTCCCTCGGCGCGCTGCTCTTCTACGTCGTGGTCTACACGATGATCCTCAAGCGGCGGACGAGCCAGAACATCGTCTGGGGCGGTATCGCGGGCTGCATGCCGGTCTTCATCGGCTGGTCGGCGGTGAAGAACGAGGTCTCCTGGGCGTCGTTCATCCTCTTCCTCGTCATCTTCTTCTGGACGCCGCCGCATTACTGGCCGCTGTCGATGAAGGTCACCGACGACTACAAGCGGGTCGGCGTGCCGATGCTGCCGGCCGTCGCCGGCAACAAGGTCGTCGCCCGGCAGATCGTCCTCTACAGCTGGGCGATGGTCGCGGTCTCGCTGCTGCTCCAGCCGCTGGGCTACACCGGGTGGTTCTACACCGCGGTCGCCGTCGCCTGCGGCGCCTTCTGGCTCCGCGAGGCGCACGCCCTGCAGTCCCGCGCCAAGGCCGGGATCACCGGGCCGAAGCTCAAGGAGATGCGGCTCTTCCACTGGTCCATCACCTACGTCTCGCTGCTCTTCGTCGCCATCGCGGTGGACCCCTTCCTGCGCTGAGCGGGTGTGGGGGATCACCCCCACAACGGCGCTACCGGTGGGTAGCATGCTGGTATGGCAGACACCCAGCAGGCGGACGGGCAGGCGGCGGCCGGCGGTACGGCCCCCGCGTCGACGGCACAGAAGCGGGCCGACCGGCGGGCCGAGCGGCTCGCCCGGCAGATCCGGGCCTTCGCGCGCACCCACGGCGGCGGCGCCGAGGGCCAGCTCGCCCACATCGGCCGCGGCCGCACCCGGATCGCCCTGGTCGGCGCGAACGGCGAATGGGGCACTCTCGTCGCCGACAGCTATCCGGCCGCCCGGCAGGCCGCCGAGCGCGCCGGTATCGAGCTGCACGACGACTTCGACGGCGAGCTGGCCGCCAAGGTCCGCACCGGCCCCTACGAGTGGTCCCGGATGGCCGGGATCCAGGTCGGCGGCCCGGCCAATCCTCCCGCTTCGTAAGGCGTTGAGGCCCCGCCCCGGTGCCGTGCGCCGGGGCGCGCGGGCCGCTACCCCACCACCGGCTCGCCCGTTAAGCTCACCAGGCGCGGAGGCCCGGTCACGCCCCGCGCGCCCACGGCGAGGAGAGGCGGATGGACACACTCCCCCCGCTCATCGACCAGCACAGCCACGGCGCCGCCCACGGTGAATTCGGCCTGGGCACCTTCGAGGCCCAGCTCGCCGCCGCGGCCGGCGCCCGCGGCCCGGCCCCGGCCGGCACGAGCTCCTTCGACACCCGCACCGGCCTGGCGCTGCGCCGCTGGTGCCCACCGCTGCTCGGCCTGGAGCCGTACTGCCCACCGGTGCGCTATCTGGCCCGGCGGCGGGAGCTGGGCGCCTTCCACGCCCAGCGGGCGCTGCTGCGCGGCGCCGGGATCGGGACGTTCCTGGTGGAGGCCGGCGCCCCCGCCTCCCTGACCTCGGCCGGCGAACTGGCCACCGCCGCGGCGGCCCGTGCCCACGAGGTCGTCCGGCTCGAACCGCTCGCCGAGCAGGTCGCCGACACCTCCGGCAGCGTCGAGTCCTTCCTCGCCTACACCGCCGAGGCGCTGTACTCCGCCGCCCAGCACGCCACCGCCTTCGCCTCCGGCGCCGCGTACGGCGAGGGGCGGGCCCCGGAGGCGGGTGAGGTGCGGCGGGCCGCGGACCGCTGGCTGCGCGGCCGCCGCCCCGGTGAACGGCTCGGCGAGCCCGCGCTCGTCCGGCATCTGCTGTGGAGCGCGGTGGCCACCGGGCTGCCGGTGCAGCTGCACTGCGCCGATCCGCAGCCGCTGGTCCCCTTCTTACGGGCCACCGCCGGGCTGGGCTGCGATCTGGTGCTGCTGCCGGCCGTCCCGCACCACCGGCGGGCCGCGCAGCTCGCCGCCGAGTACGCCCATGTCTACGCGGACGCCGGCCCGTTCCCCGAGGAGACGCTGGCGCACGCGCCGTTCGGCAAGCTGCTGTTCTCCTCGGGCGCGCGCGGGCTGCCGGAGCTGTACGTCACCGCGGCGCGGCTGTTCGCCCGGGGCCTGGCGCGGGTGGTGGGGGAGTGGACCGCCGAGGGGCTGTGCGCCGCCGGGGACGCGCGGCGGATCACCGAGCTGGTCGGCTCGGGGACGGCGCGCCGGGTCTACCGGCTGGCGGCGGCCACGGGCTGAGCGTCCGGCGCCGCACCGGCCTTCGCCGGGGCCGCTCCGTCCCCCGGGAGCGGACCGCGGTCGCGCAGCGACAGGCTGACCCGCAGCACCGCGATCCACACCAGCGTCGAGCCCAGCATGTGCAGTCCGACGACGAACTCCGGCAGGCCGGTGAAGTACTGGACGTAGCCGATGACGCCCTGGAAGGCGAGGCACCCGAGGAGTTCCAGCGCCGCCCGGCGGGCCGGGGCCGGGGCCTTGACCGCGCGCAGCACGAACCACAGCGCCACGCTCAGGCCGACCACGATGTAGACGAAGTCGACGTGGAGCTGGGTGACTTCCTGCCAGTTCAGCGGGATGCGGTGCACCTCGCGCGCATCGCCGGCGTGCGGGCCGGTGCCGGTGACGACGGTGCCGATGACGGTCAGCGCGGCGGTCGCGGTGACCAGCAGCCAGGACAGCTGGCGGACCGGCCGGGCCACCGCGTCGCGCGGCTCCTCGTCACCCTCCTTGGCCCGCTGCCAGCTCAGCACGGAGACCGTGAGCAGGGCCGTGGTCAGCAGGAAGTGCGCGGCGACGAGGTAGGGGTTCAGGCCGGTCAGGACGACGATGCCGCCCCAGACCGCGTTGCCCATCACGATCCAGAACTGCGCCCAGCCGAGCCGGGTGAGCGAGCGGCGGCGCGGGGCGCGGGCGCGGGCGGCGATGATGAACAGCCCGATGAAGGCGCACAGTACGTACGTCAGCAGGCGGTTGCCGAACTCGATCAGGCCGTGGACGCCCATCTCGGCGGTGGGGGTGAGGCTGTCCGCCGTGCACCGGGGCCAGGTCGAGCAGCCCAGGCCGGACTCGGTCAGCCGGACCGCGCCGCCGGTCACGACGATGATCACGGCCATCACCACGGTGGCGAGCGCCGCCCGCTCGACGAAGCGCGCGGAGGGCTGCCAGCGGCGGGCGATCAGCTCAAGGGGATTCAGCGTGTTCGGCACGTGAGACATCGTAGGCCGCGGCTTGTGCGTGTTTTCACGAGGGGGGCCCGAAATGCCGTACGGCGGGAGTGACCTGGGATTACTCCCAGCGGAACCACTTCGCCGCGGCGCCCAGGCCCAGCACCGCCCACACCGCGAGGATCCCGAGGTCCGCCCAGGGCAGCCCGGCGCCGTGCTGGAGGACCGTCCGCAGCCCGTCGGAGAGCGCGGAGATCGGCAGGAACTGGAGCACCTGCTGGACCGCCGCGGGGAACTTCGTCAGCGGAACGATCACCCCGCCGCCGACCAGCAGCAGCAGGAAGACGAGGTTGGCGGCGGCCAGGGTGGCCTCGGCCTTGAGGGTGCCGGCCATCAGCAGCCCCAGCCCGGAGAACGCGGCGGTGCCGAGGACCAGCAGCAGGACCACGGCGAGCGGGTTGCCGTGCGGCGACCAGCCCAGCGCCAGCGCGACCACGGTCAGCAGCGCGATCTGCAGGACCTCGGTGACCAGCACCGCGCAGGTCTTGGCGGTCATCAGCCCCCAGCGCGGCAGCGGCGAGACGGCCAGCCGCTTCAGGACGCCGTAGCGCCGCTCGAAGCCGGTGGCGATGGCCTGCCCGGTGAACGCGGTGGACATCACGGCCAGGCCCAGCACGCCCGGGGTGAGGAAGTCCACCGGCTCGCCGGCGCCGGTGTCGATGATCCGGACGGCGGAGAACAGCACCAGCAGGAGCGTGGGGATGACGACGGTGAGCAGCAGCTGCTCGCCGTTGCGCAGCAGCATCCGGGTCTCCAGGGCGGCCTGCGCGCGGATCATCCGGGAAAGGGGGGCCGCCCCGGGGCGGGGGGTGAACGTACCGGTACCGGTGGCGGTGGTCATGCGCGCAGCTCCTTGCCGGTGAGCTCCAAGAAAACGTCCTCCAGGGTGTGGCGTTCGACGGCTATCGCGTCGGGCATGACGCCGTTCTGGGCGCACCAGGAGGTGACGGTGGCCAGCAGCTGGGGGTCGATCCGGCCCTGGACGCGGTAGGTGCCGGCGGTCAGCTCGGCCGCCGCGCTGTCCGCGGGCAGCGCCTTGAGCAGCGAGGCGATGTCCAGACCGGGGCGGCCGGTGAAGCGCAGGCTGTTCTCCGCGCCGCCCTTGCACAGCGCCTCGGGGCTGCCCTGGGTGACGACCCGGCCGCCGTCGATGATCGCGACGTCGTCGGCGAGCTGCTCGGCCTCGTCCATGAAGTGGGTGGTCAGCACCACGCTGACGCCGTCGGTGCGCAGCTCCCGTACGAGGTCCCAGGTGGCGCGGCGGGCCTGCGGGTCCAGGCCGGCCGTCGGCTCGTCCAGGAAGACCAGCTCGGGGCGGCCGACCACGGCCATCGCCAGGGCGAGCCGCTGCTGCTGGCCGCCGGACAGCCGGCGGTAGGGCGTCCGCCCGCAGCCGCCCAGGCCCAGCCGGTCGATGAGCGCGTCCACGTCCAGGGGGTGGGCGTGCAGGGTGGCGGTGTGCCGCAGCATCTCCTCCGCGCGGGCGCCCGCGTAGACGCCACCCGATTGGAGCATCACGCCGATCCGGGGCCGCAGGGCGGCGGCGTCGGCGATCGGGTCCAGGCCGAGGACGCGGACCCGGCCGGCGTCGGGGCGGCGGTAGCCCTCGCAGGTCTCGACGGTGGTGGTCTTGCCGGCGCCGTTCGGACCGAGCACGGCGGTCACCGCGCCGCGGGCGACGGTGAGGTCGAGCCCGTCCACGGCGGTCTTGGTGCCGTAGCGCTTGACCAGGCCGGTGACCTCGACGGCGGGCTCGCGGCCGGGCGATCGGGGGGCGTCCCCCGGGGAGGTGCTGGGCATGCCGGGAAGTCTACGGAGCGCGGCGGGGGCGGCGGGAGCGGGGGATCGGACGGCCTCGGGCGCCGGCCCGCGGCGATTCCGCAGCGTCACCACTCACCCCGGAATTAGGTAACCCTTAGTGATCGAGGCCACCTGTCCGTGATCCGGACGAGGCTTGAATCGCTCCGGCGAATTACGCAACAATGGCGTTGTGAAAAACGTGAGCGAGGAACGGAAGAGGCCAGCGGCCCGGCAGACCGCCGGCCCCGCCGCCTCCGCGCCTGCGCACGACGACCAGCGCGGCACCCGCAACCGCGTCGCCCGCTCGATCCTCGACCACGGTCCGTCCACCGCGGCCGAGCTGGCGCTCCGCCTGGAGCTGACCCAGGCCGCGGTCCGCCGCCATCTGGACGCGCTGGCCGCCGAGGGCGTCGTGGAGCCCCGCGAGAAGCGGGTCTACGGTGCCCGCGGGCGCGGCCGGCCGGCCAAGGCGTTCGCCCTGACCGACTGCGGCCGCGACGCCTTCGACCAGGCGTACGACGACCTCGCCGCCGACGCGCTGCGCTGGATCGCGCAGAGCGCGGGCGGCGGCGCCAAGGGCGAGGCGGCGGTCGCCGCGTTCGCCCGGGCCCGGCTCGCCGCGCAGGCCGAGGGCTACCGCGAGGCGGTCGAGAGCGCCGACCCCGAGGCCCGCACCGAGGCCCTGGCGAAGGCGTTGACCGCGGACGGGTACGCTGCTACGGCGCGCAGCGCCCCCAACCCCCAGCTCGGTGAACAGCTCTGCCAGCACCACTGCCCGGTCGTCCATGTCGCCGAGCAGTATCCGCAGCTGTGCGAGGCGGAGACCGAGGTCTTCTCCCGCCTGCTCGGGACCCATGTACAGCGCCTTGCCACCATCGCCCACGGCGACGGGGTGTGCACGACCTTCGTCCCGAAGGCCGGCGCCGGCAAGGCGGCCCACCGCACCGGTGGGCACACCCCACAGACCACCACAGCATCTGCAAGCACGGCCGGGAGGAACCCCGCATGACGCTCCCCACGGAGACTGCTCACCCCGAGCTCGAGGGCCTGGGCAAGTACGAATACGGCTGGGCCGACTCCGACGTGGCCGGCGCTTCGGCGAAGCGCGGTCTCAACGAGGACGTCGTCCGCGACATCTCGGCGAAGAAGAACGAGCCGGAGTGGATGCTCAAGCTGCGCCTCAAGGGGCTCAAGCTGTTCGACAAGAAGCCCATGCCGACCTGGGGCTCCGACCTGTCGGGCATCGACTTCGACAACATCAAGTACTTCGTCCGCTCCACCGAGCAGCAGGCCACCTCCTGGGAGGAGCTGCCCGAGGACATCAAGAACACCTACGACAAGCTGGGCATCCCCGAGGCGGAGAAGCAGCGGCTGGTCGCCGGTGTCGCGGCGCAGTACGAGTCCGAGGTCGTGTACCACCAGATCCGCGAGGACCTGGAGAAGCAGGGCGTCATCTTCCTGGACACCGACACCGCGCTCAAGGAGCACCCGGAGCTCTTCCAGGAGTACTTCGGCACGGTCATCCCGGTCGGTGACAACAAGTTCGCGTCGCTGAACACCGCCGTCTGGTCCGGCGGCTCGTTCATCTACGTCCCCAAGGGCGTGCACGTGGACATCCCGCTCCAGGCCTACTTCCGGATCAACACCGAGAACATGGGCCAGTTCGAGCGGACGCTGATCATCGTCGACGAGGACGCCTACGTCCACTACGTCGAGGGCTGCACGGCGCCGATCTACAAGTCCGACTCGCTGCACTCCGCGGTCGTCGAGATCATCGTCAAGAAGGGCGGCCGCTGCCGCTACACGACCATCCAGAACTGGTCGAACAACGTCTACAACCTCGTCACCAAGCGCGCCGTCGCCTACGAGGGCGCGACGATGGAGTGGGTCGACGGCAACCTCGGCTCCAAGGTCACCATGAAGTACCCGGCGGTCTACCTCATGGGCGAGCACGCCAAGGGCGAGACCCTGTCCATCGCCTTCGCGGGCGAGGGCCAGCACCAGGACGCCGGTTCCAAGATGGTCCACATGGCGCCGAACACCTCCTCCAACATCGTCTCCAAGTCGGTGGCGCGGGGCGGCGGCCGGACCTCCTACCGCGGCCTGGTCGAGATCGGCGAGGGCGCCGCCGGCTCGAAGTCCAACGTGCTGTGCGACGCGCTGCTGGTGGACACCATCTCCCGCTCGGACACCTACCCCTACGTGGACGTCCGCGAGGACGACGTGTCCATGGGCCACGAGGCGACGGTCTCCAAGGTCAGCGAGGACCAGCTCTTCTACCTGATGGCGCGCGGCCTGTCCGAGGACGAGGCGATGGCGATGATCGTGCGCGGCTTCGTCGAGCCGATCGCCCGCGAGCTGCCGATGGAGTACGCGCTGGAGCTCAACCGGCTGATCGAGCTGCAGATGGAAGGCGCGGTCGGCTGACCGGCCCCCGCAGCGACCGACTCTCAAGAACGCAGAAAGCGAGCTAGACGAACAGCCATGGCTGAGGCTCAGAACATCCCCCTGGGGTCCACGACCGCCGGCTCCGTCGCGGTGGCCGCGGAATCCACCGTCGCCACCCGGATGAGCGCCCCGCCGTCCTACGACGTGGCGGACTTCCCGGTGCCGCACGGCCGCGAGGAGGAGTGGCGGTTCACGCCGCTCGCCCGCCTCAAGGGCCTGCACGACGGCAGCGCCGCGGCCGGCGGTCCGGACCTGAAGATCGACATCACCGCGCCGGAGGGCGTCACCCACGAGCTGGTCGACCGCACCGACCCGCGGGTCGGCAAGGCCGGCAAGCCCGTGGACCGCGTCGCCGCCCAGGCGTACAGCGCCTTCGAGAAGGCGTCGGTGGTCTCCGTCCCCAAGGAGACGGTCCTGACCGAGCCGATCCGGATCCGGGTGCACGGCGAGGGCGGCACCGCCTTCGGCCACCAGGTCGTCGAGCTGGGCGCGTTCGCCGAGGCCGTCGTGGTCATCGACCACACCGGCTCCGGTGTGCTCGCCGCCAACGTCGACTACCTCCTCGGCGACGGCGCCAAGCTGACCGTCGTCTCCGTCCAGGACTGGGACGACGACGCCGTCCACTGCGGCCAGCACAACGCCCTGGTCGGCCGGGACGCCACCTTCAAGTCCGTGGTCGTCACCTTCGGCGGCGACCTGGTCCGCCTCCACCCGCGGATCGACTACGCGGGCCCCGGCGGCGAGGCCGAGCTGTACGGCCTGTACTTCACCGAGGCCGGCCAGCACCAGGAGCACCGCCTCTTCGTCGACCACGACACCCCCAACTGCCGCTCCCACGTGACGTACAAGGGCGCGCTGCAGGGCCAGGAGGCGCACGCGGTCTGGATCGGCGACGTGCTCATCCAGGCGGCCGCCACCGGCACCGACACCTACGAGCTCAACCGCAACCTCGTCCTCACCGACGGCGCGCGGGTCGACTCGGTCCCCAACCTCGAGATCGAGACCGGCGAGATCGTCGGCGCCGGCCACGCCTCGGCGACCGGCCGGTTCGACGACGAGCAGCTGTTCTACCTCATGGCGCGCGGCATCCCGGCCGACGAGGCGCGCCGCCTGGTCGTCCGCGGCTTCTTCGCCGAGCTGGTCCAGCAGATCGGCCTGCCGGACGTCGAGGAGCGCCTGATGAGCAAGATCGAGGCCGAGCTGGAAGCGTCCGCGGCATGAGCTACGTACGCGTGGCCGCCCTGAGCGAGCTGGCCGAGGACACCCCCAAGCGGGTGGAGATCGACGGCACGCCGGTCTCGCTGGTGCGCACCGAGGGCGAGGTGTTCGCGATCAACGACATCTGCTCGCACGCGAACGTCTCGCTGTCCGAGGGCGAGGTCGAGGACTGCTCGATCGAGTGCTGGCTGCACGGCTCCAGCTTCGACCTGCGCACCGGCAAGCCGTCCGGCCTTCCCGCGACGCGCCCCGTCCCCGTATACCCCGTAAAGATCGAAGGGGACGACGTGCTCGTCTCCGTCACCCAGGAGTCCTGAGTCACCCATGGCAACGCTTGAGATCCACGACCTGCACGTCTCCGTCGAGGCCGAGAACGGTCCGCGCGAGATCCTGAAGGGCGTCGACCTGACCGTGAAGCAGGGCGAGACGCACGCCATCATGGGCCCCAACGGCTCCGGCAAGTCGACGCTCGCCTACTCCCTCGCGGGTCACCCCAAGTACACGATCACCGGCGGCACCGTCACCCTCGACGGCGAGGACGTCCTGGAGATGTCCGTCGACGAGCGCGCCCGCGCCGGCGTCTTCCTCGCCATGCAGTACCCGGTCGAGGTCCCCGGCGTCTCGGTCTCCAACTTCCTGCGCACCTCCGCCACCGCCATCCGCGGTGAGGCCCCCAAGCTGCGGACGTGGGTCAAGGAGGTCAAGGAGGCCATGGAGCGCCTCCAGATGGACCCGGCGTTCGCCGAGCGCAACGTCAACGAGGGCTTCTCCGGCGGTGAGAAGAAGCGCCACGAGATCCTCCAGCTGGAGCTGCTGAAGCCGAAGATCGCGATCCTCGACGAGACCGACTCCGGCCTCGACGTCGACGCGCTGCGCGTGGTCTCCGAGGGCGTCAACCGCGTCCGCGAGACCGGCGAGGTCGGCACCCTGCTGATCACCCACTACACGCGGATCCTCCGCTACATCAAGCCCGACCACGTCCACGTCTTCGCCAACGGCCGGATCGCCGAGTCCGGCGGCCCCGAGCTGGCGGACAAGCTGGAGGCCGAGGGCTACGAGGCGTACGTGAAGGGGGGCACGAGCGCGTGACACAGCTGCCGGGCCTCCTCGACACCGAGGCGATCCGCAAGGACTTCCCCATCCTGGACCGCCTGGTCCACGACGGCCGGAAGATCGTGTATCTGGACAACGCGGCGACCTCCCAGAAGCCGCGCCAGGTCCTCGACGCCCTGAGCGCCTACTACGAACGCCACAACGCCAACGTCCACCGGGGCGTGCATGTGCTCGCCGAGGAGGCCACGGCGCTGTACGAAGGCGCCCGCGACAAGGTCGCCGCCTTCATCAACGCGCCGAGCCGCGACGAGGTGATCTTCACCAAGAACGCCTCCGAGTCGCTCAACCTCGTCGCCAACATGCTCGGCTGGGCCGATGAGCCCTACCGCGTGGACAGCGACACCGAGATCGTCATCACGGAGATGGAGCACCACTCCAACATCGTCCCGTGGCAGCTGCTCTCGCAGCGCACCGGCGCGAAGCTGAAGTGGTTCGGCCTCACCGACGACGGCCGGCTGGACCTCTCCACCATCGAGGAGGTCATCACCGAGCGCACCAAGGTGGTCTCCTTCACCCTGGTGTCCAACCTCCTCGGCACCGTCAACCCGGTCGAGACGATCATCCGGCGCGCCCAGGAAGTCGGCGCCCTGGTGTGCATCGACGCCTCCCAGGCCGCGCCGCACATGGTCCTGGACGTCCAGGCGCTCCAGGCCGACTTCGTGGCCTTCACCGGCCACAAGATGTGCGGTCCGACCGGTATCGGCGTGCTGTGGGGCCGCCAGGAGCTGCTGGAGGACCTCCCGCCGTTCCTCGGCGGCGGCGAGATGATCGAGACCGTCTCGATGCACTCCTCCACCTACGCCCCGGCGCCGCACAAGTTCGAGGCCGGTACGCCCCCGATCGCCCAGGCCGTCGGCCTCGGCGCGGCGGTGGACTACCTCTCCGGCATCGGGATGGAGAACATCGCGGCCCACGAGCACGCGATCACCGAGTACGCCGTCAAGCGGCTGCTGGAGGTGCCCGACCTCAGGATCATCGGCCCGGCCACGGCCGAGGACCGCGGGGCGGCGATCTCCTTCACGCTCGGCGACATCCACCCGCACGACGTGGGCCAGGTGCTGGACGAGCAGGGCATCGCGGTCCGTGTGGGGCACCACTGCGCGCGACCGGTCTGCCTGCGCTACGGAATTCCCGCGACCACGCGAGCGTCGTTCTATCTGTACTCCACCCCGGCGGAGGTCGACGCCCTCGTCGAGGGGCTGGAGCACGTCCGCAACTTTTTCGGTTAATTGGGCACCGCGGATGAGGACGAGGACTGACTGAGCCGTGAAGCTGGATTCCATGTACCAGGACGTCATCCTGGACCACTACAAGCACCCGCACGGGCGCGGTCTTCGGGACGGCGACGCCGAGGTGCACCACGTCAACCCCACCTGTGGCGACGAGATCACCCTGCGCGTCCGCCTGGCCGGCGCGGTGATCGAGGACGTGTCCTACGAGGGCCAGGGCTGCTCCATCAGCCAGGCCAGCGCGTCGGTCCTCAACGACCTGCTGGTCGGCAAGGAGCTGGGCGAGGCGCAGAAGATCCAGGAGATGTTCCTGGAGCTGATGCAGTCCAAGGGCCAGGTGGAGCCGGATGACGCCATGGAGGAGGTGCTGGAGGACGCGGTGGCGTTCGCCGGCGTCTCCAAGTACCCGGCGCGCGTGAAGTGCGCCCTGCTCAGCTGGATGGCCTGGAAGGACGCCACGGCCAAGGCCCTTTCCCAGGAGGCGAAGACCGCATGACCGACACCCCGACGACCACCAAGCCGGCCTCCGAGGAGGAGGTCCGCGAGGCGCTGTACGACGTCGTCGACCCCGAGCTGGGCATCGACGTCGTCAACCTCGGGCTGATCTACGGCATCCACGTCGACGACGCCAACATCGCCACCGTCGACATGACGCTGACCTCGGCGGCCTGCCCGCTGACCGACGTCATCGAGGACCAGGCGAAGTCCGCCACGGACGGCATCGTCAACGAGCTGAAGATCAACTGGGTCTGGATGCCGCCGTGGGGCCCGGACAAGATCACCGACGACGGCCGCGAGCAGCTGCGCGCGCTGGGCTTCAACGTCTGAGGCGATCGGCGCTCTTCCCGCGCACCCGGCCGTGCCCGCCAGCGAACCTGGCGGGCACGGCCGTTTGTGCGTACGGGCCGCCTTGGCTCACGCCACTGCCCCGCGCCGATGTGTACGCCCGTACGCAACGATCTGTACGCTCGTACACATGGCTTATCTGACCCTCGCCGGCGCGATCCTCTCCGAGATCCTCGCCACCACCTCGATGAAGTACAGCCACGGCTTCAGCCGGCTGTGGCCCTCGGTGGGCACCGCGTTCGGCTATCTGGTGGCGTTCGCGCTGCTCGCCCAGACGCTGAAGACGATGAGTGTGGGGACCGCGTACGCGATCTGGTCCGGGGCCGGCACGGCGGTGATCGCGGCGATCGGGATGGTCTTCCTGGGCGAGAGCGCCAGCGCGCTGAAGGTCCTCGGGGTGGTGCTGGTCATCGCCGGGGTGGTGGTGCTCAATCTGGACGGGGCGCACTGATGGCGCGGCGCCACGACCCCGGGCGGCGGCAGCGGATCATCGACGCGGCGATCACCGTCGTCGGCGAACGCGGTATCGCCGGGCTCAGCCACCGCGCCGTGGCGGCCGCCGCGGACGTTCCGCTGGGCTCCACCACGTACCACTTCGCCAGCCTGGACGAACTGCTGGTCGCCGCGCTGCGGCAGGTCAACGCCGGCTGGCTGGCGGACTTCGCGCACTGGGTGGACGGCCTCGACCCGGCCGCGCCGCTCGCCGACGAGGTGGCCCGGCTGGTCGCCGCCACGCTCGCCGGGGACCGGTCCCGGGTGACGCTGGAGTACGAGCTGTACCTCGCCGCGCTGCGGCACGAGGCCGTCCGGCCGCTCGCCGCCGCGTGCCTGGACGAGATGGCGGACCGGCTCGGCCGGCGGATCGGCGATCTGGCCACCGCCCGGGCCGTGGTGGCCTTCCTCGACGGCCTGCTGCTCCAGCACCTGCTGACCGGCCGCCCGTTCCGCCCGGAAGCGCTGCGCGACGGGCTGGCCGGGGTGCTGGGGGCGTCCCGCTGACCGGGCGCGGCTCGCCGGCCGCCGGGGGCGGCCCGGGCGCCCGTCCGGTGCGGACCTACGAGCCACCCGGCCCCACAGGCTCCCCGTCCGGTGCGGATGTACGACCCGGGACCGATCGCTGAGACCGGTTCGCCTCCGCGGGCCGGCTCCGGTTAGGTTTCCGGCATGACCGATGCTGCAACCCCCCGTACGACCGGCGCCGTCGCCGCCGGGCTCGCCACCGTCGCCGCCGACGGCACCGTTCTCGACACCTGGTTCCCCGCCCCCGAGCTGACCGCGGAGCCCGGCCCGGCCGGCACCGAGCGGCTGGAGGACGACCGCGCCGCGACGCTGCTGGGCGCCGCCGCCCTCAAGGCCATCGGCCCGGACCCGGTCCGCGGTGTGGAGGTCGTGGCCGTGCGCACGGTCATCGCCTCCCTGGACGACAAGCCGCTGGACGCGCACGACGCCTACCTGCGCCTGCACCTGCTCAGCCACCGGCTGGTCAAGCCGCACGGCCAGAACCTCGACGGCATCTTCGGCCTGCTCGCCAACGTCGCCTGGACCTCGCTCGGCCCGGTCCCCGTCGACCAGTTGGAGACCGTCCGGCTCAACGCCCGCGCCGAGGGGCTGCACCTCCAGGTCACCAGCGTCGACAAGTTCCCGCGGATGACCGACTACGTCGCGCCCGCCGGTGTGCGGATCGCCGACGCCGACCGGGTGCGGCTGGGCGCCCACCTCGCGGCCGGCACCACCGTCATGCACGAGGGCTTCGTCAACTTCAACGCCGGCACGCTGGGCACCTCCATGATCGAGGGCCGGATCAGCGCCGGTGTGGTGATCGGCGACGGCTCCGACATCGGCGGCGGCGCCTCCACCATGGGCACCCTCTCCGGCGGCGGCAAGCAGATCATCTCCATCGGCGAGCGCTGCCTGCTCGGCGCCGAGTCCGGTATCGGCATCGCGCTGGGCGACGAGTGCGTGGTCGAGGCCGGCCTGTACGTGACCGCGGGCACCCGCGTCACCCTGCCCGACGGCCAGATCGTCAAGGCCCTGGAACTCTCCGGCGCCGACAACATCCTCTTCCGCCGCAACTCCACCACCGGCACCGTGGAGGCCCGCCCCAACAAGGCCGTCTGGGGCGGCCTCAACGAAATCCTGCACAGCCACAACTGACCCCACGCCGAGCGCCCTCCCACGGCCGGAACGGCCCGGGGAGGGCGCTCACCGCGTCCTGCGGCAGCGGCAACGGCCTGGCGATCACTGCAGCGGGACGGGCGCGACCGGGAGCTGGTCGCCGCAGAGCCAGGTGAAGGTGCGGTCCGGTTCGAGGCGGGCCTCTCCCCAGTGGATGACCTGGATGCCGCTCTCCGCGGCGGCGGTGAAGAACACGCAGACGAGCTTCGTCGAGGCCCCCAGTTCCCCGAACGCCTCGTGCAGGTGCAGGTACTCGTCCGTCGTCAGGTCGTCGTCGAGCTCGAACAGCGCCTCCGGTTGCTGCGGCCCGTGCGCCCGGAACAGACGGCGGCGTGTAGGCGACGTATTGGAAGGCAGCCTCGCACGGTCGAGCGGCCGCGGTCTGTCCGCGTACCTGTAGGGGAAGAGGGCGTGGTCATTGATCACCGCGTACTCGTAGCCGCGTACGTCGCGTACGGACTCGCCGAGCTCCCGCGCCATGTCCGCGAGGTTCTCCCGCGCGGCCTCCGTGAGCGTGCGCCCGTACGGACTTCGCTTCTTCAGCTCGGCCGCGAGATGCGTGGCGTGGGCCTTCGCGTGCGCCTTGGCCAGCTGCACGGGAATCGCCGCGGCGAGGGCGCCGGCCTGCCGGCCGAACCGCTCCACTGCCCACGCCGGATGCTCGCCGTTGCCCCCACCTGCTCCAGCCATGAAGTGCCTCCCCCGATCGTTCGCCTCTCAACTGTGTGCCAGGTGCGCCAAGTCCTCACAAGGGGGCGATTCGGCCAGGGGGCGCAAGGGCCGCGCACGGTGGCCGGTGGGATGGCCCGCCGGGCTGTCGGTGGTGGTGGATAGGGTGGCCGGTATGCGTGATCTTGTGGTGGGGCTGGGGTATTTGGGGCGGGGTGTGCGGTGGGCGGGGCGGCACGGGCGGTGGTGGGGGTTCGGGTTGATTCCCGCGGTGATCGCGCTGGTGTTGTATGCGGGGGCGCTGGTGGCGCTGGCGATGGGGGCCGGTGATCTGGCGGCCTGGGCGACGCCGTTCGCGGACGGGTGGGGGTCGCCGTGGCAGGGGCTGCTGCGCGGGGTGTTCACGGTGCTGCTGCTGGCCGGTGGGCTGACGCTGTCGGTGCTGACGTTCACCGCGGTGACGTTGCTGATCGGGGACCCGTTCTACGAGGCGCTGTCGGAGCGGGTCGAGGAGAGCGAGGGCGGCGGGCCGGCCGGTCCGGAGCGGGGGCTGTGGCGGGAGATCGCCATCGGGCTGCGGGACATGGTGCATGTGCTGCTGCGGGCGGCCGGGTTCGGGGTGCTGCTGTTCGTGCTGGGGTTCCTGCCGGTGGTCGGTCAGACGGTGGTTCCGGTGGTCGGGTTCTGCGTCTCCGGGTTCTTTCTCACCGTGGAGTTGACGACGGTGGCGATGCAGCGGCGGGAGGTGCCGGTGCGGGAGCGGTTGCGGCTGCTGCGGGGGAGGCTCGGGCTGGCGATCGGGTTCGGGACGCCGCTGGTGCTGCTGTTCCTGATTCCGCTGGCGTCGGTGGTGTTGATGCCGGGGGCGGTGGCGGGTGCGACGCTGCTGGTGCGTGACTTGGTGCCGGGCGGGCCCGGCTTGGGGACCGAGACGGAGGCGGGGACGACCGCTGGGGAAGGGCCGGAGGGGCGGGCGGTGCCGTCCGGTTGGTGAACGGGCCGCGTGCCTGCGGTCGTTGGCCCGGCGCCCAGCGGGTCCGCGCCCGTTGGCCCCGCGCCCGGTGAACGCGGCGGCGGCCGCCGCACCGAGGGGTGCGGCGGCCGCCCGGGCAGTGGAACGACTGCCCTGCCCGCGTCAGTCAGCCTTGCGCGACCGCGGCTTCAGGTCCTGGGTGCGCTCGGCGGCGGACTCCTCCGACTGCGGCCGGTGCTGCTCGGAGCGCCGCTCGGCGGCCCGGTCCTGCTTGCCCGACTTACGGTTCTGCGACTTCGGCATCATGACTCCCTTTGTCTCGCCGAAACGGTGCTTACCAGCCCAGTACCGCACCCCGGGACGCGTTCGGCGCCCGGGGGTGGGCCGGTGGAGTGACGGCTCGGTCACCGCGGGTGAGGCGAGGGGGTGGGGTCGCGGGGCGTCAGGGCTTGACTCGGAGGACCTGGGGGTCGTGGTCGCTGGTCTGGTCCGCGTACTCCGCGTTGATGTGGACGATGTCGTAGTCGGCGCGGGCCAGTGCCTTGCTGGTGAGCAGGTGGTCCAGCACCTGCGAGTTGCCCTGGTAGACGTAGCTGTAGCGCTCGTTGACGGGGAGTTTGGTGACCTGGTCGGTGAGGATGCCCCCGGCGGTCAGCGTCTTCAGTGCGGGGGAGAACTGGTAGTCGTTGAGGTCGCCGGCCACCACCACCTCGGCCTTGGGGTCCTTGGCCAGCAGCTCCTTGACGAAGGTGTTGACCAGCTTCGCCTGGGCGGTGCGCTGGGTCTCCGAGGTCCGGGCCGGCGGCTGGAAGCGGCTGTCCACCCCCTGGTCGCCGCCCTTGGAGTTGAAGTGGTTGGCGATGACGAACACCCGGCTGGCGGGCTTGCTCTTGAGGGCGAACTCGCCGACCAGCGGCTTGCGGCTGGACTTCCACGCCGGGTCGGTGGGCGCGATCCGGCCCGGTGAGGCGGACAGCCCGGCCTTGCCGTGGTCGTCGACGACCTTCACCGGCGTGGTCGCGTCGCCGCCCGCGACATCGGTGAACGCCACCCGCTGCGGGTTGTAGAGGAACGCGATCCGGATGTTGCCGCCGGGCTGGCCGCCGTCCTCGTCGTTCCGCGGGTCGATCGACCGCCAGGCGTACGCCGGGCCGCCGGCCGCGGTGATGGCGTCGGTGAGCTTCTTGAGCGTGGTGCCGGCGGTGACCGTGCCGTCGTCCTTGGCGCCGCTGTCGTCCTGGACCTCCTCCAGGGCGACCACGTCGGGCGCGGCGAGGTTGTGCACCAGGCCCTTGGCCAGCCGGTCGAACTTGGCCTGCGGGTTGTCCGGGGCGAGGTTCTCGACGTTGTACGTGGCCACGGCCAGTTCGCCGGCCGTCTGCTTGCGGGTGGTCTCGGGCGCCGGGGTGTGGGCGTCGAGGGCGCCCAGTTCGGTGGCCTGGACGGTGTAGCCGCCGAAGTTGTCGTAGTCCAGCGGGCCGGCGGTGGTGCCGGAGAGCCGGTCGCCGACGTTGGCCACCGGGAACGGCCGCTGGGAGAACGGGATCAGCGACTGCACCTTGACCCGGCCGCCGTTGGGGTCGGCGTAGGAGCCGTAGAGGGTGCCGCCGCGGGCGGTGCGGTGGTGGCCGGGGGTGGCGGTCACCCACAGCTCGTTGTGGGTGTTGGTGGGGCCGACGACCGGGGCGTCGGCGACCGCGACCCGCATGCCCTCCAGCGATTCGTAGCGATCCAGGGCGTACGTCCCCGGCTTCAGGGTGCGCGACTCGATGCTGCCGCCGCCCGCGTCGGGGGCGTAACGGGCGGGAATCGACGCGGAGTTGAGCTTGACGGGGGCCGGGAGCGGCTGGCCGGACGCGGTGACCGTCCAGCTGGCGCCGGTGATCTCGGTGACGGACTGGCCGCCGGCGTCCTTGCCGCCCGGGTAGTACTCGCTGACCGTGCCGCTGACGGTCACCGCGTCGCCGACCGAGACCTTCGGCGTCTCCTTGCCGGTGAAGACGAAGACCGCCTCGCTGGTCGCCGGGTCGCCGTCCGGGTGCGGGTCCTGCACCCAGAAGCCGCGCGACGAGCCGAACGCCCGGACCGCGGTGACGGTGCCGGGGACGTCGTCGACCTGCTTGCCGGCCAGCGGGGATATGCGCGTTCTGCCCTGGATGTCATGGATCCGGGTGCCGGCCGCCGAGGCGGACTGCACGGTGAGCAGTCCGCCGGCGAGTGCCGCGCAGGTCACCACGGCGAGCACGGCGGGCCTGCGGAGCGTACGACGGGATGGCATCGATGCCTCCGGTAGGGGAGAGGGGGGTGGGAGAGTGGGGAGCGGTACCGGCGCTCGCTACGCGCGTCAATCTCTTGTGCGCGCAAGGGAGTTGTCAAGGTCCTCCCGGTGGACGGGAGCGTACGGGAGGGTGAACCGCCCGACATGGGGAGAATTCCGTCTACGCTGGGGCGGCGCACTCCCCGGCCATCGCGGGGAGGTACCCCAGCCGCCGTCCGCCGAGGAGCTGAGCCAGATGTCCGCAGACCGCCCCACCATGCCGCCGGTGCGGCTGCACCCCGAAGCGGAGCTGGCCCGCGACGCGCTGAGCGCCCCGCTGATGGCCCGCGCCGCCCGGCTGGCCCGCTGGGCCGAGGGCGGGGTGCCGGTCGGGGCCGGCGGCGAGCTGGGCGAGAAGTCCCTGGCCGCCGCCACCGAGCACCTCGGCCTGGCCACCGACGAGGACGGCCCCGCGTACGCCGCCGAGGCGTGGCAGCTGGCCGTGGACACCGGCCTGGTGGAGATCACCGAGCACGACGGCGCCCCGGACGGCGACGGAGCGGACGCCGGGGACGACGCCGTGGCCGGCACCGCCACCCCCGGCGAGGAGCTGTCCCTGCTCACCTCCGGCAGCCCGCAGGACGTGCTGGAGATCTGGCTCGGCGGGATGGAGACCGTGCTCGCCGACGCGGTCGCCCCGGACCTCTCGGAGATCGCCGAGCAGCTCGCCGACGGCGGCGAACTGGACCTGGACGCGCTGGACTGGAACCCCGAGGAGGAGGCCGAGCTGCTCGACGGCATCCTCGGCAACCTCTACCTCCTCAGCGCCCTCAACGAGGTCCCCGACCAGGACGTCCCGCTGCCCGCGCTGGCCGCCTCCATGATCGTCCCGGAGGACATGGACGAGCCGACCGACGACGTGCTCGAAGAGGTCTCCGACGCGATGATGCGGCTCGACGACCAGTTCCGGGTGCTGGAGCCGATCGGCCTGGTCGCGTACCGCCCGGTGGACGAGGCGCTCATCGAGGAGCTGGACGAGGACGGCGAGACGGTCAGCCCGGCGGAGCCGCTGGCGGACGAGGACGTCGCCCGGTACGGCATGGTCCGGCTCACCCCGCTCGGGGTCTGGGCGGTCCGCACCCGGATGCTGGACGCCGGGGTGGACGCGCCGGCCGTGGGCGACCTCACGGACAAGGGCGCCGACGTCCTGCTGGAGGCGCTGCCCGACTACCCCGAGGCGCTGGCCCAGGCCGAGTCCGAGCAGTGGCTCGCCGCCCGTACGCCGCTGGACGCCGCCCGGGACCTGCTCGCGGCCGCCCGCGGCGACGACGAGCGCGGCCCGCTGCGCCGGCTCGCGGCCCAGCAGACCCTCTCGCTGGTCGCCGCGGAGGCCGAGCCGGCGCTGCGCGAGGTGCTGGACGACCGGTACCTGGGCGGGCTGGCCCGGGTGTGGCTCGCCGAGCGCGGGCTGCCCGGTATCCCCGAGCCGTCCCAGGAGATGGTGTTCTGGCTGACGGTGGACACCATCGCGGCCCAGCTGGGCGGCACCGACGAGGCGGCGGAGGCCGAGCTGCGCGACCTGGTGCGCGGGCTGACCGAGCAGCACAGCGGCTTCTTCGACGCGGTGTGGCGGGTGGATCACCCGGCCACCGCGGAGGTGCTGGAGGCGATGGGTCGGCTGCACCCGGACCGCAAGGCGGCGAAGGAGGCCCGCAAGGCGGCGTTCAAGGCGCGGTCGCAGCGGTCGGAGTGAGGGGGCGGGGCCCCGGGGCGGCTGCTCAGCCCTCGGGGGCCTTCGCTTTTGACGGACGGGTGGTCGCTCAGCCCTCCGGGGCAGCCCCGCCCTCCGGGCCCGTCGCCGTGATCAAGTAGTAGTCGAGCAGGCCGGTTTGATAGGCCGTCAGGTATTGGCGGGGCCAGGCGTCGCGGAGGTCGGGGCGCTGGTCCATATAGCGGTCGTAGCACTCCCAGACGCCGTCGCCGATCGGGGTCACCGCGACGTCCCGCAGACCGGCCTCGGTGAAGGCGGCGGCCGCGTCGTCCACCAGGTGCGGGACGTCCAGCCCGTTGGCGTACGGGGGCAGCAGCTCGGGCAGCACCCGGACCGCCTCCGGGATCCGGGCGAAGAACGTGGTCAGCGCGAACCCCCCGGCCGGCCGCAGCACCCGCACCGCCTCCCGGGCGAAACCCGCCAGATCGCGGAAGTGCTGGGCGGCCTCGACCGAGTAGACGAAGTCGGCGCAGTCGTCCGGCAGCGGCATCCGCTGGGCCGGCCCGAGCACGAACTCCAGCCGGCGCGGCCCGTCGCCCGCGTCCAGCAGCTCGGCGTTGGCCTCCAGCGCGCGGGCGATCTGGTCCGGATGGGCGTCCAGCCCGATCACCGACCCGAAGTCGAACTCCTTCAGCGCCAGCGCGCACCCCAGCCCGCGCCCGCAGCCGACCTCCAGGGCGGTGCGGCCGCGCGGCCGGTCGCAGGTGTCCAGGACCAGCCGGTAGAGGTCCTGCTCGCTGCGGACCCGGTCGTCCTCGGTGAGCGGGCGGTGCGCGGGCTCGGGCAGCCACGCCCAGTACCCGAAGTTGATGAAGCCGCCGGCGAACCCGGGGGCGGTGCCGAGGTCCTCCTCGCCGTAGGTCGCGGCGACCCGCTCCGGGAGGTCCGGGGCGGCCGCGCCGTCCGGGGGGCCGGGGTGCTCGGGCCGGCCGGGTGCGCCGGCCGGGGGCGGCTGCTGGGGCATCGGACGCTCCTCGTCGTCGAGCCGTGGGGGAGGGGGCCGAGGGGGCGGGGGACGGAATCCTGGGCGCGGAGGGATGTTGAAGGGGAGGTGAGCTCGCAGATACGGACACCTCAATTCTCGATCCTGGACCGCTCCCGCACCAGGGAGGGACACCCGCCCGCGGCGGCGTTGCGCGACACCGTGGAGCTGGCCCGGCACGCCGAGCGGCTGGGCTACCACCGCTTCTGGGTCTCCGAGCACCACGGCGTGCCCGGGGTGGCCGGTTCGGCGCCGACGGTGCTGGCCGCCGCGGTGGCCTCGGCCACGTCCGCCATCCGGGTCGGTACGGGCGGGGTGATGCTGCCCAACCACCGGCCGCTGGTCGTCGCCGAGCAGTTCGGCGTGCTGGAGTCGCTGTTCCCGGGGCGGATCGACATGGGACTGGGCCGTTCGGTCGGCTTCACCGGCGGGATCCGGAAGGCGCTGGGCGCGGAGAAGGACGCCGCCGGGGACTTCGAGGCGCGTCTTGCGGAGCTGCTGGGCTACTTCACGGGGACCCAGACCGCCCATCCGCAGGTGCACGCCCGGCCGGCCGAGGGGCTGGCGGTGCCCGCGTTCGTGCTGGCCACGGGGGCGGGCGCGGAGGTGGCGGCGCGGGCCGGGCTGGCGCTGGTGATCGGCGACTTCCGGGACCCGGCGAAGGTGCTGGCGGCGGTGGACGGCTACCGCGCCGCGTTCCGCCCGTCCGCCATGTGGCCGCGGCCGTATGTGGTGATCTCCGGGACGGTGGCGGTGGCCGGCAGCCAGGAGGCGGCGCGGCGGCTGCTCGTCCCGGAGGCGCGGGCGCTGGCGTACTCGCGGACGCACGGGGTCTTCCCGCCGCTGCGGCCCGCGCCGGACGGGGCGGGGCCGGCGGACGGCGGCGAGGGGATGTCGGCGCGCGAGCGGGGCTTCTACGAGGAGGCGCTGCGCGGGCACGTCCACGGGACGGAGGAGCAGGTCGCCGCGGCGCTGGACGAGCTGATCCGGGCGAGCGCCGCGGACGAGGTGCTGGTGACGACCAGCGGCTACGACCGGGCGGCGCTGCTGGAGTCCTTCGAACGGCTGGCGCGGGTGGCGGGGCTGGCCCGGCGGGGGTGAGAGGCCGGGGCGGCCCGGGGGTCGTCCAGGCCGCCGGGGCCGGGGCCGGGACCGTAGAGACCGCCGGGGCCGGGACCGTACCGGCCGCCGGGGCCGTACCGGCCGCCCGGCCGGCCCCGGGCTAGAGCGCCGCGGCCGCCGGCTTGACCATGCCGCGGACGGTGCGGGCGTCGACGAAGTCGCCGAGCGCGGTCATCTCCCACTCGCCGGTGAACTGCCGGACCAGCTTGGCCATCAGCACGCCGGTGCGCGGCTCGGCGCCGGCGAGGTCGAAGCGGGCCAGCTCCTCGCCGGTCTGGGCGTCGGTGAGCCGGCAGTAGGCGTTGGCGACGGCGGAGAACTTCTGGCCGGAGAAGGAGTTGACGGTGAAGACCAGGCCGGTGACCTCGGGCGGGATGCCGCCGAGGTGGACGGTGATCACCTCGTCGTCGCCGGCGCCGTCGCCCGTGAGGTTGTCGCCGGAGTGCTGGATGGCGCCGCCGAGGATCAGCAGCTTGCCGAAGTAGCAGTTGGCGATCTTGGAGCGGTCGGGGCCGTAGGCGATGACGGAGGCGTCCAGGTCGATGCTCCGGCCGCGGCGGGCGGGCTCCCAGCCCAGGCCCATCCGGACCGTGCCGAGCAGCGGGCGGCCGCCCTTGACCAGCGAAACCGTCTCGTTCTTCCGCAGGCTGACCCGGCCCTTGTCGAGGTTGACCTTCCCGGCGGCGGGCGGCGGGGGCACCGGGGCCGGGGCGCCGGTGGGGGGCGCCCACTGATCGGGCGCGGCGGGGACCGGCGGGGCGGGGGGGGGGGCGGCGGGGGGGGGCGCCGGGAACCGGGGGGGCGGGGGGGGGGGGGGGGGGGGCCGGCGGGGGGGGGGGGGGGGGGGGGCCCCGGGGGCCCCCGGGGG
>NZ_LLZI01000014.1 GCF_001509485.1 Streptomyces sp. NRRL F-4489
GGGGCGGATGGGGGTCCCGAAGGGGCGGGGGCGGCTTCGGTGTTGGTGCCGCCCGTCGCAGCGGTGCCCGTTCCGGTGTCCGTTGAGCCGGCATCCGTAGCGGTATCCGTGCCGGCATCCGTCGTAACGGACTCCGGTTCGGCCTCGGCGCCGATTTCCGTGTCGGTGCCCGCCGTGCGGCGGACCGCGGCCGCCAGCAGCCGCTCGCGGCCCTCGGCGGTCAGCTGGAGCGCGTCGGCGAGCAACCGGACGGTGGTCATCCGCGGGTCGGCGCGCTCGCCGGTCTCCAGGCCGCGGATGGTGCGGACGCCGACACCGGCGCGTTCCGCCAGCGCCTCCTGTGTCATGTGCGCCTCACGCCGCAGCTTTTTCAGCAGCGCGCTGAACTCACTGGTCACGGGTCTCGGCCTTCCCCCGGCATGTCGATTTCCCCAGGTGAGGGACTCTAGCGCGGCAACCGGCCGGAAACGGCCGGTCTGCTGGCCTGTCCGTTCACCCGGCCCGGGACCAGTGTCGGCGGCGACCCACCGTTCGCCGCACGTCAGGAGAGCCCGCGATGCCGACGACCGCGCCCCCCGCCCGACCGACCGCCACCCCGCTCACCCGCCAGGAGCGCGAGGTGCTCCGCGCGGTCGGCTGCGGCCTGACGGACGGTGAGATCGCCCGCGCCCTGGCCCTCCCCGAGAACGCGGTCGGCGTCCACCTCGGCCGGATCCTCGCCAAACTCGATCTGCGCGACCGGGCGGCCGCCATCGTCCACGCCTTCGACAGCGGGCTGGTCGTCCCCGGGAGCGGCCCCCGCGTGGCGGCGCTGCCCGTCCAGCGGGGCACCGTCCGCCGGGCCCGCGGCCAGCGGGTGCGGATCTCCGTGCTCGGGCCGCTGCGGGCCTGGCGCGACGGTCAGCCCGTCGATCTGGGGCATCTGCGGCAGCAGGCCGTACTGGCGGCGCTGGCGCTGTGCCGGGAGCGGACGGTCAGCAAGGACGAACTGCTCGACGCGGTCTGGGGGATGGAGCCGCCGCTCACGAAAGTCGTGCCGGTGTACATCTACCGGCTGCGGAAGATCCTCCAGCCGGAGAACGAGACGGAGGGGGCCGCGGCCCGGGCGCGTACGGCTTCGCGTACGGGGACGGCGGCCCGTACAGGGACGGCGGTCCGGGCGGAGTCGGTGATCCGGCACGACCGGTGCGGCTACCGGCTGGTGCCCGGCGCGGTCGAGGTGGACGTGGCGCGCATGGAGGAGCTGGTCACCGCCGCCGGTGCGGCCGAGCGGGGCGGCGATCCGGCCGAGGCGGTCCGGATCTGCGCCCAGGCGCTGGACCTGTTCCGCGGGGAGCCGCTGGCCGGGCTGCCGGGGCCGTTCGCGGAGCTGGAGCGGCTGCGGCTGACCGAGCGCCGCACGGGACTGGCGCTGCGCAAACTGGACCTGCAACTGCGGCTGGGCCGGCACACCGAGGCGGTCGGCGAGCTGTGGGCACTGGCCGCGGCGCAGCCGCTGGACGAACCCGTCGCCGCGATGCTGATGCGGGCGCTGTGCCTGAGCGGCCGGCAGGCCGACGCGCTGGGCGTGTTCGAACGCACCCGGCGCCGCCTGGCCGACGAACTGGGCGTGGCGCCGAGCCGGCTGCTGCGGCGTACGCACCAGACGATCCTGCGGGGCTGCGAGGCGGGCTTCGCCCCGACGACGCCGTGACCGGGCCGGTGCCGCGTACCCGCGGTGAGGAACTGCTGCTGGCGCGGATCTCGGCGGCTGCCGGGCGCGCGCACCTGGGCAGGCGGCTGGCCACCTACCCGGTGACCGCGTACCGCCCCCGGACCGGCCCGTTCCGGGCGGTCCGCCGCCTGCCGGGCCTCGTCCGCCCCGGCCGGCCCGCCGGGCGCCCGAACGCGCGGCTGGATCTGTACGAGCACGGGCTGACCGTCGCCGTGAAGGGCCGGATCCATATCGTCCGCTACGCCACCACGTCGGTCTTCCGGCACCGTGCCCGGCCGCGCCGCGCGCCGCTCGCCGGCCCGACCGCTCCGGCCGGCACCGCCGTCCCCTGCGCCGCCGCCCCCGCCGTCGTCCATACGCTCACCGACGTCGAGCGGAAGCGGCTGGTGCTGTACGGCGGTCCCGTGGACGGCGACCCGGAGGACGGCGGTCCGGCGGACGGCGGGGCGCGGGCCTGGGAGCGGGAGCTCGAACGGGCCGTGGTCCGGGCCCAGTTGCCGGGGGCGCTGGCCGCGCTGGACCGGGGTGAGCGCGTCGTCTTCGGAGACGTCTGGATGACGAGGGAGCGGGTCGGTTCCGGGGCGGGGTGCGGCACGCCGTGGGCACAGGTGCAGGGCATCGGTGGGAAGGACGGCTTCCTCGTCCTCACCGGCGTCAGCGGGCGGCAGTACCGGCTCGGACCGGTGATGCCCCGGATTCCCAACGTGTTTCTGTTCCGCACGCTGGCGGAGCACTGCCGCCGGGAGGGCGCCGACTGAGCGGCGGAGGTGCCGGCCGGGCCCCGCCCGGGCCGATACCGCCCCCGCACTCCGCGTTTCATCCCCATTCCAACGACCGCCGCTAACGTCGGTCCCTCGTACGGCACTTGAACCACCAGCCCAAGGAGAACCAGAGCGATGACCCTGCGCACCAGATGGAAGAAGGCGATCGGCGCGGCCGGAGCGGTGGCGGCCCTGGCGGCCCTCACCGCCTCGACACCCGCCCACGCCGCTCCGGTGCACCACTACTACCTGGAGGTCGGCGGCACGGGCTCGGTGGCGCCGGCGCCCGACTGCACCTCCACCTTCCTCAACGCCAACGAGCACCTCGACGGCGGCATTCCGGTGCCGGTCTGCTACCCGGCGAGCGCCGGCCCCTGGCTCAACGGCCACAACGCCCCGGACCTGGGCGCCCCGAGCTACGACGCCAGCGTCCAGGAGGGGATCCGCAACCTGCTGGCCGCCGCCGAGGACACCCACCGCCGGGATCCGTCCGCCCGCCTGACGATCGTGGGCTACTCCCAGGGCGCCCAGGTGGCCGACCAGGTGCTCGGGGCGATCGCCGCCGGCCGCACCGGCATTCCCCGCTCGCAGGTGAACGGCATGCTCTACGCCGACCCCATGCAGCCCGGTACCGGTGTCTGGGCGAAGGTCCCCAAGGGCTGGAGCGCGCTGGGGTTCACCTCCACGGGGGCCGCTCCGGAGAAGTACGACGGGGTGCCGGTGCGGCGGTTCTGCATCCGCACCGACCTGGCGTGCGACGCCACCTCGCTGCAGTCCGTGCCCGGCTTCCTGAACCAGCACCCCAAGTACTGGCAGAAGGGCAGCATCATGGACCAGACCATCGCCCAGAACGGCGGTGACGGCATCACCTGGTACGACCCCCAGTAGGGCGCCGGACCGGCGCGGGTCTTGGGTCGGCCGCCGGGGAGCCCCGCCTCTCCGCCGGCCGCCCCGAGGCCCGGACGGCACCACCGCGCCGAACGGCACCTCCCCGGCGCATCAGCGTTTCATCGCCATTTCAGCGCCCCCGGCGACAGTGGTCCGCAACCAGGCACCGGACGGCCGGCCGCGCGCCTCCCGCGCCCGCGCCCCGTTCCCGTACAGGCGGACCCCGCCCTCTCAGCAGGCGCACAGCGCCCGTCCTCAGCTCAGCGAGTGAACAGGTAGCCCCATGAACGATCTTCTGCACAAACTGGTCTCCGCGGTCCTCACCGGCGGGTTGATCGCGCTGGTGGGATATCTCAGCGTGGCCGTCCGCAGGCGCCGGGTCGCCCGCGAGGAGGCCGCCGCGCCGGCGCCCGTCGAGGACCCCACGCAGGCGCTGCTGCGGCAGGCCCGGGAACTGGACAGCGGCCGCGACGAACTGGCCGCCCAGGGCCGGGCGGCGGAGGCACTGGAACGGGCCCGGGCGGCCGCCGATGCCTGGCGCACCCTCACCCGGAGCCGGCCGGGGCGGTTCCAGACGGAGCGCCGGGCGGCACTGGGACGGCTGAGCGACCTCCTGGACGCCGTCGGGGACGAGCACCAGGCAGCCCAGATCCGCCGGGAAGCCGCCGGCCTGTCCTGACCGGGCGACGGGCCGTCCCCGACGGGCCCCGGCCCTTCCTGACCGAGCAAGGAGATCCACCATGCCCGCCGCGATCTGGTCCGGCCGGAACGCCACCGCCGAGCAGGCCGCCGCCGACCTCACCGCCACGCTGCGTGCCGAACTCGGCCTGGCCGTACCGCCGTTGGCGATGCCGCTGCCGGCCGGGAGCACCGGCGTACCGGCCGGGAGCCTGCTCCCGCCGCGCGAACGCTTCAGCGGTATGCCCATGCCGACCCACTGCTTCCTCTACGTCGACGCCCAGGCACCCAGGCGCTTCGAACTCCGCGCCGAGATCCTGTCCGGCCGCGCGGGGTTCCGCCGGAGCCTGGGCCTGGGCCGGCTCCTCTACGCGGTGCCGCTGGCCCCGGCGATCCCGTCCGCCGTCGAACTGACGGCGCCTGACGCCGCCACCCCCGCCCGCTTCGACGGCGACCCCGCGACCGCGCACCGCCTCAACCAGGACCCGGACGTCCTCGACACGGGCCGTGCCCTGACGCCCACCTCGGCCGGCCGGGACCGGACCCACAGCTGGCGGGTGGACCGGCGCCTGACGATCGAACCGCTCCCCGAGGGCTCGGTCCTGATCCTCCAGACCCTGCACCGTTCCACTCCCCGTGCCTGGTCCCTCAGCGCCGCCGGGGTCCTGGACTTCGCGCGGCGGGTGGAGGCGTGCCTGGGGTAGTACGCCGGCGGGCCGCGCCGGATTCCGCCGGCGCGCAGGGGCGTTGGCACGGGCACGCGCGCAGGCGCACGGGCACAGGCCCAGGCACAGGAGTATGTTCGCCGCATGGTTGAGCATCGCATGATCGACGTGAACGGCATCCGGCTGCACATCGCGGAGGAGGGCGAGGGACCGCTCGTCGTGCTGCTGCACGGCTTCCCCGAGTCCTGGCACTCCTGGCGCCACCAGTTCGGCCCGCTGGCCGCCGCCGGCTTCCGGGTCGTCGCCCCCGACCAGCGCGGTTACGGCCGCAGCGACCACCCGGAGGACGTGGCGGCGTACAGCATCCTGCACCTCGTGGGCGATGTGATCGGGCTGATCCACGCGCTGGGCGAGCGGGAGGCGTTCGTGGTCGGGCACGACTGGGGCGCGCCGGTGGCCTGGCACACCGCGCTGCTGCGGCCCGATGTGGTGCGCGGGGTGGCGGGGCTGAGCGTGCCGCCGCCGTTCCGCGGGGACCGGCCGCCGCTCGCGGCCATGGAGGAGCGGTTCGGCGGGCGGTTCTACTGGAACTACTTCAACCGGCCCGGGGTCGCCGACGCCGAGTTCGCCCGGGACCCGCGCACCGCCCTGCGCACCCTGCTCTACTCCGGCTCCGGCGACTCCCCCGGCCGCCCCGACCCGGCCCTGGTGTCCGACCCCGCCCGGGGCTGGCTCGCGGACATGACCGACCCCGAGGAGCTGCCTGCCTGGCTCACCGAGGAGGACCTGGACGAGCTCACCGCCAACTACGCCAAGGGCTTCACCGGCGCGCTGAACTGGTACCGCAACCTGGACCGCAACTGGGAGCTGACCGCCGCCTGGCAGGACGCCGTCATCTCCGTCCCCGCGCTGTACATGTACGGCGACCGGGACCTGGTCGCGTCGTTCCCCGGTACGCCCGAACTCATCGCCCGGCTCCCGGAGTTGCTGCCCGACCTGCGCCGGGCGCCGATCGAACTGCCTGGCTGCGGCCACTGGACCCAGCAGGAGCGGCCGGCGGAGGTGAACGCCGCGCTGGTCGACTTCCTGACGGAACTGCGGGGCTGAGCGAACCGCCCTCGCCTGTCCGGTGGTTGGGCTCCGCACACCGCCGCGGTGAACTGTCTGGAAAGATGCGCCGGTTCCTACGTACATGGAGGTGACCGGTGAATTGCGACCAGGACGTGCGTCCGCCGCTGGCGGTGGACGGCGAGCGGGACGCGGCGGTGCGCGGCGGGCCGCTGCGGGTGGCCACGGTGGTGTTCCTGCTGTTCAGCGTCATGCTCGGCGGCGCCCTGCCGACCCCGTTGTACGGGATCTACAGTGCGCGCCTGGGGCTGACGCCGGTGATCATCACCGTGGTGTTCGCGCTGTACGCGGTCGGTGTGGTGGCGGCGCTGCTGCTCGGCGGGGTGTCCGACCGGATCGGGCGGCGGGCCGTGATCGGACCGGCGATGCTCGTCGCGGCGGTCAGCTGCGCGGTGTTCGCGGTCTTCCCGACGCTGCCGGGGCTGCTGGCCGGGCGGCTGCTGAGCGGCGTCGCGGTCGGGCTGACGACCGGCGCCGCCACCGCCTACCTGCGGGAACTCCACCCCCGCCCGGCCACCGCCGCTCTGCTGGCCACGGTGACCAGCATGCTGGGACTGGCCGGCGGGCCGCTGCTGGGCGGGGTGCTGGCCGAGTTCGCACCGCGCCCGCTGCTCACGCCGTACGTTGTGGTGGCGGCGCTGCTGCTGTCGGGGCTGGCGCTGTTCGCGCTGCCCGAGACGGTGATACGCACGCCGGGGCGGTTCCGGCTCCAGCGGCTGGCGGTGCCGGCGTCGGCGCGGCGGGTGTTCGGCGCGGTGGCCGTCTCGGTGTTCGCGGGCTTCTCGGTGCTCGGCCTGCTGGCGGGGCTCACCGGCACGTTCCTGGGTGAGGGGCTGCACCGGCACAGTCCGCTGCTGACCGGCCTGGTGGCCTGCTGCGCCTTCGGGGCGGCCGGTCTGGCGCAGTTGGTGTCCGCCCGGGCGGAGGCGGTGCGGGCCACTGTGGTGGGCATGCTGGTGATTCCGGTGGGGCTGGTGCTGATCGTCGCCGCGCTGCCGGCCCGGTCGCTCGCGCTGTTCCTGGTGGGGGCCGCGCTCGGCGGCGGCGGGGCCGGGGTGGCGTTCCGCTCCGGTCTGGCGGCACTCGCCGCGCGGGTGCCCGCGGCCCGGACCGGTGAAGTGGCCTCCAGCTACTTCGTCGCCGCGTATCTGGGGCTGACCGTGCCGGTCATCGGGGTGGCGGCGCTGCTGTCCCGGTTCTCGCTGGTGACCTCGGCGGGCGTGTTCGCCGGGGTGGTGACGCTGCTCGCGCTGGCCGGCGCCCGCAGCGCGCGGAAGCTGACGGGAGGGGCGGCGTAGGGACAGGCGCCCGCGTCCCCGCTGCCGTTACGGGGCGTCCCCGCTGCCGTTACGGGGCGTCCCCGCTGCCGTTACGGGGCGTCCCCGTCGCCGTTGCGGGGCAGCAGGGTGCCCAGGGGGCCGAGGTCCAGGTTGAGGTCGGCCATGGTCAGACCGTGCTGTTCGCAGAGGCCGGCCATCCGGTCCTGGAGGGTCAGCAGGGTCAGGCCGATCCGCTCTTCCTCGTCCTCGGTCAGGTCGCCCTGGTCCACGCGGTGCAGGGCGGAGCGCTCCATGAGCTGCCGCAGCAGCTCGACCAGGGTCAGCACCAGCTTGATCAGGTCGCGCTCCACGGTGTCCGGGTCGGCCTCCAGGCGGCGGGCCGGCCCGCCGCCCGGCCCCCGCTCCCCCGCCCCGGCCGGCGCGAGGCCGAACGCCCGTGCCGCCGCCTGCCCTTCCGTCATGGGCTGCTCCTCCTCGGTGTCGTTCGTCTGGGGGTGACCGCTCACCACGGGGCGGGGTCGTCGGCTGTGATCGCGTGGATGACCGCCCGCAGATTGATCCGTACGAGGTCCACATCGGCGACCGACAGCACCAGGTCACCGGTCAGGACGACACCGCCGTTCAGCAGGCGGTCCAGGAGGTCGATGAGGGCGACCTGGCGGCCCGCGAGCGCCTCCTCACCGGAGAGGTCGGTGAGGGCGGAGGCGGGTGGGTTGGGGAGTGGCGCGGCCATCACGGCTCCCCGGCCCCTGCGGTGGCCTCCGCCCCGGCCTCCGAGGGCGCGGTGGCGAAGGAGTACGGGGCCCAGGGCCCGGTGACCTCGACCCGTACCCCCGGGAGCCCCTCGGCCGCGCCCGCCACTGCCTGGCGGAACTCCGCCACGTTCCGGACGGGGACCAGATACGCGTCGTTGGCGATGTTCTCGCCGGTGGCCGCGGCCAGTTCGCCCTGCTGGAGCCGGTGCGCGACCCTGGCGCGGACGATACCGGCCACCCGGTCCCGGATGCCCGCCGCGACGGCCCCGGCGGCGCGGTACGCGTCCTGGTGCCGGCGCCGCTGCTCCCGGCGCTGCCGCAGATAGGCGCGGCCGGGGCTGAGCGAACGCGGAGGATCGGAAGGCTCCGGACCGGTGGGGCGGGAGGCGCCGGCCGGCGCCTGCGGATCGGCGTACACCTTCACGCCCAGCTCGACCTGGCCTTCGATCCGCCCGAGCCCCTCCGCGAACGCCCCACCGCGTTCGTCGAGCATCGACCGGACCCGGGCGTCGTCCAGGTAGACGGTGGCCAGCCGCAGGGGCAGGACCGTCGTCCGGGCGTACGCGGTATCGACCACGGCATGGTGCGTACGAGCCAGGGCCGCCAGCTCGGTGAGGTCTTCCAACCGCGCCCTGATGCCCTCCTCGCCGTACGCCTCGGCCGGCACCGATGAGACCAGCGCCGCCAGCGCTCCGGACGCGACGGTGCGCAGCGGGCCGTCCGCCAGGCCCACCAGCCCCTCGGCGGCCGCGTCGAGCGCGGGGCCCACCCGGCCGACCGCGTAGACGTACGACAGGGTGTCGGTGTCTGGGGCGACGGCCATGTCCGGGGTGGTGGCGGTGTGGGTGTCGGTGGTCACCGTTCCTCCTCGTGTGCGGTGCTCGCGGCGTCCTGCGGTTGGGGCACGGCGGCCCGCAGCTCCGCCAGTTCGGCGCGCAACCGGTCGTTCTCCAGGGCCAGTTGGCGGTCCGGGCTCGTGGTGGCGGGCGTGTCGGCGACCTGATGGGGCGGGCGGGCGCGGGAGGAGAGCGAGGGATCGTGTTCCCACCAGTCGATCCCCATCTCCTTGGCCTTGTCGACGGACGCGACCAGCAACCGCAGCTTGATGGTGAGCAGTTCGATGTCGAGGAGGTTGATCTGGATGTCGCCGGCGATGACCACACCCCGGTCGAGGACGCGTTCCAGGATGTCGGCCAGGTTGGCGGAGGAACCCTGCCCGCCGTACGGGGACGCCGGGGTGCCCGGCCCCATCCGGCCGGCCAGTGAATCGGACACGTGATCAGCCTTGTCTGTGCGGGGAAGAGAGGACGGCACGGAGTGGCACGGGCTGGCGGCCGGGGTCAGCGCTCGTCGTCGGCGACGACCTCGCCGTCCTGGATCTCGCCTCGCCAGCCGTCGGTGGCCTCGCCGCGCAGCATGAGGAACGCGCGGAACTCCTTGAGGTCGAGCCGGGCGCGGCGGCCCTGGGCGCGCCAGATGTTGCCCGTCCGCTCCAACAGGCCCTTGGGGAAGTACTCCAGTACCAGCAGGACCCGGGTCAGGTCGTCGGTCAGGCGGTGGAAGGTCACCACGCCGTTGACCGTGCCTTTCGCGCCCTCGGTGGTCCAGGCGACGCGTTCGTCCGGCACCTGCTCGGTGATGTTCGCCCGCCAGCTGCGGGTTGCCTTGCCGACCTTCACCTGCCAGTCACTGGTGGTGTCACCGGTCTGCTCGACGCTGACCACGCCCTTGGCGAAGCGGCTGAACTCCTGGAACTGCGTCCACTGGTCGTACGCCTCGCGCACCGGCACGCCCACGTCGATGTCCTCGACGATCGTCACGCTCTTGGACACGCCACCGCCGCCTCCCTTGCCGCGCTTGCCGATCATCCCCCTGGCCTTCTCCACGACGGCGTTCTTGACGGTGTCCGCGGCCTGGGAGGTGGCGCCGGAGAGTCCGCCGCCGGTCCGGCCGGGCTCACCCAGCCTGGCGACACCCCGGCCCAGCCGCTCTCCGAGGCTGGTGACGGTGTGCTCCGCGCGGGCCCGCAGATACCGCTGGAACGCTTCCTTCAGCTCCTCGACGGCGGGACTGTTCGCCATCTCGTCCTTCACCTTGCTGAACGTGGTCCCGGACTCAGGCATCGCTGCCTCCCCGGCCGCCGGAGCCCTTGCGGGAAGCGGTCTTCCGGGCGCCGGAGGCGGCCTTACGCGTGCCGGAAGCCGCCTTCCCGGCAGTGCGCTTGGCGGGCTTGGCGGGCTTGGCGGCGTGCCTGGACGACGACTCCGCCGCCTCCCCACCGCCGAGTTCCTTGGTCCGTTCCTGCAGCGAGTCGGCGAGGCCGGACATGCGGCGGGTGAGGGCGGTGGTCGCGGCGGACTTGGTGGCGTCCACCAGTTCCCGGCGGACCTGGTCGTTGAGCTGCCCGAAGAGGGGCGAGTCGGCGACCAGCTGCTTCCACTGCTTCGGATCCGGGCTCAGCCGCTTGCCGGCCAGGTACATGCCCAGGCCGAGGGCCAGTTTGGCCTTTTTCGTGCGTCCCAGGACGTAGCCCCCGGCCAGGGCCACGCCTATCTTGGCGCCAGTCATCATCCTGCGTACACCTCGTTCGTCATCGCGGTCCTCGGAAGTTCAGGGGTCGTTGGTGCGGAGTCGCCGTTGGCGGACCTCCAGCCAGGCAAGGCGGTCCAGCAGTTCGTCCTCGCGCCGGTCGAATTCCTCGTCCGTGATACGGCCGTCCACCAACTGCCGTTCCAGATCGGCCAGTTGCCGCCGTACCGGCTCCGGGTCGCAGCACTCGCGCTCGGCGGTGAGGAGTACCTGGTCGAGTACCCAGGCGGTGCCGCGCACCGGGGCCAGCGGCAGGGTCAGGAGATGGGTGATCAGACCCATGGGTTCAGACGAAGCTGTACGGCGGCAGGGGGCCGTGCAGGGTGAACGTGTAGGCGTCGCCGCGCCGTTCGGCCTCCTGGTGCACGGCCTCGGAGAAGGCGGCGGTCCGTTCCCGGGGGACCAGGAACGACACGTTCAGGAAGTGGCTGCCGGTCGGCTCGGACACGGCGCTGCGTTCCGCCGCCGGGGACAGTCGTTCGACCAGTTCGGAGCCGGTGCGCTCCTGCCGTGCCTGGACCTCGCGGGCGACCAGTTCGCCGAGCGCCATCTTGTCCTGGTGGGTCGCGGACTCCTGGCGGGTGCGGGCGTTGAGGCGCCGGACCTCGTCGGAATCCGTCATGATCTCCCGCAGCAGATCGTCCTCCTCGCGCGCCACCTTGAGGTTGAACTCCAGGCGGCCGCCGACCTCCGCCAGGCGCTCCGCGTACGCGTCGTGCTGCTCCGCCAGTACGGCCGCGACCTGCTCGTCGTCGTCGCCCACGAGCCCGAACCGCATCGGCAGTACGGCACCGTCGGACATCAGCCGGCTCTGTACGCCCTGGTGGGCGAGGAGGTCCCGGCGCTTGGCCCGCAGGGACCCCGGCGCGTCGCTGACCACCGCGGCCAGGTCCCTGGCGCGTACGGTGCGCAGCCGTGTCGCGGGTTCGCCGATGCCCCGGACGCCGTCGAGGCGCAGCGGGTGGTCGGCGGCGGTGATGGCGTAGACGTAGGTCCCCATGGTCACTCCTCCCGGCGGCGGGCCGTACGGCGGCTGCCGGAACCGGACGAAGAGCCGCGCGCCGGGCGCTCTTCCTCCTCCCCGGCGTCCTCGCTCCCCTTCTTCAGCGAGTCGGTGAACGCCTCGACCGCGCCGGTCAGCGCGCCCTTCGACTTGCCCTTGGCGCCGCTCTCGGTGGCCTCACCGACCAGATCGGTGAGCTGACTGGGCTGCTTGCGCCCCGATTCCAGGTCCAGGCGGTTGCACGCCTCGGCGAACCGCAGATAGGTGTCCACGCTCGCCACGACGACCCGCACATCGACCTTCAGGATCTCGATGCCGACGAGCGAGACCCGGACGAAGGCGTCGATGACCAGTCCCCGGTCGAGGATGAGTTCCAGGACGTCGTAGAGGTTTCCCGAGCCGGTGCCGCTGCTCGGTGCGTTGGATTGCTGAACGACAGACATGGGCTTTCCTTCCGGTTGTCCGGGCGGAGGCATGGTCCGTGCGGGGGGGGCGCGTCCGGGGGCGCTCACCGGTCGAGCTGGCCCCTCGCGTAGCGGCGCAGCCGCTCGTAGCCGAGCAGTTCGCCCTGCGCGTCGAGCTGGACGCGGTACGAGGCCATCACGCTCGTGGTCTCGGGGACCCGTTCGATCTCGACGATCTCCACATCGGCCGACCAGCCCTCGTCCGTGGGCTTGAGCGCGGACACCGCGCCGGGCGCGCATCCGAGCAGCTCGGCGAGTTGCCCGGCCGCGCGGCGCAGGGCCGCGGGGGCGCCGATGCGGTGGGGCTGTCCCTGGCCTTCGGTGCTGTCATTTCTCCCGGTGGTCGCCATGATCCCGTCCGTTGGGTGTGGTTGGGCATCGTTGGATGTGCGCGTGACGCCGGTGCGCCGATACGCCGGTACGCCGTACCGGTCGCGACTGTCTCCGGCTGTCTGCGGCCGGCCGTTTCCGCTTCTGCCGACAGGACACCGCGTGCCCCGAGAGTTCGCACACATGCATGAGGCGCCGCTCGCTTCACCTCGGCCCGGAGCCCCGCAGCCCCGGAGAAGACACCGGATACTGGTGGGCATGGAACTGCGCGGGGAGAAGGTCGTGTTGCGGCCGGTGGCGGCCGGCGAGCGGGAGATCCTGGACCGGATCGTGCGGGAGCCCGAGGTCGCGGCCTGGTGGTCGGTCCCGGAGGACTACGAGGGCATGCTCGCCGTCGTGCACGGGAACGAGGTCATCGGGGCGGTGCAGTTCTCCGAGGAGAACGACCCGGAGTTCCGCCATGCCGGGATCGACATCTTCCTGACGGCGCGGCGGCACGGACAGGGACTGGGGCCGGACGCGGTGCGCACGCTCGCCCGCTGGCTGGTGCGGGAGCGCGGCCACCACCGGCTGACGATCGATCCCGCCGCGGCCAACACCGCGGCGATCCGCAGCTACCGCAAGGTCGGCTTCAAGCCGGTGGGAATCATGCGCGCGTACTGGCGCGACCACGGGACAGGCCGGTGGGAGGACGGCCTGCTCATGGATCTGCTGGCGGACGAACTGACCTGACCATCGGCCCCAGTCATACGGCCATCCGGCCATCCCGGCCAGCGACGTCGCACGGCGGAGGCCCGGTCGGCGCCATGGGTGGCGCGGAGCCGGGCCTCTTGCCGAGCGCGGAGCGGGTCAGCTGGACCTGAACACGGCCTTCTGGACTTCGTCGGGGCCGTTGTACTGCTTGTCGTCGATGCCCGAGATCCGCTGTACCGTCTCGCCGTCGGCCTTGTTGTGCTTGGCGACCGAGACCAGGTCGTCGCGCGACGAGGGGTAGTGCGCGTCCTTGAGCGCCTTCTGGAGCTTGATCGGGTCGCCGCCCTCGCTCTTCCCAGCCATGGTGGGCCTCCTTCGCCTCATCGTGGTGCGGGTGTGGGGTGCTTCGGCACGTCGATGCGCGGAGGTGCGCGGCGTGGCGCGCAGGCTCCGCCCGTTTGTCCGTCCTGTCCAGTATCACGCCCACCCGGGGAAGTCGCCCGGCGAGGCGGAAGCTGTGCGGCGGGAGCGGCGCCGGCACCGCGCCTACTTCACCGCTCGCCCACGCCTCACCGTCCGCACTCCACCGCGTACTTCGCCGCGTACGTCGCCGCCTTCTCCCGGGCCTCCGGATGGAGCGCGTCGCCGGCGTCCAGGAGGCGGGGCAGGAGGTCGCGGTGGGTGGTCAGGGCGCGGAAGGCCAGGCCGATGGTGATGTCGTGGCCGGGGCGGTGTTCGACACGGACGGGGTCGCCGGCGCGGATCTCGCCCGGTTCGAGGACGCGGAAGTAGGCGCCGGGCACGGCGGCCTGGGTGAAGCGTTTGATCCAGCCCGGTTCGCCCAGGCGGCCCTGGAAGGTGCGGCAGGGGATGCGGGGTGAGGTGACCTCCAGTAGCAGCCGGGGCCCGACGCGCCAGCGTTCGCCGATGCGGGCGCCGGTGACGTCGAGGCCGGCCGTGGTGAGGTTTTCGCCGAAGATCCCGTTGGGCAGGTCGCGGCCCAGCCGGCGCTGCCAGTCGTCGAGGTCCTCGCGGGCGTACGCGTAAACGGCCTGGTCGTCGCCGCCGTGCCGGAGGGTGTCGACGATGGCGTCACCGGCCAGGCCGCTGCCGCCGGTGCCCTTGGGGCCGGGCGCGGCCACCGCCACGGGCCCGGCCACGGGGCGTTTGTCGAGGCCCGTGCCGGCTTCGTGGGTGGCGTAGGCGGCACGGACGGCCTGCCCGATGTTCACGGTCAGTAGCGTGGCTTCCATACCGGAACGGTAGGGCAGTGCGGGTCGCCCCCACGACCACATTTTTAGACGATGTCCAAGTCTGGTCTTTGTCCATACTATGGGGTGCCACGACCACATATCCCTGGCCGGGGGCGGCGCGGAAGCCGGTCCGCTTGCCGGCCAGGTGCTCGGTGACGGGGGTGATGAGGTGGTAGAGGAGGGCGGAGGACAGGACGTCGAAGATGGCCGGGGAGTCGATGAAGAGCGGGGCCTCGGCGGTGACGTAGCGCAGGCCGGCGGTGCCATGGGCCTCAGTGGTGGTGGGCGCGGCACCGGGCGCCCGGGTGCGGTGCTCGACCACCTGGCGGACCATGCGGTCGCAGGCGTCGCGGAAGTCCTGGTCGGTGCGCAGGGCCTGTTCGGTCCGGTGGCGGACGGTGCGGTACGCCGGGAGGTCCATGACCTCCGAGAGCGGCCGGACGCGGCCGGACCGGCCCCGGAGCGGTCAGCGGATCAACGCTCCCAGGCGGTCAGCAGGTCAGCCGCTCCCCGGCGCTCTCGCGCAGTCCGCGCAGCGCGCGGTACGTGGCGGTGCCGGGCGCGGCGGTGTAGAGCATCAGCCGCTGGTCGGAGTCGGGGATGGTGAGGAGTTCGCAGTCCAGCTCCAGTGGGCCGACGACGGGGTGCAGCATCCGCTTGGTCATGGCGCGGTTGACGCCGATCTCGTGGCGCTCCCACAGGGCGGCGAACTCCCGGCTCTCCAGGGCGAGTTCGTGGACGAGGTGGCGCACCTCGGGGTCGTCCGGATACCGGCCGGTGGAACGCAGGTCGGCGACGCAGCGGCGGCCGAGCTGGGCCCGGTCGTGCGGGCCGATACCGCGTGCCTGGCCGGAGAACAGCCAGCGCAGGGTGTTCCGCTCCCGCTCCGGCACGGCGGCGAGGTCGCCCATCAGCGCGACGGCCATGGCGTTCCAGGCGAGGATGTCGTAGCGGGCGTTGAGGACCAGGGCCGGCAGGTCGTCCAGGCGGTCCAGCAGGCGCAGCGCGCCGGCCTCGGTCCGCCGCGAGGAGGGCGCCGGCAGCGCGGCCTCGCCGACCAGGCCGAGCATGTAGTTGCACTCGTCGTCGGAGAGTTGGAGCGCCCGGGCCAGCGCGACCAGGACCTGCCGGGAGGGGCGCAGCCGGCGGCCCTGCTCCAGCCGGATGTAGTAGTCCACCGAGACGCCCGCGCGGCCCGCGACCTCCTCGCGGCGCAGACCGCGGGTCTGGCGGCGGCCGGTGTGGTCCAGCCCCACGTCCACCGGCCGCACGCGGGCCCGGCGGGTGCGGAGGAAACCGGCGAGTTCTGCGGCGTTCATGCCCCAAGGATGCCGGATCGGCGGGCGCCCCGGCCAGGACGGCCGGGGCGGTCCGCCTGGGTCAACGCCGGTCCACGGCACGGACGGTACGGGCCGCACCGGCCGCCCGCACCCCGCCCCTCGCCTCGCCTCGCCTCGCCTCGTGGACCATCGGCAGACTCTCCAGCGGATCCACGATCCACTCCCGCCGTACGAGCCGGTGCGCCGGGTCCCGGCGCAGCCCCGGCAGCCGGGCGGCGGCCTCCTCGACCAGGATCGTCAACTCCAGCCGGGCCAGCGGCGCGCCCAGGCAGTGGCGCCGGCCGTGGCCCAGGCTCAGGTGCGGGTTGGGGCGGCGCCGGATGTCGAAGCGGTCGCGCGGCGTACGACAGGTCCAGGCCGAGGAGGCGGCAGATGACCCGGCTGGGCAGTTCCCCGGCGAACGCGCGGACGGCGTCCAGCCGGCCGGTGCCGGCCGCGAGGACGTCGTCCAGCAGCGCGGTGACCAGCGCGCGGACCTCCCCGGTGAGGCGGTCCAGGACGGTGCGGCGGAAGGGGTCGGCCACGGCGGCCCGGAGGTCGTCGTGGCGGGCGCCCTCCGCCGCCCGCATACCGGCCAGCGAGGGGTGGGCGTGGCGCCGCTGCTCGTCGGTGAGGCCGTAGCCGGCGGAGAAGGTCTCCTTCTCGTCCAGGACCCGCAGGACATCGGCGCGGCTGAAGACGTGCCAGGTGGTCAGGGCGGCGTCGAAATGCACCGGGGTGCGCGGGTCCCAGAAGGCGGCCGGCCGGGCCGGGAGGTGCCCGAGGCCGCCGGGGCGGTGGTCGGTTGCGGTGGTCATGGCGCGGGGACGGCCGCTTCGACGATGTGCAGCAGGACGGGGGTGCGGGCGACCCGGGTGAACGTCAGGCCGGCCCGTTCGAAGAGCGCCGCGAACTCCTCCTCGCTGCGCTCCCGCCCGCCCGCGATCAGGAACATCTGCAGGTCCATCGGCGTGGTCATCGGCTGCGGCCGCTCGGTGTCGAGGAGCTGGTCGATGACGAGGGTCCGGGCGCCGGGCGCGGCCGCGCGGGCGCGGTTGCGCAGCAGGCGGACGCAGGTGTCGTCGTCCCACATGTGGAGCACGGTGCGCATCTGGTAGATGTCACCGCCCTGCGGTACGGATTCCAGGCCGTCGCCGGGGACGACCCCGCAGCGGCCGGCCAACTCGCCGGTGCGCAGGTCCTCGTGGACGTCGGTGAGCGCCTGCGCCAGGTCGAACAGGACGCCGTGCAGACCGGGGTTGCGGCGCAGGACGGCGCGCAGCATGGTGCCCTGGCCGCCGCCGACGTCGACGTAGCGGCGGGCCCCGGCGACGTCGATGTGCTCGGCCAGAACGTCGTTCATGCTGCCGACCATGAGGGTCATGGCCTCGTTGAAGGTCTCGCCCTCGCGCGGCGCGTCCTCGGCGAAGTATTCGAACATGGTCTTGCCGTGGCGGGCGGGCAGGGCCGGAAGACGTCGAAGGCGGCCGGCGCGCGCAGCAGGCGGGCGACGAGATCGGGCTCGGCGCCGACCCGGGCGGCGATCTTCTCGACGGGGGTGGGGTCCTCGTCCACCGCGTCGGGCAGGCCGAGTTCGCAGGCGGTGCACAGCACCAGGCCCGCGCCGAGGCCGGTGACCAGGGGCATCAGCTCGCCCACGGGTGCGGGCATCCACCCGGTGCGAGGGCCGGGGTTCACCGGGGCAGACTGCTGGGTCATGGGGTTCTCCTCCGGGTGAGGGGCGGTCGGGCGGGGGCCGGGTCAGCCGGCGGGGCGGAAGTCGGCGGCGTGGTCCACGGCCCACTGGGCGTACGTGCGGCCGCGGCGGCCGGTGAGTTCGGTGTAGGCGGGGCACACCGGCATCGGCTTGCCGTCCCACCTCGCCAGGTACTCCAGCAGCTGGTCGATGAAGGTGTCCCCGCCCCAGCGGCTGAGGGTGGCCCGGTACTCCTCGGGGCTGACCTCCTCCAGCCGGATCTTCCGGCCGATGGCCTCGGACAGGCAGTCGATCTGCTCCTGCTGGGTCACCGACTCCGGGCCGCTGAGCAGGTACGCCTGGCCCTCGTGGACGGGTTCGGTGAACGCCTTGACGTCCGCCCCGGAGCACGCCGTTCACGCCAGGAAGGCCGGACTGTGATCCGCCTGAGCCTCGGCTGGAGCGGAGTAGGACTGGCAGTCCCCTCCCGCCGCCGGACTGCCGCGGAAAAACTGGGAGCCCAACGCGATGCGGAAGGAAGTTGCTGTGACGATTCTGGTGACGGGTGGGCGCGGGCAGGTGGCGCGTGCCGTGGTCGAGGGCCTGCTCGCGGCCGGGCAGCCGGTCCGGGTGGCCAGCCGCGACCCGGAGAAGGCCGTGCTGCCGGACGGGGTGGAGGCGGTCAGGGCCGACCTGTCCGACCCGGCGACGCTGCCGGCGGCGCTGGACGGTGTCGAGAAGGTGTTCCTGTACGCGGACGCCAAGGGGATCGGCGGTTTCCTGGCCGCGGCCGAGGCGGCCGGTTCGCCGCACATCGTGCTGCTGTCGGCGCTGGGCGTGGAGACCGGCGACCCGTCGAACGACCCGATCGTGCGGATGCACCGCGCGGCGGAGGCGGCCCTGCGCGGCTCCGGGCTGCCGTGGACGTTCCTGCGGCCGGGCGCGTTCGCGACCAACACCCTCCAGTGGGCGCCGGCGATCCGCGCCACCGGTGTGGTCAGGGCGCCCTTCCCGCGGGCGCACGCGGCGTCGGTGCACGAGGCGGATATCGCCGATGTGGCGGTGCTGGCACTGACCGGCGACGGGCACGTGGGCCAGGTGTACCCACTGACCGGCCCGGAGTCGGTGACCCAGCAGGAGCAGATCGACTGCCTCTCGGAGGCCACCGGCCGGAAGATCCGGCTGGAGGAGATCAGCGCGGAGGAGTACCGCGCGACGCTCAGCCAGTGGGGCGACGCGGAGATGGTCGACACCCTGGTGCGGCACCTGGTGGAGTCGGATGACCGGCCGGCCCCGGTGTCCCCGGTGTACGAGGAGCTGACCGGCCGGCCCGGGCGCGGCTACGCGCAGTGGGCGCTGGACCACGCCGGCGACTTCCGCTGATGGCGGGGGGGGGGGGGGGGGGGGGGGGGCCCCCCTTCCCCGCCCCCCCCCCCGGGGGGGGGCCCCCCCCAACCAGCGCCGCAGCGCCCGGGTCAGCGCCCCGGTGTCGGGCGCGGTGTCCCGGCGGGCGACCGAGGCGACAGCGCCGTCCGACACCAGCAGCAACCCCCGCCCGTACCAAGGGAGTTCGGACAGCCGGCGGGCGCCGGCGCCGTCCCGGTCGTCCAGCGGGACGAGCTTGAGGTCCGGGCTGAGGGTCCCGACCAGCGGGTCGGGGTCCTGGAGGTCGTAGCGGGTGGTGAGCCCGGTCATCAGGTCGCCGAGGTGGCGGTTGACCTCGTCCAGGCCCATCAGGTCGGCGAAGAGTGCGCGCAGCGCCCGGCTGTGGGTGTCGAGCCGCATCAGCGCGATCTGCGCCCGGGTGTTCTGGAGCAGGCGCTCGGCCTGCGGGCGGCGTTCGGCGGTGTCGGTGTCGGTGTCGGTGTCGGTGTCGGTGTCGGTGTCGAGCAGATCGTCGCCGGCCCAGCCGCGCAGCCGGGCGGCGAGTTTCCAGGCGGCGTTGACGGCGTCGATCAGGCCGTAGTTGAGGCCCTGGCCGCCGACCGGGGCGTGGATGTGCGCCGCGTCGCCGGCCAGCAGCACCCGCCCCTTCCGGTACGCGGGGACGTGCCGGTCCTCGTCGGTGAAGCGCCCGCCGGCCCGCATCCGGCGCACGCCGAGGTCGATCCCGGACACCCGGGTGACCGCGGCGCGCAACTCCTCCTCGGTGAGCGGCCTTGGTCGCCCTCGGGCGGGGGTGAACTCCAGGGCGGCGACGCGCTCCACGCCCAGTCCGTAGACCAGGGACGCCGCCGGGGACGTCGTGGATGCCGGGAGGGATCTGGCCGGGGTCGAGGAGTTCGATGACGCCCTGGCGGCCCAGCATGGTGGGGCCGGTGCCGGGGAACGGGAAGCCGGCGGCGGTGCGGACGGCGCTGCCACCGCCGTCGCAGCCGAGCAGGTAGTTCGCGCGCGGTGAGCGGCACGTAGTCCAGGTCGCACTCCGGGTCGGGGGTGCGGAGATTGGCGGTGGGCGGCACCACGCGGTGGGTGAGTGCGAGTACGGAGGCGGCGATCTCCAGGGAGCCGATCGCGCCGAGCGAGTGCCCGATCATGGACTTGATGGAGCTGATGGGGACGGCGTGGGCGTGCGGGCCCAGGGCCCGTTTGAACGCGGCGGTCTCGTGGCGGTCGTGCTGCCGGGTGCCGGAGCCGTGCGCGTTGACGTAGTCGAGGGCGGTGGGGTCGATCCGGGCCTCGTCGAGGGCGGCGCGGATGGCCACGGCCATCTCCCGTCCGTCCTTCTTCAGGCCGGTCATGTGGTACGCGTTGCAGCGGGTCGCGAAGCCGCCGATCTCGGCGTGGACGGTGGCGCCGCGCCGCCGGGCGGCCTGGTACTCCTCCAGGACGAACAGCGCGGCGCCCTCGGCGAGCACGAAGCCGTTGCGGGTGCCGTCGAAGGGGCGGGAGGCGTGGGCGGGGTCGTCGTTGCGCGGGGTGGTGGCCTTGATGGCGTCGAAGCAGGCGGCCACGATCGGGGTGACGGGGGCGTCGGCGGCGCCCGCGACCAGGAGATGGGCGGTACGAGGGCGGGCCGGGGACCCGTCGGGGGCGGGCCGGGGGCGGCTGGGTGGCGCCAAACCGCCCCGGCTTCCCGGTGGTTCAGTGGGCCCGCTATGCTCCACCGGGTCGGCGCCGCACCGCCGCCGGGTCCACCGGCTGCCCCGCGCCGGCTCGCTGACGGCCCGGCCGTCACCGCCCCCCCGGGCCCGGTCCCTTGGGGCTCTCTCCGCGGCACTCCCGGCCTCTCCGGCCTCCCTCGCCGCCAAGGCTTCGCCACGCCCTCCGCCGCACGCAGGCGCCGGAGGGTGCCGACGCCTGCCCGAACCCGGAAGCCGGGCGCCGGGCATCGTTCAACGGGCACCGGCCGCCGGGCATGTGGCCCGCACCACCGCGCGACCGCACGACCGCACGACCGCACCGGAACCGGCCCACCCGGAGCCGTACCCGTAACCGCACTCATACGCCAACCTCAACCCGTCCCCGAGGAGGACCCACCGTGCACCAGCCCACCCATCACGCCGGCACCCCCGGCACCCCCGGCACCCCCGGCAGCCCCACCGACTCCCCCGTCCCCACCGACTCCCCCGTCCCCGCCGACTCCACCAACTCCACCAACTCCACCAACTCTGACGGCTTTCCCGAGCAGTTCGCCCGCACCCGGCGCTTCTCCCTCGGTGTGCCCCGGCAGTTCACCGTCTCCCCGGACGGCCGCCGGGTGCTCTTCGTCCGCACCGGGGCGGGCGACGATCCCGTAGGGCGGCTGTGGCAGTACGAGGACGGGCGGGAGCGGCTGCTGATCGACCCCGCGCGCCTGGTAGGCACCGGCTCCGAGGACGTCCCCGAGGAGGAGCGGCTGCGGCGTGAACGGGCGCGGGACCTGTCCACCGGGGTGGTGGGGTACGCCGCCGACACCGAGGCGCGGGTGGTGGCCTTCGCGCTGTCCGGAGCCCTGTGGGCGGTGCGGACGGACGGCGGGGCGCCGTTCCCGGTGCCGGCCGCCGGACCGGTCGTCGACCCGCGCCCGTCGCCCGACGGGCGGTACGTGGCGTACGTGAGCGGGCGCGGACTGCACGTCGCCCGCCTCGACGGGACCGGCGGCCGCCAACTGGCCCGGCCGGAGGGCCCGGACGTCTCCTACGGGCTCGCCGAGCACGTCGCCGCCGAGTCGATGGGCCGGTCGCGCGGCTACTGGTGGGCACCGGACAGCCGGCGCCTCCTGGTGGCGCGGGTGGACACGTCCCCGGTGGCGCGGCGCCACCTCAGCGACCCGGCGAACCCGGACCGGCCCCCGCGGGTGATCCGCTACCCGGCGGCCGGCACCGCCAACGCCGAGGTCACCGCGCACGTCCTCACCGTGGACGGGGACCGCACCGAGGTGGTCTGGGACCGCGCGGCGTACGAGTACCTGGCCGCGGCGGGCTGGGACGCACACGGCCCGTACCTGGCCGTGCAGAGCCGCGACCAGCGGGTGCTGCGGACGCTCGCGGTGGATCCGGCGACCGGCGCCACGACGGTGCTCCATGAGCGGACCGACGCCGCCTGGGTGGAGCTGGTGCCCGGCACCCCGGCCCGTACGGCGGCCGAGGCGCTGGTCGTCCCGGAGGACGAAGGCGGCACCCGCTACCTGGCCGTGGCCGGGCGGCGGGTGACACCGGAGGGGCTGCAACTGCGCGAGGTCCTGGCCGTGGCGGGCGAGCGGGTGCTGTTCACGGCCGGCGAGGAGCCCGAGGAGACCCATGTGTGGCGCTACGAGCCCGGGGCCGGGTGCCACCGGCTCAGCCGGGACCCGGGCGTCTGGACGGGCACCGCGCGCGGCGGGACGACCGTCCTGGCGGGGCGGACGCCGCACGGTCCGGAGGTCCGCGTCGTCCGGGACGACGCCCCGGACCGGTCGCCCGCCGGCACCATCGCCTCCCTCGCCGACGAACCGCTGGTGACCCCGCGACCGCTCCACCTCGCCCTCGGGGAACGGGAGTTGCGGGCGCTGCTGTTCTTCCCGTCCTGGCACCGACCGGGCACCGGGAAGCTGCCGGTACTGCTCGCCCCGTATGGAGGCCCGGGGCTCCAACTGGCCGTACGGGCGCGGGGGTGGACGGACTGCGTGGCGCAGTGGTTCGCGGAGCAGGGCTTCGCCGTCCTGGTGGCGGACGGGCGCGGCACCCCGGGGCGCGGCCCGGACTGGGAGAAGGCCGTGCACGGCGACCAGCTGGGGCCCGCGCTGGAGGACCAGGTGGACGCGGTCCGGGCGGCCGCGGCGCGGTTCGGCGACCTGGACCTGTCCCGGGTGGCTATCCGCGGCTGGTCGTTCGGCGGCTTCCTGGCCGCGGCGGCCGTACTGCACCGCCCGGACGTCTTCCACGCCGCGGTGGCCGGCGCGCCGCCCACCGACCAGCGGCTCTACGACACCCACTGGAAGGAGCGGTTCCTGGGCCACCCCGGGGAGCACCCGGAGAACTACGCGCGCTCCTCTCTGGCCGGCCACGGCCATCTGCTGCGCCGGCCGCTGATGCTGGTCCACGGGCTGGCCGACGACAACGTCGCCGTGGCGCACACCCTGCGGTTCTCCGCCGAGCTGCTGGCGGCGGGCCGGCCGCACACCGTCCTGCCGCTGCCGGGCGCCACCCATCTCCCGGCCGACACCGCGGTCACCGCCAATCTGCTGCGCGCCGAACGGGACTTCCTGCGGAACGCGCTGCCCGCCCCGAAGGACGGCCCGACCGGGCCCTGACCTCCGGGACGCGGCGGGCCCGTCCCGTCAACGGGTCCGCCGCGGACGCGCCCACCCCTGGAGGACGGCCCGGGTGGTGGTGACCGTGGCCACCAGGGAGAGGGTGTGGCGGACCATCGCGGAGGTGTACTCGGCGGGCACCCCCGCGATGGCGTCCGCCGGGACCACCACCGTGTAGCCGAGGTTCACCGCGTCGAACACGGCATTCGGGACCGCCACGTTCGCCGACACCCCGGTGACGACGAGGGTGCGGCACCCCAGGTTGCGCAGCAGCGCGTCCGCCTCGGTGCCGGCGATCGGGGAGAGCCCGTGCAGCCGGCGCAGCACCAGGTCGTCCTCCGACACCGGTATCGGCTCGGCGACCCGTACCGCGGTGGACCCGGTGAGCTGCCGTACGGGCAGCCGCTCGGCCGCCCGGAAGAGGCGGGCGTTGCGGCTGGCGCCGCGGCCGTCGGGGCGCCGTTCGGCGATCGCGTGCACCACCTGGACGCCGGTGTCGTGGGCGGCCGCCACCAGGCGGGCGATCCGCGCCAGCGCCCCGGAGGCGCGGGCGGCCTCGGCGAGTTCGGGCAGCGCGCTGTCGGCGCCGACCACACCGCGCTGGCACTCGACGGTGAGCAGCACGGTGGTGGCCGGGTCCAGCTGTTCGGCGAGCCGGGTGTCCGGAGGCATCGGCACTCCCCTCAACGGCGGGCGCGGACGCCGCGCGCCCCGTATGGGCCGGGCGCGGGCGGCGGGTCAGGGAGGCGCGAGGGTATCCCCCATTGCGTCCGGCAGGAAGAGCCCCGATGATTCCCCCACCATTCCTGACGCTCCGTCAGGTACGTACGGAAGGCGGCGACAGATGAGCGGCACACAGGACACGGCCGGTACCCACCGGGCGACCGCGGCGCAGCGGCGCGGCCGCCGGATCATGATGACCCCGCCCGAGTTGGACGCCTTCCTGGCCGAGCAGCGCACCTGCCGGCTCGCCACGGTCGGCCGGGACGGCGCACCGCACGTGGGCGCCCTGTGGTTCGTCTGGGACGGAACGGCGCTCTGGCTCTACTCGATCACCCGCAGCAAGCGCTGGGCCCAGCTGCGCCGCGACCCCCGGATATCGGTCCTCGTGGACGACGGCCACGACTACGGGGAACTGCGCGGCGCCGAACTGACCGGCCGCGCCACGTGCGTCGGCGAGGCACCCCGCACCGGCGAACCCTGCCCGGAACTCGCCGCTCCGGAACGACTGTTCGCCACCAAGTACTTCGGCCTCACCGAGATGCCACACGACGGCCGCCACGCCTGGCTCCAGCTGACACCGGAGTCGGTGGTGTCGTGGGACTTCCGCAAGCTCGGGGGGTGAGGGGGTAAGGGGGTAAGGGGGTGAGGGCGGAGCGGCGGGGGCGGGGGCGCGGGGTGCCGGGGGGGGGGGGGGGGGGCGGGGGGGGGCGGGGGGGGGGGGGGCGGGGGGGGGGGGGGGGCCCGGGGGGGGGGGGGGG
>NZ_LLZI01000015.1 GCF_001509485.1 Streptomyces sp. NRRL F-4489
CACCAGGGTGGGCCGCGGATTGCGGGGGTGGCGGTGGGGGCCGGGGGGTCTGTCCCGTTTGGTGGCGGGGTTCCCGGCTACGGGGGCGCGGGGCGGGCCCGGTGGCGCGGGGCGCAGGTGAACGGCAGTTGAACGGTGCCCGCACGCGGGGTCGCGGGTGGCAGGCTGACCGGCATGGACGGGCGTGATCTGGTGCGGTCGGTGCGGATGGTCAGGGCGGTCGGGGCGGCGCAGGGGCTGCGGTCGGTGCGGGCGGCGTGGCGGCGGAGCAGAGCGGACGCGCGGGCGCTGCCGCGGCGGGGGGCGGAGCGGGCGCGGGTGCCGGGTGAGGCGTGCGGGGCGGAGCCGCTGCCGGGCGGCGGGGTGATCCGTTTCGCGCGGGCGTCGCTGCGGGTGCGGGTGGCGGCGGGCGGGGCGGTCTTCTGCGGCTGGGACGGGGCCGGGCCGGAGCCGTCGTACGCGCTGGCGGGGGCGTGTCCCGAGGTGGATCCGCGGGTGGTGCTGGAGCCGGATACCGGGGGCGGCTGGCGGATCGTCTCGGAGCGGGTGCTGGTGGTGGTGTCCCGGTACGGCGCGGTGGAGGTGCGGACCCCGGGTGGGGCGATGCTGCGGCGGGAGCTGCCGCCGCGGTGGTGGGACCGGGTGGCGGAGGGTGCGGCGGGCGGCCCGGTGGACGGGGGCGGCGGTGCCGGCCCGGAGGCCGGGGCGGACGGGGGCGGGCCTTGCGGGGGCGCGGCCGGGTCGCGGTGGGTGCAGCGGTCGGAGGTGGCGGCGGACGCGCGGTTCTTCGGGCTGGGCGGCCGGTCGGGCGGGCCGCGGCTGCGGGACGGGGTGTACCGGCTGTGGAACACCGATCCGGGCGGCGCGTTCCGGCCGGGCGACGATCCGCTGTACCTGACGATGCCGGTGCAGCTGGTGGTGGCGGACGCGGGGACGCACCTGGTGTTCCACGACAGCTCCTGGGACGGCCGGGTGCTGCTGCGCGAGGGGGCGGAGGGCGCCGGGTCGGGGCACGACCGGCCGGGGACGTGCGAGCTGCGGATGGACGGCGGGCCGCTGCGGTACTGGGTGCTGGCGGGGACGCCGGCCCGGGTGCTGGCGGGGTGGACGGCGCTCACCGGGGCGGCGGCCGTGCCGCCCCGGTGGGCGCTGGGGTACCAGCACGCCCGGTGGGGGTTCGGCGGCGCCGACGGGGTGCGGCGGGTGGTGGCGGGCTATCGGGAGCGGGGGCTGCCGCTGTCGGCGGTCCATCTGGACATCGACCACTACGACGGGCACCGGGTGTTCACCGTGGACCGCGCGGAGTACCCCGATCTGCCGGGCCTGGCGCGGGAGTTGGGGGACGCGGGCGTGCGCCTCGTGTCGATCGTGGACCCGGCGGTGAAGGCGGAGCCGGGGAACGCGGTCTACGACGGCGGGGCGGCGGTGGACGCCTTCGTCCGGGACGCGCGGGGGCGCGAGGTGCGGGGGGTGGTGTGGGCGGGTGAGTCGGCGTATCCGGACTTCACCGACGCGCGGGTGCGGAAGTGGTGGGGGGCGCTGTACGCGGAGCGGCTGGCGCAGGGCTTCGCGGGGTTCTGGCACGACATGAACGAGCCGGTGTCGTTCGCGGCGTTCGGGGAGCCGACGCTGCCCCGGTCGGCGCGCCACGACCTGGAGGGGCGCGGCGGCGACCACCGGGAGGCGCACAACGTCTACGGGCTGGCGATGGCGCGGGCGGCCTATGAGGGGCTGTGCGAACTGCGGCCCGGGGAGCGGCCGTTCCTGTTCTCCCGGTCGGGGTGGGCGGGGATGCAGCGGTACGGGGGGACGTGGTCGGGGGATGTGGCCACCGGGTGGCCGGGGTTGCGGGCGTCGCTGTCGCTGGTGATCGGGCTGGGGCTGTGCGGGGTGCCGTACAGCGGGCCGGACGTGGGCGGGTTCTCGGGGGTGCCGTCGCCGGAGCTGTATCTGCGGTGGTTCCAGCTGGGCGCGTATCTGCCGCTGTTCCGGACGCATTCGGCGCTCTGGGCGGGGCGGCGGGAGCCGTGGGCCTTCGGGCCGGAGGTGCTGGAGCACGCGCGGGCGGCGCTGCGGGAGCGGGCGCGGCTGCTCCCGTATTTCCTGACGCTGGCGCAGCTGGCCCGGCTGTCGGGGGCGCCGTACGCGCGCCCGGTGTGGTGGGGGGCGCCGCGCGACCGGGCGCTGCGGGACTGCGAGGACGCGTTCCTGCTGGGGGACGCGCTGCTGGTGGCGCCGGTGCTGGAGGCGGGCGCGGTGCGGCGGGCGGTGCGGCTGCCGCGCGGCCGGTGGTACGACACCGCCACCGGGCGGGCGTACGACGGGCCGGGCCGGGTGTGGGTGGAGGCGCCGCTGTCCCGTATTCCGGTGCTGGCGCGGGGCGGTGCGGTGCTGCCGGTGGCGGGCGCGGACGGCGGGACGGAGCTGGAGGTGTGGGCGCCGGCGGCCGGGCGGACCGGCGGCGGGGTGGTGGTGCCGGACGGCGGGGACGGCTGGCGGCGGCCGGCGGTGGAGCGGTTCACCTCGCGGTGGGAGGGGGGCCGGGTGGTGGTGGAGCGGCGGGACGGGAGCCCGGCGGGGTATCCGGTGCGGGTGCGGGGGCTGCCCGGGGAGGGCGGCGGGGCGGCCGGTGGCTAACGGGGCGGCGGGGCGGGCCCGTTGGGGCGCGGGGGTGGTGGACCGGTGCCGACCGGGGGCTTCCCCGGGGCGGGCCGCGCCTGGTAGACGGGGGCCATGCCGAGACTCGCTGTTATCCGGCGCGGCCTGGCCGCCGCTGCCGCCGCGCTGCTGCCCCTGACCGCGCTGCCGTCGAGCGCCGCCGCGGCGCCCGTTGGGGAGCCCGCGACCGTACCGCCGCCGCGGGCCGCCGGCGCGGGACCGGGCGCGGACGCGGGCACCACGCCGGGCGCCCGGGACCCGAAAGCCCCGAAGGATCCGAAGGCGCCCGGGGAGTTCGTGGCGCTGCGCGACGTCGACCCCACGATCCTCCAGGAGATCCGGTACGCGACCCCGCACGATTTCATGGGCGTACCGGTGACCGGCTACCGGCAGCCGATGTGCGTCCTGACCCGGGACGCGGCCCAGGCCCTGCACCGGGCGCAGATTTCCTTCCTGCGGCGCGGGTATTCCCTGAAGGTCTACGACTGCTATCGCCCGCAGCGGGCGGTGGATCATTTCGTGTCCTGGGCGAAGGACCTTTCCGACCAGCGGATGAAGGCGGAATTCTATCCGCGGGTGGACAAGTCGGTGCTGTTCCGGGACGGCTATATCGCGGAGAAGTCCGGGCACAGCCGGGGCAGTACGGTGGATCTGACGCTGGTGCGGCTGCCGGCCCTGCCGACCAGGCCATATGTGCCCGGGGAGCCGCTGACGCCGTGCTTCGGGCCCAAGGCCGAGCGCTTCCCGGACAATTCGCTGGACATGGGCACCGGATTCGACTGCTTCGACACCCTCGCGCACACCCTCGACCCGCGGATCAAGGGCAAGCAGCGGGCGAATCGGCTGCTGCTGAAGTCGGGGCTGGAGCGGGCCGGGTTCGTGAATTACGCGGACGAGTGGTGGCACTACACCTTCACGCCGGAGACGTTCCCGGACACGTATTTCGATTTCCCGGTGGCGCGGAGTTCGCTGCGGCACTGACACCAAAGGGCGCCGCGCCACCGGCTCCCGGGGCGGGGGCGCGTGCGACGGGCGCGCCCCCGATCCCGCTCCCGTACGCTCCGGAAGGGTGCGTGAACAGTGCGTGAACGACGCGCCGCCGGCGCCCCGGGGGCGGCATCCTGCTGCCGTGCCTGCCTGGACGGACCAGCTCCGCTTCGCTTTCCAGCCCGTGGTGAATCTCGCGACCGGTTCGGTCGCCGCGCTGGAGACCCTCGCCCGCCCCGAGGACGGCGAGACCGACGTGCTGTCGTGCGCGCGTCACTGCCCCGATCTGGACGCCGAGTTGGCGGCGCGCGCGGTGCGGGCCGCGGCCGAGCAGGAGACGCCGCTGCCGCTGCACGTCAATGTGTGCGCGGGGACGGTGGCGCGGCGGCCCGGGCTGGCGCCGCTGGGCGCTGCGGTGCGGGCCGCGGGGCGGCGGCCGTGGGAGATCACCCTCGATCTGGTCGGCCCGTTCACCGGGCTTCCGGAGGAGGAGCTGCTGGCGTCGGTGGCGGGGCTGCGCGACGAGGGCTACCGGATCTGCGCGGACGGGGTCGGGGACGGCGGGCTGCCGCTCCGGCTGCTGGGTGAACTGGCGCCGGACCTGGTCAAGTTGGACCGTTCGCTGTGCGCGGGGCTGGCGCGGGACCCGGGGCGGCAGGCGGTGGTGGCCGCGATGCGGCAGCTGTGCGAGCGGGTGGGCGGGCTGCTGGCGATCGAGGGGGTGGAGACCGAGCGGGAGTACGCGGCGGTGCGCCAGGCGGGGGTGCAGCTGGCGCAGGGGCATCTGTTCGCGCCGCCGTCGCGGCGGGCGGCGGCGGAGGTGTACCTCCCGGATCCGCCGGCGGTGCCCGGCCGGGCCGCGCCGGACCGGCCGGCGTCGGGGCCGCCGGTGGCGCAGTTCCTCCAGCCGGCGGCGCTGCTGCCGATGTCGGCGTCGGCGGGCGCGGTGCGCAGCCATCTGACCGGATTCCCAGGGGTGTCGGGGGTGCTGCTGGTGGACGCGGACGGGGTGCCGGTGCGGGCGATCAACCGCGACCGGTTCCTGCTGTCGCTGTCCGGACGCTACGGGCACGCGCTGTACGCGGACCGGCCGGCGCTGCGGCTGGCGGACCGGCCGCGGACGGTGGGCGCGGACGCCACCGCCTGGCAGGTGCTGGACATGATCGCGGACGGTGAGCGGGACCGCACCGGCGACGATGTGGCGGTGGTGGACGAGCGGGGCCGGTGCATCGGGGTGGTGCATCTGGCGGACATCCTGCGGGCGCTGGCGGAGAGCCGGGTGGAGGAGGCGGCGCGGCTCAACCCGCTGACCCGGCTGCCCGGTTCGGACGCGGTGATGGCGGAGGTGGACCGGCGGATCGCGGAGGGCCGGGAGTTCGCCCTGAGCTGGCTGGACGTGGACGGTTTCAAGCAGGTCAACGACGGCGCCGGGTTCGCGGCCGGCGACGAGCTGATCCGGGCGGTGGGGCGGACGCTGGCGGAGGTGGCGGCGGACGAGCCGGCGAGCCGGGTGGGGCACATCGGCGGGGACGACTTCCTGGTGCTGGCCGAGCCGGACCGGCTGGAGCCGTTCGCCAAGGGGCTGCTGGACGTGGCGTGGTCGGCGGGCGGGCGGCCGGTGACGCTGTCGCTGGCGACGGTGGTGTGCCCGCCGGGCAGCGTCACCGGGCACGGTGCGGCGGCGGCCGCGCTGGCGCCGCTGAAGAAGGCCGCCAAGGACCTGCCGGGGGCGAGCTGGGTGGTGGGGCGGCCGGGCGCGGAGGGCACCGAGGTGCGGCGCGGCGCGGTCCCCGGGGGGCCGGGGGCGCCGGGCGGCCCGGGGGCTCCCCCGCTGCCGTGCCCCGCGCGGCCGTGACGTCCAGGAGCGAAGGCCCGGGCGCGCCGGCGGACGGCCCGCTTCCGGGCGGCGGGGGGGCCGTCCGGCTCCGCGCCCGGTCAGGGCAGCGCGGGCTCCGGGTGCCGGGCGTTGCGCCGCATGGCGTGCTCGACGACGGCGATCAGCACGTCCCGGGCGGAGTCCCGCTCCCGGGCGTCGCAGTGCAGTACGGGTACCGCCGGGTCGAGGTCCAGGGCGTCCCTGACCGCCTCGGCGGGGTAGCGGTCGGCGCCGTCGAAGCAGTTGACGGCGACGACGAAGGGCAGGCCGCGGCGTTCGAAGTAGTCGATGGCGGCGAAGCTGTCGGCCAGCCGGCGGGTGTCGGCGAGCACCACCGCGCCGAGCGCGCCGCCGGCCAGGTCGTCCCAGAGGAACCAGAAGCGGTCCTGGCCGGGGGTGCCGAAGAGGTAGAGGACCAGGCCGTCGTGGACGGTGATCCGGCCGAAGTCCATGGCGACGGTGGTGGTGGACTTGGCCTCGACGCCGTGCAGGTCGTCCACCGGGCGGCCGGCCTCGGTCAGCCGCTCCTCGGTGCGCAGCGGCCGGATCTCGCTGACCGCGCCGACCAGGGTGGTCTTGCCGACGCCGAAGCCGCCGGCGACGAGGATCTTGAGCGTGACCGGCTCGGCCGGCCCGGGCCGGCGGCGGCGCTCGGAACGCCCGAAGACCATGCGATTCCTTCTCCTGATTGACCGGGGACGCGGGAGGGGCACCGGGACGGCGCGCGGCCGTACCGGGTGCGGGTAGGCCACCGGCGGCGGCCGTCAGTGCACCGTACAACGTGGGCCCCACGGCGCCCACTTGAGGTCCCGTCCGATCGGCGGGGCCGGCGGGCAGAGGCCCGCCAACCGTCCCAAAAGGACCGTGCGGGCGGCTCAGTTCCGCCGGTGGGCGGCGAGGTGGCCGAGGATCTCCGGGACGACGCGGGCCGGGTCCTCCTCCGGCAGCCAGTGGCCGGCGCCGGTCAGCTCCGCGAAGCGGTAGGGGCCGTCCACCCACTCCCCCGTCGCCTCCGCCGCGGTGCGGCCCAGGGCCGGGTCCTCGCTGCCCCACAGGAAGAGGGTGGGGACGGTGATCCGGCCGGCGGGCACCGAGAGCACCCGCTCGGGGGCGCGGTACCAGTTCAGGGTGGCGGTCAGCGCGCCCGGCTGGGCGAGCCGGCGGACGTTGGCCTCGACCAGGTCGGCGGGGACCTGGCCGCCGTAGACGGCGCGCAGCCGGGCCGCGCCGTCGGCGAGCAGCGCGCCCTCGGCGGCGCCGTCCGGGCGGCGGAAGAAGCGGACGTAGTCCAGCCGGCGGTGCTGGTCGGGGTCGCCGGCGGCGGCGCGGTCGAGCGCTTCCGGGTGCGGGGTGGCCAGGACGGTCAGCGACGCCAGCCGCTCGGGGTGGGCGCCGGCCAGGGCCCAGGCGACGATGCCGCCCCAGTCGTGCGCGACGAGGTGGAAGCGGCCGGTGCCCAGGGTGCCGGCGGCGGCGAGCGCGTCGGCGACGAGTTCCGGGACGGCGTAGTCGGCGATGCGGGGCGGGCGGGCGCCCGGGGAGTAGCCGCGCTGGTCGACGGCGAGCGCGCGGTAGCCGGCGGCGCCGAGGGCGGGCAGCACGGCGCGCCAGGAGTCGGCGAACTCGGGCCAGCCGTGCAGCAGCAGCACCGGTTCGCCGCCGGCCGGTCCGCAGGCCAGGGCGTCGAAGGTGTGCGGTCCGGCGGGGATCCGGAGGCGTTCGAGGGGGGCGTCCGGCGCGGTTTCGCCGGGCCCGGGGTCGTGCGGCGCGGGGGTGGCGGCCATGGCGGCGGGCTCCTCTCGGTCGGGTGGGCGGCGGGCCGTCACAGGGCGCGCAGGCCGTCGATGACCTCGCGCAGTACGTCCGCGTCGGGGAGTTCGGCCGGCGGCACCGGGCGGGTGACGTGCACCAGCCCGGCGTCCAGCAGATCGCCGATCAGGACCCGGACCACGCCGACCGGCAGGTCGAACTCGGCCGCCAGCTCGGCGACCGACTGCGGCGCCTCCCGGCACAGCTCGACGATGTCGAGGTGTTCCGGGGAGAGCGTCTGGTCGGTGATCGGCTCCTCGGCGCGGCTCTCCGCGATGACCAGCGCGATCAGGTCCAGCCGGTCCTCGGCGGCCGTGCGGGTGCGCCCGCGCGTCATCGCGTACGGGCGGACGACGGGGCCGGCCTCGTCGTCGAACCAGCGGGCCGGCTCCCGTCCCGGTCCCGGCCGGCCGTCCTGATCGGTCATGGCGCCACCGTAGTCGTACTCGGGCGGTGGGTCAGGACCGGGGCGCGGTGCCCAGGTGCGTGCCCACGCGCTTGACGAGCAGCGTCATCTCGTAGGCGACCAGCCCGATGTCGGAGTCGGCGTCGGCGAGCACCGCCAGGCAGCTGCCGTCGCCGGCCGCGCTGACGAAGAGGAACGCGTCGTCCAGCTCGACCATGGTCTGGCGGACCTGGCCGGCGTCGAAGTGCCGGCCGACGCCCTTGGCCAGGCTGTGGAAGCCGGAGGCGACCGCGGCCAGGTGCTCGCTGTCCTCGCGGGTGAGGTCCTTGGAGGCGCCGGTGGCCAGGCCGTCACTGGAGAGGACCAGTGCCTTGCGGATGCTGCCGACCCGCTCGACCAGCTCGTCCAGGAGCCAGTTCAGCTCGCCGGATCCGTGCGGCGAGACGGCGGTGGTCGCTGTTGCCTTCGGTGCGGTCATGGACCGTCCTCTCCCGATGTCGTTCGTGGTGCGCTCGCGTCCCCGGGGGCGGCGTCGCCGGCGCCCGGGTCCGGGGATGCGGGGGTCTGCGGGGCCTCGCCGTGCTCCCGGCGGGCGCGCTGCCAGCCGCGCTGGAGCGAGGACATCCGGGAGCGGACGGCCTCGGCATCGCGGTCGGCGGCGGGCGGGGCGGCCGGTGCGGCCGGTCCGGCCGGTCCGGCCGGACGGTCCGCCGGGGGCCCGCCGGCCGGGTCGGTCCTGAGCTGCGGCGCGAGGCTGGCCTGGCGGACGCGGCGGGGCAGGCCCTGGGGGGTGGTGGCGGGCGGTTCCGGAGCGCGGTCCGGAGCGTCCGGGGCTTCCCCGGCTTCCGGGGAACGGTCCGCGGCGCGCGGGCCGTCGGCCGTACGCGCCCCGTCCACCGTACGGCCGTGGTCGGACACCAGCACCGGCGGGCGGGCGCGGCGCGGCAGCGGGGCGGGGGCGCCGGTCGGTGCCTGGTCGCCGGCCTGCTGGTGCTGCTCACCGGACGGGACGGCGGTGGGCCGGGGCCGGGCGGGCGGCCGGTCGCGCTCCGCCGGGGCGTCCTCGGCGCCGTCCCGGCGGACGCGCCGGGGCAGCGGCACCGGGATCTGGGCCAGCGGGTCGAGGGCGGGGGCGTCGTCGCCGGTGTCCGGCGCGTCGTCCGCGGGGCCGGTGGAAACGGCGGTCCGGCCGGTGTCCCGGCCACCGTCGCCGCCCTCGGTGAGCAGCGCGCCGGGGATGAGGACCACCGCGGTGGTGCCGCCGTACGGCGAGGGCTGGAGGGAGACCCGGACCCCCTGCCGCTGGGCGAGCCGGCTGACCACGAACAGGCCGAGCCGGTCGGTGTCGGAGAGCTCGAACTCGGGGGTCTCGGCGAGCCGGAGGTTGGCGTCCAGCAGCTGGTCGGGGGCCATGCCCAGCCCGCGGTCGTGGATCTCCAGGGTGAAGCCGCTGGGGACGCGTTCGCCGACGACCTGGACGGCGGTGTGCGGCGGGGAGAAGACGGTGGCGTTCTCCAGGAGTTCGGCGATCAGGTGGGTCAGGTCGGAGACCGCGGGCCCGTCCACCGCGAGCCGGGGCAGCCGGCGGACCTCGATGCGCTCGTAGTCCTCCACCTCGGCGACCGCGGCGCGCACCACGTCCATCAGCTGGACGGGCTTGCGCCACTGCCGGGAGGGGGCCGCGCCGGAGAGGATGACCAGGCCCTCGGCGTGCCGGCGCATGCGGGTGGTCATGTGGTCGAGGCGGAAGAGGTCGGCGAGTTCGTCGGTGTCCTCGGTGCGCCGCTCCATGGCGTCGAGGAGGGTCAGCTGGCGGTGCAGCAGGACCTGGCTGCGGCGGGCGAGGTTGACGAACACCTCGGAGACGCCGCGGCGCATCTCGGCCTGTTTGACGGCGGCCTCGACGGCGGCCCGCTGGAGGGTGTTGAGGGCCTGGCCGACCTGGCCGGTCTCGTCCGGGCCGAACTCCTCGCGGGGCGCCTCGGCCTCCACATCGACCCGTTCGCCGGCCGCCAGCCGGCGCATGACGCTGGGCAGCCGGACGCCGGAGACCTCGTGGGCGGTCTTGCGCAGGCGGGTCAGGTCCCGGACGTGCCGGCGGCCGATCCGCAGCGAGACGATGACCGAGACCAGCAGTGCGAGGAAGCCGAGGATTCCGGTGGCCAGCGCCTTGAGGACGATCCTGGTGGCGATCGGCTCGACGCGCGCCTGGTAGCGCTCGCCGGCGTCCTTGCCCATCCGGGCGAGGTCGCCGAGGACCTTCTCGGCGGCGGTGTTCCAGCGGTCGGCGTTGACGGCGCGCGCGGCGGTCGCCGGGTCGGCGCCGATGACGCGGTCCTCGTAGGAGGTCAGTTCGCGGGCGGCGGCGGAGTGCCAGTAGTCGTCGTAGACGCCGCGGTCGGTGGCGGGCAGGAGCGGGAGGTTGGTGCTGTAGAGGATGCGGCGCTCGGCGACCCGGTCGGACAGTTCGCGCTGGTCGTGGGCGGAGATGCTGCCGGAGGCGAGGACCGCGGACATCAGGGCGTCCTCGCGGGCGAACGCCTCGCGGGCGCGGGTGAGGTTGACCAGCGCGCGGCCCTGCTTGTCCATCTCGACGTTCTCCAGGGCGTGGAGCGCGGCGAGCAGGTCGTATCCGGGGTCGACGAGGGCGTCGTAGGACTCCAGGGCCTCGTCGCGGCCGAGGCGGTTGTCCTCGACCTGGGCGCGCAGCGCGTCGAGGCCGTCCAGGCCCTTGACGAAGGCGTCGACCCGGCGGCCGGCCTCGCCGGTGAGGTCGGAGCGGGCGTCCTGGGTGCCGACGTCGGCGCGCAGGCGGTCCACGGCGTCGTCGGTGGCGCGGCTCTGGCCGCGCAGCTCGGTCAGCGCGGTGGCGCCGCGGCGGTCGGCGAGGTAGAGCAGGCTCTGGCGGCGCTCGCGCTGGAGGGTCTGGATGACGTCCTCGACGGGGTAGCCGAGACCGCGGACGACGTTGCCGACGTCGAGGAGCTGATTCGCCTGGCGGCCGGTGACGTAGGTGGTGACGCTCCACATGACGGTCAGGGACACCAGCGGCACGAGCAGCAGCGCCACGATCTTCCGGCGGACCGACTTCCCGCGAAAGCGCATGGCCTCCCCTACGTCAACCCCGGCGCCGGGGATGGTGTTCCGTCAACAGCGGCGCGAGCCTACTACTGTCGGGGGGCCGATCCGAGGCCCGGCGGACGGGCCGGGCGCGCGGGCGGGAGGGGATCGTCATGACTTGTCCGGCGATGCCCGGACCGCGGGCCGCCGAGTGTGGCTATGGCCACCCGGGCGTGCGGCGGGCGGCGGCCCCGGCGGGTGCTTCGGCGCGCTCCGGTGCGTGGCCGGAGTGGGGGACGGCGGAGTGGACAGAAGCCCGGTGGGTGTGGCATGTATCCGGTGAAATCCGGGCAGCCGCCAAGGAGTCGGACTGCCGGGGCGGGGGCCGGGCGAGTACGGGGAGTGTGACGCGATGGACGGCGGCAGGCGTCCTTTGTGGCAGGAGGAGGCGGCGGCCCGGCGCCGGATGCCCGACCCGGTGCGGACGGCCGCGGTCCGCGCGGTGCTCGTCGTGGCGGTGACCCTGGTCGAGGCCATGGTGGCCTTCCTGTGCACCCTCGCGGGCTCGCTGTTCGCGTTCCCCGCGGTGCTCATGACGGTCGCCAGCACGATCGTGGCGACGTGGGCGGTGCTGGACGTCTGGGTGACGCGCCAGGTGTGGATCCAGCGGCACGGCGTCCGGTCCGAGCCGAGCAGCACCGCCCGGGAGCTGCGCCGGGAGCGGCGGCAGGCCCGCCGCCGGGAGCGCGCCGGAGAGCCGCGGGGGCAGGCGGGGACGGACCGCGCGGCGGCCTGACGGCGCGCGGGGCCGAGGGGGGCCGTCGTACGCGCGGGGCCGCGCGGGCCCGCGTGCGCCCGTCGTACGCGTACGCGGACGCCCGGCCGGGAGCCGCCCGGTGGCCGGCCGCTCGGTATCATCCGTCGCTCACGCGTCATCACCCGTCGCTCACGCATCGCGGCGCGTGGTGCGCGAGCGGAATCCGAGCCGGGTCCGGCCCCGCCGGGGCCGCCCGGGGAACGGCCCCCGGACGTGCCCTCCGGGGGCGGCGGGGGTGAAGGCGGGAGCCATGGCGGAGACGACCGGTACGGCGGCGGAGCACGGCGACGAGCGGCGGGCGGCCGGGTCCGTGCAGTCCGTGGAGCGCGCGGTGAGCGTGCTGGAGAGCCTGGCCCGGCTCGGCGGGGCCGGGGTCACCGAACTCGCCGCCGAGCTGGGCGTGCACAAGTCGACCGCGTTCCGGATCCTGGGCGTCCTGGAGAGCCGGGGGCTGGTCGAGCAGGAGAAGGAGCGCGGCAAGTACGTGCTGGGTACGGGGGTGCTGCGGCTGGCCGGGGCGGCGGCGATCCGGCTGGACATCTCGCAGGAGGGCCAGCCGGTGTGCCGGGCGCTGGCCGACGGCACCGGCGAGACCGCGAACATCGCGGTGCTCGACGGCGACGCCGCGGTCAACATCATGCAGGCCCGGGGCTCGGCCGCGGTGACCGCCTTCAACTGGCTGGGCCGCCGCACCCCTTTGCACGCCACCGCCAGCGGCAAGGTCCTGCTGGCGCATCTGCCCCGGGACCGCCGGGACGCGCTGCTGGGCCGTCCGCTGCCGCGGTTCACCGCGCACACCCTGACCGCGCCCGGCGCCGTACGGGAGCAGCTGGCGGACGTGCTGGCGGACGGATTCGCCCGGACCGCCGAGGAGTTCGAGGAGGGTCTGAACGCCGTCGCGGCGCCGGTGCGGTCCTACGACGGGTCGGTGATCGGGGCGATCGGGGTCTCCGGGCCCGCCTACCGGATGGCCCGGGAGCGGCTGCCGGAGCTGGCGGCGGCGTCGGTACGGGCAGCCGCGGACCTCTCGCGGCGGATGGGGTACGGCGGCTGAGGCCGGGGGCGGCGGCCGACGCCCGGCCGCACAGAAAGGCGCCGCCCCAGGTCCCCGCCGCTCACCCCCCGGCCGGCACCCCCGCCTCCGCCCCCTGGTCCGGCCGCCGGTACATCCGGGTCGCGGTGATCTGCCCGTGCACCGTCTCCGCGGCCGGATCGACCTGCGGCAGGCCGGGGCGCAGATGCTCCTCGACGCTGATGTACTTCAGGCCCGCGCGCAGGTCCGCGTCGTTGCGCAACCGGATGACCAGCGGGAACTCCGCGAGCGCGGTGGTGTCGAACAGGCCGGTGGTGTAGAGCAGCTGGACGCCGAGGGCGTCCGCGACGGCCCGCTGGAGCTCCAGCAGATACGTGGCGTTGGCCCGGCCGATGGGGTTGTCCAGGAACAGCGTGCCGGCGTGCCGCTGCTTGTCCCGGCCCCGGTCGTTGCTGCGCAGCGCGGCCATCGTGCAGTACAGGGCGATGGCGGCGGTCAGCAGCTGGCCGCCGGAGAAGACATCGCCCATCTGCCCGACCGGGACCCGCTCGGCGCGCAGCACCGCGTCCGGCTTGAGGATCTCCACCGCGACCCCGCGCGGCTGGAGCGCGGCGTGCACCCCGCGCAGCAGCAGGGACATCCCGTCCCGGCGCAGATCGCTGTTCTTGCGCACCGCGGCGCGGGTCGCCTCGTCGATCACCTCGCCGAGCCGCTCGGTGAGGGTGGCCTGGTCCGGGTCCTCGAAGCGGATCCGCAGGAACTCCTGGCCGGACCACTCCCCCAGGCCCTCGGGGAGCCGGGAGAGCCGCTGGGCCGAGCGCAGGGTGGTCAGCGAGGACTCCACCAGGCCGCGGAGGCGGTCCACGATGGAGTCGCGGTTGCGCTCCAGCTGGGCGAGTTCGTCGGTGAGCACCCGCAGGCGGGGCGCGAACGCCTCGGCCCACTTGGCGGCGTGGTCCGGCAGGGCCGCCGCGGGCAGCTCCCGGATCTGCTGCCGGGCGGGGGTGCGCACCTGCTCGTAGCGGGTGGAGTTGGCGTGCCGGACGAGGACGTCGGCGGCCTCGCGGACCGCGGCCTCGGCGGCGGAGAGGTCGGCGGCGCAGCCGCGCAGCGAGCGGCGGGACTCGGCGGCGGCCTGCCGGGCCTCGGCCGGGCTGCCCGGATACGGGTCGGCCGGCGCCTCCGTACCCTCCTCGGCGTCCGGATGGTCGCGCAGCAGATCGCGCAGCAGCGCGGCGGTCTCGTCGAAGCCGCCGGCGGCGTCCTCGGCGGCGCGGTGGGCGCGCAGCAGCTCCTCGTGCCCGTCGCGGGCGGCCGCCAGCGCCTCGGTGGCGGTGGCCAGTTCGGCGTTGGCGGTGCGCAGCAGCTCCTTGGCGCCCTCGGCGTCGGCGGGCACCAGCTCCTCGGGCAGCTCGGTGTGCGCCTCGCCGTCGGCGGGCGCCAGCCGCTCGGCCTCGCCGCGCAGCCGGCCCAGCTGCTCGCTGGCGGCCGAGGCGCGGCTCTCCAGCATCTGGACCAGCGACTCGGCGCGGGCCGCGGCGGCCTGGCGGGACGGGCCGTCGGCGGCGTCCGGGCTCTGGAGCAGCTGCTCGGCGCGGGTGCGGACCTTGTTGGTGAGGCGGTTCAGCTCGGCCAGGGCGGCGGATTCGTCGCCCTCGGCGCGGGCCTGCTCGGCGCGCAGATCGGCGCCGACGCCGACCTTCTCGTAGAGCTGGGAGGCGGCGCGGTACGCCTCGCGGAGCGCGGGCAGCGAGGCGGTGGGCGCCTCGGGGGCGTCGCCGAGGTCGTCGGGGACGCCGGCGATCTCGGCGCGCTCGGCGCGCAGCGCGCGGGCGGTGCGGCGGGCGTCGTCGGCGGCCCGCTGGGCGGCCCGGCGGTCCTCGTCGGCGGCTCGGGCGCGGTCCACGCACTCCTCGGCGCGGGCCTCGAACTCGGCGGCCTCATCGGCCAGTTCGCGCATCCGGGACTGCCAGCCGGCCCGTTCGCGGAGGCGGTGGGCGAGGCCGGCGAGGAGGTCGGCGGTGCGGCGGGCGCGCTGGGCGGCCTCCTGCCGCTCGTCGCGGACGCGGGTGGCCTCGGCGGCGGTCTCCTCGGTCTCGGCGCGGGCCGCGCGGGCCTCGGCCAGCTCGGCGGCGGCCTCCTCGGCGGCCGTACGGGCGGCCGCGGCGGCCTCGGCCAGCTCGGCGAGGCGGCCGGCCGGGCAGCCGGCGCGCCAGGAGGCGAGGCGGGCGGCGAGCGCGCGGTCCTGGCCGAGCCGGGCGGCCAGGGCCCGGATCTCCTCGTCGCGGGCGGTGGCGCGGGCGCGCAGGGCGCGGCGCTCCTCGTCGGCGGCGGACTCGTCGTGCATCGCCGGGTTGGGCGGGACGAGGAAGACGCCGGTGTCCTCGGCGTCCTGCGGCGGGGTGGGGGCGAGCAGGGCGGCGGCGGTGCCGACCGCGACGGTGGAACGGGGCAGCAGCGCGGCCTGGGAGAGCACCTCGCGGGCCCGGGCGTGGGTGTCCGGGTCGGTGATGATCACGCCGTCGACCAGCTCGGGGCGGGCGGCCAGCACCCGGGCGTGGTCGGCGGGGTCGACGGACTGGGCGAGGTAGCGCCAGCCGGGCAGCGCGGGGACGCCGTGCTCGCCGAGGTACTCCACCGCGGCCAGCACGTCCGGGCCGGGCGGCAGCAGCCCGCCGTCGCCCAGCGCGCCCAGGATGCGGGCGTCGTCGGCGGCGGCCGTGCGCAGGTCGAACAGCTGGCGCTCGGCGGCGGCGACGCCATCGTCGAGCAGTTCGCGCAGGGCGTCGGCGGCGCGGTCCACCTCCTCGGCGGTGAGCGGGCCGCCGGTGCGGCGGGCGGTGCCGGCGGACGGCCCGGCGCCGTCGGCGGTGCGCGGGCCGGGCAGCGGGAGGCCGGACGCCTCGGGCAGGCCGAGGAGTTCGGCCAGGCGCGGTTCGGCGCCGATCGACTCGGCGGCCCGGCGCTCGGCGTCGTGGGCGCGCTCGGCGGCCTGGGCGGCGTCCTCGGCGCGGGCCGCGGCCAGTTCGGCGGCGGAGTGCCGGGCGGCGGCCTCGCGGGCCCGCTCGGTGGCCCGGCGGGCGTCCTCGCGGGCCGCGTCCCAGGCGGCCACGGCGGTCTTCTCGGCGTCCGAGGCGGCGAGCGCGGCGCGGGCCGGGTCGGCGTCGTGGGCGGCGCCGTCGAGCCAGCCGGCCCGGACCGCCTCCTCGGTCTCCTGGGCGACCTCGGCGAGCCGCTGCTTGAGGTGCTCGGCCTCGCTGCGGGCGCGCTGGGCGCGGGTGGCGGCGGAGGTGGCGTCGCGGTGCGCCGACTCGCCGGCCTCCTGGAGGGCGGCGGACCGCTCCTCCTCCTCGTTGGCGACCCGCTCCCCGGCCTCGGCGGCGCTGTGCAGGGCGCGTACGAGGTCGGCGGCGGCGGTGGCGCGGGCGGCCAGGGCCGGGGCGGCGTCCCGTTCGGCCTCGCGGATGGCGGCGGCGACGCGGGCGGAGCGGTCGGCGGCGGCGCGGTGGCGCAGCGCGATCTCGGCGGCCTGCCAGGCGCTGTGCAGCGTCCGGGCGTCGTTGAGCTCGCGGCGCTGGGCGGCGGCGCCCTTCTCGGCGGCGGCCAGGGCCAGCGAGGCGTGGCGGTAGGCGAGTTCGGCGGAGACCAGGGCGCGGCGCTCGCGGGTGCGCTCGGCGTCGGTGACGCGGTGCGCGGCGCCGGCCACCGCCTCGGCCAGCTCGGCGGCCCGGCCGCGCTCCTCGGTGCCGCGGGCGTGCAGCCGCTGGGCCAGGGCGCGGGTGCGGCGCTCGGCGCCGGCGTGCACCTCGCGGGCCCGGTCGCGGGCCTCGGCGGCCTCGGCGATCCGGGCGAGGAGGTCCAGGGAGCCGGCGGTGAAGTCGCGTTCGGCGGTGAGCTCGGCGCGCCGGCCGAGTTTGTGGGCGAAGCCGTGGACGAGGTCGGCGAGGCCGTCGGTGTCGCGGGTGTCGGTGACGGCGCGCAGCAGCAGGTCGGTGAAGTCGGAGTCGTTCTTGACCGCGAAGAGGCCGGCCGCCTCGCCCTCGTCGGCGTTCATCTCGCGCTGGTAGCGGAAGAGTTCGGGGTCCAGGCCGAGGTCGCCGAGGTGTTCGTTCCAGCGCTCGTGGACCTCTTCCCAGACCACGTCCAGATTGGGGTAGTTCTTGCCGGCCTCGGTGAGGGCGTCGCGGAAGCCCTTCATGGTGCGGCGCCGGCCGTGCGCGCCGGAGCTGCCCTCGCCCTGCTCGGCGCGCGGGCGGACGAGGGTGGCCTCGGCGACCGGCAGGGAGTCCAGGCTCATACCCGGGCCGGGCCGGAAGCTGTACCACGCCTCGGCGAACTTGCGGGGGTCGTTGGAGACCTGGCGGCCGCGCCATTCGCTGACCTTGCCGACGACGACGGTCTCGCCGGTGAGGACGTGCTGCCATTCCAGGGCGACGTGGCCGCAGTCGTCGGCCAGCAGGAATTTGCGGAGCACGCCGGAGCTGGCGCCGCCGAGGGTGTTGCGGTGGCCGGGCAGCATCACCGAGAAGATCAGCTTGAGCAGGACGGACTTGCCGCCGCCGTTCTCCAGGAAGAGCACGCCGGCCGGGGCCGGGCGGCGCGGCGGGCCGGCCGGTTCGTCCTCGAAGAAGTCCGCCTGCGCCGGGGCGGGCTGGGGCACCGGCGCGCCGACCCCGCGCAGGTCCAGGACGGTGTCGGCGTAGCGCGCACCGGCGGGCCCGATGGAGTAGAGGCGGACCCGGGACAGCTCGTACATGGCGGACTCTCGTTGGTGGTGGTGGGTGGGTCGGTGGGCGGGCGCGGGCGCGGTGGTCAGCCGGAGTGGAACGGCAGGCCGGCCTCGGCGACGAGGTCGAGGTCGTCGCTCTCCTCGCCGGGCAGCAGGGTGGCGGTGCCGTCGGAGACCGGGACGATGCCCAGCTCCAGCAGTTCGGCCATGGCGGCGGTGCCGGCCATGTCGCGGACCTGGAGCTGGTAGCGGGCGGTGGTGCGGTAGGCGCCGCCGGCGTCGTCGCCGGTGCGCTGGAGGAAACCGGAGTCGACGAGGAAGGCGACGGCCTTGGCGATGATGCCGGTGGTGGAACCGGCCAGCCGGCGGGCGTCCTTGGTGGCGCCGGTGGCGCTGCGCCGGGCGTAGACCCGCCAGGCGGACTCCAGGCCGGGGGCGCCGGTGGCCGGGTCGGTGTTCTCGCCGTCCTGCTCGGCGCGCTCCTCCAGGCGGCGGCACGCCTGGCGGACGAAGGCGTCGACGCCGTTGACGGTGATCCGGCCGATGTAGCCGTCGTCGGCCAGGTCCTCGGGGCGGGGGAACGCCAGGGCGGCGATGGCCAGATGGGCCAGGCCGTGCAGGAAGCGGTCGGCGGAGTCGGCGGAGGCGCGGCGGGCGTAGTCGCCCATGCGGACCGCGAAGACGGAGTCCTCGGCGGCGGTGACGGCCATCCCGGCGCGGGTGGAGACCTCCAGGACGATCAGGCCGAGGCCGCCGGCGACGGCGTCGGCGAGCCGGGCGAAGGGGGGCTCGTCCCGATAGCGGCGGAGCAGGTCGGCGTAGTCGGCGTCGCGGGCCGGCAGCAGCTTGGGCTGGAGGCCGTAGGAGACCAGCCGGGCGGCGTCGGCGGCGTCGGCCGGGGTGACCGCGGGGGTGCGGGGCGGCTCGCCGGGCGTCTCCGGGGCGGGGCCGGCCGGGGCCGGGTGGGGGGCGCCGGCCGGCGCGCCCCAGGCCGCCTCGCCGGTGCCGGGCGCCGGGGCGGCGGGCTGCGGCGCCTCGCCGGCGTCGTACTGGGTCACGGGGCAAGCTCCTTGCGGGGGGCGGTCGGGGATATCGCGCGGCGCGGGGGGGGCGGGGCGGGCGCTATTGGGGGGGGGGGGTGTGGGGCCGGCGTCCGGCCGCCTCCGGGCGG
>NZ_LLZI01000016.1 GCF_001509485.1 Streptomyces sp. NRRL F-4489
GTCCTGGGTGAGCGCGGTCTCCGGGGCGAGCGGGGTGTCCTGGGTGAGCGCGGTCTCCGGGGCGGGGGGTCTGGTGCGCCCGGACGCCGGGGTGGGGCGGGCCGGCGACGGGCTGCCCGCCGGTTCCGTTCGGGCGGTTGGCACGGGGCCGGGTGTCCGGCCGGCGCCGAGTGTGGTCATGTATCGTTCCGTCCCCTCGTCCGGTGCCGCATCCAGGGCATGGTGTCCGTGAAACGCACCGCGTGCACGCATCGTGCCACTCCGCACGCTCCGTGTGCAGGGACATGGCACTCGAACGGCCCTTGTGGGGGTACCGGCTCCGGAGCGCCGGGGCGGCCCGGCATGATGGCGGGTATGCGAGCTGTGGTGCAGAGAGTGAACGGCGCCCGCGTCGAGGTGGCGGGCGAGACGGTCGGCGAGATCGTCGGGGAAGGGCTGTGCGCGCTGGTCGGCGTCACCCACGACGACACCCCGGCCAAGGCCGCGCAGCTCGCCCGGAAGCTGTGGTCGGTGCGGATCCTCCAGGGCGAGAAGTCCTGCTCGGACACCGGGGCGCCGCTCCTGGTGATCAGCCAGTTCACTCTCTACGGTGACGCCCGCAAGGGCCGCCGCCCCACCTGGAACGCCGCCGCCCCCGGCCCCGTCGCCGAACCCCTCGTCGACGAGGTGGTCACCCAACTCCGCGCCCTCGGCGCCCACGTCGAAACCGGCCGCTTCGGCGCCGACATGAAACTCTCCCTCACCAACGACGGCCCGTTCACGGTGCTGTTGGAGGTCTGAGGAGCCGGGGGCAGAGGGGCGGGGCGGGGCGAACGGGGGCCGTAGGGGGGATCCGAACGGATCCCGTAGGGGCCCGAAGCCCCCCTTGCGGGGCCCAACGCCGCGCAACCGCAACGTATTCCGCGAGACCCGAACCGGCGCGAGGCGTACCCCTCGCGCGGAGAACGGGCACCGTAGGGGGCAGCCGAACGGATCCCGTAAGGGTCCGAAGGCCCCCTTGCGGGGCCTCAACGCAGCGCGTACGCAACGTATTCCGCGGGCACGGAACCACCCGAGGCGCACCCCGCGGGCGGGCGAACGGGGCCCGTAGGGGTCAGCCGAACAGATCCCGTAAGGGACCGAAGTGCCCCCTGCGGGGCCCCAACGCATCAGGAGCGAAAGGTATTCCGCCCCGCCCCGCCCCGACAGGCACTCGTTCCCCCCCGTACGCCCCCTACGGCTCCACCACCACCTCCTGGGCCGCCGCCGTCGTGCCTGCGAGCAGCTGGGCGTCCGTGGGGACGTTGCGCTTGATGAGGGCGAGGGCGATGGGGCCGAGTTCGTGGTGGCGGGCGGAGGTGGTGAGGAAGCCGAGCTGGCGGCCCTCGGGGCCGTCGGCGGCCAGGCGGATCGGGGTGCCGTGCGGCGGGAGGTGGACGTCGCTGCCGTCCAGGTGCAGGAAGACCAGGCGGCGCGGCGGCTTGCCGAGGTTCTGGACCCGGGCGACGGTCTCCTGCCCGCGGTAGCAGCCCTTCTGGAGGTGGACCGCGACGCCGATCCAGCCGACCTCGTGCGGGATGGTGCGGTGGTCGGTCTCCAGGCCCAGACGGGGCCGGTGCGCCTCGACGCGCAGCGCCTCCAGGGCCAGGATGCCGATCGCGGGCCCGTGGGCCGCGGCGAACGGCTCCAGCCCGGCGCGGGGCAGGAAGAGGTCGCGGCCGTGCGGGGTCTCCCGGACGACGGTGCCCTCCGGGGCCTCGGTGATCGAGCCGGCCGGGAGGTGGACCACGGCGAACTCGCCGGTGCGGTCGGCGACCTCGACCCGGTAGAAGAACTTCATGCTCTCCAGGTAGGCGATCAGCGCCTCCTGCGTGCCGGGCTCGGTGTGCATCCACGTCGTCCCGCCGTCGTCCACGAGCTGGACGGCGTGCTCGACGTGGCCGTGCGCGGAGAGGATCAGCGCCTCGGTGGCCTGACCGGGCGGGAGTTCGCTGACGTGCTGGGTCAGCAGCAGATGCAGCCAGCTCAGCCGGTCGGGGCCGCTGACGGTGACCACACCGCGGTGCGAGAGGTCCACGAAGCCGGAGCCGTCGGCGAGCGCGCGTTGCTCCCGGAACAGATCGCCGTAGTGCGCGGCGACGCCTTCGTCGGGGGCCTCGGCGGGGACGGCGCCGGGCAGCGACAGCAGGGGGCTGGCGGATGAATGTCGCAGCATGGCCCCAGCCTACGGCCAGGGGCGGGGGTACTACCCGTCCGCCGGGGCGGTCCCCTCGTTCCCCGGGGCGGTCCCGCCGCCGTGAGCACCATGAGCGCCCCGGCCGGCCCCGCCCCCGTGAGCACCATGAGCACCCCGCCCGGCCCCGCCGCCCTCGGCAGACGCGGCCCGGCCGCCCCCGGCACCGCCGTCCTCCGCCGCCCGCCCGCTGCACCCCGCGCACCGGCCGAAGATCGCGAAGTGCTTCAGGTCGGTGTCGAAGCCGAACCGCTCGCGCAGCGTCGCGGTGAACGGCTCGGCGACCGACAGGTCCGCCTCGATGACGTCGGTGCAGTCCCGGCACACCAGGTGGATGTGGTGGTGGCGGTCGGCGAGGTGGTACGTGGGCGCGCCGTGCCCGAGGTGGGCGTGGCTGACCAGCCCCAGCTCCTCCAGCAGCTCCAGCGTGCGGTAGACGGTGGAGATGTTGACCCCGCCGGCGGTCTTGCGGACCTCGGTGAGGATGTCGTCCGGAGTGGCGTGCTCCAGTCTGTCGACGGCCTCCAGGACCAGTTGCCGCTGCGGGGTCAGGCGGTAGCCGCGCCTGCGGAGGTCGCTCTGCCAGTCGGTGGTCACCACACGGCCAGTGTAGGAGGCCGGTCCGGCGGCCCGCACGCTCCGCGGCGCCCGGCGGCCCGCACGCGCCACGGCGGCAGGTGGCGCGCACGCCGCGCGGCTCATTCGGCGCGTACGTTCCGCAGATAGCGGGCCAGGTCGGTGACCGCGGCCGCGTTGCGCGGGCTTTCGACCAGTTCGGCGTAGTCCATGACGTAAATGCGGTGGTTTTTGATCGCGGAGACGTTGGCCAGGGGGGCGTAGGACTCCAGGAACGCCTTTTTCTGGTCCGCCGAGGTCTCGCCGTAGTTGTTGATCACGATGACGTCGGGGTCGCGGGCGACGACGGTCTCCCAGCCGACGGTGGTCCAGGAGTCCGCCAGGTCCGCCATCACGTTCTCGCCGCCGGCCTTGGTGATGATGTCGTGCGGCCCGGCGTAGCGGCCGGCGGTCAGCGGCTTGTCCCGGCCGTCGTCGTAGAGGAAGACGGTGGGCCGGTGGGCCGGGGCCTTCGCGGCGGCCTCGGCGATCTGCTGGCGGTACGAGCGGATCAGGGCCTGCGCGCGGTCCTCGACGCCGAAGAGCTTCCCGAGCGCGGCCAGGTCGGTGTAGAGCGCCTCCAGCGGCGGCATCACACCGCGGGCGCCGCCGCCGGCCGCGTGGTGGCAGGACTCGGTGAGGACGTACGAGTCGATGCCGAGCTTCTTCAGCGCGGCGGGGGTCAGACCGCTGCCCTCGCCGAAGCCGTAGTTCCAGCCGGCGAAGACCAGATCGGCCTTGGCGTCCAGGGCGATCTCCTTGGTGAGGGTCTTCTTCGACAGCCAGCGGACCTTGCCGTACGCGGCCTTCCAGGGGACCTTGCTCAGATCGCCCTTGTCGTCGGGCATGACGTAACCGGCCATCCGGTCCTCCAGGCCCAGCGCGAACATGATCTCGGTGATGCCGACGTCGTTGGTGACGACCCGGCGCGGGGTGCGCGGATAGGTGGTCGGCACGCCGCAGTTGGTGACGGTGACGGGGCGGTCGCCGCCGGCGGCGCCGGGGCGGGCGGGCTCCTCCGCCACCCGGGCGCCGCATCCGGTGAGCGACAGCCCGAGCGCCAGCACGGCGAGCAGAGCGGCGGGACGGCGCGTACGGGCCCCGATACGACGGCGACGGACGCGGCGGCTACGGACGACGACAACGGTAGCGGTTCTCATACGGAAGTCCTCGCGTTCTCGGTCAGGCGGTCGAACAGCAGCTGGACGGCGCCCGTTTCGGGATGCGGTACGCGGTGCGCGCGGACGCCGAAGACCTCGGCCAGCAGCTTTGGCGTCAGGACGTCGTGCGGCGGGCCGGACGCGGCGATCCGCCCGCCGGCCAGGACGTACAGCTCATCGCAGTGCACGGCGGCGAGGTTGAGGTCGTGCAGTGCGGCCAGCACCGTCAGGCGGCTGTCCCGGACGAGGGCCAGGACCTCCAACTGCTGGGCGATGTCGAGGTGGTTGGTGGGTTCGTCCAGGACCAGTACGCGCGGTTCCTGGGCGAGCGCGCGGGCGATCAGGACGCGCTGCTTCTCGCCGCCGGACAGGCCGAGGAAACCGCGGTGCGCCAAGTGGTCCGCGCCGACCCGCTCCAGGGCGCGGGCGCAGATCTCCCGGTCGGCGGCGCTGGGCGCGCCGGAGCCGCGCTGGTGGGGCAGCCGGCCCATCGCGACGACCTCGGCGGCGGTGAAGTCGAAGTCGGTACCGCCCTCCTGGGGCAGCGCGGCCAGCCGGCGGGCCGCCTCGCGGGCGGTCAGCGCGTGCAGATCGGTGCCGTCCAGGCGGACCGCGCCGGCGGCCGGCCGCAGCGCCCGGTAGACGCAGCGCAGCAGCGTCGACTTGCCGCTGCCGTTGGGGCCGACGAGGCCGATGAGGCGCCCGCTGCCCGCGGTGAGGGTGACGTCGTGGACCAGGCGCCGCCCGGCGACCTCCACCGACACCCCGGTGATCTCCAGCCGCATCAGGCACCGCCTCCGAAGGTGTAGCCGCGCCGCCGCATCAGCAGCACGAAGCAGGGCACGCCGATCACCGCGGTGATCACCCCGACGGGGAGTTCGACGGGCGCCAGCAGCACCCGGGACAGCAGATCGACCCAGACCAGCAGGACCGCGCCGAGCAGCGGGGCGACGGCCAGCACCCGGCGGTGGTCGGCGCCGACCAGCATCCGGGTGGCGTGCGGCACCATCAGCCCGACGAAGCCGATCGCGCCGCTGACCGCGACCACCGCGCCGGTCGCCGCCGCGGCCACCACGAACAGCTCGCGGCGCAGCCGCCCGGGGTCCACCCCGAGCGCGGCGGCGGTCTCGTCGCCCATCGCCAGCGCGTTCAGCCGGCCGGCCGAGCACCACAGGTGGACCAGGGCCCCGGCGACCGCCAGCGCGGCGATCGGTACGGAGCCCCAGCCGGCGCCGCTGAGGCTGCCGAGCAGCCACATCATCGCCGAACGGGCCGCCTCGCCGCGGTCGGCGGTGAACACCATCAGGGTGGTGACCGCGGAGAAGCCGTAGTACAGCGCGGTGCCGGTGAGCACCAGCCGCATCGGGGTCAGGCCGTGCGCGGTGCGGGCGGCGGCGTAGACCAGGGCCATCGCCGCCAGCGCCGAGGCGAACGCGGACACCGACAGCGCCCACACGCCCAGCGCCGCGAGCGCGCCGAAGAGGAGGACGGCGTTGGCGCCGACCGCCGCGCCGGAGGAGATGCCCAGCACGAACGGGTCGGCGAGCGCGTTGCGGACCAGCGCCTGCACCGCGACACCGATCGCCGACAGCCCGGCGCCGACCACCGCGGCCAGCACCGCGCGCGGGAACCGCAGCTCCCACACGATGGTGTACGCGGCGGTCTCGTCCGGCCGGATGGTGCCGCCGGTCAGCCCGGCGCCGAGGTGGCGCAGCACCTGCGGCCAGCCGATGCCGGCGGCGCCGAGCGCGGTCCCGCACAGCAGCGAGACGAGCAGCACGGCGGCGAGGGCGGCGGCGAGCGCTCCGGCCGGCGGGCCCGTACGGGCGGCCGGCGGGCCGGCGCGGAGGTCGGGGGTGGTGGGGGCGGCGGTGCGCGCCAAGGTGGTCAGCCTTCGGCTCGGGCCGCGTGCGTACGGAAAGGAGCGGCGGCCCGGAGCCGGGCGATCGGCGGCGTCCCCTCGCAGTCCACGGCGAGTTGGTGAGGATCCGGCGCCGCCGCGGGCGATCGGGCTCGCGGAGCGCGGCCCCGGGCGGGGCCGTTCCGCTTACCGTTGCGGGTCAGCGCCGGACTCTCACCGGACTTCCCCCGCGGGGCGCGTCGTGTGCGGTTGTGCGGTGGTGCCCGGCGGCATCGGCCGGACGGGCACCGGCCGGGCCGCGCGGGCCCGGCGGGCGGTCAGCCCTCGTACGGCGTGCCGTCGGGGCGGAAGAAGGAGACGCCGTCGGGCATGTCGTCGGGCAGGCTCTCGGCCCACTCCTTGAGGTCGGCGACCTTCTTCAGGTGCGCGGACATGTACGGGCGCAGCGCCACCTCGGGGGTGGAGCGCTCGCCGACCCACATCAGGTCGCCCTTGACGTAGCCGTAGAGCCGCTTGCCGCCGCTGTACGGGCCGGCCGCCGCGGTGCGCGCGATGGCGTCGGTGGCCAGGTCGATCTGGGGCTTCTTGTCGGCCAGCTCGCCGTACCAGATCTCCACGACGCCCTGGTCGCGGGTCATCACGACCTCGACCTTGCGGTCCGCGTCGATCCGCCAGAAGCCGGACTCGGTCTCCAGCGGGCGGACCTGCTTGCCCTCGCTGTCGAGCACCCAGGAGCGGGAGGTGTATTCGAGGAAGTCGCGGCCGTCGTGGCTGAAGACGACTTCCTGGCCGAAGTTGCACTTGTCGGCGCCGGGGAAGTCGAAGACGCCCGCGCCCTCCCAGCGGCCGAGGAGGAAGGCGAGCGGCACCAGCGACGGGTTCAGGTCGGACGGGATCTCGATCATGAGCTCAGGCGATCTGTCGGGTTTCGGCAGGGGCGCGCGCGGCGCTCCCAAGGGCGGGGGTGGGCGGTCAGCGCTGGCCCTGGTACAGCTTCTTCCAGGTCAGCCCGGCGAACGCGATCACGCCGACGGCGACCAGAACCAGCAGGGTGGTGAAGAATGCCTCAAGCACGAGCGCGCTCCTTGGGCGGAGGTGAGGAGTTACGGACCGCCTGCGAGTCTAGTCGGCGCCCGCGGCGGCGGCGCTGTGAGGTCCACCGCGGCCGTACGCACCTCCTGGCGCCCGCCGCGCCTAGGCTGGGCCCATGGCCAAGAAGCTGGTGATCAAGGTGACGGCGGGCGCGGACGCGCCCGAGCGGTGCTCGCAGGCGTTCACGGTGGCGGCGGTGGCGGTGGCCAGCGGCGTCGAGGTGTCGCTGTGGCTGACCGGGGAATCGGTGTGGTTCGCGCTGCCCGGCAAGGCGGCGGAGTTCGAGCTGCCGCACGCGGCGCCCCTGCCGGAGCTGATCGAGGGCATCCGCGCGGGCGGCGGGGCGATCACGGTCTGCACCCAGTGCGCGGCCCGGCGCGGGATCGAGGAGAAGGACCTCATCGAGGGCGCGGGCATCGCCGGTTCGCAGCTCTTCGTCAGCGAGATCATGCCGGACGGGGTGCAGGCGCTGGTCTACTGAGCGGGCGGGCCAGAGGCGCTACGGGCCGCCGGCGGCGCTTCAGCCCCGGCGGCGCTCCTCGTCGTCGCGGTCGTCCAGCTCGCGCCACCAGCGGTCCGACTCCGGGTCCCCGGACTCGTCCCACCAGCGCTCGCCGGGCTCCCGGCGGTTGCCGATCATCGCGGCGAACGGCGGGATGACCATCGCCACCACGCACATCGCCACCGCGGCCGGCACCGACCACAGCCGCACCACGCTCCAGGCCAGCACGAACAGCGCCAGGCACCCGCCCATCAGGGCGAAGTACCGGCGCCGGCGGCGCTGCGGCGGGGTGAGCCGGCGGTGCGCGGGCCCGTCCATACCTCCACGGTAAGACCGCCGCGCGCCGGAAAGAAGGGCGGCGCGGAGGGCCGTGCGGGGCCCGCCGCGCCGCGGCGGCGGCAAAGGGCCGCACCCCACAGCCAAGGCGTCCAAACCTCTGGGGTGCGGCCCTCCGGCCGTACGGGCCCGGGTCGCGGGCCCGCCGTGAGCGTGCCGTCAGACGGCGATGGCGACCTCCGCCAGTCCGCCCTTCCGGGCCACGACGGTGCGGTCCGCGGTGGCGCCCGGGACGAGGGCGCGCACGGTCCAGGTGCCCTCGGCCGCGTAGAAGCGGAACTGTCCGGTCGCGGAGGTCGGGACCTCGGCGGTGAACTCGCCGGTGCTGTCCAGCAGGCGGACGTAACCGGTGACGGGCTCGCCGTCGCGGGTCACGCTGCCCTGGATCGTGGTCTCACCGGGCTTGATGGTCGAGGCGTCCGGGCCGCCGGCCTGTGCTCCACACATAGGGGTACGTCCTTGAGGGGTAGGAGGTCTGGTCGGGATTACTTCGCGGCGCCGAGCTCGATCGGAACGCCGACCAGCGAGCCGTACTCGGTCCACGAACCGTCGTAGTTCTTGACGTTCGACTGGCCGAGCAGCTCGTGCAGCACGAACCACGTCAGCGCGGAGCGCTCGCCGATCCGGCAGTAGGCGATGGTGTCCTTCGACAGGTCCACCGACTCCTGCTCGTAGAGGGCGGTCAGCTCCTCGTCCGACTTGAAGGTGCCGTCGTCGTTGGCGTTCTTCGACCACGGGATGTTGCGGGCGCTGGGCACGTGGCCGGGGCGCTGCGACTGCTCCTGCGGGAGGTGCGCGGGGGCCAGCAGCTTGCCGCTGAACTCGTCGGGCGAGCGGACGTCGACGAGGTTCTTGGCGCCGATCGCGGCGACCACGTCGTCGCGGAAGGCGCGGATCGAGGTGTCCTGGGCCTTGGCCTTGTACTGGGTGGCCGGGCGCTGCGGGACCTCGGAGCCGTCGACCAGGTCGCGGGAGTCCAGCTCCCACTTCTTGCGGCCGCCGTCGAGCAGCTTGACGCTGTCGTGGCCGTAGAGCTTGAAGTACCAGTAGGCGTAGGCCGCGAACCAGTTGTTGTTGCCGCCGTAGAGGACGACGGTGTCGTCGTTGGCGATGCCCTTCGCGGAGAGCAGCTTCTCGAAGCCCTCCTGGTCCACGAAGTCGCGGCGGACCGGGTCCTGGAGGTCCTGCTTCCAGTCGATCCGGACCGCGTTCTTGATGTGGTTCTTGTCGTAGGCCGAGGTGTCCTCGTCGACCTCGACGATGACGACCTTCGGGTCGTCCAGGTGGGCCTCGACCCAGTCGGCGTCTACCAGGACGTCGCTACGGCTCATTCTTCTCTCCTCCGGGGCAGTTGCGGGGGCAGGTCTGAGGGGTGACACGGGTACACCAGCGGGCGCGGCGCGACCAAAGAGGCGCGCGGCGCTGTACGGGGAACTCGTGGGGGGCACCGGCGGCGGGCCGGGCCGGGAACGGCGACGGGGTGGCGATACGGCCCGTCAGCCCGTCAGACAGGGCGACAGAGCATGGCGGCGACGCGGCACAGGTCGACTGCCCGCCGCTTCGTCAGTACCGCCCGTCCCCGTGGAAGGAGACCGCTCCATGCGCTCTGCATGGCACCGATCGTAGGGACGGAGAGCGCGGCGTGTCACCGGTGTGTCATATGGCGAGATGAGATTGTCCGCGATGCGGGACGAGAGCGCCGGGCGGGCGGGCCCGCACCGCCCGGCGGGGGCCCGCCGCAGGTGGGGGTCTGGCGTACGGACCTGGGTGTCTCAGTAGGTGGACGGGCGGCGGTCCGGTGGGGCGGCCCGCCGCCGGGCCGGGCCGGGGGTCAGCCGGTGATCTTGACGTTGCTGCCGGACGCGGTGACGGTGATGCCCTGCGCGGTGGTGGTGACCTTCTCCAGCTTGAGATTGCCGGGCAGCTGGTCCAGCTTCCAGCCGTGGTCGGTCTGCGCCCGCACCTTGCGCTCGCAGCCGGGGAGTACCCGGCACATCTCCGGGAGGCTGTCGGCCCGCACCTGGACGGTGTTGCCGTGCACGCTGATCGAGCCGGTGACGTCGAACGAGCTGAGCAGCGGGATGTTCGGCGAGATCTTCACCTGGGGGCGGCCGTCCTTCTCGCCGCCGTAGGAGATCTTGACGCCGCCGCCGGCCGCGTTGGTCATGTCCGCGTACGAGATCTCGGCCGTGGCGGTGGCCGACGCGGCGCTCTCGATCGAGGTGTAGTCGCTGGTCAGCGCGACGTCGTGGAACTGCGCCGAGAGGTGCTTGAGGGTCAGCGTGCGGCCCTCGGAGCGGGCCGCGACATGGTCGAGGTCGGCGTCCACCTCGTCGAGGTTCCGCCCGGCGACCTGGGTCAGGAACGGGAAGCCCTTGATGGACACCGTTGGGCTGGAGGTCACACCGCCCAGGGAGCGGAGCTTCTCCGCGGCCTTGTCCTCCGCGAAGTTGACCGCGAGGCGGTCGGCCGCCACGAACAGCCCGCCGAATATCACGACGAGCACCAGCAGCACCTTCAGTGCGCGCATCGAACCACAACCCCCACTTTTGGCGGCCGGGAACGGCTCCCGGCCGGTCCGTCCGGGCCAGTACGGGCGCGGGCCCCCAGCCCGCGCGCTCCGGGAACCCTAGACGACCCGGCCGGACCGACGGCAACGGCGGCCGTACCGGGCACCGGATGGTGCGCTCCGTACGGCCGCCGCCGCGCGCGGTAGCCCCTGGCGGGCCGGGGGCTACCCCAACGCCCGGCCCAGCACGTAGACCGCGGGGGCCGCCAGGGCCAGCGGCAGGGCCACGCCCGCCGTCATGTGCACGAACTTCGACGGGTAGTCGTAGCTGGCCACCCGCAGGCCGATCAGCGCGCAGCCGCCGGCGGCCAGGCCCAGCAGCGCGCCCGCGGTGGTGCCCATACCGGTCAGCTGGGCCGCCGCCAGACCGCCGCCGGCGCCCGCGAGCAGGCCCAGGACGAGGGTGACCGGCCCGGGCAGCGGCAGCGCGCGGAAGAGGACCGCCAGGCCCACCGCGGCGGCGCCGGCCACCACCGCGTCCGGCTCGGCGGCCAGCTGGCCGGATGCCAGCACCGCCAGCGCGGACGAGGTCAGGCCCGCGGTGAGCGCGTACATCCGCTCGTCGGCGCTGCTGCGGTTGCGCAGCTGGAGGACGAGGACCAGCAGGCACCACACGCCGAGCGTGCCGATGGCGACCAGCGGCGCGTCCTCGTGCGGGGTGGCGAGCAGCCCGGCGTCGGTGGCCACGCCGCCCAGGAACGCCAGCGCGATGCCCTGCCGGGCCGGCCACATGCCGTTCAGCCGGAACCAGCCGGCCGCGGTGACCGCCTGGAGCAGCACCACCGGGACGGCCAGCACCGGGCGGGCGACCGGCGCGGCCAGCGCCAGCAGCAGCGCCAGCAGCGCGGTCACCGCGGCCGGCTGGATCCCGGGCGGGATGATCGGCGAGCGGCCCTCGGCGCGGGCGATCTGGTTGGGCTTCAGGGGCGCGGCGGGGGCGGCCGGGGCCGGGTCCGGCGCGGGGGCGGGCGCGGGCCCGGGGGCCGGGTGGCCGGCGGGCACCGGCTCCGGCGCGGCGGTGGCGGCGTGCGCGTGCGCGGCGGCCGGCTGCGGCTGGTGCTGCTGCGCGTACGGGTCGTAGGCGGCGGGCTGCGGCTGGTGCGGCTGCGGCTGCTGCTGGGCGTACGGGTCGGTGGCGTACGGGTCGTACGCGCCGTACGCCCCGTAGGGCTGCTGCCCGTACGCGGTCCCGGGGGCGGGCTGCGGGGCGTACCCCTGGTGCGGGGCACCCGGGTCCCGCGGGGCGTAGGTGCCGTACGGGTCGTACGGGCTCTGGTGGGGGTGCGGCTGGTTGTCGCTCATGACCCTCTGCTCATCCTCCGGCGAACGGCGGCAGGACCTCGATCGTGCCGCCCTGGCTCAGCGGCACCTCCGCGTGGTCGCGGGAGCCGACCTGCACGCCGTCCACCAGGAAGGAGCAGCGCAGCAGGACGCGGGCGAACTCGGGGTCGGCGGCGTGCGCGGCGCGCGCCGCGTCCAGCGCCTCGGCGAGCGTCGCCGCCGCGTACGGCTCCTCCGCCGTGCCGGCGGCGGCCTTGGCCGCGGCCCAGTAGCGCACGGTCCCAGTTGTTGTCACGGCGGCCTCTTCGGGTCGGGGGCTCTTGCCGCCTCCATGATGGCGTACGCGGGAAGGGGAGCCGTTCCGGGCAAGGCGCGGTGAAGACGTGCGGCGGTCCGGACCGTTTCCCGCGCAGTCCGGAGAAATTCGGTTGCCGCGGGCAAACGCTCGCATAGGCTCGCGGCTGTGTTGGTCCGACTCGCGCGCGGGCATCTGCGGCCCTACCGGCGCTCCATATTCCTCATCACCGCCCTCCAGCTGATCCAGACCCTGGCGACGCTCTACCTCCCCACCCTCAACGCCGACATCATCGACAACGGTGTCGTCAAGGGGGACACCGGCTACATCCTGCGGGTCGGCGGCCTGATGATCGCGGTCACGCTGGCGCAGATCGTCTGCGCGATCGGCGCGGTCTACTTCGGCGCCCGTACGTCCATGGCGCTCGGCCGGGACATCCGGGCCGCGGTCTTCGACCGGGTGCAGTCCTTCTCCGCCCGCGAACTGGGCGCGTTCGGCGCGCCCTCGCTGATCACCCGGACCACCAACGACGTCCAGCAGGTCCAGATGCTGGTCCTGATGACGTTCACGATGATGGTCTCCGCGCCGATCATGTGCGTCGGCGGGATCGCCATGGCGCTCAACCAGGACGTGCCGCTCTCGGCGCTCCTCCTGGTCATCGTCCCGGTCCTCGGGATCCTCGTCTCGATCATCGTCCGCCGGATGCGGCCGGTCTTCCGCGGCGTGCAGGACAGGATCGACACCGTCAACCGCGTACTGCGCGAGCAGATCGCCGGTATCCGCGTGATCCGCGCCTTCGTCCGCGACCGGCACGAACGCACCCGCTTCGCCGCGGCCAACACCGATCTGTACGACGTCTCGATGCGCGCCGGCCGGCTGATGTCCACGATGTTCCCGCTGGTCATGCTGATCGTGAACCTCTCCAGCGTGGCCGTGGTGTGGTTCGGCGGACTGCGCATCGACGCGCAGCGGATGGAGATCGGGGCGCTGACGGCGTTCCTCAGCTACCTCATGTACATCCTGATGTCGATCATGATGGCGACGTTCATGGTGATGATGCTGCCGCGCGCCGAGGTGTGCGCCGAGCGCATCCAGGAGGTGCTGGCCACCGATTCCAGCGTCGTCCCGCCCGCCGAGCCGGTGACCGAGCTGCGCCGCCACGGCGAACTGGAGCTGCGGGGCGTGGAGTTCCGCTTCCCGGGCGCCGAGCAGCCGGTCCTGAAGGACATCACGCTGACCGCCCGCCCCGGGGAGACCACCGCCGTCATCGGCTCCACCGGCTCCGGCAAGTCCACCCTGCTGGGGCTGGTGCCGCGGCTCGTCGACGCCACCGCCGGCACGGTCCTGGTCAACGGCGCGGACGTGCGCGCCATCGACCCGGAGACGCTGGCGTCGGTGGTCGGCCTGGTGCCGCAGAAGCCGTACCTCTTCTCCGGGACGGTCGCCAGCAATCTGCGCTACGGCAATCCGGACGCCACCGACGAGGACCTGTGGCACGCGCTGGAGACCGCGCAGGCCAGGGAGTTCGTCGAGCGGATGGACGGCGGCCTGGACGCGCCGATCGCGCAGGGCGGCTCCAACGTCTCCGGCGGGCAGCGGCAGCGGCTGGCGATCGCCCGGGCGCTGGTCCGCAAACCGGAGATCTACCTCTTCGACGACTCCTTCTCGGCCCTGGACTACGCCACCGACGCGGCCCTGCGCGCCGCGCTGGCCCGCGAGACCGGCCGGGCCACGGTCGTGATCGTCGCCCAGCGGGTCGCCACGATCCGCGGCGCCGACCGGATCGTGGTCCTGGACGAGGGCCGCATCGTGGGCACCGGCACCCACACCGAGCTGATGGCCGGCAACGAGACGTACCGGGAGATCGTGCTCTCCCAGCTCACCGAGCAGGAGGCGGCGTGACCACCGCGGACGAGCAGACGGCGGGGGGCGGCTCCCCGGAACCGGCCGCCGAGCCCACCGGGCAGACCGGCGGGACCGGTACGGCCGGTACGGCCACCGAGGCCCCGGACTCCGCACCGGCCCCGGCCTCGGCGCCCCGGCGCGGCCCGGCCGGCGGCGGCCCGATGGCCCGCATGATGGGCGGCCCGGTCGAGAAGTCCATGGACTTCCGGGGCTCCGGCAAGCGGCTGCTGGCCCAGATGCGGCCCGAGCGCGCCTTCCTCGCGCTCACGCTGGTGCTGGGCGTGGCCAGTGTCGCGCTGACCGTCGCCGGCCCGAAGGTGCTGGGCCGGGCCACCGACCTGATCATGGCCGGCATCATCGGCCGCCGGCTGCCCGAGGGCCTGACCAAGGCCGAGGCGGTCGCCCAGCTGCGGGCGCACGGCCAGGGCGGGCTCGCCGACATGCTCGGCACCATGCCGGTCGTCCCCGGCCACGGCATCGACTTCGGCGCGGTCGGCACGGTCCTGCTGTGGGTCGCGCTGATCTACGCGGTCTCCGCCGTCTTCGGCTTCCTCCAGGCCCGGATCGCCACCCGCGTCGTCCAGCGCACCGTCTACCGGCTGCGCGAGCAGGTCGAGGAGAAGCTGGCCCGGCTGCCGCTGAGCTACTTCGACAAGCAGCAGCGCGGCGAGGTCCTCTCCCGCGCCACCAACGACATCGACAACATCCAGCAGACCCTCCAGCAGACCCTGAGCCAGATCATCGCCTCGCTGCTGACCATCGTGGGCGTGCTGGCGATGATGTTCTGGATCTCGCCGCTGCTGGCGCTGGTCGCGCTGCTCACCGTCCCGGTGACGGTGCTGGTCGCCACCCGGGTCGGCAAGCGCGCCCAGCCGCAGTTCGTCCGCCAGTGGAAGACCACCGGCAAGCTCAACGCGCACATCGAGGAGATGTACACCGGCCACTCCCTGGTGAAGGTCTTCGGCCGCCAGAAGGAGTCCGCCGAGCTGTTCCGCGAGCAGAACGAGGCGCTGTACGAGGCCGGTTTCCGGGCGCAGTTCATCTCCGGCACCATCCAGCCCGCGATGATGTTCATCGGCAACCTCAACTACGTGCTGGTGGCCGTCGTCGGCGGGCTGCGGGTGGCGTCCGGGGCGCTGTCCATCGGCGATGTGCAGGCGTTCGTCCAGTACAGCCGCCAGTTCAGCCAGCCGCTGACCCAGGTCGCCTCGATGGCCAACCTCGTCCAGTCCGGCGTGGCCTCCGCCGAGCGGGTCTTCGAACTCCTCGACGCCGCCGAGCAGGACCCGGACCCGGAGCCCGCGGTCCGCCCGGAGCGGGTCACTGGCCGGGTCGCCTTCGAGGACGTCTCGTTCCGCTACGACGCGGACAAGCCGCTCATCGACGGCCTCTCGCTGGCCGTCCGCCCCGGCCAGACCGTCGCCATCGTCGGCCCGACCGGCGCCGGCAAGACCACCCTCGTCAACCTCCTCATGCGCTTCTACGAGGTGCGCGGCGGCCGGATCACCCTCGACGGCGTGGACATCGCCGCGATGTCCCGCGAGGAGCTGCGCGGCCACATCGGCATGGTCCTCCAGGACACCTGGCTGTTCGGCGGCACCATCGCCGACAACATCGCGTACGGCGCCCCCGAGGGCACCACCCGCGAGAAGGTCGTCGAGGCGGCCCGCGCCACCCACGTCGACCGCTTCGTCCGCACCCTCCCCGACGGCTACGACACCGTCATCGACGAGGAGGGCGGCAATGTCTCGGCCGGTGAGAAGCAGCTGATCACCATCGCCCGGGCGTTCCTGGCGGAGCCGGCGATCCTGGTCCTGGACGAGGCCACCAGCTCGGTCGACACCCGCACCGAGGTCCTCATCCAGCACGCCATGGCCCAGCTCCGGGCGGGCCGGACCAGCTTCGTGATCGCCCACCGCCTGTCCACCATCCGGGACGCCGACGTGATCCTGGTCATGGAGAACGGCGCGATCGTGGAGCAGGGCGGCCACGACGCGCTGCTGGCGGCCGGGGGCGCGTACGCCCGGCTGTACGCGGCCCAGTTCGCCGAGGCGGTCGCGGAGGCGGAGTAGCGCGGGGCCGGGCCGGTGCCCGGCCTGCGACGGTGGGTTTCGGGCCATTCGGGGGAGCCGCCGGAGCCGGGCCGGCGGGGCGCCGTCCGGCGGCTCCGACCACCGGCCGCCCGGGGCGCGCGAAGGGCTCCCCGGCCCGTAATTACGGGGCCGCGGGCCACCTGGCGACGGGCCCTTCGAGCCCTCCCCGGGCCCCCGCGGCGACCACGCGACGTGATCGACGGAACACGGGAACGTGCCCAATCGGCCTCGGGTCCGCACGTCAGGTGAGCTATTCTGCTGGGCAGGAAGGATCCGGGCAGCGTCGCCCCCGGGTCCTTTTGTGCTTTCCCGCACGCACCGCGTGCGCCCGGCAAGCACCCGTACGAAGCAGTGCCGCAGACACCCCCGGCAGCACCGGGGGGTGCCCCCGTCGCAGGGACCGAGGAGGAACCAGACGTCATGGGCAAGCGAAGCGTGCAGGACAGCGAGCCTTACAGGATGAAGCTCGCCGGAAACGGGGTAGGTGGTCGGAAGTGAGTTCGCTCCTGCTCCTGACCAACGCCCTCCAGCCATCGACGGAGGTGCTCCCGGCGCTCGGCCTGCTGCTGCACAGCGTCCGGGTCGCCCCCGCCGAGGGACCGGCCCTGATCGACACCCCGGGGGCCGACGTCATACTGATCGACGGCCGCCGCGACCTCCCGCACGTACGGTCACTGTGCCAGCTGCTGCGGTCCACGGGGCCGGGGTGCCCGCTGGTGCTGGTGGTGACCGAGGGCGGACTGGCCGCCGTCACCGCCGACTGGGGCATCGACGACGTCCTGCTGGACACCGCCGGACCGGCCGAGGTCGAGGCCCGGCTGCGGCTGGCGATGGGCCGCCAGCAGATCACCACCGACAACGGCCCCACCGAGATCCGCACCGGCGACCTCTCCGTGGACGAGGCCACCTACAGCGCCAAGCTCAAGGGCCGGGTCCTGGACCTGACCTTCAAGGAGTTCGAGCTGCTGAAGTATCTGGCGCAGCACCCGGGCCGGGTCTTCACCCGCGCCCAGCTGCTCCAGGAGGTGTGGGGCTACGACTACTTCGGCGGGACCCGCACGGTCGACGTGCACGTGCGGCGGCTGCGGGCCAAGCTCGGCCCCGAGCACGAGTCGCTGATCGGCACCGTCCGGAATGTCGGCTACCGCTTCGTCGTCCCGGAGAAGGTGGAGCGGGCCGCGGCCGAGGCCCAGGCGAAGGACGACGGCGCGGCGGAGGCGAAGGACGGCGAGCGGGGCGAGCGGAGCGGCGGGCGGGCCCCCGCGCGTTCGTCCACGTCGGGCGCCGATTCGGCCTCCACAGCGCCTGCCCGGAGGTAGGACCACCCGCGTAGACTGCCGCGCGTGGCCAAGGTGACGCGGGATGACGTAGCAAAACTGGCGGGGACATCCACCGCCGTTGTCAGTTACGTCATCAACAACGGACCGAGGCCGGTCGCCCCGGCCACGCGCGAGCGGGTACTCGCCGCCATCAAGGAGCTCGGCTACCGCCCCGACCGGGTCGCGCAGGCGATGGCGTCCCGCCGCACCGACCTCATAGGTCTGATCGTGCCGGACACCCGGCAGCCGTTCTTCGCGGAGATGGCGCACGCCGTCGAACAGGCCGCCGCCGAGCGCGGCAAGATGGTCCTGGTCGGCAACGCCAACTATCTCGACGAGCGCGAGGTGCACTACCTCCGCGCCTTCCTCGGGATGCGGGTGGCCGGGCTGATCCTGATCAGCCAGGGCCCCAGCGAGCACGCCGCCGCCGAGATCGAGGCGTGGGACGCCCGGGTGGTGCTGCTGCACCGGCGGCCGGACGCCATCGACGACGTCGCGGTGATGACCGACGACATCTGGGGCGCGCAGCTGGCGACCCGGCACCTCCTGGAGCACGGCCACCCCTACGTCGCCTTCCTCGGCGGTACGGAGGAGACCCCGAAGTCCGGCGACCCGGTCACCGACCACGTCGAGGGCTGGCGGCGGGCCATGCTGGAGTCCGGGCGCTCCCCGGAGGGCCGCTACTTCGAGGCCCCGTACAACCGCTACGACGCCTACGAGGTCGCGCTGCGGGTGCTGGCCGGGCCCGATCGCCCGCCGGCCATCATGTGCGCCACCGACGACCAGGCGATCGGCGTGCTGCGGGCCGCCCGCGAACTGCGCATCGACGTGCCCGGGGAGCTGGCGGTGGCCGGCTTCGACGACGTCAAGGAGGCCGGGCTGACCGATCCGCCGCTGACGACGGTGGCCTCGGACCGGCAGGCGATGGCCCGGGCCGCGGTGGACCTCGTCCTGGACGACGGGCTGCGGGTGGTCGGGTCGCGGCGCGAGCGGCTGCGGCAGTTCCCGTCGCGGCTGGTGGTGCGGCGGTCGTGCGGGTGCGGGGGCTGAGGGGGCGGGAGTTAGGGGC
>NZ_LLZI01000017.1 GCF_001509485.1 Streptomyces sp. NRRL F-4489
AGGCGGGGGCGGGCGGGGGAGCCGGGGCGGTCCGTTCGACGGAGAGCTGGCCGGCGCCGACCGAGAGGTCCAGCTCGATCGTGCCGTGCGACCGTTCGCCCTTTTTGAGGCCCTGGGCGGGCAGGGTGACCGTCCGCTCTCGGTGCCCGGCGACGAGCTCCACGTCCCAGGAGTCCTCGCCCGGCAGCTGGATGTCGCCGACGCCGAGCGTGAGGTGCAGGGTGGCGGTGGCGTCCCGCGGCACCGTCACCCACAGCCGTCCGGCACTCACCTCCGCGCTGGAACGGACCGTGGTGCCGGGCTTCAGGGCGAGCCGCCCGAGATCCAGCCGGCCCTCCCCGGAGCCGACCACGTAGTGCGGCTGGACGGCGGCGACCGTGGCCGGGGTCCAGGTGCGCCGCTGCCATTCGGTGGTGACGCCGGGCGGCAGGGCCGTGGCCGCGGCCAGGAGGCCGGCCGTCAGCACCGTCAGGAAGACCGTGCCGCCGCCCGTGCGGCCCAGCCAGGCGCTGAGCAGCAGGCCCAGCCCGAACACCGCCAAGGCGCAGGCCAGCCCGGCCTGGAGGGCCGACGCCGGTGCGGCGTGCCGGGCGACGGCGAGCGCGGTGCCGGTGCCGGCCAGCGCGGCCAGCAGGAACGTCCGGCCGCCGATCCCGCCGCCGGCGGGGCGGACCGGCCGGGGCGGGGCAGCGGCGGGGCGCGGCGCCTGGGCGGGGGCGCCGGGGGACCAGCTGCCGCGCGGGCGGGGGCCGTTGGACACGCCGTGGGTGAAGTCGTAGGTGATGTCGAGCGGGGTGTCGTCCGGACCCCAGAGATAGACGCGGCGGATCGACGGCTCACCGGTGCGCGGATCGCGCCACCAGGACGGGGTGTTGGGCGCCGGGGGAGCGGTGGCCTCCGGCGGGGCGTCGGCGACCGCCTGGGCGGTGGCGGCGTCCACGGCCCCCGGGCCCTCGGCCCGTGCGCGCCGGCGCTGCCGGGACCAGTACGCGGCACCGGCCACGGCCAGCGTCACCATCAGGGCGAAGGACAGCATGCTGCCCTTGCCGAGCGTGGTCAGGAACAGCGCGCAGCCGGCCAGCGCGCACAGCAGGGCCGTCAGCGCCGAGCCCTCGACGCGGCCGGAGAGCAGGCGGCGGACCTCGTTCTCCTCCTCGTCGTCGAGGGGGATGAGCAGCCAGGCGAAGCCGTAGAAGAGGAGGCCGAGCCCGCCGATGGACAGCACGGCGAGCACGATCCGGAAGATCACCGGATCGACGTCCCACTGCCGGCCCAGCCCGCCGCACACGCCCGCGACGACCTTCTGCCGCCGGCTGCGGCGCAGCGGGGCGGGCGGCGGGGTGCTGCCGGCGGGGCCGGGGGCCGCCGGAGCGGCGGCGGGTGCGTCGTTCATGAGGCCATGGTGACAAGGGCGGCGCGGACGCGGTATCGGTGAAAACCCTGGCTGATCCCTGAGATCCCCCGAGACGACCCTGAGAGAACCCTGACGGCTCCCCGGGACGGCCGGTGCCGGGGAAGCGCCGACGGCGTACGGCGGGGCCGCACGCGGCCGGAGAGCGGGCCGTGCGCGACCGGCGGACGGGGGCACATACCGGAAAAAGACTCGTCACGGCGGTGGCCGAAGGGCTGTTCCGCGCCGCCGAAGACTATCGTTGCGCCCTGAATACGTACGGGTTTCCGGAGGGGCGTGCGGTGGCGGAGACGGCGTCGGTGGACGAGGGGCGACTGGTCGCCGGGCGATATCGCCTGCTCGAGCGGATAGGCCAAGGCGGGATGGGAACGGTCTGGCGGGCCCGGGACGAAGTCCTCGGGCGCCAGGTCGCGGTCAAGCGTCTGCACGTCTCGCCGCAGCTGGACGCCGACGAACTCGCCACCCGCCACGAACGCACCACCCGCGAGGCGCAGGCCGCCGCGCGCATCAACCACCCCAACGTCGTCAGTGTGCACGATGTCGTGGACGACGAGGGGCTGCCCTGCATCGTCATGGAGTACGTCCCCTCCACGACGCTCGGCGACGCCATCAAGAAGGCCGCCCGGACCGGCACTTACCTCGCGCCCCGGGAGGCCGCCCGGATCGGCCGCGGCATGATCGCCGCGCTGCGGGCCGCGCACTCCGCCGGTGTGCTGCACCGCGACGTCAAGCCCGGCAACGTCCTGCTCGGCGAGGAAGGCCGGGTCGTCCTCACCGACTTCGGGATCGCCGTCGCCACCGGCGCCTCCACCCTCACCAAGACCGGCGAACTGGTCGGCTCCATCGACTATCTGGCGCCGGAACGGGTCAAGGGCGGAACGCCCGGCCCCGCCTCGGACCTGTGGGCGCTGGGGGCGACGCTCTATCAGGCGGTCGAGGGGAAGCCCCCGTTCCGTAAACCCACCGCGGTCGAGACGGCGTACGCGATCGCCGTCGACCCGGTGGAGCCCCCGCGCAACGCCGGCCAGCTCGGACCGTTGATCGAGGCGCTGCTCGCCAAGGAGCCCGGCGACCGGCCCACCGCCGAGGTCGTCGAACAGGCCCTGCGGGCCGCGGAGGCCGAGGCGGAGACCGCGCTGATGGGCTGGCCCACGCTGGCCCTGGGAACGGTCGCCCGCGACCGGTCCGCCACCGACGACGCGTCCGAGGCGCCCACCCACCCGGTGGCGTCCGCCGCCGCACCGGCGGCCACCGGGCGCGACACCTCGGACGGCACCGGATACGGCACCGGACAGGGCACCAGGACCGCCACCGCCACCGGGACGACGGTCGGCAACGGGACCGCAGGGCACACGGCCCCGGGCCCGGCTACTGGGGTCGTCCGGCCGCCCGCCGCGCCCACCGCCGCGGGCGAGGGCACCGTGCCGGTGGCCGCCCCGCCCGGCGCGGTCACCGGCACCACCGCCGGCACCGGTACGGACGTGCTGACGGCCGGCGGCCCCGCGCCCCGGAGGCGGCGCGGCAAGGTCGTGGCCTGGAGCATCGCCGGCGTCCTGGTCGCCGGGGGCGGCGCCGGCGCGGCCTGGTACGTCACCCACCGCGACACCGGCACCGCGCAGAAGAGCGCCGCGGACACCGGCACCCCCGTCGTCCCCGGAGCGCCGCGCGCCAGCATCGGCCCGCCGCCGCCCCTCCCCGAGGGCTACCGCCAGGTCACGGAGAAGGACCTGGGAGTGACCTTCCCGGTGCCGGCGGACTGGAAGAGGCAGGTCCTGGACGGCGGGCGGCAGATCGTCTACTACTCGGACGCGGACCTGGCCCGGCTGACCCTCAACGCCCTGGACTTCTCGTCCGCCGACCAGGTGGAGCACTTCAAGAGCGTCGAGTCCGACCTGAAGGTGCAGTACCCCAGCTACAAGCGGCTCCGCCTCCAGGACACCATCTTCCAGGGCGACCCGGCCGCCATCTGGGAGTTCTCCTTCCAGGGCCGGGTCCGCGAGTACCGCGGCATCGACCTCGGCTTCGGGCGCGAGGGCGGCAAGGAATACGCGATCTACGTCTCCGCGCCGTCCGCGAACTGGCCGAAGTTCGAGCAGGTCTTCACCAACGTGAAGGACGGTTTCCGCAGGACCGCGGCGGGCTGAGCCGGCCCGGCGCGGGCCCGGCGATCCCCGGGAAAACCCTGAGCAAGGTCAGGGACGGCTCAGGGTGGTCCCTGATGTCCACGGCCCGCCGCGCGTGTGACGATCTGAGGCATGACCACAGCGCCACCCCGCGCCGAGCCGCTCCAGCCGCCGGCGCCGGACCCCGACGACCCGCCCGTGCGGAAGCTGTACCGCAGCGCCGAGGGGCGGCTGCTCGGCGGTGTCGCGCGCGGTCTCGCCGGCCACCTCGGGCTCCCCGTCTCGTGGGTGCGCATCGTCTTCCTGGCGCTGTTCATGGCCGACGGCATGGGCGCGCTGCTCTACGCCGCGTTCTGGTTCTTCGTCCCGCTCGGCGTCGGCGGTGTGGAGACCCGGCAGACCGCCGGGGAGGACAAGCGGCGGCTGCTGAGCCGCCGGCCCGACAAGGGCCAGGTCTTCGCCCTGATCGCCCTGCTGGTGGCGGCGTCGGTCGCGGCCTCCCGCTTCCAGCCGGGCCGGGCCCATGTCTATCTGTGGCCGGCGCTGCTCATCGGCGCCGGTGTCGCCCTGGTCTGGCGGCAGGCGGACAACTCCCGCCGCGCCCAGTGGCTGGAGCTCGGCCGCCGCAAGGGCACGCTGCCGATGGTGCGCGGCGCGGCCGGGGTGCTGCTGGTCGGCGCCGGGGTCACCGGCATCGTCGTGCTCCAGGGCTCGGTGCAGAATCTCGGCTCGGTCCTCCAGGCCGCGCTCGCCGTCCTCGTCGGCATCGCCCTGCTGGCCGGCCCCTATCTCGTCCGCATCACCCAGGACCTCTCCGAGGAGCGGCTGATGCGCATCCGCGCCCAGGAGCGCGCCGAGGTGGCCGCCCACGTCCACGACTCCGTCCTGCACACCCTCACCCTGATCCAGCGCAACGCCGACGATCCTCGGGAAGTGGCGCGGCTGGCCCGCGCCCAGGAGCGCGAGCTGCGCGCCTGGCTCTACAAGCCCGAGGGCCGCGGCAAGGACGAGGACGACCAGCCCGCGACGCTCGCCGAGGCGGTGCGGGCGGCCGCCGCCGAGGTCGAGGACCACCACGGCGTCCCCATCGAGGTCGTGGTCGTCGGCGACTGCCCGCTGGACGACGCGCTCGGCGCCCAGATACAGGCCGCGCGCGAGGCGATGGTCAACGCCGCCAAGTACGGTGGCGACGGCGGCGCCGTCCAGGTATTCGCCGAGGTCGAGGGCCGTACGGTCTTCGTGTCGGTGCGCGACCACGGCCCGGGTTTCGACCTCGACGCGGTCCCCGCGGACCGCATGGGCGTCCGGGAATCCATCATCGGACGGATGGAGCGCAACGGCGGCACCGCCCGGCTGCGCTCCGCGCCCGACGGCGGCACCGTCGTCGAGCTGGAGATGGAGCGCGCCGAGGAGCCCGCGCGCGCCGAGCGCCGCACCGGCGGGGAGGGGGAGCCGTGATGAGCGCGCCGGACCTGCCCGGCGGCGGCCGGGGGCGCCGCGACGGGACGGGGGATCATGACGGGGCAGACAGCGAAGGACGGACGGACGAGATGAGCAGCGACGACGCACAGCAGGCCGAGACCGAGGCCGGCGCGGGGGACCCGGAGCGCACCGTACGGGTCGTGCTGGTCGACGACCACCGGATGTTCCGCACGGGCGTCCAGGCCGAGATCGGCCGGACCGAGCAGACCCGGGTCGAGGTGGTCGGCGAGGCCGCCGACGTCGACCAGGCGATGACGGTGATCACCGCCACCCGCCCGGAGGTCGTTCTCCTGGACGTGCACCTCCCCGGGGGCGGCGGCGTGGAGGTGCTGCGCCGCAGCGCCGCGATGATGGCCGACCCTGAGCGGCCGGTGCGGTTCCTGGCGCTCTCGGTCTCCGACGCGGCCGAGGACGTCATCGGCGTGATCCGCGGCGGCGCCCGCGGCTACGTCACCAAGACGATCACCGGCACCGACCTGGTCAAGGCGATCTTCCGGGTCGCCGACGGCGACGCGGTCTTCTCCCCGCGGCTGGCCGGCTTCGTCCTGGACGCCTTCGCCTCCACGGACGCCCCGCCGGTCGACGAGGACATGGACCGCCTCACCCAGCGCGAGCGCGAGGTGCTGCGCCTGATCGCCCGCGGCTACGCCTACAAGGAGATCGCCAAGCAGCTGTTCATCTCCGTCAAGACGGTTGAGTCACATGTCTCGGCGGTGCTGCGCAAGCTCCAGCTGTCCAACCGCCATGAGCTGACCCGCTGGGCGGCGGCCCGACGACTGGTCTGACCTGCGCTTTCGCCGGTAAGTGGGCGGGCAGGGGCGGAAGATCGCCGGGTACGCGCGGTGCGGCAGGGAAGGAAGGGGCGCGTAAAGAAGGGTCAAAGACGGGCAACCAGGATCGCGCGGATCGCCATCTAAGGGCGCGGAGAGGCTCACTGCCCGAAGGCGGGGCCGGAACCACGCCCACGTCTACGTGCAATCCCTGGAAACGAGATCCCGATGAGTCTGACGGGCACGCCCTTCTTCCTCTTCTCGATCCTGCTGCTGATCATCGCCGTCATCCTGCCCTTCGCCCTCTGGGGGCGGGTCGCCGGACCGCGGCTGGTGAGGGGCCTGGCGCGGCTGCTGATGCTGCTGTTCGCCCAGGTCACCGCCATCACGGTGGTCTTCGTCATGGTCAACAACGCCAACAGCCTCTACGACAGCTGGGGCGACCTGCTGGGCACCAGCAGCCACATCGAGGCGGCCCGCAACCTCGGCCCGGACGGACTCGGCGGCAAGAACCTCAAGGACGAGCCCAAGGTCCGCCAGGACTTCCGGCCGGCCGACGACCCGGTGGTGGGCCCCGGCGTCCAGATGACCGACCTCAAGGGCCAGATCTCCGGCGTCAACGGCGAGGTGTACGTCTGGCTGCCGCCGCAGTACAACGACCCCGCCTACAAGGACAAGAAGTTCCCGGTGGTCGAGCTGCTCCCCGGCTACCCCGGCTCGGCCAAGTCCTGGATGGGGTCGCTGAAGGTCAACGAGCAGCTGGCACCGCTGATGCGCAGCGGCGCGGTCAAGCCGTTCATCCTGGTGGCGCCGCGGATGAACGTGCTGCCCAACGCCGACGCCGGCTGTGTGAACATCCCCGGCAAGGCCAACGCCGACAGCTGGCTCACCGTCGACGTCCGCCAGATGGTGATCGACAACTTCCGGGCCGGCGACAAGCCGGACTCCTGGGGCCTGGCCGGCTACTCGGCGGGCGCGCACTGCGCCACCAAGCTGGCGCTGGCCCACCCGGACCGCTACCGCGCGGCGGTGGGCATGTCCGGCTACAACGACCCGGCGATAGAGCGCGACTCGCTCGCCGGCAAGGACCCCAAGCTGCGCGTCGAGACCAACCCGATCCACATCCTCAAGTCCGCCAACGAGGCCGGGCGGCCGCCGCGCACCGCGCTGTACATCTCGGGTGCGAGCGGTGACGGCTACCAGGCCGGAATGGGGCTGAAGGAGCTGGCGAAGAAGCCGACGACGGTGACCGTCCAGCAGATCGCGGCGGGCGCGGGCGGACACACCGTGCCGGTGTGGAAGCGCCAAGTCCCCGAGATCTTCCGGTGGTTCGGGCTGTTCCTGCGGGCCTGAGGCCGGCCGCCCGGGCGGTGAGGCCGGCGGAATTCATCCTTCGGGTGAACTTCCGCCGGCCTTCTCGCATGCGGGCACAAATCCGCGAGGGGCGCCGTTCTCACTCATGACAGTGATTACTCACAGTGACGGGGGAATGGCGTATGTGGTGCGGTTCCGTGCAGGGACGGCGGCTGGGCCGGGCGGGTCGCGGCGGCGAAGGGAAGGGTGTCGATCCGGGCGAGTTCGACGGGCGTGCCGGGGCGCGGGGCGTGGATCATCGCGCCGCCGCCGACGCAGAGGCCCACATGGCTGATGCCGGAGTGGAAGAAGACCAGGTCGCCGGGGGCGAGGTGGTCGCGGGAGACGGGAGTTCCGCAGGCGATCTGGGTGTAGGTCGTGCGCGGCAGGATGATCCCGGCGGCCCGCCAGGCGGCCAGGGTCAGCCCCGAGCAGTCGTAGGCGGCCGGACCGGTCGCGCCCCAGGCGTACGGCTTGCCGAGCGCGCGGCGGGCGTAGGCGACGGCCCGGGCGGCGCGGTCGGCCTGATCGGCGCGGTCGGCGGGGTCCGCGCGGACCCCGGGGGCGGCCGCGACCGGCGGGGCGGCGAGCGCGGGCGCGGTGAGCGCCGGAGCGGTCCGCGGTGGGGCCGGTGGGGCCGGTGGCGGTGCGGTGAGCGCCGCGGGGCGGCCGCCGAGCCGGCGTACGCTGCCGAGCCGCCGGGCCCACCCCGCCACCGCGGTCGCCTGGTGGCCGCCCGCGCGCTCCAGTACGGTCGCGCCGTCCAGGCAGCGCTGCGGGTCCGCGGCGAGCAGCGGGCCGGGCCCGGGCGCGACCCGGGGGCCGGGTTGCGGGGCAAGCGGAGGCCGCTCGGCGGCTGTGGGGTGCGGCGCCATGGCGGCCGTCACTTCCTTCCCTGCGGGGTGAAGGCGACCGGCGGGCACCGGCCGGTCGTCCGGAGGAGGAAGCTAGCCCTGTGGTCACGGGTGCGAATCCCTTTGCCCGGGATTGCTCGTTTCCGACCGGCCGGCGCACGGAGCCGACCGGCCCGGGAGCCGTGGGACGGCCGGGATCGGTGGGCCCTGACCGAAGCGGGCATCCCGGCCGCCCTGCCGGAAAGGGCGTGCTATAGGGCCGATACGATCCCCCACTATGGACGTAGTAATCAATGTCGTCGTCGCCCTGCACATCATCGGTATCGCCTCCCTCCTGGGCGGCTTCCTGACCCAGATGAAGGCGATGGGCGCGGGCACCGCCCGCTTCGTGCCGGCGATGCTGCACGGCGCGCTGACGATGCTGGTCACCGGCATCGTGCTGGTCGGCCTCAACCAAATGCAGGGCCACTCGCTGAACAACATCAAGATCGGCGTCAAGATGGCCGTCCTGGTGGTGATCCTCGCGCTGGTCTACGTCAAGCGGGACGAGGAGAAGCTCCCCAAGCCGCTCTTCGGCGCGGTCGGCGGCCTGACGATGCTCAACATCTTCATCGCCCTGCTCTGGACCTGAGCACCGCCGAGCCCCTGGCCCCGCGTGTCACGCCGGGGCCGGGGCCGCTCGCCCTACGCCGGCCGCACGCTCCCGTAGACCGGCATGGCGGCGATCGACTCCACGCGCACGGCGGCGCCCGGGTGCGGGGCGTGGATCATCTTCCCGTCGCCGATGTACATCCCGACGTGGCTGATGTCGTTGTAGAAGAACACCAGGTCACCGGGGCGGAGATCACCGGTGGCGATCCGGGTGCCGGCCTTGACCTGATCCCAGGTCGTGCGCGGCAGGTCGACCCCGGCCGCCTTCCACGCCGCCTGGGTCAGCCCCGAGCAGTCGTAGGAGTTCGGGCCGGTCGCGCCCCAGACGTACGGCTTGCCCATCTGCGCGCGGGCGAAGGCCAGCGCCTTCTGCGCCTTCGTGCCGTACGTGCCGTCCGGCGCGCCGCCGTCGGACGTACCGCCGCCGGAGCCGTGGCCGGCCCCGCTCCCCGGCTGCGGCGGCTGCTCGCCGGCGTGGCGGTGGGCCTCCTCCTCGGCCTTGCGGCGGGCCTCCGCCTCCTTGCGGCGCTCCAGCTCGGCCAGCCGCGCCTTCTCCTCGGCGGTCAGCCGGGACAGCAGCTGCCGGGCCTCGGCCAGCTTCGCCTGGACGGACTGCTTGGTCTCCCTGAGCGCCGCCTGCGACTGCTGGAGGCTCTCCAGGCTGCGGGTCGCCTCGGCCCGCCGGCGGGTGGCCGCCGCGGCCTGCTCCTGATAGTCGGTGATCACCTGCTTCTGCCGGCCGGTCAGCCGCTCCATCAGGTGATTGCGGTCGACGAACTGCTGCGGATCCTTGGCCAGGATCAGCTGGGCGGTCGGGCTGATCCCGCCGGTCTGGTACTGCGCCGAGGCGAACGCCCCCAACCGGCGCCGGGACTCGTTCATCCGCTCCGCGCGCCGGGCCGCCTCGTCCAGCAGCCGGTTCACGGTGCGCTGCCGGCTCTCCGCCTTCTCCTTGGCGGCGTCGTACTTCTGCGTGGCCACCTCGGCCTCCCGGTAGAGGCCGTCGACCTTCCGCTTCACTTCCTCGACGGAGGGCCGCGGCGCCTTCGGGGCGGCGTTCGCGGTCTGCGACAGCAGCGTCACCGACGCGAGCGCGGCGGTGGTCAGCCCGGCCGCCGTACGACGGCCGCCGGGCGTGGAGAGCAAGGGGGTGCGCGGCTTGCGGTGGGACGCCAAGGCCGGCGACTCCTTCCGTGGACCGCCTACCGGGTGCGAGGGGGATCCCCCGGCCCGTTCCAGGGCTGGGGGAGGGTTCGGGCGGGTGTGCTGACGGAAGGCTTGCCCTTCGGCCGATACGTCCGCCGGCGACGGGCGTACGGGCCGATTCACCCCGGTGGTGCCGGTGGTTCCCCGGCTCCGGATGCCTGGTGGCAGGGCCGGACTCGGCGGGGGCGGCCCGTGCGGACCCTGTCGTCCGCGGGGACGGCGGGCTGCCCGAGCGAGACCGTAGCCAACTCGTGTGGTCCCTGTGAAGGCTGGTGGTCGATATGCCCGAAACCTTTTCGTGACCTGATCGTGAGGGGTCCCCGGGTTTGCGTCCGGTGTCGGGCAGGAGCGCACGGACCGGGCCAGGAGCGGGCAATCCGCCGCCGCGGGACCGGTTGTCAGTCCGGCGGCCTAGACTCGGTGGGCGATGAGCAGCCTCTTTGACGACAGCTTCCTGGCGGATCTCGGCCCCCCGGGCGAGGAGCCCCCGCCGCCCCCCGAGGACGGGCACGGCCCGGCCCCGGAGGAGGTTCCCGCTGACCTCTTCGGCGGGAGGTTCGACGCGCCCGTGCCCAGGGAGCCGTACTACCGCGACGGCGCCGCCCGCCCGGCCATCGACCCGGCGGCGCTCCTCGCGGGGCTCAACGACCAGCAGAAGGCCGCCGTGGTGCACAGCGGCAGCCCGCTGCTGATCGTCGCCGGCGCGGGCTCCGGCAAGACCCGGGTGCTCACCCACCGCATCGCCCACCTCCTGGCCGAGCGCCACGTCCACCCCGGCCAGATCCTCGCGATCACGTTCACCAACAAGGCCGCGGGCGAGATGAAGGAGCGCGTCGAGGAGCTGGTCGGCCCGCGGGCGAACGCCATGTGGGTCTCCACGTTCCACAGCGCCTGTGTGCGGATCCTGCGCCGGGAGTCCAAGAAGCTCGGCTTCACCTCGTCCTTCTCGATCTACGACGCGGCCGACTCCAAGCGCCTGATGGCCCTGGTCTGCCGCGACCTCGACCTGGACCCCAAGCGCTTCCCGCCCAAGTCGTTCAGCGCGAAGATCTCCAACCTCAAGAACGAGCTCATCGACGAGGAGACCTTCGCGGGGACGGCCGCCGACGGCTTCGAGAAGACCCTGGCCGAGGCGTACGCGATGTACCAAGCGCGGCTGCGCGAGGCCAACGCCCTGGACTTCGACGACATCATCATGACGACGGTCCACCTGCTCCAGGCGTTCCCGGACGTCGCCGAGCACTACCGCCGCCGCTTCCGCCACGTCCTCGTCGACGAGTACCAGGACACCAACCACGCCCAGTACACCCTCGTCCGCGAGCTGGTCGGCCCCGGCACCGCCGAGACGCCCGCCGCCGAGCTGTGCGTGGTCGGCGACGCCGACCAGTCGATCTACGCCTTCCGCGGCGCCACGATCCGCAACATCCTCCAGTTCGAGGAGGACTACCCGGACGCCACCACGATCCTACTGGAGCAGAACTACCGCTCCTCGCAGACCATCCTCTCCGCCGCCAACGCCGTCATCGAGCGCAACGAGAACCGCCGCCCCAAGAACCTCTGGACGGACGCCGGCGCCGGCCCCAAGATCACCGGCTATGTCGCCGACACCGAGCACGACGAGGCCCAGTTCGTCGCCGACGAGATCGACCGGCTCACCGACGCCGGCGACGCCAAGGCCGGCGACGTCGCGGTCTTCTACCGCACCAACGCCCAGTCCCGGGTCTTCGAGGAGATCTTCATCCGGGTCGGGCTGCCCTACAAGGTCGTCGGCGGTGTGCGCTTCTACGAGCGCAAAGAGGTCCGCGACATCCTCGCCTACCTCCGCGTGCTCGCCAACCCCGAGGACGCCGTCCCGCTGCGCCGGATCCTCAACGTCCCCAAGCGCGGTATCGGCGACCGCGCCGAGGCGATGATCGAGGCGCTGGCGCTGCGCGAGAAGATCACCTTCCCGCAGGCGCTGCGCCGGGTCGACGAGGCGTACGGCATGGCCGCCCGCTCCGCCAACGCCGTCAAGCGGTTCAACGCCCTGATGGAGGAGTTGCGGACGATCGTGGAATCCGGGGCCGGCCCCGCCACGGTCCTGGAAGCCGTCATGGAGCGCACCGGCTATCTCGCCGAGCTCCAGTCGTCCACCGACCCCCAGGACGAGACCCGCGTCGAGAACCTCCAGGAACTCGCCTCGGTGGCCCTGGAGTTCGAGCAGGAGCGCGACGAGGAGAATCCCGGCACGCTCGCCGAGTTCCTGGAGCAGGTCGCCCTGGTCGCCGACTCCGACCAGATCCCCGACGCGGACGACGAGGGCGCCGGCGTGATCACGCTGATGACCCTGCACACCGCCAAGGGCCTGGAGTTCCCGGTCGTCTTCCTGACCGGCATGGAGGACGGCGTCTTCCCGCATATGCGCGCCCTCGGCCAGACCAAGGAGCTGGAGGAGGAGCGCCGGCTCGCCTACGTCGGCATCACCCGCGCCCGCGAGCGGCTCTACGTCACCCGCTCCACGATGCGCAGCGCCTGGGGCCAGCCCTCGTACAACCCGGCCTCGCGCTTCCTGGAGGAGATCCCGGACGAGTACGTGGAGTGGAAGCGGACCGGTCCGGCGACGCCCTCCGCGTCCATGGGCGGCCTGACCTCGGGCGGTTCGCGCGGTTCCGGTGGTTCGGGCGGCGGCGGATTCGGCGGCGGGATCGGCGGGTCGCTGTCGTCGGCGCGGGCCAAGGGGCCGAGCGGGTTCGCGACCCGGCGCGCCCAGGACCGCCCGGTGGTCGCGCTGGCCATCGGCGACCGCGTCACCCACGACAGCTTCGGCCTCGGCACCGTCGTCGCCGTCAAGGGCAGCGGGGACAACGCCGAGGCGACCATCGACTTCGGCGGTGAGAAGCCCAAGCGGCTGCTGCTGCGGTACGCGCCGGTGGAGAAGCTCTAAGAGAGGTGTACGGGGCCGCGCCGAGCGGGCTGCGGGGCCCCGGGCTCTCCGGGCGGGGTGCTCAGTACGGGTTCAGGCCGTGCGCGCGCAGCCACGGGATCGGGTCGACCGCCGCGCCGCCGCCCGGCCGCACCTCGAAGTGCAGATGCGGGCCGGTGGAGTTGCCGGAGTTGCCGGAGTAGGCGATGGTGTCGCCGGCCTTGACCGACCCGGACCGGATCTTGGTGCTGCTCAGGTGGCAGTACCACGTCTCGGTGCCGTCCGGCGCCGTCACGATCGCCATGTTGCCGTAGGCGGAGTTCCACTGCGTGCGGACCGTGCCGTCGGTGGCGGCCATGACCGGCGTGCCGTAGCTGACCGGGAAGTCGATGCCGGTGTGCACCGACATCCAGTTCACGCCGGCCTGGCCGAAGAGCGCGCTCAGCCCGTGCTGGGTGACCGGCAGCACGAACTTCGGCCGCATCGCCTCCTTGCGGGCCGCCTCCTCCGCCTTGCGCCTGCGCTCCTGCTCCTGGCGCTCCCTGAGGTCCAGCCGCTCCTGGGTGCGGCTGGCCCGGTCGCGGAAGTCCTGGGCGCTGGCGCTGAGTCCGGCGAGCTGGGAGTCCAGTTTCTTGTTGGCGGCGGTGCTCCGCTGCACGGCACCGGCGTCCGGGGCGGTGTGCGCCGCCGCCTCGTCCTTGCTGTCCCCGCCGAACTGGCTGACCGAGGCGGCGGCCGCCGCGCAGACGCCCATCGCGGCCACCGAGGGGACGGCGACGGTCAGCAGCGCCGAGCGCTTGGCCTGGCGGCGCCGGCTGCGGCCGCCGCCGCGGACCGCCTTGCCGGCCGTGGCGCCGGCCGGGGTGCCGCCGCTCCGCCGGGAGGACCGGACGGGTTCGTCGGAGGTGTTGGCCGGCTCGTCGGGGAGGGCGGTGACCGGCATCGCCTGGGTCATCGCGTCGGCGATCGACGCCGGGCCGGAGTCGGAGTCGGAGGCGGACCGGGGGGCGGAGCCGGTGGCTTCGGCGTCCGGCCGCGCGTCCTCGTGGGCCGCTTCCTCGGCGAAGGCGGCCGGCGCGGCGTCCCACACCACGGTGTCGTCCGCGGGCGGGCCCGGCTGGGCCGGGATGCCGGGGGCGAGGCCGGCCGGCAGGTCCGCGTAGTCCGTGGTCGACCAGACCGCGGTGGCCTCGTAACCGACCGGCTCCTGGAGGACGGTGGCGGCTGCCGCGAAGGCGGCGCCGTCGTGGGCCGGGGCGCCGTAGCCGGTGCCGTACGCGTCGGTGCCGTACGCGGCGGTGTAACCCCCGGTGGCGTACGGGTCGGTGGCGCCGCCGTCACCGTACGCGGCGCCGGTCGCGCTGCCGTACGTGCCGGAGTCGTACGCCGCCCCGCCGCCGTCGTAGCCGCTGCCGGGAGCACCGTCGTGGCCCGCGCCGCCGTCGTACGCCGCCGTGCCGTAGCCGGTGCCGTACGCGGCCGCGTCGCCGCCGCCGTAGCCCTGGCCGTCGTACGCGGGGGTGGCGTAGCCGGGTGCGTCGTAGGCGGTGGGCGCGTACGGGTCGTAGCCGGTGGTCCCGTAGGTGCCGGTGTCGTAGCCGGAGCTGTCGTAGGACGTGCCCTCGTAAGGCGTGGCGTCGTATGCGGTGGTGTCGTAGGTGCCGGTGCCGTACGCGGCGGTGTCGTACGCCGCGGTGGGGTAAGCGCCGGTGGCGTAGGTGTCGGCGGGGTGGCCGCCTGGGGCGTAGGCGCCCTGGTCGTAGCCGCCGGGGTGCGAACCGAAGAGGGGGTCGTCGTCGCCGTATGCCGGGGCGTGCGCGCGGGAGGCATCGGAAGCGGGGGCGGTCGGAAGCTGAGCCCCTGACGGGTGACGGTCGTCCACCAACTTCTCTTTCGCCTCGGCTGCAGGAGAATTAGCGGCGACTGTACCCGGCGGTACGCGACGGCGACAATCTTCCCGAGGTTTCGGGCTCGGCGACGCCGGGCATCCGGGCGCTCTCCAGCCGTACGCAGAGGGAAACTTGGCGGTGCGTTCGAGGATCGTTCGATGCGGTGGCGGGGCAGGCCGGTGGCATAGATGGCGATTCCGGAACGAATGCCGCGACGAATGCGCGACGGACGCGCGCCGGATGCCGTTCAGGCCACCGATATCGCTTGTCGGCTGGAATGGTGCGCTCCGGGGGAGGCCAGGGCGGCGCGGACTCCGGCCGCCACGGTGGCGTTGACCGGCAGCGTCAGATGGCCCACGCCGGCAATGCGGACGTTCACCGCCTCCAGATCGGGGTGGTCGACGCGCGCGGTGGTGGCCGGAACCATCACCTGGTCCGCCTCGCTCCAGAACGCCACGAACCGCGTCCGGCAGTGCGGCGCCGGGCGCGCCAACTCCGCGAACACCGCGGAACCGGGGCGCATCTGGCGGACGAGCGGATGGGCCGACATCAGTGGCGCGACACGGGTGCCGGAATGCGGGGTGCCGAGCGTGACCAGCGTCCGGACCCGGGCGTCGCCGCCGCGCCGCTGCACGTAATAGCGGGCGATCAGGCCGCCCAGGCTGTGGCCGACGACGTCCACCCGGCCGTGGCCGGTCCGGGCGCACAGCTCCTCCACATGGCGGCCCAGCAGCTCCGCGGCCCGGCGCAGATCGCAGGTCAGCGGGGAGTAGTTGAGCGCTTCGACGTGGCGCCAGCCGTGGCGGTGCAGCGAGCGGCGCAGCAGGACGAAGACCGAGCGGTTGTCGATGAAGCCGTGGAGCAGCAGCACCGGCGGGTGGGCGCGGCCCTCGGTGGGGAGCCGGGCCGCGGAACCGTCCGCCGGGGGCGCGGGCAGCGGCCGCTCCTGGACGATACCGGTCGGATAGAGCGCCAGATGCGCGGCGAGCACCGCCAGATCGACCAGCGTGCTGCGGAGGAGGGGGAGAGAGGGGGCGGGAAGGGATGTGGAGAGAACGGGCAGCGCGCCCATGGCCGACCTCCCGAACGGCATGCGGAAGGCGGCGGTGGCCCCCGTATGCCCTCGTGGGAAGCCGTGAGCGGCGATGGCGGTGCGGCGGCGGCCCGCGCGGTGGCCCGGCTGCGGCTCCCCGGGCGCCCGGACCGCGCGCACCGCGCCGGAGGAACCCGGCGGCGGTGCGGCGCGCGGCACGCGGCGCATGACGAATGTGTCCCGTGTGTGATTTCCCCCTCGCCGGATGTCACGAAACGGCTGCGTACGGGATGCTGTAGATAACGTTCGTTCACGCTCGTGGCCGCCGGATCGCGGTGGCGCGACCGAATGTCGGCTCGGCGGCACCGCCTCGGCGGCGCCGCGCATGGCTTGGAGGCAGTGATGAGTGTGGCGCGTCAAGACGGGACGCAGACGGAGGGCCGGAGCGCGGCGGGCCGGTCGGGGCCGATCCGGATCGTCGTCGCCAAGCCGGGGCTCGACGGGCACGACCGGGGCGCCAAGGTCATCGCCCGGGCGCTGCGGGACGCCGGGATGGAGGTGATCTACACCGGGCTGCACCAGACGCCGGAGCAGATCGTCGACACCGCGATCCAGGAGGACGCCGACGCGATCGGGCTGTCCATCCTCTCCGGGGCGCACAACACCCTCTTCGCGAAGGTGCTCGCCCTCCTGGAGGAGCGCGACGCCGCGGACATCAAGGTCTTCGGCGGCGGCATCATCCCCGAGGCGGACATCGCCCCGCTGAAGGAGCAGGGCGTCGCGGAGATCTTCACGCCGGGCGCGACCACCGCCTCGATCGTGGAATGGGTCAACGCCAACGTCCGCCCGCTGGCGGTCTGACCGCGCCGCGGAGCCGCCCGCCGCCCGGTGGCACCGGGCGGGCCGGGCGGTCATGACGGCTCCCCGGCCAGCTCGGCGTGCAGGGTGGCGCGCAGCCGGAGGGTGCCGACCAGGCGCTGGAACGCCTCGGACCAGTAGCCGCCGGAGCCCGGGGAGGCGCCCTCGGGCTCCTCGGTCGCGGCGGTGAGCAGCTCCAGCCGGCCGGCCGCGGCCGGGTCCAGGCACCGCTCGGCCAGGCCCATCACCCCGCTGAAACTCCACGGATAGCTGCCGGCGTCCCGGGCGATGTCCAGCGCGTCGATCACCGCCCGGCCCAGCGGCTCGGACCAGGGCACCGCGCAGACCCCCAGCATCCGGAACGCGTCCGAGAGACCGTGCACCGCGATGAACTCGGCCACCCAGCACGCGCGTTCGTCACCCGGGAGCACCGTCAGCAGCTTCGTCAGATCCCGGGACGAACCGGCCGGAGCCAGCTCGGCGGCGGCCTGCTCCGGATCGCCGGGGGAGCCCAGCAGTGCCCGCGCCCACGCCGCGTCGCGCTGCCGGACCGCGGCCCGGCACCAGGCGTCGTGCAGCTCGGTGCGCCGGCCGTCGGCCACCGGGAGCGCGACGATCTCCGCCGGGGTGCGGCCACCGAGGTGGCCGGACCAGCGGTCCAGCGGCGTCGCCTCGACCAACTGGCCCAGCCACCAGGCTCGTTCCCCCCGGCCGGACGGCGGCCGCTCGGTGACGCCGTCCCGGCGCATCCCGGCGTCGCAGGCGCGCGGCGGGTCGACGGCGATGACCTCCGGGCTACCGGGGTCCGGGCCGCCGGGGGCCGGGCCGCCGGGCACCCGGCTCTCGGCGTCCGGGCGGGCCAGGCGGACGCAGGCCAGGCTGCGCTCGGCCATCCGGGCCGCGAGGGCGGAGCCGGGCAGCGCGGAGAGCAGCGCGGCGGCGGTGGCACGAACGGTGCGGCTGCGGTCGGACAGCGCCTGCTCCAGGAACGGCTCGTCGGACGCTGTCAGCGCCTCGCCCAGGCAGTCCAGGAACAGCATCCGGTCCTCGGCCCGCTCGGTCGCCCAGGTGGCGGCGAGCAGTGCGAGACCGGCCTGCGGGTCGCGGCGGCGTACGGCGGTCAGCAGGGCGACCCGCTCGGCGAACAGGCCCTCCTCCCACTGCCGCCGCACCGCCTCGGGGGCGCCGCCGTCCGGCAGCGCCAACGGGCCGGCGGTACCGCGCAGGGCGAACTTCCAGTCGTCGTTGAGCCGCGCCAGCCACCGGCCCCGGGGACCGGCCAGGGCCAGGACGGCGGCGCGCAGGTCCGTCCGGGCCCGGGCGGCGTCCAGCAGCGCGGGGAGCAGCGCCTCGGGGGCGCGGTAGCCGTGCGCGCCGGCGGCGGCCAGCCACTGGGGCAGCAGCTCGGTCAGATCGGGGTCCGTGCCGCGCCGCCCCTCGGAACCCGGGCCGCGGTCGGCGAGCAGCAGCGCCAGCCGGCGCCGGGCGGCCGGGGGCGGTGCGGGGCGCGGGTCGGCGGGGGCCGGGGCGGGCCGTTCACCGGCCGGCGCGGGGCGCAGCGCGGCGCGCCGCCGGACGGTGCTCACCGCGGCGGCGTCCAGCAGCGCCGCGGCGGGGCTCTGCCCGGGCCGTACGGCCACCGGCGGGGTGCGCCGCCCGGTACCGAGCAGGGCGGCCCGCACCAGGTCGGGCCAGGGGGCGGGGGTGGGGTCGGGCGCCGGT
>NZ_LLZI01000018.1 GCF_001509485.1 Streptomyces sp. NRRL F-4489
CCACCGCCCCCGCCTCCCGCGCCGACTCCGGCCCCGGCTCCCGCACCGGCCGCCCCGGCCCCGGCCCCACCCGCGCCCTCCGCCGTACCCGCACCCGCACCCACCCCCACCGGGACCGCCGAACCACCCCTCCCCCGCGTCCAGTTCGGCACCGACCGCGCCGCCCACCGGGACGCCGCACTGGCCGCCGTCGCCGCCGCCCCCGGCCCCCTGGTGCTCGCCACCACCGACCCGTCCCTGTGGGCCGAGACCAAGGACGCCCGCGCCAAACTGGGCCCCGTACTCGCCTACGACCCCACGCACCGCCTGGACACCCCGGCCCGGCTGCGCTGGTCGCCGACCGAGGGGTGTGCGGAGATCGGGACCGCCGCGGCCCGGGCGGCCGCGCTGCTGGCCCCGGTGCGCCCGGCCGCCGCCCAGGACTCGGCGGTGGCCGACGCCGCGCAGACCCTGCTGCGCTGCTGGCTGCACGCCGCCGCGCTGGACGGCCGCCCGTTCCGCCAGCTGCACCGCTGGGCGCACGCCGCGGGCGCCGCCCAGGAACCGGTGCGGATCCTGCGCACCAGCGCCAAGGCGTCGCCGGGGCAGGCCGGTGAGCTGGAGTCGGTGCTCACCGCGTACACCGAGCGCCGGGAGATGGCCAAGGAGGTGGTGGGCCGGGCGCTGACCGCGCTGTCGTCGGTCCACATCCGGGACGCCAGCACCCCGCTCCGGTCGGATTCGCTCGTTCTCGAATCATTCGCGGCCGAGGGGGGAACGCTCTACGTGGTGGGCGAGTCCATCGAGGACCCGCGCACCGACCCGGGTGCGATGCCGCTGGTCACCGCACTCCTCTCGCACGTGGTCGAGCACGGCCGCCGCATGGCCGAACGGTCATCCGCCGGCCGGCTCGACCCACCACTCACCCTCGTCCTGGACGACATCGCCGCCCTCGCCCCGCTGCCCGGTCTGCCGGGGCTGCTGGAGACGGGCCGGGAGCGCGGGCTGCTCACCCTGGCCACCCTGCGCTCCCGGGAGCAGGCCCGCGCCCGCTGGCCCCGGGGCTTCCCCACGGACTGAGGCCCCGGACCCCGCGGGCGCGCCTGACGCCCCGTCAGCGCCCGTCGGTCGCCAGGGCGCCGACCGGTCGCGGCGGCCCCGCGACCAGCGCCCCGGCCAGCTCCGCCCAGTGCTCCGTCAGGTAGAAGTGGTCGCCGCCGGGCACGACCCGCAGCCGGAAGCCGCCCGCGGTGTGCTCCCGCCAGGCGGCCGCGTCCGCGACGGGGACCAGCGGGTCCCGGTCGCCGGTGAACGCGGTGACGGGGGCGGCCGGCGGCGGCCCCGGCCGGTGCCGGTAGGTCTCCACCGCCGCGTAGTCGCTGCGCACCACCGGGAGCGCCATGGCGAGCACGTCCGGGTTGGCCAGCAGCCGGGCGTCGGTGCCGCTGGTGCGCCGCAGCTCCGCGATCAGCCCGTCGTCGTCGCGCAGGTGGACGGTGCCGCCGGGCACCCGGGACGGCGCCCAGGCGCTGGAGACGACCAGGTGCGCGGCGCCGGTGCCGGACCGTTCCAGCAGGCGGGCCACCTCGTAGGCGACGAGGGCGCCCATACTGTGCCCGAGCAGCACCAGCGGCCGGTCGGTGAGGGCCGCGACCGCCCCGGCGGCGCCGGCCGCCAGGTCGTGCAGGTCCTCCACCCGGGGCTCCCGGATCCGGTCGTTCCGGCCCGGGTACTGGACGGCCAGCACCTCGTACGGGCGGCCGCCGGCGGTGCGGGCGGCGACCGCGGTGGCCAGCGGCCGGAAGGCGCCGGCGCCGCCGCCCGCGTGCGGGAAGCAGACGATCCGGGCGGCCGCCGACCCCGGGTGCGCCGGGGCGGGCCGCAGCCGGCGCAGCCACGGGTCGGCGGCGCCGGCCGCCCGGGGCCGCGGGAGCAGAGCTGACGGAGCGTCACATCCCACGGGTGTAGCCCCCGTCGACGGTCAGCGACTGGGCCGTGATGGCAGCCGCCCGGTCGGACACCAGGAAGCCGATCAGCTCGGCCGCCTCCCGCGCCTCCACCAGCCGCCGCAGCGGGATGGACTTGCGGGCCTGGCGCAGCATCCGGGCCGGGTCGGCGCCGATCTCCTCCGCCGAGGCGGCGATCTCGCGGCGCAGCATCGGGGTGTCGATCCAGCCGGGCAGCACCGCGTTGACGGTGATGCCGCGGGACGCCAGGTCCAGGGCGAGGCCCTTGGTGTAGCCGATCAGGCCGTGCTTGGAGGCGCAGTAGGCGGTGTTGCGCATCTTGCCGGCCTTGCCGAGGATCGACGAGACGTTGACGATCCGGCCGTGGTCGGCGAGGTGTTCCAGGCAGGCGGCGGTGACGGCGAAGGTGCCGTGCAGGTTGATGTCCAGCACCCGCAGCCAGGTCTCCTCGTCGTCCGGGCCGTTCTCGTCGGCGACCCCGGCGTTGTTGACGAGGATGTGCAGCGGCCCGGCGCCGCGCAGCGCGGTGCGCAGGGCGGTGCGGACGGTGTCCCGGTCGCGCAGGTCGGCGGCGAGCGGGACGGCCTCGGCGCCCAGGTCGCCGGCTTCCTTGGTGACGTTCTCCAGCTGCTCCGCGTCCCGGTCGAGGAGGATCAGCCGGGCGGCGCCGGCCCGGGCCAGCAGCAGGGCGGTCTCGCGGCCGATGCCCTGGGCGGCGCCGGTGACCACCGCGGTCCGCCCGGCCAGCTCGCCGGGCGCGGAGGCGGGTACGGGGTCCGTTGCGGACGTATCGAGTGCGCTCATGGCCGTCCCCTCACGCCATCTTCAGGCCGCCGTCGATGTGCAGTACCTCGCCCGTGGTGTAGGTGTTGCGCGGGCCTGCGAGGTACGCCACGGCGTCGGCGATCGTCTCGGGTTCGGCGTACTTCTTCAGCAGCAGGCGGCTCATGATCTCGTCCTCGCCGTGGCTGCGGATGGTCTCGGTCATATCGGTGGTGATCACACCGGGCGCGACCGCGTTGACGAGGATGCCGCGCGGGGCCAGCTCCACCGCCATGGCCTTGGTGAACGCCTCCAGACCGCCCTTGGCGGCCGCGTAGTTGGACTGCCCGCGGCCCGGCTTGGAGGCGGCGGAGGAGGAGATGTTGACGATCCGGCCGTAGCGCTGGCGCAGCATGGCGGGCGCCACCGCCTGGACGGTGAGCATCGGGCCGACGAGGTTGGTGCGCAATACGTCCTCGATGTCCGCCAGGCTCTGGTTGACCAGGAGTTCGTCGCGGGTGATACCGGCGTTGTTGACCAGGACGTCGATCCGGCCGAACGCGGCGCGGACGTCGGCCACCAGGGCCTTGGGCACCTCGGGGTCGGCGATGTCGCCCTGGTAGACCTCGACCTTGCGGCCGAGTTTGGCGATCTGCTCGGCGGCCTGCTCGGCCTCGGCGGTGGCGCTGCGGTAGGTGAGCGCGATATCGCACCCCTGCTCCGCGAGTTTGAGGGCGATGGCGCGGCCGATGCCCCGGCTGCCGCCGGTCACCAGTGCCACCTGGCCTGCGAATTCCATGACGCTGTGGGTCCTTCCGAGGGGGATGCGGGGCGGTGCGGTGGGGGCCGGGCGCCGCCCGCGCATGGCGTGCGACGGGACGCGGGCGGCGCCCGGGGCTCACACCGAGTGGGCGCTCTTGTAGTCGGCCAGCCGCAGCCCGTGGGCGTCGGCCAGCGCGGCGATGTCGAGCACCTGGCGGCGGGTGATGTTCCCGTAGGAGTAGTGCCGGTCGATGCCGGCCAGGCCCATCAGCGCGGTCTCCGCCATGCAGGCGAAGAGCTGGCCGGCCTCCAGGAAGGCGCGGGCGGTGTGGTGCAGGCTCTCGCCGTTCGGCGTGGCGACGATGCCGCCGAGCATGTACGCCAGGTCGGGCCGCCGCTCGGCCAGGTCCGCCACGGCGTTGTTGGGCACCGCGATATCGCAGACCACCGCGTCCTGGGCGAAGTGCTCGCCGGTCAGGAACGGTTCGGGGCTGTTGGACGCGCACAGCACCAGCTGCGCGTCGCGCAGCGCGTCGGTGTCCTGGGTGACGGTCAGGAACGGGTCCTGGCCGTACCGCTCCTCCAGGTGGGCGGCGATGGCCTTGCCGCGCTCGGCGGCGTCCGCTCCCGGGCCGTCGGCCAGCCACTTGGCGATCAGCGGCTCCTCGGCCAGCCGGGCCGGGATGCCGGTCAGTTCGCCGCCCTCGGCGATCCGCTCCCAGCACTCCTGGTAGATGCCGTGGACGGTGTTCCGCAGCCGGCGCGCCGAGCCGTCCCGGCGGCTGCCGACCAGCACGATCCGGCTGAGCTTCTCGGCGAACAGCTGGCTGTAGACGGAGGCGATGTTGCCGGCCGCGCCGACCACCGCGAGGGTGGCGTCGGCGACGGTGAAGCGGTCGCGGGCGCCGCGCTCCATGGCCTGCACGCCCATGGCGACGGTCAGCGCGTTCCCGGAGGTCAGCGCGATGCCGGGGACGTCCAGGGAGGTGCAGTTGTTCGTCACGATGGAGGTGTACATGCCGAGGCCGGCGACCTCGCAGCCGTCCTCGCGGGCGGCCCGCACCCGCTCCTGGACGTCCGCCCGGATGCCGGCGACGTCCCCGGAGGCGAGGTAGCCGCCCATCTGCTCGGAGCCCACCATCAGCGGGTAGAGCGCGAACTCCACGGCGCTGCCCAGCGGGGAGTCGATCCGCACGCCCGGGTAGGGCGCGGCCTTCTTCACCGGGTCCATGCCGAGGACGAAGGCGCGCAGCGCGGCGTCGCTGAGATCGGCCAGCGCCGGGTCCACCTGCCGCAGATGGGCCGGGGTGATCAGGTGGTTGATGAACGCCACCTTGCGCACCGGCCCGGTGACCGGCCGCGGCGCGCCCTGCTCGTACTCCTCGATGGCGCCCCGGAAGTCGCGGATCTCGGCCCGCGGCTTGGGGATCGTCCGGTCGCTGGCCGGGTGGACGAGGTGCAGGGTGTCCTCGTAGCGCAGGATGCGGCAGAGCCGGTCCAGGGCGCCGCGCAGCCGCTCGATCTCCTCGTCGGCCAGGAACGCGGACGGCTGGATGCGCAGCACGTTGCCGGCGCTGCCGGTGGGCGCGATCCGGATCCGCTCCTGGCGCAGCAGGTAGCCGGAGAGGAGGTAGCCCAGCGCGCCGGTGTAGGCGCTGCCGCGCAGCACCATGGAGCGGGCGCCGGCCTGGTCGCGCAGCTGGACGCCGATGAACAGGCCCTTGCCGCGGATGTCCTCGATGATGTCCGGGTACGCCGACTTCAGGTCGGCGAGCATCTCCACCAGCCGCTCACCGCGTTCGGTGACCCGCTGGTAGAGCGCCCCGCCGTCCGCCTCCAGCATCTCGACGACCTTGCGGGCGATCGACGAGGAGAAGTCGTCCATGGCGAACGTCGAGCTGTGGATGAGGTCGAACTCGCCCTGGTAGAGCGAGCGGCGGACCAGCATCGCGGAGACCTTGGCCAGACCGCCGCCCAGCGACTTCGACAGCGCGTAGTAGTCGCCGCGCAGGCCGATCAGCGAGCTGGCGAGGAAGGCGCCGCAGCGGCCCATCCCGCTCTGCACCTCGTCGATGATCAGCGCGGTGCCGGCCTTGTTGCAGAACAGCCGGATGGCGCGGCCCTGTTCGGCGGTGAGCGCGTGGATACCGCCCTCGCCCTGCACCGGCTCGACCAGGAAGGCGGTGATGACCGGGAACTCCCGCTCCACGACCCGCACCCGCCCGTCCGCGGTCTCGGTGTCGAGCAGCACCACCCGCTCGTCCTCGGCGATCGTGTCCAGCACCTCGGGCCGGTCCATGGGGACGAAGCGGACGCGGGTGCCGAGGTTCTGGAACGGCGCGCGGAAGCCGGCGTTGTAGGTGAGCTGGACGCTGCCGACGAGCTTGCCGTGGAAGGAGCGCTCCAGCGCCAGGAACAGCGGCCGGGTGGCCAGCGCGGCGGCGTTGTGCGCGCCGATCGCGGCCAGCAGCCCGTCGATGCCCGCGGCCGGCGCGGCCTGCCCCTGGAGGGCGGGCAGCAGATACGCGTCCGGGTCGACGGTGGCGGTGCCGCGGCGGACCGCGTCCCGCGCCGCCTCCAGGTGCGCGGCGGTCTCCTCGGCCAGCGCCTGCGCCTTGCTGACGCGGACCAGCTCGGCGTGCTTGACGGCGGCCTCGATGGCCTCGGCGCCGCTGTTGCCGAAGGTGGCCAGGTACGGCTCCTTGACGCCGTTCTCGCGGCGGACCGCGTCGCTGAGCGCGGCGCCCAGCCGCCCGGCCTCGCCGCGCAGCGAGAACTGGGCGTGCACCGCCCGCCGCTGGTCCAGCAGGTCCTTGGCGTGCCCGACGATCTCGGGGTGGTTGTGGCCGAGGATCAGCGAGCCGTAGCCGCCCATCAGGTCCAGGACCGGCACCAGCTCGCCCTGGTCGTCGCGGTGGTAGAGGGTGTTGCCCTCGGCCCGCTCGTACTCCACGTCCAGCCCCAGGGCGGTGAACACCCGCCCCATCTGGGGCTGCACGTACTCGGTGAACGCTGAGGTAGCTGACATGACTGGTCTCTCCTAGACGAGGTGCGGCCGCTTGGCGAGCAGGGCGCCCGCGAACCCGTTGAAACTGCTGTGCAGGCTGAGGACGGTGTCGATCCGCCGCTTCCGGGCGGTGCCGGTGACGAAGTCGGTGCCGCCGTCCGGCGGGGCGGCCAGATGCGCGATCGGCGGCAGCTCCCCGGCCGCGAACAGGCTCGGCGCCAGGGCGAGTTCGGCCAGCGGCCCGGCGGCCCCCAGGGTGCCGGTGACCGGCCGTACGGAGCTGACCGGGACGCCGCTGTCCTTCAGCAGCGCGCGCAGCAGCTCGGCCTCGGCCGCGTCGTGGTGGACGGTGCCCTTGCCGTCCGCGAGCACCGCGCCCAGGGTGTCCGGGGTCAGGCCGTGCGCGGCCATCAGCCCGCGGGCGCTCTCGGCCAGCGCGGCCGGGCCCAGCCCGCTGTCCACGGTGGGCCGCAGGGTCGCGCCGAGGACGGTGACCAGGGGGCGGGCGCCGCGCGCGGCGGCGTCCCCGGCCCGCTCCAGGACGAGCGCCACCGCGCCCTCGGCCAGCACCGTGCCGTCCCGCCCGGCGTCGAAGCTGCGCAGCGGCGCGTCCTCCTGCGTACCGGCGGTGAGGTTGCCGGCGCGGTATTGGGCGGCGAGCTTGAGCGGTTCGTTGAAGCTGCCGGCGCCGACCACCAGGGCGGTGTCGCAGTCCCGGTTGCGGAGGCTGAACGCGGCCCGCTGGAGGGCGCCCAGCGCGGCCCCGGCGTCCTGCACGAAGGCCGCGCAGTCGCCGCGGAACCGCTGGGCGATGCTGACCAGCGCGAGGGTGTTGTTGTTCAGCGCCCGGATGACGGTGAACGGGTTGAACGTCGCGGCGTTGCCGAACGCCTCCGCCACCACCCGCGTCAGGTCCGCGCCGACCTCCGGCGAGGTGTCCGTACGGGCCCGGTCCAGGGCCTTGTGGAAGGCGGCCACGCTCAGTTCGGTGGAGTCGTCCTGGGCGACGTAGAGGCCGCGGCGCTCCTCGGGGATGGCCTGCCAGCTCTCGCCGGCCTGCCGCATGGCGTCCTCGGCGGCGAGGACGGCGTTGAAGGTGAACGCGGTGCCGAACTTGCGGAGTTTGTGGGGGACGCTGTCCCGGCTGAGCTGCTGGAGCACGTCCGGGACGTGCCCGAAGTGGGTGATCTTCCGGGAGCGGACATAGCCGTCCCGGTAGGGCGCCAGCGCCGTCCGGGACTCCCGCCACGCCGTCCACAGGGCCTCGGGCCCGCGCCCGGTGGGCAGTACGGCGCCGATACCGGTGACGACGATCGCGTCCGGGTCGAAGGCGCCGGGCACGGTGTCCGTACCGCCCTCGAGGGTCGTTGTGCTCGAAAGAGTGTCAGTGCTCATAACCACGCACCACCAGACTGGCGTTGAGGCCGCCGAAGCCGAAGGAATTGCTCACCGCCACCGCTACCTCCTGGTAGCGCGCCTTCTCCGGCACGTAGTCCAGGTCGCAGGCCGGATCCGGGTTCTCCAGATTCAGCGTGGGGGGCACGATGCCGTCCCGTACGGACAGCACGGTGGCGATCAGCTCGGGCGCACCGGCGGCGGCGATCAGATGGCCCAGCATGGTCTTGTTGGCGGTGACCGCCAGCTTCCGGTAGTGCTCGCCGGCCGCGAACACGTCCTTGATGGCCCGGGTCTCGATCGGGTCGTTCAGGGGGGTGGAGGTGCCGTGCGCGTTGATGGAGTCCACCTCGTGCGGCGCGATCTCCCCGTCCGCCAGCGCCCGGCTCATGGCCAGCGCGGCGCCGTGGCCCTCCGGGTGCGGGGCGGTGACCTGGTAGGCGTCCAGCGAGCTGCCGAAACCCGCCAGTTCGGCGTAGACCGGCGCACCGCGGCGGCGCGCGCTCTCCTCGCTCTCCAGCACCAGCATCGCCGCGCCCTCGGCCGCCACCAGCCCGCTGCGGTCCCGGTCGAAGGCCCGGCACAGCCGGTCCCCGAACAGCTCCGAGGTGGACGGCGCGCCCAGCAGGTGCAGCCCGGTCATGGTCGGCAGGTTGAGCACCGAGTCGGCGCCGCCCACCACCATCGCGTCCACCTCGCCGCGCCGGATCATCCGGAAGCCGTGGCCGATGGCGTGGGTGGCGCCGGCGCAGGCGGTGGAGAAGTTCAGCGCCGGGCCGCGCAGCCGGTGGCGGGCGGCGATCCCGGCGGCCAGCGCGTCGTTGGTGCAGAACAGGCCGCTGGCCCGGTCCAGCAGGGCGCGCCGCTCCAGCAGCGTCCCCCAGCCGGGCCGCCCGTCCTCGCCGACCGCGTGCAGCAGCTCGTACGGGTCGCGCTCGGGGACGCCGGAGCCGACGGCGGTGCCGATCCGGCCCACCGCGCCCGCCGGGCCCGTCCCGTCCGCGGCGTCCAGGCCGGCGTCGGCCAGCGCCTGGGCGGCCGCGGCCAGCCCGAAGCGGGTACGCCGCTCCAGCGGCCCGTCCAGGCCCTCTCCGGCCCCGTAGCGGGCGGCGAACGCGGCGTCGTCCACGGGCGCCGCGTAGCGCACCGGGAAGTCGTCCACACCGGGCAGCCGCCAGGGGCGGATCGCCGACCGGCCCGCGGTCAGGCCCTCCCAGACGGTCTGCCAGTCGAGCCCCAGTCCGCAGACGGCGCCCAGTCCGGTCACCACCACGCGGCGGCTCATGTCCCGGCTCCTTCCAGTACGGCGGCGCACACCTGGCCGCGTGCGCCGCAGGCCAGCACCAGTGCCCGGGGGGCGGGCAGCGGCTCCTCGCGGACCGCGCCGCCGTCGGCGGCCAGCCGCCGCCCGGTGGCCAGCCCGTGGAGCGCCAGCAGGGTGTGCGCCAGGGGGTGGGCGGGGCCGAGCACCCCGGTGGCGCGCTCGGCGGTGAACGGGGCGGGCCGCTGCCCGACCCCCGCGAACACCCGGTCCAGCGCGGCCTCCTGGGCCCGTGCGGCCTCCGCCGACCAGGCGCTGTCGGGCAGCACCCAGCCGATCCCGGCGGCGTCCGTCCCGGCCGCCTCCAGCGCCGCGTGGACGGCCTCGGCGATCGCGGCGGCCCGGTCCTCCCCGGCGGCCCCGAAGGCCCGCCCGTAGCCGGCCAGCCGCGCCCCGGGAGCGCCGTCCCCGGCCCGCTGGGCGAGCAGGAACGCCGCGCCCTCCCCGGGCACCGCCCCGTTCCACCCCAGCTCCTCGTACTGGACGTAGAGCAGCGGATGGACCTTCGGGCTCACGGCGCCGATCAGCGCCGCCTCGTTCTCGCCCTCGGCGACCGACAGCACCCCGTCGATCAGCGCGGTCAGGCCCGCGTCGGAGAACGGCGAGTACGCGGCCATCGCCCCGGTCAGCCCGCACACCGCGGAGATGTGCGCGGCGGCGGTGCTGTTGAGGTGCGACAGCCCGCTGAACGGCGGCACCTCGCGGCCGTAGAGCGCGGCGACCTCACCGGGCGACTCGGCGGCCTTGTGCAGCCGCTCCAGCGCCTCGAAGCGCAGTAACTCCTCGTCCACCGTGGGCAGTCCGAGGTACAGGCCCCAGCCGGGGCCGCCCACCGGGCCGCGCTCCGAGGGGCCGGCCAGCGCCAGCCGCGCCCCGTGGAGCGCCATCCGGGCCTGCTTCTCCGAGGTGCGCAGCACCCTGCGGTGCACCCCGAGGGTGGCCGCGTCCGGGTCGTCCACCAGGAACGCGGTGCGCTCCTCGGGCCACGGCCCGGTCAGCGCCTCCACCGGGCGCCGGGTGTCCTTGCCGGCCACCAGGGCCGCCCACAGGTCATCGGGCCCGGTACCGGCCGCGGTGTACAGGCCGGGCGCGGTCAACCGCACGTCATGGGTCGCCATCAGCGCGCTCCCCCCGCCCCGGCCAGGATCAGCGAGCAGTTCTGGCCGCCGAAGCCGAACGAGTTGGACAGCACCGCGGTCACCCGCGCCGGGCGCCGCTCGGTGACGACGTCCAGCCCGGCGGTCACCTCGTCCGGCTCGGTGAAGTTCAGCGTCGGCAGCAGCGTCTGCCGCTGGAGGCTGAGCACCGACAGCACCGCCTCGACGGCGCCGCTGTTGGCCAGCGAGTGGCCCAGGGCGGACTTGTTGCCGGTGACCGGCAGCCGGGCCGCGCGCTCCCCGAAGACGGTGTGCAGCGCGGCCGCCTCGCAGGCGTCGTTGGCCTGGGTGGCGGTGCCGTGCGCGTTGATGTGGTCGATGGCGTCCGGGGCCAGCCCGGCGTCGGCCAGCGCCGCCCGCATGCACTCGGCGTAGTCCGAGCCGTCCCGCGAGCTGGACGTCATCTTCACCGCCTCGGTCACCCCGGCGTACCCGGCGACGGTGGCCAGGATGCGGGCGCCGCGCGCCTCGGCGTGCGCCCGGGACTCCAGGACGAGGAAGGCCGCGCCGTCCCCGATGACGAAGCCGTTGCGGTCCTTGTCGAACGGGCGGCTGATCTCCGCCGGCTCCCGGCCGTCCACGGGCGCCAGCGCGCCCACCCCGTGGAACGCGGTGACCGCGGCCAGCGTGGTCAGGCTCTCCGCGCCGCCGGCCAGCGCCACGTCCAGGGCGCCGCTGCGGATGTAGCGGTACGCGCTGCCGATCGCCATCCCGCCGGCCGCGCAGGCGTCCGCGTGGGTCTCCAGGACGCCGGCCGCGCCGAAGTAGTCGGCGAGCGCGGCGGTGGCGGTGTCCGGCTGGACCCGCTCGTGGCGCCCGTCCAGGCCGCCGTCCGTCCCGTCCGCGCCGGTCCGCTCCAGGTAGCCGTCCAGGTCCAGGACCCCGGCCTCGTGGTCGATGTGGCCGGCCAGCGCGGTGAGTTCGGCCGGCTCCATCAGCATCCGGTTGCAGGCCAGGAACACGCCGCCGCGGTCGGACTCCAGCCGCCGCGGCAGACCGCTGCGCTCCCACGCCTGGGCGGCGGCGTGCCAGGCCAGGACGCCGGCCGGCCCCAGCGGCCCGGCCTCGTCCGGCAGCGCCTCGGCCAGCCGCCGCCAGACCTCGGGGTCGATGTGCGCCGAGACGGCGCAGGGGACGCCCCACTCCGCGTGGCGCGGGTGCTCGGTGATGAGCGTGCGCCCTTCCGCGAGGTGGTCGAACAGGGCCTCCGGGTCGGTCAGGTGTCCGGCGACGAGACCGACACCGGTCACCACGACCTCGTGTCCGGCCCTGCTGGGTTCAAGGGGTGTCACTTGCTTTCCTTTCGCACGACGCGCACGACGGGGGACGGCTGTGGCCACCGGCCGCCGCGCGTCAGCCGACGGGCTGCGCGTCCCCGAGGGCGGCCAGCGCGGCGCGGACGCCCTCGGCCATCACCTCGTCGCCGGTGGCCGCCTCCAGCGCGGCCCCGCAGCCGGCGCAGACCGCCTTGCCGGACACCGCGAGCTCGGCCTTGTCGGCGCCGCACTCGGTGCAGTTCTCCGGCAGGTGGTCGAAGATCGCGTGGGTGAACGCGGCCCAGTTCGCGCTGGTGGCCGCCGCGGCGACCTCGTACGGCCGCAGCCCGGCGTGGACCTGCTCCGCGGTGTAGTCGAACGCGCTGCGGCGCAGCACCTCGGCGGCCAGTTCGGTGATCCCGCCGCGCTCGTCGTAGAGCCGCTCGGAGCCGCCGAGGGCGTTGGCGAGCTGGTCCAGGACATTCGACTTCGGCAGCGCCACGCCGAGCTTGGTCTCCATTTCGAAACGGAATTCGACCAGGTCCAGGGATTCCGCGCCGAGGTCGCCGACCAGCGTGGCGTCCGGGGTGATCTCGTCGGCGCCGGTGCCCAGGACCTGCGCGAGTCCTTCCCGGACGATGTCGTGGATCTGCTCGGCCTGATACGGATTCTGCATCGTTCACTCCTCGTTTGAGAGCACGCTTGAGCCCGCTGGACGCCAACCATTGCCCGGGCACAAGAATTCCCGGAAAACGGCAGCGGAAATTAAGCGGAGGGAGCCGTCACGCCGTACGCCGACCACCCGGAATGCCCGGGGTGCAGGGAAAGCACGGCACGGTGAGCCCGTTTATCGGCAAGCCTCGATGACGGCACGCGGAATTCGCCGGGGCGTTTGCCGGCGCCGGCCGCCGTTCGATGAATACGTGGATGGAATGCCCGATCAAGGCATGACAAGTCGCCCTGGAAAGGGGTGACCCGGCCCGCGGGCACAAGAGAAGGGGTGTACTTCCGTAATGCGGGAGTCCCCGGCTTCAGACACCTTTGGAGGTGCTACACATGACCATTCCCCCGAAACAAAAGAATCCCCCGGAACATGCTGGCACATAACCGGTCCCGCGTCTTCGGCGGACACGTCGTCGTGCCGCCCGCAAGCCCGTCCGCCTCAACCGGAGGCGCGATAAAAACGTTACCAGAGCCATCCGGGAGCGTCACTCATTTGTGCGATAGGTCACGTGACCCAGAGCGCCCAAGAAAGGGTCAGCCATAATAGTTCCGTGGTAATGGCAAAATTAACGTGGCATTCACACTACCCGGTTTCGGTGTCCCGCCGCAGGACAGCGGCCGTTACCGCCCGTAAGTGCGGGCCGTGCGCCACTCCTATTCGGCCACGGCCGCCGAAATCCGGCCATCATCGGCCGCCCCGGACGGTCCTTTTCCGGCCAGCCGCCCTCCGACCGGCTCCGTTCCGGCCGGTTCCGCCCCCGGCCGCGCCCCGCCCACCCGCTCCCCGTCCACCCGCTCCCCCTCGGCCCGCGCCCGATCAGTTCGCGCCCGATCAGCTCGCGCCGCTTTCCGCCCGCTCCCCGTCCGCCCGGTCCCCCTCCTCCTGGAGCCGCCGCGCGTACCCCGCCAGCCGCTTCCCCAGATTCACACTCACCGCACCGACCAGCCGGTCCGCCCGGTAGTGCGCCTCCACCACCTTCTCCGACCCCGGCTCACCCTCCTCGGCGACCACCCGGTCCCCGGTCCCCGGCAGCCCCACCGACTTGATCCGCAGCCCGAACGCCGACGTCCAGAACGACGGCATATGGTCATACGCCTCGGCCGCCGCCGGCCCGGCCAGCAGATTCGCCGCCGCCAGCTCGCCCTGCGCCGCCGCGTTGCTCCAGTGCTCCAGCGGAACGGGCCCGTCCGCCGACCGCACCGCATCGCACCACGCCACGTCCCCGGCCACCACGATCCGCGGGTCCGCCGCCCCGGCCGTCCCGTCCGCCTCCGCCGTACGCGCGAACAGCCGTGCGTCGCAGTGCACCCGCCCGCCCGGCAGCGCCAGCCCGGCCCCGGCCAGCCAGCCGGTCGCCGGCACCATCCCGATGGCCACCACCACCAGCTCCGCCGGCAGTTCGCTCCCATCGGCCAGCACCACCGCGCCGACCCGCCCGGCGCCCCGCTCGCCGCCTCGCTCCCCGGCCGTACGGAATCCGGTCACCGCCGTCCCCAGCCGCAGCCCGACCCCGGCCCGGCGCGCCGCCGCCGCGACCACGTCCGGCACCGACCCGCCCAGCGCCCGCAGCGGCCGCCCGAACGGCTCGACCAGCGTCACCCGCACCCCGAGCCCCAGCCCGGCCAGCGACGACGCCAGCTCCACCCCCACGAAACCGGCCCCGACGATCACCACCTCACGCGCTCCGCCGTCCACCGCCGCCCGCAGCGCCCGGACGTCCGCCAGCCCGCGCACCGTCAGCACCCCGGCCGGCACCTCCCCGGGCCAGGCCCGCGCCTGCGCCCCGGTCGCCACCACCAGCCCGTCGTACGGCACTTCGGTGCCATCGGCCAGCCGCACCCGGCGCCGCGCGCGGTCCAGCCCCGCGGCCGCCGTGCCCCGGATCCAGCGGGCGCCGAAATCCTCCGCGCCCGCCAGCCGGATATCGGCCTCCGCCAGCGTCCCGGCCACCACCTGCTTGGTCAACGGCGGACGGTCGTACGGAAGTTCCGCCTCGTCCGACACCACCGTCAGCGCGCCGTCGAAACCGCGCGCCCGCAGCGATTCGCCGGCCCGCACACCCGCCAGGCCCGCGCCCACCACGACGACCTCGCGCACCGCTCAGGCCCCCTCGACCGAGATCGCCCGCACCGGGCAGGCCCGCGCCGCCGCGGCCACCTTGCCCGCCAGCTCCGGCGCCGGGTCCGCCGCCACCTCCAGCTCCTCGTCGTCGTTCAGCGCGAAGACCTCCGGGGCCACCAGCGCGCACTGCCCCAGCCCGTCGCACAGCTCGTAATCGACCGTGATCCGCACAGCCCTCTCCCCCAACTCACCGATGGAAACAATCCGTTGACACGGCAGCCCGGCACCCCGCCGCACTCACCGCCGCACGGCGCCGGGCACCGACACGAAACCCGGGCCCGGCGCCCGTACGAATCCCGGCGCCCGCACCAAGTCCAGCGCCCGGCGCCCGGCGCCCCTACGGCATCAACCGACGCCGTCACGCGCTACGCGTCACTCCACCTCACGCGCGTACCGCAGCGGCAGCTCCTCCAGCCCACGGATCGCGTCCGAGGCCAGCCACCGCACCTCCCCGGCCGGCACCGCCAGCTCCAGCACCGGGAAGCGGTCCAGGATCTCCGCCAGCGCGATCGTCGCCTCCTGCCGGGCCAGCCGCTGCCCCAGGCAGAAGTGCGGCCCCATCCCGAACGCGACGTGCTGCGCGGTCGCCCGCCCGATGTCGAAGGTGTGCCCGTCCTCCCGGATCTCCGGGTCGCGGTTGGCCGCGTTCAGCAGGAACCGCACCAGCTCGCCCTTGCGGATGGTGACCCCGCCGGCCTCGATGTCCTCCAGCGCCACCCGGTTCACGGTGGTCATCGCCGACCCCCGGAACCGCAGCGCCTCCTCCACCGCCTGGCCCACCAGCGACCGGTCCGCCCGCAGCGCGGCCAGCTGCTCCGGATGCGTCAGCAGCTCATGCAACGCGTTGGCCAGCAGATTCGTCACCGTGTCATGGCCGGCGATGAGCAGCACCGCGGCGAACGACGACAGCTCCTCGTCACTCAGCCCGGTCCCGTCCTCGAACCGCGCCGCGATCAGCTCGCTGAGCAGGTCCTCCGTCGGCCGCTCCCGCTTCGCGCCGATCAGCCCGATGCAGTACGCGAACAGCTCGCCCGCCGAGGTCTGCATCGCCTCCAGCGACGGCGCCGCCGAGATGTCCATCGCCCACTTCCGGAACGGGTCCCGGTCCTCGCCCGGCACCCCCAGCAGATCGCAGATCACCTCCAGCGGCATCGGATAGGTGAACGCGTCGATGAAGTCGGCCGTCCCGCTGTCGCCCAGCTTGTCCAGCAGCTGCCGGGTGATCTCGGTGATCCGCGGCTCCAGCTGCCGCACCGCCTTGGACGCGAACGCCGCCGTCACCAGCCGCCGGTAGCGGGCGTGCCCCGGATCGTCCTGCTCCAGCAGCATCACCTGGAGCCCCTGGACCAGCGCCCCGTGCGGCGCGTGCGTGTGCACGTCGTTGGACAGCCGCGGATCGCTCAGCAGCTCCCGGGTCAGCGCCGCGCCCAGCACCGTCCAGGTCTCCTGCTCGTTCAGCTGCCGGGTACGGATGATCGAATGCTCCGCGGACAGCCGGGCCAGCTCCCGCTCCAGGTCCGCCGACGACGCCAGCGCGGCCAGATCGATACTTTCGGACATGACGAACTCCCCCTAGGTGAAACACTGATGACGGCCGCCGGCCCACCCGCGGCTGCACACCGCGCCCTGGGCCGGCCGGCCCGGAGAAAACCGCCCCGGACACCGGCGTCCGGCAGGCGGATCACGAACGAACGCCCCGCGGCGGACTGTTCAGTCCCGGAGCAACTGCACGGCCTGCTGCGCGAGTTGGGTATCCATCGCGCCCGACCGGCTCCCGGCGATCCCCGACCGCATCAGGGCCGCCCCCTCGACCAGTGCCACGAACGTCTCGGCCCGCGCCCGGCAGAACTCGGCGGACCACTCCGGCCGCCCCTGCTGCACGAACGCCTCCACATGCGCCACGTACTTGCGGTAGAACGCGCGGACCACCTCGGCGATCTCGTCGTCCCGCGCCGCCAGCGCCCACACCTCGACATACAGCCGGACCAGCTGCGGGTCCTCCTGCTCGGCCAGCACCACCGCCACCACCTCGGCGGGGTCGGCCCGGCCGCCCTCCGGCACCTCGATGACCGACGGGTCGGCGCTGTCCATCTGCAGGCCCGTGGTCTCCGCGAGCCGCTCCAGCGAGCGGTCCAGCGCCCGCTCCAGTACGGCCTTTATCAAGTCCGCCCGGGTCGGGAAGTAGTGCTGCAGGTGCCCGACCCGTACGCCCGCCTCACCGGCGATGGCCCGCAGCGAGGCGTCCGCGTTGCCCTTGGCGATCAGGACGGTCTCGGCGGCGTCCAGCAGACTCGTCCGCCGCAGGCTCCCCTGCCGGGTCAGCTGCGGCTTGCCGCCGCCCTTCTCCTCACTCATGGCACCGTTCCCCGCTCATGACACCGCGACCTCGACCCCGGCCTTCTCCAGCGCGGCGATGACATCCTGCGGCGCCGGCGTCATCTCGGGGAAGACCAGCCCGGTGGGCGCCGCCGCGCCGTCCGCGCCGAGCACCCGGCGCAGCCCCAGCAGCCCGCCCAGCGCGGTCAGATGCGCCTGACCGGCCGGATCCTTGACCACCGCGGTACGGGTCTCCCCGCCCTTGCCCCGCACGTCGATCCGCAGCAGCGCGCTGCCGCCCTCACCCGGCGAGTACAGCATCGACCGCCGCGTCTTCTCGAACGAGTCGCCCCGGCCCCACCGGAAGAACCCGGTCTTCTTCAGCGCCAGCAGCGTGGACGTGGAGGAGTTGGCGCTGAACCCGATCCGGGTGATCGCCGTGTCCACCCCCAGCACCAGCGGCAGCGTGAACTGCTCGGGCGTGTCGATCCGCGCCACCTTCGTCCGGTGCCCGCCGATGTCCACGAACCCGGCCTCGCTCAGCGGCATGATCGTCCGCCGCCGGCCGTCCTCCACGACCTCGTAGTCCAGCCCGAGCCGGTCCATGAACTCCACGGAGTCCGTACCGGCCCGGTCCTTCAGGTCGTAGCGGATCGCGATCCGCACCTTCGACGCGCCGCCCAGCTCCGCCGCCAGCGCCGCGGTGACCAGCGCGCTCACCCCGCCCATCCAGCTGGACGACAGCAGCACCGGCGCCTTCGGCGGATGCACCGCGGCGACCGCCGTGGCCCGCTGGAGCCGCGCCGTCCACCGCGTGATGTCGACATACGGCACCCCGCCCCGGATGGCGGCCAGCAGCACCCGGTCGTCCGGGTCGTTCACCGTGCTGATCACCGCCCGGACCTTCGCCGAGAACGGCTCCGGATCACTCAGGTCCCAGCGCCGCACCTCGGCCCCGACCTCCTCGGCCAGGGCCTTCCCGCGCTCGGGCGTACGCCCGGTCAGCAGCAGCGGCCAGGAGGGGGCGGCGAGCCGGGTCAGATCGCCGCCGACGGTTCCGTAACCGCCGACCACGAGCACCGGACCATTCACATCAAGCTGGAGGTCATCGTCCACACCCCCGACATTAGGTCACGTGACCTAGAAACTCAACGATCACCCCTGTCGCCCGCATCACATACAGTCGTCCCCCGACACCCCGTCTCCTTCCCTCCCGCTACGAGGAGTTGAGCCGCCCCATGCTCATCGAGCACGTCCTCCCCCCGCACGCCCTCGGCGAGGACGCCCTCGGTGACCCGCCCGCCACCGCGCCCACCGGCCTCTTCCCCATCGAGGAACGCGAGATCGCCAAGGCCGGCGCCAAACGCCGCAGCGAATTCACCACCGCCCGCCAGTGCGCCCACCGCGCCCTGTCCCGCCTGGGCCTCCCGCCGACCCCGGTCCCCCCGGGCCCCACCGG
>NZ_LLZI01000019.1 GCF_001509485.1 Streptomyces sp. NRRL F-4489
CCACCACCCCCACCAACGCCCCACCCCGATGCCCCGCCCAACGGGCCAGGTGTCTCCAGCGCTCCTAGCGTGGGCTTTCCCGCCTCCTTCCTCGCAGGGAGCCGCTAGCCATGCCTCGACGCGCAGCCCGCCCCCACCATCCCCAGCCCCGCCCGCTTCCCGGCTCCGAACGTGGCCGGCCGCTCGGCCGGGGACACGCCGAGCACGGCCCGCCGACCCGTCCGCGCAACGTGCACGGCCCGCACCCGATACCCACTCACGAACAGGGAAGCCGCGACGCGTGACCTCCACCGTCGACCCATGTGGAGCCTTGTGCACCGCCGAGCTCCACCGCCGCCGGCCGACCTGCTGCCGCCGACCCTGGCCGGACGGCCGCACTCCGACCCGGCGGCCGTCCTCGACCCGGCGCCCGCGCCCCGACCCGAGGCGTCACGACCCAGCGCCCGCACCCTGACCCGAGGCGTCACGACCCGGCGCCCGCACCCTGGCTCGAAGGCCGTCCGTCCCCTGCTCCAACGGCCGCGCCCCGCCCTAACGGTCGAGCCCTGGCCCACGCCCGTCCGACGCCTGACGCTGCGACCTCAACCCCGCACTGCCCACCCCCAAAGCGACCCCGAGCACAGCCCACAGGCCCCAGCCCCCCCTGCTCTCTCCCGGGCTCCGGCGCACCAGCACCACGTATCCGCACCCGGCATGCGCTGGTCACCGACTCACCCAGCCCAGTTCGGCCCAGCCCGGCCAGTCCGGCCCAGTCCCCGCCCCAATCCACCCCCTCCGGGTCTGACCGGGCCCGGCCGTTCTCCAGGCGGCTGACAGAAGAGCTTCCGTGTGACGGAGCGAGGCCGTGACCGCAGGCCCTGCCCTCCGTCTCTCGCCGGGCCCCGCCCGTACTCTGGACGGGTGAGCACCAACCCCGACCCAGCCCCCCATTCCGGCTCTCAGCCCGCCCCCGATCTCGCCACCGAGACCGAGGTCGAGGCCGAGGCCCGGACCGAGGCCGACACCGAGCCCGAGACGGATACCGACCAGGCGTCCCCCACCCAGCCCCTCGCGCCCCCCGCTACCCGGGCGCCGCAGCCCCGGGGCGGGAGCGCCGCCGCGGCGCTGATCTTCGATGATCCGTTGAGCCAGCGGTCCGCCGATGACACCGATCGCGGCTGGGGCGAGCGGCCCGGGGGCGGCGACAGCGCCGCCGATCTCGCGCGCTTCCTCGACGAAAAGCCGCCCCATCACCTCTGATCCGAGCGAGGCGAAGGGGCGGCGTGTGCCGGCCGGTGCGCCCGCTACTGCTGGGACTTCTGGCTGATGATGGCCGCCGCGGCCGCACCCGGCGCGGCGGAGGTGCCGTTGCGCTGGGCGATCAGCGCGTCGCGGATCTCGGTGAGCAGTTCGATCTCGGTGGGTGCCGCGGGGCCGTCCTCCACGGCCTTCTTCGCGTCCTGCCGGGCCTTCCACTTGTTCATCGGCAGGATCATGAGGAAGTAGACGACCCCCGCCGTGATCAGGAACGTCAGTGCCGCGCTGAGCACCGAGCCCCACAGGATGTAGATCCCGTCCACGTACTGGCCGGTCTTCTTGTCCACCGCGCAGGTGGTCAGGCAGGTCTGGTAGTTGTCGAGGTTCTGCGAGCCGAAGGCACCGACGATCGGGTTGATGACGCCCTTGACCACCGCGTTGACGATGTTGGTGAACGCCGCACCGACGACGACCGCCACCGCGAGTTCGATGACGTTGCCACGCATCAGGAATTCCTTGAATCCCTGGAGGACGCTCTTGCTCTCGCCCTTTTTCCCGCTCACCTGACAGCCTCTTTCCACGCTTGCTCTGGACGGTGCACCGACAATCAGCACCGCAACTTACGGCAGGGCGGGGCGGGGGTGTCCAATCACGCGACACGAACCGGGGAGCGACCAGAGCGCCAGTACGGATACCGGTACGCATATCCGTACAGATGCCAGGTGGTGCGCTGTGAATGCCACAGGCGCTGCCGAACAGGGTGCGCCCCCAGCGAGCCGATCCCGGCCCTCGCCCGGCCGCGCCGACCGGGGCGGAAGCCACGGAAGCCGTCGGAACAACGGAAGCCGCGAGCACAACGGCGACCGTGGAAAACACGAGCTGCCCGGACTGTCCCGGAGGACGGTCGCTCGGCCCGCTGAACGGGCCGTTCGCGGTGGTGATGGATGCGGCGGTGCCGATAGCGGCGTCGGTATCGGCGGCGCGGGCGCGCCTCCGCGGGAGGTGCCCGGCAGGTGCCCCGCCACCCGGAGAAGTGTTCCGTGCCGGGCCGCGGGACGCCACTCGATCTTGGCGCTGGACGAGGAGAGCGGTCATTGTCATCGCTCCCCGGCAGACGGTGCGGCGGGGCAGGCGGACGGGGGCGGTCCGGCGCGTAAGGGGGCGTCCGACAGGCCCGTGGCCAGCGCTGCTGCGGCCGCCGCGAGGGCCGCGGCGAGCAGGCGGCGGCGGGTCGGTCCGCGCCGGCGGGCGCGGAGGCCGCCGATGAGGATGGGGGCGAAGTGCGGCACTTCACATCGCGGGGGAGTGGGGAGGGAGGGGACAGGGGAGGGCATGGTCGTCACCGCCTGAGGTACGGAAGCGGGCCCGCCGTTCGGACCCGGCGATCACCACCGTGCCGCATTCCGCCGCCGCTCGCTCCGGCCTGTGGACAACCTCGCGGCTGTGGAAAACTCCGTCACCCGCCAGGGTGGGGACGGCGACCACCGGCCTGCCGCGCGAGGCCCCCGGCCGCTCCTCCCGCACGACGCCCCAGGCGTCCCTCCCGCCCCCCTCCCGCACGAGGCCGGAGGTGCCCCACAAGCCCCACCCGCCGCACGAGGCCCCCCCCGCCCCTACGGCAGCTCGATCCCCAGGTCCCAGCCCTGATGGGCGTCCGTGCACAGGCAGCTGCGTTCGGTGGTGGCGGGAAGGGCGGCGACGGTGTCGAAGAGGACTTCGCGGAGGCGGCCGATGTTCGCGCCGAAGACCTTCAGGACCTCGTCGTGCGAGACGCCGTCACCGGTCTCGGTGCCCGCGTCCAGGTCGGTGACCAGGGTCAGCGAGGTGTAGCAGAGGCTCAGCTCGCGGGCGAGGACGGCTTCGGGGTGGCCGGTCATGCCGACCACCGACCAGCCCTGGGCGGCGTGCCAGCGGGACTCGGCCCGGGTGGAGAAGCGCGGCCCCTCGATGACCACCAGGGTGCCGCCGTCGACCGCTTCCCAGTCGCGGCCGCGGGCGGCGGCGAGGGCGGCCCGGCGGCCGGTGGGGCAGTACGGGTCGGCGAACGTGAGGTGGACGACGTTGGGGACGCTGCCGTCGGGGCGCGGTTCGCCGTCGAAGTACGTCTGGACGCGGGACTTGGTGCGGTCCACCAGCTGGTCGGGGACGAGCAGGGTGCCGGGCCCGTACTCCGGGCGCAGCCCGCCGACCGCGCACGGGCCGAGTACCTGGCGGACGCCCACGGACCGCAGGGCCCAGAGGTTGGCGCGGTAGTTGATGCGGTGCGGCGGGAGGTGGTGGCCGCGGCCGTGCCGGGGCAGGAACGCCACCGAGCGGCCGGCGATCTCCCCGAGGAACAGCGAGTCGCTGGGGCTCCCGTAGGGCGTGTCCACCGTGATCTCGGTCACGTCGTCGAGGAAGGAGTAGAACCCCGAGCCGCCGATTACGCCAATCTCCGCGTCAGCCATGCGATCACACTAGCGGGGCACGGGGCGGGCCCGCCGAGGGCCTGCGTGATCGGGAGGGGGGCCCGCCGGTCGCCGCCCGGCCCGGCGCCTGAGCGAGCACCGAAACCCGCGGGCCCCGGACCGCGGCCCCGGATCGCCGCACCCGCCCCCGCCCCGCCCCGGATACGCGTCAGGCCCCGCCCTCCCGTAGGAGAGGCGGGGCCCGAAGAGTCCGCTGGTGGCAGCCGCGAGTCCGCTGGTGGCGGCCGCCCGGATCAGGCAGCCGAGCCGGCGCTCGCCGCCGCCGTCGACTTGCTGTCCGACGAGGACGAGGAGGTGGACGACGACGAGGTCGAGGTCGACGCGGACGACGACGAAGAAGAGGAGGTCGACGTCGAGGACGAGGACGACGACGGGGTGCTGCTGGACGACGAGCCGCGGCTGTCGTTGCGGTAGAAGCCCGAGCCCTTGAAGACGATGCCGACCGCCGAGAACACCTTCTTGAGGCGGCCGTTGCAGCTGGGGCACTCGGTGAGCGCGTCGTCGGTGAACTTCTGCACGGCCTCAAGGCCCTCGCCGCACGCGGTGCACTGGTACTGGTAGGTCGGCACTTGACTTCCTCCTGGCACTCTCACTCATTGAGTGCTAACGACGCTCCATATTGCAGTATTCCGGCGCGCCAGTCCACCGTGAACGCCCCAACGGTGACCGACTCCACGCCGGAACCGGGGCGGTCGGTCACCGCCCCGGGACGGCTCAGGCGTGGCTCAGCTGCCGCTCGCGCTCGTCGTCGGCGGCGTGCCCGGAGGCGGCGCCGGCGTCCGCCGTCCCGGTGGTGCCCGGTGCCCCGGCGACCACCTTGGCGGTGCGGGGAGCCAGCCGGGAGCGCAGGGTGAGCAGGACCAGCAGGGCCAGGGCGGTCCCGGCCAGCGGCACCAGGAAGCCGGAGCTGGGGCCGAAGCGGTCGGCGAGCTGGCCGGCGGAGGTGGCCGCGGCGGCCTGGCCCAGCGCGACCGCGCCGGTCAGCCAGGTGAACGCCTCGGTCCGGGCGGCGGCCGGGACCAGGGACTCCACGAGGGTGTAGCCGGTGATCAGCGCCGGCGCGATGCACAGGCCGACGACCAGGCCGGCGGCGCCCAGCAGCGGGATCGCGGTGATCGCCCACAGCGGGGTGGTGGCCAGCGCCAGCAGGCCGTAGGCGACCAGCAGGCGGCGGCGCGGGCCGACCTTCCAGGCGATCGCGCCGCAGGCGACACCGGCGAGCATGTTGCCGCCGGCGAAGATCCCGTAGAGGACGCCGTTGATGCCGGGCTGGCCGATGTGCTCGGTGAGCGCGGTCAGCGAGACCTGCATACCGCCGAAGACCGAGCCGATGCCCAGGAACGCGACGATCAGGACGCGGACACCGGGGACGGACAGGGCCGAGACGCGCGGGCGGTCCGCGGCGCTCTCCCGGTGGACGGGCGGCTGGGTGCGCCGCTGGGAGGCGAACAGCAGCCCGCCGGCCAGGGAGAGCGCGGCCTCGGCCACCAAGCCGGCGGCCGGGTGGATGCCGGTGCACAGCGCGGTCGCCAGCACCGGGCCGACGACGAAGGTGAACTCGTCGGTGACCGATTCGAAGGCGGCGGCGGTGGGCATCAGCGGGCTGCCGCCCAGCTTCGCCGCCCACCGGGCGCGCACCATCGGGCCGACCTGGGGCGTCGAGGCGCCCGTGGGGACGGCGACGGCGAGCAGCGCCCACAGGGGCGCGTGGGCCAGGGCCAGGGTGATCAGGGCGCAGACGCCGGCGACGTGCACCAGGACGCCGGGGAGCAGCACGGCGCGCTGGCCGAACCGGTCGGCGAGCTTGCCGCTCTGGGGGGCGAACAGGGCCATCGAGACACCGGTGGCGGCGGAGACCACGCCGGCGGTGCCGTAGGAGCCGGTGGTGGACTGGACGAGCAGCACGATGCCGATGGTCAGCATGGCGAACGGCTGCCGGGCCAGGAACCCTGGCAGGAGGAAGGTCCACGCACCAGGGGTGCGGAGCAGTTGTCCGTAACCGGGACGGGATTGCTTGACCGCGGATGCCACGGCCGGGCCTTTCTGCTGCCTGGTAGCGCTGCCCCGAGAGATCGTCGCGGGTGCGCGCCGAGAGCTGTCCTCTCGCGCAGGACCGAGTGATACCGCGTGGTCCGCACCGGGAAGGTGGCTGCGTGTGGCAGGGGACCGCGGCCGCCGAGCGGTCGCGCCAGCTCTGCGTCAGGCAGAGTTGGTTCGTGATCCGTACAAATTTCCCTCTTGATTATACAGGTCGGACCCCGTGAAGCCCTGGGATTAACCAGGGCTTCACCGGGATTTCCTTGGTATCCGTGGAGAGATAGCGCACATTCGGCGCCAGGACGGGCAAGGCGGGCCACCGGGCCGGACGAGCCGGGCCGCCCCGCGGCCTCACCCCGCCCCGCGCCGCCGTTCCGGCCGCTCCCGTCGCTCTTCCGCCCCGCCGGTCCCCAGCCAGCCGGCCAGCTTGCCGCCCTGGGAGACCGCCTGGAGCCGCCGCTCGGCCGCGTCCCGCACCGGGTCGGTGGCCACCACCAGCAGCTCGTCGCCGCGCCGCAGCACCGTGCTGGGGGAGGGTACGAAGCTGGTGCCGTCCCGGACGACGAGGGTGACCGCGGCGCCCGCCGGCATCCGCAGCTCGCCGACCTCGACACCGTGCATACGGGACGCGGGGCCTATCGACGTGGACAGCAGATGTCCGCGCAGCCGCTCCAGCGGGGCCGACTCGATGCCCAGGTCGGCGGCCTCCTCGCCGTCGCCGAGCCGCAGCCGCCGGGCCAGCCACGGCAGCGTCGGGCCCTGGATGAGGGTGTAGACGACGACGAGGACGAAGACGATGTTGAAGACCGTCTCGCTGCCGGGGACGTCGGTGACCATCGGGATGGTCGCCAGCACGATCGGCACCGCGCCGCGCAGCCCGGCCCAGGACAGCAGCGTCTTCTCCTGCCACGGCACCCGGAACGGCAGCAGCGAGGCGAAGACCGACACCGGGCGGGCGACCAGCGTCAGGATCATGCCGATGAGGAGGGCCGGCACGATGTCGTCGAGGAGGTTGTGCGGGGTGACCAGCAGGCCGAGCAGGACGAACATGCCGATCTGGCCGATCCAGCCGACCCCCTCGGCGAAGCCGCGGGTGGCCGGGGCGTGCGGCAGCTTGGCGTTGCCGAGGATGACCGCGGCCAGATAGACGGCGAGGAAGCCCGAGCCGTGCGCCAGCGCGCCGGCGGCGTACGCGGAGACCGCGATCGCCATCACCGCGATCGGGTAGAGGCCGGACGCGGGCAGCGCGACATGCCGCATGCCGTACGCGCCGAGCCAGCCGATGGCCACGCCGATCGCGGCGCCGATGGCCAGCTCCAGCGCGATCTTGCCGAGCAGGACGTACCAGTGCTCTATCGGGCCGGCGGCGGAGAAGGCCACCACGAGAATGACCACGGGGGCGTCGTTGAAGCCGGACTCGGCCTCCAGCACACCCGTCAGCCGGGACGGCAGCGGCACGCTCCGCAGTACGGAGAAGACCGCCGCGGCGTCCGTGGACGAGACCACCGCGCCGATCAGCAGCGCCTGGCGCCAGTCGAGCCCGGCGAGGTAGTGCGCACCGGCCGCGGTGACCCCCACGCTCACCGCGACGCCGACCGTCGAGAGCACCGCGGCCCTGGGCAGGGCCGGTTTTATCTCTTTCCACTTGGTGCCCAGGCCGCCCTCGGCCAGGATCACCACCAGGGCGGCGTAGCCGAGGAGTTGGGTCAGCTCGGCGTTGTCGAAGACGACGCCGCCGATGCCGTCCTGCCCTATCGCGATGCCTATCCCCAGGTAGATGAGCAGGCTGGGGAGCCCGCTGCGCGAGGAGACGCGTACTGCCGCGACGGCGATGAGCAGTACGAGTGAGCAGACCAGCAGGAGTTCGTTGAGGTGTTCGACAGTCAGGGGCTGATCCTTCCTCGCACTGGTCCGGCCAAGCGGTCCTTACCGTATCTAGTTACTGACCCTAACAATTTACCATTGCTTGAAAGTTTTATGTGCTCGGTGATGACTCCGCGTAGGGGTCGTCAAACCGGTGCGCCTATGGTTGCTCCAGCACTCCCACCCTGCCCCTCGAAGGACAGAGATGCCCGCCAACAAGTCCGGTCCAGCCCCCAAAAAGAAGAAGGGGCGGCGCGGCCGCCTCGTCGCGCTCACGGTCGTGCTGCTGCTCGTGGCGGGCATCGGCTTCGGCGCGTACTGGGGTGTGAGCACCGTCCGCGCCTCCTTCCCCGAGACCACCGGATCGCTCAAACTCCCGGGCCTGACCGACCCGGTGGACGTCATCCGCGACGCCAACGGCATCCCGCAGATCTACGCCGACACCGACGAGGACCTCTTCCGCGCCCAGGGCTACGTGCAGGCGCAGGACCGCTTCTGGGAGATGGACGTCCGGCGCCACATGACGGCCGGGCGGCTCTCCGAGATGTTCGGCAAGAGCCAGATCAAGACCGATGAGTTCCTGCGCACCCTCGGCTGGCACGAGGTGGCGCAGAAGGAATACGACACCAAGCTCTCGCCCAGCACGAAGAAATACCTTCAGGCGTACTCCGCCGGTGTCAACGCCTACCTCAAGGACCACCAGGGCTCCGCGCTGTCCGTGGAGTACGCGGCGCTCGGCCTCACCAACGACTACAAGCCCGAGCAGTGGACCCCGGCGGACTCGGTGGCCTGGCTCAAGGCGATGGCCTGGGACCTGCGCGGCAACATGCAGGACGAGATCGACCGGGCCCTGATGACCAGCCGCTTCACCCCGGCCCAGATCGCCGAGCTCTACCCGTCCTACCCGTACCAGCGGAACCGGCCGATCGTGGACGGCGGCAGCGTCGACCCGGCCACCAAGGAGTTCGACCCCAAGGGCACGCCCACCGCGAACGGCGGCACCACCACCGCCCGGACCCCGCGCGGTGCCGCGAACGGACTCCGCAGCCAGCTCTCCTCGCTGTCCAAGAGCCTCGACTCCGTCCCCGCGCTGCTCGGCCCGAACGGCAACGGCATCGGCTCCAACTCCTGGGTCGTCTCCGGTGAGCACACCACCACCGGCAAGCCGCTGCTGGCCAACGACCCGCACCTGGCGCCCCAGATGCCCTCGCTCTGGTACCAGATGGGCCTGCACTGCCGCACCACCGGCCCGAAGTGCAGCTACGACGTGGCCGGCTTCACCTTCTCCGGCATGCCGGGCGTGATAATCGGCCACAACCAGAGCATCTCCTGGGGCATGACCAACCTCGGCGCCGACGTCACCGACCTGTACCTGGAGAAGATCAACGCCGACGGGTACCTCTTCGACGGCAAGCAGCAGCCCTTCCTCACCCGCCAGGAGACCATCAAGGTCGCCGGCGGGGACAGCCGCAAGATCACCGTCCGGTCCACCAACAACGGCCCGATCGTCTCCGACCGCGACGACGAACTGACCAACGTCGGCAAGGACGCCCCGGTCGCCGACGGCGCCCCCGACCGCGGCGACGGCTACGCGGTCTCCCTGCGCTGGACGGCGCTGGAGCCCGGCAAGTCCATGGACGCCGTCTTCGAACTCAACCGCGCCCAGGACTGGACCGCCTTCCGCAAGGCCGCGGCCGACTTCGAGGTCCCCTCGCAGAACCTCATCTACGCCGACACCAAGGGCAACATCGGCTACCAGGCCCCGGGGAAGATCCCGGTCCGCGGCAAGGGCGACGGCACCTACCCGGCCCCCGGCTGGGACCCCGCCTACCAGTGGAAGAGCTACATCCCGCAGAGCGCGCTGCCGTACGAGTACAACCCCAAGCGCGGCTACATCGTCACCGCCAACCAGGCCGTCACCGACGCCAAGTACCCGTACCTGCTCACCAAGGACTGGGGCTACGGCGCCCGCAGCCAGCGGATCAACGACCTGATCGAGTCCAAGATCAAGGACGGCGGCAAGGTCTCCACCGACGATATGCAGACCTTCCAGAAGGACAACAGCAGCGAGATCGCCCGGCTGCTCACGCCCTATCTGACGAAGATCGACATCAAGGACAAGTACGTCCGCGACGCCCAGCAGCTGCTCAACGGCTGGGACTTCACCCAGGAGCCCGACTCCGCCGCGGCCGCCTACTTCAACGCCGTCTGGCGCAACACCCTCAAGCTCGCCTTCGGCAACAAGATGCCCAAGGAACTGCGCGTCCAGGGCCAGTGCCTCTACGTCCGCCCGGCCGGCGACACCGGCCCGGCCGACGAGAACAACAAGCTCGTCCGCGAATGCGGTGAGCGGTCCGGCGACACCGCCCAGCCCGACGGCGGCGACCGCTGGTACGAGGTGGTCCGGAACATCCTGGACGACCCCAACAACGCGTGGTGGAAGACCGAGGACCGGCCCGGCCACCCCGGCCTGAAGAACCGCGACCAGCTCCTCGCGCAGGCCATGAGGGACGCCCGCTACGAGCTGACCTCCAAGCTCGGCAAGAACATCGACCACTGGGCCTGGGGCCGGCTGCACCAGATGGACCTGAAGAACCAGACCCTCGGCAAGGAGGGCCCGGGCTTCCTCCAGGACCTCCTCAACCGCGGGCCCTGGAACCTCGGCGGCGGTGAGGCCGCGGTCGACGCCACCGGCTGGAACGCCTCCGGCGGCTACAAGGTCACCTGGGTCCCGTCCATGCGGATGGTGGTCAACCTCGCCGACCTCGACAAGTCCCGCTGGATCAACCTCACCGGCGCCTCCGGGCACGCCTACCACGCCCACTACTACGACCAGACCGACAAGTGGGCCAAGGGCGAGCTGCTGCCCTGGGCGTTCAGCGAGGACGCCGTGAAGAAGGCCGGCAAGGACACGCTCACGCTGTCGCCGTAGCGGCCGGGGGCGCCGCCCCCTCACCGCACCTCGTCACCGCGTCGGGCGGGCCGGACACCACCGGCCCGCCCGACGCCGTTTCACGTGAAACATCCGTTCGGTGCGGTGTTTCACGTGAAACATCCCCGCCGCGCACCGTTTCGCGTGAAACACCCACCCGGCGGCGTTTCACGTGAAACACCGGCCCGGTGCCGTTTCACGTGAAACACCGGCCCTCGGCCGCCGCTCGGCCGGTCAGTGGTGGAAGCGGTGCACCCCCGACGGCGTCAGCGCCGCGTGCACCCTGCGGTCGTGCGGTTCGGCCGGCACCGCCTCCACCACCTCGTCGTCGTGGAGCAGCACCACCAGCGCCGTCCGCCGCCCCGACCGCTCCAGCCGCGCCAGCACCCGGTCGTACGAACCGCCGCCCCGGCCCAGCCGCAGCCCCGTCCGGTCCACCGCCAGCCCCGGCAGCAGCACCACATCCGCCTCGGTCACCGCCTCCGGCGTCAGCCGCGGCCCGGCCGGCTCGCGCAGCCCCCAGCCCGCCGGAACCAGCCGCTCGGGCCCTTCGTATACGGCCCAGTCGAGATCGTTGTCCGGCAGCAGCACCGGCAGCAGCACCCGCACCCCGGCCGCCCGCAGCTCCTCCAGCAGCGCCCCGGTGTCCGGCTCCCCGCCGATCGACACATACGCCGCGACGGTCCGCGCCGGACCCTCCCGCAGCGCCGCCGCCAGCTCGTCCAGCTCCCGCGCGCGCCGCGCCAGCGCGACACCCCGGGCCGCCACGACATCGGGCGGCAACGCCCGCCTCACCTCCAGGAGACCCCGCCGCAACCTGCGCTTTTCCTCGTGCTCACGGCTCACCGCCGGATCCCTTCGTGCTCGCCCGATCTCGTGACCGGACCCTCATCATCGGCTCATCCGCGCCGGTTAGGGTGTCGCGCATGACCGCATCGCATGGACGGATCAGCAAGGCTGTCATCCCGGCGGCAGGGCTCGGCACCCGCTTCCTGCCGGCGACCAAGGCCACCCCCAAGGAGATGCTGCCGGTCGTCGACAAGCCCGCCATCCAGTACGTGGTGGAGGAGGCGGCGGCGGCCGGGCTCACCGACGTCCTGATGGTGACCGGACGCAACAAGCGCCCGCTGGAGGACCACTTCGACCGCAACTACGAGCTGGAGGAGGCCCTGAACCGCAAGGGCGACGGCTCCCGGCTCGCCCGGGTCCAGGAGTCCAGCGACCTCGCCACCATCCACTACGTCCGCCAGGGCGACCCGCGCGGCCTCGGCCACGCCGTGCTGTGCGCCGCGCCGCACGTCGGCGACCAGCCCTTCGCGGTCCTCCTCGGCGACGACCTCATCGACCCCCGCGACCCGCTGCTGCGCCGGATGATCGAGGTCCGCGAGGAGTACGGCGGCTCGGTCGTCGCCCTGATGGAGGTCGACCCGGCCAGCATCGGCCTCTACGGCTGCGCGGCCGCCGCCCCCACCGGCGACGACGATGTCGTCACCGTCTCCGACCTCGTTGAGAAGCCCGAGCCCGCCGAGGCGCCCAGCAACCTCGCCATCATCGGCCGCTACGTCCTCGACCCGGCCGTCTTCGAGGTGCTGCGCAAGACCGCCCCCGGCCGCGGCGGCGAGATCCAGCTCACCGACGCCCTCCAGGAACTCGCCGCCCACCCCGAGCTGGGCGGCCCCGTGCACGGTGTGGTCTTCAAGGGCCGCCGCTATGACACCGGGGACCGCGGAGACTATCTGCGTGCCATTGTCAGACTGGCATGCGAACGTGAGGACCTGGGCCCCGACTTCCGGGCCTGGCTGCGCAGTTACGTCACCGAGGAGATGTAGGACGTTGAACGGCACCACCGGCCAGACCACCCCACCGGACCGCGTCTGGTCGGTGGCCGAGCACCTGGACGACATCCTGGCGGCGCTTCGCCCGCCGGCCCCCGTCGCCCGCCCCCTCCTCGACGCCCAGGGCTGCGTCCTGGCCGGCGACGTCACCGTCCCGCTGCCGCTGCCGCCGTTCGACAACAGCTCCATGGACGGCTACGCGGTCCGCGCCGCCGACGTCGCCGGCGCCACCGAGGACGCCCCGGCCACCCTCACCGTCATCGGCGACATCGCCGCCGGCAGCGGCACCCTGCCCGCCGTCGGCCCCGGCCAGGCCGCCCGCATCATGACCGGCGCCCCGCTGCCGCCCGGCGCCGAGGCCGTGGTCCCTGTCGAATGGACCGACGGCGGCACGGGCCAGGGACCGGCCGCCGCGATGCGCGCCCGCAGCGCCGCCCCGCAGGACGCGTCCGGCGAGGTCCGGGTGCACCGCCCGGCCGCCGCCGGCGCCCACATCCGCCGGGCCGGCAGCGACGCCCGGGCTGGCGAGCCCGCGCTGCCCGCCGGCACGGTCCTCGGCCCGTCCCAGCTCGGCCTGCTCGCCGCCCTCGGCCTGGACACCGTCACCGTCCGCCGCCGCCCCCGCGTCGTGGTGGTCTCCACCGGCAGCGAACTGGTCCAGCCCGGCGAGCCGTTGGGCCCCGGCCAGATCCACGACTCCAACAGCTTCCAGCTCACCGCCGCCGCCCGCGCGGCCGGCGCGGTCGCCTACCGCGTCGGCGCGGTCGCCGACGACGCCGCCACCCTGCGCGCCGCCCTGGAGGACCAGTACGACCGCGCCGATGTCATCGTCACCAGCGGCGGCGTCAGCGTCGGCGCGTACGACGTCGTCAAGGAGACCCTGACCGCGCTCTCCGCCGACGAGGGCCAGATGCGGTTCCGCAAGCTGGCCATGCAGCCCGGCAAACCGCAGGGCTTCGGCCTGATCGGCCCCGCCCGCATCCCGCTGCTCGCGCTGCCCGGCAACCCCGTCAGCTCGTACGTCTCCTTCGAGCTCTTCGTCCGCCCGGTCATCCGCACCCTCATGGGCCACCCCGAGGTACACCGCCCCACCGCCCGGGCCCGCGTCACCGCGCCGCTCGGCGCCTCCCCGCGCGGCAAACGGCAGTTCCTGCGCGGCTCCTACGACCCGGCCGCGGGCACCGTCACCCCCGTCGGCGGCAGCGGCTCCCACCTCATCCGCGCCATGGCCCACGCCGACGCGCTGATCGCCGTCCCCGAGGACACCACCGACGTCCCCGCCGGCGCCACCGTCGACGTCATCCCCCTCGGCCACCCGTAGCCGCCACGTCCCTTGGGCCCCCGGGCCGGCCGCGCACCGCCGACCGGGCCGGGTGCCCGCCGCGGCCCGGGGGTACGGTGTCGTCCCACAGGCGGCAGTACGGACCGGGAGAACGATGAGCAGCGGCCAGCACCACCTCACCCACCTAGACGCGGCCGGCGCGGCCCGCATGGTCGACGTCTCGGAGAAGGACGTCACCGCCCGGACCGCCCGCGCCAGCGGCCGCGTCCTGGTCTCTCCGCAGGTCATCGGCCTGCTGCGCGGCGAGGGCGTGCCCAAGGGCGACGCCCTGGCCACCGCCCGCATCGCCGGGATCATGGGCGCCAAGCGCACCCCGGACCTCATCCCGCTGTGCCACCCGCTGGACGTCTCCGGTGTGAAGGTGGACCTCGCCGTCACCGACGACGCCGTGGAGATCACCGCCACCGTCAAGACCACCGGTCGCACCGGCGTCGAGATGGAGGCGCTGACCGCCGTCTCGGTCGCCGCGCTCACCGTCGTCGACATGGTCAAGGCCGTCGACAAGGCCGCGGTCATCACCGACCTCCGCGTCGAGGAGAAGACCGGCGGCAAGTCCGGCGACTGGCGGCGCCCGTGACCCCCGCCCGCGCCCTCGTCGTCACCGCCTCCAACCGCGCCGCCGCCGGCGTCTACGAGGACAAGGGCGGCCCGCTGCTCGCCGAAGGGCTCGCCGCCATGGGCTTCACCGTCGACGGCCCCCGCGTCGTCCCCGACGGCGACCCCGTCGAGGCGGCCCTGCGCGACGCCGTCGCCGCCGGCTACGACGTCGTCCTGACCACCGGCGGCACCGGCGTCTCGCCCACCGACCGCACCCCCGAGGCCACCCGCCGGATCCTCGACTACGACGTCCCCGGCATCCCCGAGGCGATCCGCGCCGCCGGCCGCGCCAAGGTCCCCACCGCCGCGCTCTCCCGCGGCCTGGCGGGCGTCGCGGGCCGCACCCTGATCGTCAACCTCCCCGGCTCGGCCGGCGGCGTCCGCGACGGCCTGGCCGTCCTCGCCGACCTCCTGCCGCACGCCGTCGACCAGCTCCGCGGCGGCGACCACCCCAGACCCTCCGGGAGCCCCAGCTGAACACGCCCTGGCCGGTGGTCCTCACGGACGGAGAGATCACCCTCCGCCCCATAAGGCTGCGCGACCAGCGCCCCTGGCGCGAGGTCAACCGCCGCAACCGCGACTGGCTGCGCCCCTGGGAGGCGACCGTCCCGCCGCCCCCGCCCGGCGTGCCGGTGCCGCACCGCCCCACCTTCCGGCAGATGGTCCGGCACCTGCGCGCCGAGGCGCACGCCGGCCGCATGCTGCCGTTCGTCATCGAATACCGCGGCCGGCTCGCCGGCCAGCTCACCGTCGCCGGTATCACCTGGGGCTCGATGTGCTCGGGCCATATCGGTTACTGGATCGACCGGGAACTCGCCGGCCGCGGCGTCATGCCGACCGCGGTGGCGCTCGCCGTCGACCACTGTTTCCGCACCGTCGGACTGCACCGCATCGAGGTCTGCATTCGGCCGGAAAACACCCCCAGCCGGCGCGTGGTGGAGAAACTCGGCTTCCGCGCGGAAGGCATCCGCCCGCGCTACCTCCACATCGACGGCGCCTGGCGCGACCACGCCGTTTTCGCGCTGACCGCCGAAGAAGTGCCCGAAGGGCTGCTCAACCGCTGGCGCCGGCAGAAACCCGGCACCCCCGGCCGTTCCGACGCACCCCACAAATAAAAAACCTGTTCGAATTGCATCGCGGCCGGTATCGCATTCCTCACAACTCCCTCGCAACAATCACAAAAAAAGTTCGAGATATCAGCCAGATCGTGCGACACACCGGCCCAATTGGCGGATGGCCCCACGCAAACCCCTCTACCGTGTGAGTCGTGAGAAGCAGCGGCCTCATCTACGCAGTCATCGTCGGGGCCTGGGCCGCCTATCTGGTGCCGATGTGGCTCCGCAGGCAGGACGAGCTGAACGAGGCCCGTCCCACCGAGCGCTTCAGCACCGCCATCCGGCTCCTGTCCGGGCGCGCGGCCATGCAGCGCCGCTACGACCGGGAGCACGGCGCGCGCGCCACCGACGATGCCGGCGACGAGCCCGACCCGGACGCCGCGGACGGCCCCGCCGGCGCCCGGTCCTTCGGCGACCCCGCACCGGCCCCGGCGCCCACCGACGAGGCCCCCACCCGCGCCCGGACCGCCCCGCCGCGCCCCTCGCTCGCCGAGCGCACCAAGCGCGCCAAGGTCCTGGCCCGCCGCCGGCGCACCATCACCGTGCTCTTCCTCGCCTTCACCGCCGGCGCCATCGCCGCGGCCGTCGGCGGGGTGCCGTTCCTGTGGGCCCCGGCCCTGCCCGCCGTCCTCCTCACCGCGTACATCGTCTACCTGCGCGCCCAGGAGCGGCGCCGCTTCGTCTTCACCATGGACCAGCGCAAGGCGGAGGCGGCGGCGCGACGGCTGCGGGAGGGCCGCCCCCGCCCTCACGAGGCGGCCGACCAGCCGCCCGCCGACGACCACCGCCCCGACGCCCGCGCTGACGCCGACGCCCCGGCCCCCGAGCCCGCCCGCCCGGCGGCGCCCCCGCACGCCCCCGGCGCCCGCGCCCTCGTCGAGGAGACCGACCACGCCGAGTGGGTCGACCAGCAGCGCGAACGCGAGCGGCCGCGCCCCGCCGCCGGCTCCTGGGAGCCCGTCCCCGTCCCGCTGCCCACCTACGTCACCGCCCCGGTCGCCCCCCGCGCCACCAGCCACGTCGACCTCGACGCCGACGACGCCTGGAGCTCCGCCCGCTCCAGCTCCGTCCCCGAACGACCCCGCCCGCACGCCACCCCCGACCGCCCCACCCACCCCGGCCGCCGCGCCCGGGGCCGCACCCCGCTCTTCGACCAGTACGAGGACGAGGACCGCCCGCGCGCCGCGAACGAGTGACGGACGTCCCACTGACCAGCACCGGAAGCGATTTCCGGGCACGGCGAAGGGGATGCTAGAGTTTCACTCGTCGCAAGGGCCTGTGGCGCAGCTGGTAGCGCACCTCGTTCGCAACGAGGGGGTCAGGGGTTCGAGTCCCCTCAGGTCCACAGCGAAGCCCCCACCGGGGAGATCCGGTGGGGGCTTTTTTGTGCGCGTCTGAAGGGGAGTCACGCGGGTGGCCGGCAGGGGCGGCGTCGTGGTGGAGGCGGAACGCGGCGTGGCCGGGCGGTCGGTTACGCGGCTCCGGGCCGTCGAAGGGGCTCCGCCGGCTCCGGGTGTCAGTGGCAGTCGAAGCGCCAGTCCCAGGGAAGGGCGGGGCAACGGCGGCAGTGGAAGAAATAGACGCCGCCGCAGTCGGCCAGATGGATGTCGCCGGTGATGGTCAGCAGGTGCTCCATGCGGTGTCCGCGCTCGCAGTCCGGCCAGTCGGCGGGCTGCGTCCAGGCGGGCCAGCCGCCGGCCTTCGTCCCGATGATGTTGTTGTCCGGCGGCCACGTCGAGCGGTCCGCCGGCGACCGGAGATGGCGTTCCCAGGTCCGCCCCATGTCCTTGGGGAGGTCGAGGGACCTCGGATAGTCCTTCGCGGTCGTCGGGGAGACCGTGGACGGTTCCGGCATGTTGTCCTCGTCGTATTCGCCCTCGCTCGCCTCGGGGATCTCGGAGAGCAGCCCGCCGGCCAGGACCTCCGCCTCGTTGCGCCAGTACAGCCGCGGCATCACCAGGGCCCTGGGGTCCTGCTCGTGCGTCAGCGCGCACCACACCAGTTGGAAGACGTCCTTGCCCTCCGGGAACTCCAGCGCCGGCACGTCCCGGGCGAACAGCTGAAGGATCGGCACCATCGGCACCGCCCCCGGGACGACCGGGGTGTGGTCGCGCGCGTCGGGCCCGTCCGTCCAGTGGTCTTCCCGCGCGCAGTACGGCCACGGCTCGTCCGCGGGCCACAGCGGCTTGCCGCCCAGCGAGCTCTCCCGAGCGCCGGGGTCGCCGGGCTCCGGGTTGAGGAGGGTGGCTTCCCGGGCGAGGGCCGCGTACTCCGGTATCAGGGTGCGCAGATCCTTCGCGGGTGGCTCGGGGGTCGCTTCGGGCACGGGGGCTCCTCTGGCGTGCGGACGGCGTGCGGAGGCCGACTGGACGTGGCGGGGACGTTAGTGCCTGCCACTGACAATTCCGTACGCGCGTGGGGGTGGAGCGGCCCGTGCGGCGAAGCACCTGCGGGGAGGCGTTTGTTGAAGGGGGTGCAAGGTCAGGGGACGAGGTGGGAGAGGGTGTGGAGGGCGGTGGTGGGGCCGTCTTCGGTGGTGAGGTGGTGGGCGGCTTGCTGGGCGCGGGTGCGGAGGGAGGGGGTGGTGGTG
>NZ_LLZI01000020.1 GCF_001509485.1 Streptomyces sp. NRRL F-4489
ACATCCGCACCCACCCCATACGACAACGTCGGCCTTCAAGACCACAACCAGGTCTTGAAGGCCGACGTCACGCCAGGCCCCGGATTAACCAACAGCATCGGGCTACACCCACCGGGGCTCTTGGTTCTACGGGACCGAAGTCTTCAGGCCGCGACGACATCCACGACGTCGGCCGGGGGCTTGATGGTCACACGCTCCTCCGGCACACCGGCCAGGGACGTGACGGACACCGAATTGAGCTTCGGCCGGACCGGTGCCGGCACCGTGTCGGTCGCGGCCGCGGACGCGGCCAGCTCGGCGAGCGCCAGCTCGTCGCTGACCTCCCGCATCAGCTCGGACATGCGCACATCCAGCGCGTCGCAGATCGCCGAGAGCAGCTCGGAGGACGCCTCCTTCTGGCCCCTCTCGACCTCGGACAAGTAGCCGAGCGACACCCGGGCGGAGGACGAGACCTCGCGCAGGGTGCGGCCTTGGCGCTGACGCTGTCGGCGCAGCACGTCACCCAGCAGGCGACGAAGCAGAATCATCGCTGGCTCCCTCCTCGGACCTCGGATGCGGATCCTTCTCGCCCCACCGTACCGCCTTGGGCCGCGGCCGTGCCGGGAGCGAGTACGTGTTCACTCAGGGCTGCAAACATCCCTTCCCCCCGTGTTGTTCCGTATCCTGTGCCCGCCCATTTTCCGTGAGTTCGCTCAGCAGCAGGGCCAGCACGGCGTCGACGGTGTCGCGGCGGATCCGCTCGCGGTCCCCCGCCAGCGCCAGCCGCCGGACCGCTCCGCGCCCCTCGGGCCCCTGGACGGCGACGTAGACGGTGCCCACCGGCTGCCCGTCCTGCGGGTCGGGCCCGGCCACGCCCGTGGTGGCGATGCCCCAGTCGGCGCCCAGCACCCGCCGCGCCCCGGCCGCCATCTGCCGCGCGACCTCGCCGTCCACCGCGCCCCGCGCGGCCAGCAGCGCGCCGTCCACCCCCAGCAGCTCCCGCTTGACGTCGGTGGCGTACGCGGTGACCGCGCCGCGCACCACCCGCGAGGCGCCGGGCACCGCGGTCAGCGCGCCGGCCACCAGTCCGCCGGTGAGCGATTCGGCCACCGCCAGGCTCTGCCGCCGCCCGGCGAGCGCGTCCAGCGCCCCGGCCGCCGCGGAACCCGGCCCGCTCATCGCGCCGCGTCCCGCCCGGTCCGCTCCGCCCGCTCCCGGGCCAGCCCGGCCCGGCGCAGCACCACGGCCTGCCGGACGTAGTCGAGCCCGGTCGCCACGGTCAGCGCGACCGCGACCGCCATCACCCACCAGCGGAAGGTGGCCAGCGGCCCGCTCAGCACCAGGACGTACATCCCCACGGCGGTGCCCTGCGCCAGTGTCTTGATCTTGCCGCCCCGGCTGGCCGGGATCACCCCGTGCTTGATCACCCAGAACCGCAGCAGCGTGATGCCCAGCTCCCGGAAGAGGATCACACCCGTGACCCACCAGGGCAGATCCCCCAGCACCGACAGGCAGATCAGCGCGGCGCCCATGATCGCCTTGTCCGCGATCGGGTCGGCGATCTTGCCGAAGTCGGTGACGAGGTTGTAGGTCCGCGCCAGATGCCCGTCGAAGACGTCGGTGATCATGGCGATGGCGAAGGCCGCCCAGGCGAACGACCGCCAGGCCGGGCTCGTGCCGCCGTCGTGCATCAGCAGCAGTACGAACGCCGGTACGAGCAGCAGCCGCAGCATCGTCAGGACGTTGGCGATGTTCCACAGCCCGGCCTGCCGGACGGCCGGCGCGGTGCGCGGCCCCCCGGCGGCGGAAGCCGAGGCTCCGCTCATCTGCCCGCCTCCTCGCCGCACTCCGGACCGTCCACGGACAGCACCTCCGCCACGAGGTCCACGCCCTCGCTCGCCACGACCTTTGCTTCGACCATACGTCCGGGCCGCAGGTCCTGGGCGGTCGTCAGCAGCGTGACCCCGTCGGTCTCCGGCGCCTGGTGCGCGGCCCGCCCGACGACGCCGTCGTCCTCGTCGTCGATCCGGTCCACCAGCACCCGGACGGTCTCCCCGACCCGCTCGGCGGCGCGCTGCGCGGTCAGCTCCTCGGCCAGCCGGGAGACCCGCGCCAGCCGGTCGGCGACCACCTCCGGGTCGAGCTTGCCGTCGTAGCCGGCGGCCTCGGTGCCGTCCTCGTCCGAGTACCCGAAGACGCCGATGGCATCCAGCCGGGCCTCGCCGAGGAAGCGTTCCAGTTCCGCCAGGTCGCTCTCGGTCTCCCCGGGGAAGCCGACGATGAAGTTGGAGCGGGCGCCGGCCTGCGGCGCCTTGGTGCGGATGGTCTCCAGCAGCTCCAGGAAGCGGTCGGTGTCGCCGAACCGCCGCATCGCGCGCAGCACCCCCGGCGCCGAGTGCTGGAACGACAGGTCGAAGTAGGGCGCGACCTTGTCCGTACCGGTCAGCACGTCGATCAGACCGGGCCGCATCTCGGCGGGCTGGAGGTAGCTAACCCGGATCCGCTCGATGCCGTCCACCGCGGCCAGCTCCGGCAGCAGCGTCTCCAGCAGCCGGATGTCGCCGAGGTCCTTGCCGTAGGAGGTGTTGTTCTCGGAGACCAGCATCACCTCCTTGACGCCCTGCTCGGCCAGCCAGCGGGTCTCGGCCAGCACGTCGGAGGGGCGGCGGGAGATGAACGAGCCGCGGAAGGACGGGATGGCGCAGAACGAGCAGCGCCGGTCGCAGCCGGAGGCCAGCTTCACCGAGGCGACCGGTTCGCTGCCCAGCCGGCGGCGCAGGGGCGCCCGCGGCCCGGAGGCCGGCGCGACGCCCTCGGGCAGGTCCTGCGGCGCGGCGGCCGGCTCGGCGGCGCCGGCCTGCGCGTGGCCGGGCAGCGCGACCCCGGCGGCGCCCTGCCGCTCGGCCGGGCTGATCGGCAGCAGCTTGCGCCGGTCGCGCGGGGTGTGCGCGGCGTGGATGCCGCCGCTGAGGATGGTCTGGAGCCGGTCGGAGATGTCGGCGTAGTCGTCGAAGCCGAGCACGCCGTCCGCCTCGGGCAGCGCCTCGGCCAGCTCCTTGCCGTAGCGCTCGGCCATGCAGCCGACCGCGACCACGGCCTGGGTGCGGCCGCCGCCCTCCTTGGCGGCGGCCTTGAGATCGTTGGCCTCCAGCAGGGCGTCGACGGAGTCCTTCTTGGCGGCCTCGACGAAACCGCAGGTGTTGACGACGGCCACATCCGCGTCGGCGGCGTCCTCGACGAGCTCCCAGCCGTCCGCTGCCAAGCGGCCTGCGAGCTCCTCCGAGTCCACCTCGTTACGGGCGCAGCCAAGGGTGACAAGGGCGACGGTACGGCGTTCGGGCATGGGGCTCAGCCTACTTCGTCCCGGAGACCCCCATGGCGCGCAGGTCCGCGCCGCCCGTCCCCGGGGCGGCGGGGCGGGCGGCGCGGACGTGCCGGGCGCGGGTCCTCAGCCCGCCTGCGGGTCTCCCGGCGTGTAGCTCAGCCGCTCCACCGAACCCTCGTCGCCGACCTTCTTGACCTCCTTGCCGTTGACGTACAGCTGTACGGCCCCGGCGTTGCCGACCACGAGGTCGATCCGCTTCTTGTCGGTGAACGTCTTGGACTCCCCCTGCTTGAGCAGCCCGTCCTGGAGGAGCTTGCCGCTGCCGTCCTTGGCGGAGATCCAGCTCTGCCCGTCCTTGGCGGTCACCTTGATCGTGACCTTGTCCTTGGGCAGGCCGGCGATGGCGCTGTCGGAGGGCGCCGGCCGCGGGGGCTGGGGGGCGCGCGGGTGGATGGTGCGGGCCGGGGCGGGCTTGTCGGCCTTGGCGGTGTCGGCGGCGACCGGACTGCCCTGGTGCTTGGCGCCGCTGCTGAAGAAGGTGAAGCCGGCGAAGCCGACGACCACGACGATCGCCGCGACCATCGCGGCGGTCCAGTTCGGGCGGCGCGGTTCGGACCGGATCCGCTCCGCCTCGAAGAGCGGCGCGGCGACGGTCGGGGTGGGCCGGCCGCCGTGTTCGGCGTCGTAGCGGGCGACCAGCGGCCCGGGGTCGAGGGAGACGGCGCGGGCGAGCGCTCTGAGGTGTCCGCGCGCGTAGACGTCGCCGCCGCAGCGCGAGAAGTCGTCCTGCTCGATCGCGTGCACGAGGGGGATCCGCACCCGCGTCGCCGTACTGACCTCTTCGACGGTCAGTCCCGCGGCGATCCGGGCCTGCTGGAGGACGCGGCCGAGCGAGGGAGGCTCCGGGCCGGCGGAAGGCCGGTCCGCTTCGGGGGAGTTGGGGGAGTTGCCGATGGACACGGGGGCGCCTTTCGAGCGTGTAGCCACCTGCTGGAAGTTCAGTCTAGGGGTGTTGCGAAAGGGTCGGGCAAGCGGGAGAGCGGGGTTTGTACGCCATCGGAACGCCATCGGAACGCCCCGCGGCGCCGCCCCGGGGCGCGCGCACCGCGGCGCCCTGATCCGCTCCCCTCAACTTGACGTACCGCCAAGGGAAACGGTTGCCCTCCCGCACGGACGAGGGAGCCCGTACGTGCGTGCTACTGGGTAGCCTCCCCCCGGATCACCGCCAGCACTCCGTCCAATTCGTCCGGCTTCACCAGGACGTCGCGCGCCTTGGAGCCCTCGCTCGGCCCGACGATGTCCCGCGACTCCATCAGGTCCATCAGCCGGCCGGCCTTGGCGAACCCCACCCGCAGCTTCCGCTGGAGCATCGACGTCGACCCGAACTGCGTCGAGACCACCAGCTCCGCCGCCTGGCACAGCAGGTCGAGGTCGTCGCCGATGTCCTCGTCGATCTCCTTCTTCTGCTTGCCGCCGACGGTGACGTCGTCCCGGAAGACCGGCGCCATCTGGTCCTTGCAGTGCTGGACGACGGCGGCCACCTCGTCCTCGGTGACGAACGCGCCCTGCATCCGGACCGGCTTGTTCGCGCCCATCGGCAGGAACAGCCCGTCGCCCTTGCCGATCAGCTTCTCGGCGCCCGGCTGGTCGAGGATGACCCGGCTGTCGGCCAGCGAGGACGTCGCGAACGCCAGCCGGGACGGCACATTGGCCTTGATCAGGCCGGTGACCACGTCGACCGAGGGGCGCTGGGTCGCCAGCACCAGGTGGATGCCGGCCGCGCGGGCCAGCTGCGTGATCCGCACGATGGCGTCCTCGACGTCCCGCGGCGCCACCATCATCAGGTCCGCCAGCTCGTCGACGATCACGAGCAGGTACGGGTAGGGCGACAGCTCCCGCTCGCTGCCCTCGGGGGTCTTCAGCTTGCCGGAGCGGATCGCGGCGTTGAAGTCGTCGATATGGCGGTAGCCGAACGCCGCGAGGTCGTCGTAGCGCAGGTCCATCTCGCGCACCACCCACTGGAGCGCCTCGGCGGCCCGCTTGGGGTTGGTGATGATCGGCGTGATCAGGTGCGGAATGCCCTCGTAGGCGGTCAGCTCGACCCGCTTGGGGTCGACCAGCACCATCCGGACGTCCTCGGGGGTGGCCCGCATCATGATCGAGGTGATCAGGCAGTTGATGCAGGACGACTTGCCGGAGCCGGTGGCGCCGGCGACGAGGATGTGCGGCATCTTCGCCATGTTGGCCATCACATAGCCGCCCTCGACGTCCTTGCCGAGCGCGACCAGCATCGGGTGGTCGTCCTCGGCGGCGTCCGCCAGCCGCAGCACGTCGCCGACGTTGACCATCTCGCGGTCGGTGTTGGGGATCTCGATGCCGACCGCGGACTTGCCCGGGATCGGCGAGATGATCCGCACGTCCGGGGAGGCCACCGCGTACGCGATGTTCTTGGCCAGCGCGGTGATCTTCTCGACCTTCACCGCCGGGCCCAGCTCGACCTCGTAGCGGGTGACCGTCGGGCCGCGGGTGAAGCCGGTGACCGCCGCGTCCACCTTGAACTCGGTGAAGACGGTGGTCAGCGCGTGCACTATGGCGTCGTTGGCGGCGCTGCGGGCCTTGCCGGGGCCGCCGCGGGTGAGCAGGTCCAGCGACGGCAGGGCGTAGGTGATGTCGCCGGACAGCTGGAGCTGCTCGGCGCGCGGCGGCAGCTCGCCGGACGGCTCGGGCGCCGCCTTGGTGAGGTCGGGCACCGCGCTCTTGGTGAGGTCCGGCACCGGCCCGGAGCCTCCGGTCCTGCCGCCCTTCCCGGCCGTCCCGGTCTTTTCTGCGGGCGGCTCGGCGCCCCGGGCCGGCGGCACCGCGCCGCTCTCCGCCCCGGGCTCCGCCCCGGTGCCCGCCCCGCGGTCCCGCCGCTCCCCGGTGATGGCGCCGCTCAGCTCGGCGACCAGCGGCGAGGGCTGGACGCCGTGCAGCACCGCGCCGTCCAGCGCGGCGGCGGCCGCGGCCGCCACGTCCACCGCGTCCATCGGCCGGTCCGCGGACTGCCCGGCGGCCCGGCGCGGCCGGCGCCGCTTGCCGAGCGCGGCCTCCTCCAGCACGGCGGCCTCCGCCGGCACGTCCGGATCGCGCTCCACCGGGACGGGCGCACGCCGCGGTCTGCGCGCCGGCTCCTCACGCCACTCCGCGCCGTACGCGTCCTCGTCGTACGGATCGCGGTCGGCGGTCTCCAGCAGGCCCAGCCGCGCGCCCAGCGCCCGCAGCCGCTGCGGGATGGCGTTGACCGGCGTCGCGGTCACCACCAGCAGCCCGAAAACGGTCAGCAGCACCAGCAGCGCCACCGCCAGGGTCTGCCCGACGGTGAAGATCAGCGGCTTGGACACCGCCCAGCCCACATACCCGCCGGCGTCCTGTATGGCGGCGAGCCCGTCCCCGCGCCCCGGGGAGCCGCAGGCCATCGCCACCTGCCCGAGCACGCCGATCACCAGCGCGGACAGCCCGATGAGGATCCGGCCGTTGGCCTCCGGCCGCTCCGGGTGGCGGATCAGCCGGACCGCGATCCCGCCGAGCAGGATCGGCACGACCAGGTCCAGCCGCCCGAACGCGCCGGTGACCAGCAGTTCGACGAGGTTGCCGACCGGCCCGGAGAGGTTGGACCAGGTGCCGGCCGCGACGACCAGCGCCAGGCCGAGCAGCAGCAGCGCCAGCCCGTCCTTGCGGTGCGCCGGGTCGAGGTTCTTCGCGCCCCGGCCGAAACCGCGGAACACCGCCCCGATGGCGTGCGCGGCACCGAGCCAGCAGGCGCGCACCAGGCGGTAGACCCCGCCGGTCGGCGACGGCGCCGGCTTCGGCGCGGCGGGCTTCCTGGCGGGCGCCTTCTTCGCCGGGGCCTTGCGCGCGGGCGCGGCCTTCCCGGCCGGGGCTCTGCGCGCGGGCGCCTTCTTCGCCGCGGTCTTCTTCGCGGCGCCCCCGGACTGTCCGGCGCGCGGCTTGGCGGGGCCTGCCGTGCGCTGGGTTCCCTTGCCGGACGTACGTGAGGCCATGGCGACGAGATTACAGGCGCCGGAGCGCACGGGACGAGCGCACGGCGCTTCACCCATTCGTGTCGCGCGCCGGGCGCGTGAAAGGCCGTCAGACGGCTCCGGACGCGCCGTCAGGCGGTCGGCGCCCCGGCCCCCGGCTCCAGCGCGTCCAGGGCCCGCCGCAGGCCCGTGAGCTTGCGCTCCAGGTGCGCGGCGGTCGCCACCGCCGCGGCGTCCGCCGACTCGTCCAGCTGCTTGGACAGCGCCTCGGCCTGCTCCTCGACCGCGGCCAGCCGCGCCGACAGCTCGGCCAGCAGCCCGGCGGACTCCTTGTCACCGACGCTCTGCCGGCCGCCGTCCAGCTGGAGCCGCAGCAGCGAAGCCTGCTCGCGCAGCTGGCAGTTCTTCATGTACAGATCCACGAAGACCGAGACCTTGGCGCGCAGCACCCACGGGTCGAACGGCTTGGAGATGTAGTCGACCGCGCCGGCCGCGTAGCCGCGGAAGGTGTGGTGCGGGCCGTGGTTGATGGCGGTGAGGAAGATGATCGGGATGTCGCGGGTGCGCTCCCGCCGCTTGATGTGCGCGGCGGTCTCGAAGCCGTCCATCCCCGGCATCTGCACGTCGAGCAGAATCACCGCGAAGTCGTCGGTGAGCAGTGCTTTGAGCGCTTCCTCCCCGGACGATGCCCGCACCAGTGTCTGATCGAGCGCGGAGAGGATCGCCTCCAGCGCCAGCAGATTCTCCGGCCGGTCATCGACCAGGAGGATCTTGGCCTTCTGCACCATGGCCCGTCCTCCTCGCCCCGGCATGGAACCGGACGCCGCCCCAGGGGACGACTCCGTCACGCCGCCCGTCCTTGTGCCGGTCATGGTAGCTGCACCCCGCCTGTCGCCACACCCTGTCACCGCGATGTCACTGTGCACGTAGCGGAAACGCGGGGCGGGCCGGGAAGGTTCCCCGCGCCCCGCGGTCCCACACGTTCACGGCCGCGCTCCGTCAGCACGCGATGATCCTCTTCCGCCGTCCATGGTGGACCCCCACCCGACGGTCCGTCACCTCTGACGCATCCAGTGCTCCATCACCGACAGCAGATGATCGGTGTCCACCGGCTTGGTCACGTAGTCCGACGCCCCGGAGTCGATGCTCTTCTCCCGGTCGCCCTTCATGGCCTTCGCGGTCAGCGCGATGATCGGCAGCCCGGCGAACTGCGGCATCCGCCGGATCGCCGCGGTCGTCGCGTAGCCGTCCATCTCGGGCATCATGATGTCCATCAGGACCAGCACGATATCGTCGTGCTGCTCCAGCACCTCGATGCCCTCCCGGCCGTTCTCCGCGTACAGCACCGACAGGCCGTGCTGCTCCAGGACGCTGGTCAGCGCGAAGACGTTGCGGATGTCGTCGTCGACGATCAGCACCTTCTCGCCGTGGAAGCCGCCCTCGAAGCCCGGGTCGACGAGGTCCTGCCCGTTGCCGAGCCAGGACTCCTCCGGCTGCTGCCCCGGCTGCGGACCCGCCGCCGGGGCCGGCTGCGGTGCCCCGGCCGACGGCTGCCCGGGCAGCGCCGCCCGCCGCTGCCCGCCGGCCACCGCCCGCCGCCGGCGCCGGCTCAGCCCGCCCGCGCCCCGCTCCCGCGGCGGCTCCTCGCCCTGCCGGCCGTCCTCGGTCTCCCGCGCCTCGGCGTCCATCGCCAGCCCGCCGGCCACCAGCTGCGGGTAGCCCTGCGGCGGCAGCCCGCCGGGGTTGTGCGGGAGGTAGAGCGTGAACGTCGACCCGCGGTTGGGCTCGCTCTGGACGTGGATCTCACCGCCCAGCAGCCGCGCGATCTCCCGGCTGATGGACAGGCCCAGACCCGTGCCGCCGTACTTGCGGCTGGTGGTCCCGTCCGCCTGCTTGAACGCCTCGAAGATCACCCGCATCTTGCTCGGCGCGATGCCGATACCGGTGTCGGTCACCGAGAACGCGATCATCTCGGCGTCCGGGTCGCGCAGCGAACCGTGCTCCAGCAGCTGCTCCCGGATCGCCACCGGCACGTCCTCGCCGGCCGGCCGGATCACCAGCTCCACCGCGCCGCTGTCGGTGAACTTCACCGCGTTGGACAGGAGGTTGCGCAGCACCTGCAGCAGCCGCTGCTCGTCGGTGTGCAGCGTCGCCGGCAGCTCCGGCGAGACCCGGACCGAGAAGTCCAGGCCCTTCTCCGCCGTCAGCGGCCGGAACGTCGCCTCGACGTAGTCGACCAGCTGCACCAGCGCGATCCGCGTCGGCGAGACGTCCATCTTGCCGGCCTCGACCTTCGACAGGTCGAGGATGTCGTTGATCAGCTGGAGCAGGTCGGAGCCGGCGCCGTGGATGGTCTCGGCGAACTCCACCTGCTTCGGGGAGAGGTTCCCCTCCGCGTTGTCGGCCAGCAGCTTGGCCAGGATCAGCAGGGAGTTCAGCGGCGTGCGCAGCTCGTGCGACATGTTCGCCAGGAACTCCGACTTGTAGCGCATGGAGACCGCGAGCTGCTCGGCCCGCTCCTCCAGCACCTGCCGCGCCTCCTCGATCTCGGTGTTCTTCACCTCGATGTCGCGGTTCTGCGCCCGCAGCTGCTCGGCCTTCTCCTCCAGTTCGGAGTTGGACAGCTCCAGCGCCTTCTGCCGGCTCTCCAACTCCGCGGAGCGCTCCCGCAGTTGCTCGGTCAGCTCCTGCGACTGCTTGAGCAGCACCTCGGTCTTGGTGTTCACCGAGATGGTGTTGACGCTGGTCGCGATCATCTCCGCGATCTGGTTGAGGAAGTCCTTCTGGATCTGCGTGAACGGCTGGAACGACGCCAGTTCGATCACACCGAGCACCTTGTCCTCGAACAGCACCGGCAGCACGATGATGTTGGCCGGCGGCGCCTCCCCCAGCCCCGAGGCGATCTTGAGGTAGCCGGACGGCACGTTCTCCACCAGGATCGTCCGGCCCTCCTCGGCCGCCGTCCCGATCAGCGTCTCCCCCGGCTTGAACGCCGTCGGCATCCCGCCCATCGCGTAGCCGTACGACCCCATCAGCCGCAGCTCGTAGCCGCCGTCGCCGCCCGTGCCCAGCTCCTGGTCCTCCGGGCGCGCGGCCAGGAAGAACGCGCCGTGCTGCGCGGAGACCGCGGGCGACAGCTCGCTCATGATGAGCGTCGCCACGTCCTTGAGATCGCGGCGGCCCTGCATCAGACCGGAGATCCGGGCGAGGTTGCCCTTGAGCCAGTCCTGCTCCTCGTTGGCGAGGGTGGTCTCCCGGAGCGTGGAGATCATGGTGTTGATGTTGTCCTGGAGCTCCAGGATCTCGCCGGCCGCGTCCACGTCGATCCGGACGTTGTGGTCGCCCAGCGTCACCGCCGCGGCGACGGCCGCGATGGCGCGCACCTGCCGGGTGAGGTTCCCGGCCATCTCGTTCACCGACTCCGTCAGGTCCTTCCAGGTGCCGGCCACGCCGCGCACCTGCGCCTGACCGCCCAGCTGGCCCTCCGTCCCCACCTCGCGGGCCACCCTGGTGACCTGCTCGGCGAACGACGACAGCTGGTCGACCATCGTGTTGATGGTGGTCTTCAGCGCCAGGATCTCGCCCCGCGCGTCGATGTCGATCTTCTTGGTGAGGTCGCCCTTGGCGATCGCGGTGGTGACCATGGCGATGTTGCGGACCTGGCCGGTGAGGTTGTTGGCCATGGAGTTCACCGACTCGGTGAGGTCCTTCCACGTCCCGGCGACGCCGGGCACCCGGGCCTGGCCGCCCAGGATGCCGTCGGTGCCCACCTCGCGGGCCACCCGCGTCACCTCGTCAGCGAACGACGAGAGCGTGGTCACCATGGTGTTGACGGTGTCGGCGAGCTGCGCGACCTCGCCGCGCGCCTCGACCGTCACCTTCTTCGTCAGGTCGCCGTTGGCCACCGCCGCCGAGACCTGGGAGATGTTCCGCACCTGGATGGTCAGGTTGTTGGCCATCAGGTTGACGTTGTCGCTGAGGTCCTTCCAGATGCCGGTGACGCCCGGCACCCGTGCCTGGCCGCCGAGCTGGCCCTCCGTACCGACCTCGCGCGCCACCCGCGTCACCTGCTCAGCGAACAGCGACAGCTGGTCGACCATGGTGTTCACGGTCGTGACCAGTTCGAGGATCTCGCCCTTGGCGTCGACGGTGATCTTCTTGGACAGGTCGCCGCGGGCCACCGCGGTCGTCACCTCGCCGATGTTGCGCACCTGCGAGGTGAGGTTGTTCGCCATGAAGTTGACGGACTGGGTGAGGTCCTTCCACGTCCCGCTGACGCCCTGGACCTCGGCCTGGCCGCCCAGGATGCCCTCGGTGCCGACCTCGCGGGCGACCCGGGTGACCTCCTCGGCGAACGACGAGAGCTGGTCCACCATCGTGTTGAGGGTGTTCTTCAGCTCCAGGATCTCGCCCCGGGCGTCCACGTCGATCTTCTGCGAGAGGTCACCGCGCGCCACCGCCGTCGCGACCTGCGCGATATTGCGGACCTGCGCGGTGAGGTTGCCGGCCATGCCGTTCACCGAGTCGGTCAGATCGCGCCAGACCCCGGCCACGCCCGGCACCTGCGCCTGGCCGCCCAGCCGGCCTTCCGTACCGACCTCCCGGGCCACCCGGGTCACCTGCTCGGCGAAGGCCGACAGCTGATCGACCATCGTGTTGATGGTGTTCTTCAGCTCCAGGATCTCGCCGCGCGCGTCCACGTCGATCTTCTGCGACAGGTCGCCGCGCGCCACCGCCGTCGTCACCTGCGCGATCTGCCGCACCTGCGAAGTGAGGTTCCCCGCCATGAAGTTGACGGAGTCGGTCAGCTCCTTCCACGTACCGCTGACGCCGTCCACCCGGGCCTGACCGCCGAGCCGGCCCTCGGTGCCCACGTCCCGCGCCATCCGCGTCACCTGGTCCGCGAACGACGACAGCTGGTCCACCATGGTGTTCACGGTGTTCTTCAGCTGGAGCATCTCGCCGGAGACGTCGACCGTGACCTTCTGCGACAGATCGCCGTTCGCCACCGCGGTGGTCACCTGCGCGATGTTGCGCACCTGCCCGGTGAGGTTGCGGAACGCCGTGTTGACGGAGTCCGTCAGGTCCTTCCAGGTGCCGGCCGCGCCCGGTACCGCGGCCTGGCCGCCCAGTTCGCCCTCGACGCCGATCTCCCGCGCCACCCGCGTCACTTCGGAGCCGAACGCGGAGAGCTGGTCCACCATCGTGTTGACGGTGTTCTTCAACTCCAGCATCTCACCGGCCACATCGACGGTGACCTTCTGCGACAGATCGCCGTTGGCGACCGCCGTCGTCACCTGCGCGATGTCCCGGACCTGCCCGGTGAGGTTGCGGAAGGCGTTGTTCACCGAGTCGGTGAGGTCCTTCCACGTCCCGGCCGCGCCCGGCACCTGCGCCTGCCCGCCGAGCTGCCCCTCGGCCCCGACCTCGTTCGCCACCCGCGTCACCTCGTCGGCGAAGGTGCGCAGCGTCTCGGTCATGGTGTTGATGGTGTCGGCCAGCTGCGCCACCTCGCCGCGCGCGCTGACCGTCACCTTCTGCGACAGGTCGCCGTTCGCCACCGCCGTGGTGACCTGCGCGATCCCCCGCACCTGCGCGGTCAGATTGCCCGCCATGAGGTTGACGGAGTCGGTCAGGTCCTTCCACACCCCGGCCACGCCGGGCACCTGCGCCTGGCCGCCCAGCTCGCCCTCGGTGCCGACCTCCCGCGCGACCCGCGTCACCTCGGAGGCGAACGAGGACAGCTGGTCCACCATCGTGTTGACGGTGTTCTTCAGCTCCAGCATCTCGCCGGCGACATGGACGGTCACCTTCCGCGACAGATCGCCCTTGGCGACCGCCGTGGTGACCAGCGCGATGTCCCGCACCTGCGCGGTCAGCCGGGACGCCATGGTGTTGACGGAGTCCGTCAGGTCCTTCCACGAACCCGACATCCCGCGCACCCGCGCCTGCCCGCCGAGCTTGCCCTCCGTACCGACCTCGCTGGCCACCCGCGTGACCTCGTCGGTGAACGCCGAGAGCTGGTCCACCAGCCCGTTCACCGTCCGGCCGACCTTCAGGAACTCCCCGCGCAGGGGATGCTCCGAAGAGCTGTCCGAGCTGCGCGACCGCAGATCCATCCGCTGCTCCAGGTCACCCTCGGAGACGGCGGACAGCACCCGCCCGACCTCGGAGACCGGCCGCACCAGATCGTCGACCAGGGCGTTGGACGCCTCGATCGCCGCGGCCCAGGAGCCCTCGGCGGCCCCGACCTCCAGCCGCTCGGTGAGTTTTCCCTCACGTCCGACGACCCGGCGCACCCGCGCCAGCTCCCCGGTCAGATGCAGATTGCGGTCGGCGACCTCGTTGAAGACCGCCGCGATCTCCGACATCACGCCTTCGCCGGAAACCGTCAGCCGCTTGCGGAAGTTTCCGTCCCGCATGGCCACGAGCGCGGCGAGGAGGCGGTTCAGCGCCGCCGTGTCCACCTCGGTCGTCCCGTTACCGCGGGCTCGTCCGCCTTTCGCGCGCGTGCTTGCGCCCCGCGCCGCTGCGCCAGACTCCACCGTGTCCCTCCCGCAGGGTCGACCGTTCTCACCGGGCTCTCTCTTCATGCTTGCCCAGTGTTTCACCATGGCCCAACCAGGCCATAACAGTTCGGCAGCATCGCACACCGTCCCGCTGCACGATTGGGGCGAAAGACACGTGACCGGCATCCCCGGGCCCGGTGAAGGTAAGTAACCTGGCATACGGCTGTCCATCCGCCCCTGTTTCCCTACGGGCGATGGTGCGAGCACGACAGGTATTCGGAGGGGCACCGCGACCATGGGGGAGCAGATCACCGACACACGCATGAGGAGACCAGTGATCACCGCGCGGGCCGCCGCCACCTTCGAGCCGGTCGGGCGCTCGGTCGCCACTGCCCGTGCTTTCGTCCGGGACACCCTCCAGGGCTGGGGCCACTCCGACATCGTCGACGACGCCGTCGTGCTCACCAGCGAACTGGTCACCAACGCCGTGGTCCACGCCGGCACCGCCGCCGACGTGCTCTGCCTGCGCACCGACGGCGGCGTCCGGATCTCCGTCGCCGACCGCTACCCCGAGCGCGAGATCCCCCTCCAGAACACCGGCCAGGCCATGGTCCACCCCGACCGCGAGGGCGGCCGCGGCCTGCTGCTGTGCGGCGCGCTGGCCTCCCGCTGGGGCGTGGAGTACACCACCGACCGCAAACGCGTCTGGTTCCACCTCGACCTCCCCGACCGCCCGGCCGGCACCCGCGCGGCCGGCCCCGCGCTCCCCGTGGACGCCCTCCCGGTCGCCGACACCCGGGTCCGGGTCGCGGTGATCCAGATCGACCGCGGCGGCTGCGTCACGTTCTGGAACGACGACGCCGCCGACCTCTTCGGCTACGACCCCGAGCAGGTGATCGGCAAGCCGCTCAGCGACTTCGCCGCCTGGCCGCACACCCCCGGCACCGGCACCGGCATCGCCGAGGCGCTCCAGCTCTCCCGCTGGGAGGGGTCCTACGGCATAAGGGACGCCGGCGGCCGGGTCGTCCCCGTCTACGCCTCCCACCTGCGGGTCCGCGACGCCGACGGCGAGGCGTCCACCGTCTGCCTCCTGGTCCGCGACCACGAGCGCGCCATCCTCCAGAGCCCCCAGCGGCAGCCGTCCACCGAGACCGCCGGCACCGCCGAGGGCCGCCCCGCCGACCCGTTCGAGGTCTTCATCGGCTCCCCCGCCCCCGACGACCTCGACGGCCTCCTCCAGCGCACGGTCGAACGCGCCCGCGACATGCTCGACGGCGACGCCGCCTACCTCCTCCTGGCCACCGACGACGAGACCGAGCTGGAGGTCCGCGCCTCCACCGGCCTGCCCTCCGCCCGCCAGCGCTTCGCCCGGGTCCCGGTCGAGGCCGGCTCCGGCCGCTACGGCTCCGCCCGGATGCCCGCCGTCCACGAAGACCTCACCGCCGTCCCCGGCGCCGTCCCGCTCCTCGCCGGGACGGGCATGCGCTCGGTCGTCACCGTCCCGCTCAAGGTCGAGGGCCGCCTCACCGGCTCGCTCGGCGTCGCCGCCGAGAGCCCCGGCCGCTACACCAACGAGGAGGCTTTGCGCCTCCAGTTCGCCGCCGACCGCATCGCGCTGGCCGTCGAACGGGCCCGCCTGACCGAGCTGGAGAAGCTCCGCCGCGGCTCGCTCTCCTTCCTCGTCGAGGCGTCCGACCTCCTGGCCGGCACCCTCGACCGCGACCAGACCCTGGCCCTGATGGCCCAGATGACGGTCCCCACCCTCGCCACCTGGTGCGCCGTCTACACCGTCGCCGACCAGACCTCCGAGCCCGAGCTGTCCTACGTCCTGCACGAGGACGAGGACCGCATCGACGGCCTGAAGACCCTGCTGCGCAAGGTCCCCCCGCCCGAGCCGGACCCGACCCCCGGCGCCCGCGTCTGGACCGCCCCCGCCGACGCCGCCCACGACGCCGCGCTCCGCACCTCCCTGCGCAGCCTCGGCCTGGAGGAGTCCGCCCGTCCCTCTCGGGGCCCGGGCGCCACCCTCGCCACCGCCGCCGCGGTCGGCGGCGAGACCGTCGTACTGCCCCTGGTGGCCCGCAACCGCGTCATCGGCATGCTGACCCTCGGCAAGCCCACCGAGGAGCACTTCCGCCAGGAGATCCTGGAGCTGGCCGAGGACCTCTCCCGCCGCGCCGCCCTGGCCCTGGACAACGCCCGCCTCTACAGCGAGCGCACGGCCATCAGCCAGTCCCTCCAGCGCAGCCTGCTGCCCCCGGAGCTGCCCGACATCCCCGGCGTCGAGGTCGAGGTCATCTACCGCGCCGCCGGCGAGGGCAACGAGGTCGGCGGCGACTTCTACGACCTCTTCCCGATCCGCGACGGCGCCTACGGCTTCGCCATCGGCGACGTCTGCGGTACGGGCCCGGAGGCCGCCGCGGTCACCGGCCTCGCCCGGCACGCGCTGCGCCTGCTCGCCCGCGAGGGCTTCGGCGGCCCCGCCGTCCTGGAGCGTCTGAACGCCGCGATCCTCGACGAGGGCGCCCGCAGCCGCTTCCTGACGCTCCTTTACGGCGAACTGTGGCCGCAGGAGGACGGCAGCGCGGTCCTGAAGGTGGTCTGCGCCGGCCACCCCCTCCCGCTCCGCCTCCGCCAGGACGGCTCCGTCGAGCCGGCCGCCGAACCCCAGCCCCTCCTCGGCGTCATGGACGACCTCGAGCTCTACGAGCAGACCGTCACCCTCGACCCGGGCGACGTCCTGCTGTGCGTCACCGACGGCGTCACCGAACGCCGCGAGGGCACCCGCATGCTCGGCGACGACGGCCTCTCCGACGTCCTGACGACGTGTACGGGCCTGACCGCCGGCGCGGTCGCCGCCCGCGTGCTGCGCGCCGTGGAGCGCTTCGCCGCCGAACCGGCCTCCGACGACATGGCGATCCTCGCCCTCCGCGTCCCCGAATTCCCCGCCGCCTGACCTTTTACGGGCCGGGCGGCACCCGCCGTCCGGCCCGTACCCCGCATTTCCCGCACACCCCGCACACGAAAAAGTCCCCCACCGAAACCCGGCGGGGGACTTTCCCTTATCTGAGCCCCAATACGGAATCGAACCGTAGACCTTCTCCTTACCATGGAGACGCTCTGCCGACTGAGCTATTGGGGCCGGCAACGAGATAAATAGTACCCCACTTCCGCGCCCGTTCCGAATCGGCCCGCGCGCCTAGAACGCCGGCTGCAGCAATCCCCCCAGCGCATTGCAGGCCCCCGCCATCCGCTGCACCTCACGCCGCGTCATCCCGGCCTCCAGCGGCAGCGCCAGCGTCTCGTCCACCGCCCGCTCGGTCTCCGGCAGGAACACCTCCCGCCGCAGCCCCGGCATCCGGTACACCGGCGCCCGCACCGGCACCGCACAGCCGATCCCCTTGCCCCGCAAGGCCCGTGCGAACGCGTCCCGGTCCGGCCGCCCGTTCCCCGGCACCCGCACCACATACCGCTCGTAGCGGTGCCCTGCGGCCGGCTCCGGCGTCCGTACGCCGCTCAGCCGCCCGTCGAGGTACCGGGCGTGCTCCCGCCGCTCCCCGGCCTCCTCCGGCCGCGCCCCCGGCTCGTCCTCGGCCAGCACCAACAGCCCGTACCGCAGCGCCACTTCGCCGAGCCGCACCAGGTCCGCCGGCCGCCCGAACCGGTGCACCGCGACCACCGCGGCGGTCCGCCCCGTCACCACGGCCGCCACCGCCTCCGGGTCCAGGCAGTAGCTGGCGGCGTCCACCTCGGCGAACACCGGTATCGCCCCCAACTCCGCGACGGCCCGGGCGAGTTCGGCGTTGCCGAAGGCCGGCACCACCACCTCGTCACCCGCGCGGACACCGGCCGACCTGAGCGTTCCCACTGTCCCCATGCCGCGGAGCCTGTCCAGCCCAGTTGAACGCGACGTTACGCCCGGCACCGCGCGCACCAAACAAAAAAGCTCCGGCTCCTGAACCTCAAGGATTCAGGAGCCGGAGCTCACAATTTGTTCGGCGGCGTCCTACTCTCCCACAGGGTCCCCCCTGCAGTACCATCGGCGCTGAAAGGCTTAGCTTCCGGGTTCGGAATGTAACCGGGCGTTTCC
>NZ_LLZI01000021.1 GCF_001509485.1 Streptomyces sp. NRRL F-4489
GGTGGCGGGTGGTGAGCTGGCGGGCTGGTGGCTCGTTGGCTTGCGTTGGGGCCGGGCCGGGCCGGGGGGCGGGCTGGGGCGCGGTGGGTGCGGGCGGCGGTCACGGCCGCGGCCGTACGGCGTTCAGCGCACGGTCTCCGGGTGGCCCAGGACGATCGCGGCGATGGCGCGGAGCGAGTCCGTTCCGGGGGCGAGGTAGCCGGTGTGGCCCTTGGCGCGCTGGGCGGGCACCCGGCGGGCGCCGAACGCCGGGTCGGTCGGGTCGGCGCCGTGGCCCAGGCCCAGCACCTCGACGTTCGGCACGTCCCCGATCCAGTCCGAGGTGTCCCGCGCCGCCCAGACCCGGGCCGGGGTGCGCAGATCGGCCGCGGTGTCCCGGCGCATCCCGGGGGAGCCGAAGACGATCAGGTCGGTGAGGTCGCCGCGGCCGGTGTGCGGGGCGGCCAGTCCGCAGACCACCGAGCCGTAGCTGTGGCACAGCACGGCCGGGGCGGGGGTGCCGGTGGCGGCCAGGCCGGCCAGGAAGCGGGCCAGCCGGGGCGCGCCGGCCTCGGCGAGCCGGCCGGTCGCGGCGTCCGGGCCCAGCCCGACCGGGGTGGTGTAGCCGACCCAGGCGATCACCGCGGTGGGGACGCCGGGCGCCTCGGCCGCCATCCGCCGGCGCAGCGACGCCGCCATCCCGGTCGGCGTGCCGTACGGGTCGGTCGCGCGGTCGAAGGTGGCCAGGTCGATGTCCGAACCGGGCACGATCACCGCGGTGCGCCGGGCCGCCGCCAAGTCGCCGTGGACCTCGGCCACTTGGCCGCGGCCGCGCGGGTCGAAGGCGAGGATCCGCCGGCCGGGCGCGAGCAGCGCGGCGTAGCGGGCGGCGGCCCGCCGGGCCTGCTGGTGGTCCTGGAGGGTGCCGGCCGGGTCGGTGGCCCGGGCCAGCGCGCGGTCCCGTTCGGCGCGCAGCGCACGGGAGTTGGCCTCGTACCGCAGGGCGACCGGGGCCCCGTCGAGGTTGCCGACGGTGAGCGGGTGGCGGGCGGCGAGCGCCTGTTGCTGGGCGCCGGTCAGCCCGGCGAAGAAGCGGGCGACCTCGGCGGGGGAGGCGCTCGCCGGATCCGGCAGGGCCACGCCGAGGGAGTGGTCGGCGCGCCAGGCGGCGGCGCCGGGCGCCGGACCGGTGACCGCGGTCTGCGCCGTACCGGCCGCCCAGCCGCCGGTCCCCGCGGCGACGGCCAGTGCGAGGACGGCGGCGGTGAGCGTCCGCTTGCTGCGCCGGACGGCGTTCCGCGGCACGGTCATGGTGGTCTCTCCCTCTTCCAGCGGTGTGGCGGAGGGAAAACTACGGACGCGGCGGGTGACACGGCGTCACCCCGCGGAGCCAACTCCCGCGTGATACCGGGGTAGGGGGTCCCGGACCGCCGTCGTACCCGGGGATGAGGAGTCGGGGGCTGCCTTCACAGGGTCGGTGGGGCTGGCCCCAGGGGCGGGTGGGGGCAGCCGGTGCACGGCGGTATGACAGCGGGCGGGCCGGGGTCCGGGGACGCGTCCGGAGACGGCGGGGGCCGGGACCGTGGCGGGGGCCGTGGCCGGGCGCGGCTACCGTTCGCCGGGCGCGACCAGCCCCGACTCGTACGCGAAGATCACCGCCTGGGCGCGGTCGCGGAGCCCCAGCTTGGCGAGCACCCGGCCGATGTGGGTCTTCACCGTCTGCTCGGCCAGGATCAGCTTCTCGGCGATCTCCTGATTGGACAGCCCGCGGGCGATCAGCTCCAGCACCTCCGTCTCGCGCGGGGTGAGGCCGTTGAGCCGGAGGGCGGTGCGGTCCTTGCGGGGCGCGGGCCGCTGGCGGGCGAAGTCGGCGATCAGCCGGCGCGTCACCGAGGGCGCCAGCAGCGCCTCACCGGCCGCCACCACCCGCACCGCGGAGATCAGATCGGCCGGCGGGGCGTCCTTGAGCAGGAAGCCGGAGGCCCCGGCGCGCAGCGCCTCGTAGACGTAGTCGTCGACGTCGAAGGTGGTCAGCATCAGCACCTTGGGGCGGTGGGCGACGCCGGCGGGCGGGTCGAGCAGCCGGCGGGCCGCCTCCAGGCCGTCCATCTCCGGCATCCGGACGTCCATCAGCACCACGTCCGGATGCGTGCGCCGGGCCAGCTCGACGCCCTGCACACCGTCCGCCGCGTCGCCCACCACGTCGATATCGCTCTGCGCGGCGAGCAGCGCGGCGAATCCCGCCCGCACCATGGCCTGGTCGTCAACGATGATCACGCGGGTCGTCATGGGGCGTCGGAGTCCTTCGCGGTGAGAGGGGCGGACGGGGCGGGCGGCGGCGCCAGCGGGAGCTGGGCGGCGACCCGGAAGCCGCCGTCCGGCAGCGGCCCCGTATCGAGTGTGCCGTCCACCAGCCGCACCCGCTCCCGCATCCCCACCAGACCGTGCCCCGTGCCACTGGTCTCCAGCGGCGCCGAAAGCGGCGGCGCGGGCGGTTCGTTGACCACCAGCACCGTCAGCCGGGAGCCGTCGCCGGTGGTCGTCACCGATACGCGGGTCCGCGCGCCCGGCGCGTGCCGCACCACATTGGCCAGCGCCTCCTGGACGATGCGGTACGCCGAGAGGTCCACCGCCGGCTCGGGCGCCACCGGCTCCTCCGGCAGCACCAACTCCACCGGCACACCGGCCCGTACGGTCGCCTCGACCAGCTTCGGCAGCTGGCCGATCCCCGGCTGCGGAGCCTTCTCCGGCCCGCCCTGGCGCTCGGTCTCCTCGCTGCGCAGCACCCCGAGCAGCCGCCGCATCTCCGCCAGCGACTCCCGCGCGCTCGACGCGATCGCCCCGAACTCCTCCCGCGCCTCGTCGGGTATGCCGCTGATGCGGTACGGCGCGCTGTCCGCCTGGACGGTGATCACCGACATGTGGTGAGCGACGACGTCGTGCAGCTCGCGGGCGATGCGGGTGCGCTCCTCCAGCAGCGTGCGCCGGGACCGCTCGGCCTCGCTGATGGTCTCCTGCTCCTGCAACTTCCGCTGGGCATCGCCTCGTTCGCGCAGTGCGGCGCCGAGCAGCAGCACCACGCCGGAGAGCACGAACAGCAGCACCCAGCTGCTCTGGACGCCCTCGGGCGCGACCGCCTCGAAGAGGATGCCCGCGGCGCCGGTCGTCAGCCAGACCGCTATCAGCGTGCGCCGGCGCTCGCGCACGGACAGCGCCAGCAGCAGGGCGAGATAGCCGACGATCACGGTGGCCGGCCACGGCCAGGGGCGGCCCGCGACCCCTTCGGTGCCGGTCAGCACGGCGGCGCAGAGCACGTCCGCCGCGAAGATCACCCACCACGCCTGGAGCGGCCGCGTCACCGCCAGCAGCAGCGGCACGCTCTGCGCGGTGCCCAGCGCGCCGGCGAGGCCGCCGGCCATGCCGTAGTCGTTGTGCAGGACGTTGATCCCGGTCGGCAGCAGGGACGCCACGAACGCGAACGCCACGGCGTACGGCAGCCGGCGCAGCCAGCGGCTCCGGACGCCGCCGAACAGCGGAGTGCCGGGCCGGGTCGGCGTGCCCAGCTCGGTGGCGAGCACGCGCAGGGCCGGCCGGGCCGCCCGCGCCGCCCGGCGCGCCACACGCAGCGCCTGCGCGCGGGCCGCGCCGCGCCCGCGGTCGGGGGCCGGCTCGTGGTCTGGGGTGAAGGTTCGCCTGGTCATCGCGGGATCAATGTAAGCGGACCGCGCACGGCGCCGCGTCATACCGTGGTTCGGGCTTCCGTCCCGTACCACGGTATGACCCGGCGGCCCCGGCACCGGCCCGGTCCGCGCCCGGCACGGCAGGGCCCGCGCCCGGCAACTGCCCGGCGCCACCCCTACAGCTCGGCCAGCAACTCGGCCTTCTTCGCGCTGAATTCGTCGTCCGTCAGCAGCCCCGCGCCGTGCAGCTCGCCGAGGTACCGGATCCGGTCCGCGATATCGGCCGGGTCCCGGCCGCTGCCGCCGGCGCACCGCACCGGTGCCCGCCCGCAACGGTCCGGCGCCGGCTCGGCGGCCCGTACGGCCTGGAGGACGGCGGCCGCGAACGGCAGGGACTCGTGGACCGGCCCGTAGCCGAGGCCGAAGACCACCGCCGCCGGATCCTGGTCGGCGTCGCCGGGCCGCGCCTCGGGGGCGTCGCGCTCCAACAGCCGCAGATGGCCGTTGAGGATCTCCGGCGAGCGCCACTCCACGCCGGTCAGCCCGCCGACCGGGAAGGTCTGGTCGCCGCTCTTCCACTTCGCCGACGACGCCCCCGTCCAGAACCAGCGGAAGGCGACCGACCGGCCGTCGAAGGACGCCTTGCCGTCGTACGCCTTGAAGTGCAGCGGGGGATCCGGCGCGGCCACCAGGTGGCGCTCGGCGGGCTCCCCGGCGGCGGGCCCCAGCACGCCCCGCAGCTCGTCGGCGTAGTACGAGGCCAGCGTCTCCCGCTCGGCCGGCAGCACCAGCCGGTACGGGTCGGCGTCCTCCTTGAGCTGTCCGTCCGCCGCCTCCATCAGGGGGTCGGCGCCCGGCCGCGGCACGGCGCGCAGCACGATCGTGCCGCGCCGGCCCGTGCGGACCTCGACGGATCTCAGCGCCTCGTACGGAATGCGTCGCTCGCCGAGCGCCTGGAACAGCCTCGGCCTGCGGATCCCCCGTTCGAAGCGGATGAGTACGGAGTCCGAGTCGAACTCCCAGACGGCATGAAAACCGGCCAGCACATCACCCATGCGGCTCATCGTATGCGGGTGGTTGCCCGCCCGTCCCCCTTCCGGACACCTGTGCTGTGGCGCCGGCGGGACCCGGAATCCGGGGCCGCCGTTGCCCTGTTCACGTCACCGGGCCCCGTGGCGGTTCCCGCCGCGGCCGCGTGTCCCCGGGCGCCGTGGCCGCCCCCGGATTCCCGCTGCACAGGCCAGGTCCGCGCCGTCCAGGCCGGATCCCCGCTACCTAGGCCACACCCGCGACGCACCGGGCATCGTCGGCCGCGCACTCCACCGAGCCCAGGTCGCCCACGCCGATCAGGGCGAAGTTGCGCAGGCTGTGGGTGCCGGGCGCGAAGTAGCCGGCGTGCCCGGCGGCGCCCTGGGCGGACAGCACCCGGGCCCCGAAGGACGGGTCCACCGGGTCGGCACCGTGGCCGAGGCCCCCGACCTCCATGTACGGCACGTCCTGGATCCAGTCGTCGGCGTCCCGCATCGCCCAGACCCGGGCGTGCGTGCCCAGGCCCGCCAGGTTCCCGGCCCGCATGCCGGGGCTGCCGGCCACCGCGATGTCGGTGACGTTGCGGGGGAGGTTCCGGGCGGCGAGGCCGCACACCACGGAGCCGTAGCTGTGGCAGAAGAGCGAGACGGTGTCGGTGGACGGCAGCGCGGTCACCAGGGCGCGCAGCCGGATCGCGCCGGCCTCGGCGAGCTGCCCGGTGGCCGCCTCCACGCCCAGCCCGGCCGGGGTGGTGTAGTCGGCCCAGGCGATCACCGCCGTACGGCTACCGGGGCGGGCGGACCGCTCGGCGTCGTACAGGGACCGGGCCATGCCCACGGGGGCGGCGGTCGCCTTGGCGGTGCGCTCGAAGGTCGCGAGGTTGGTGTCCACCCCGGGGACCACCACCGAGACCCGGTCGGCGGTGCGGAGGTTTCCGAAGACCTCGGCGGCGCGGCCGTCGCCCGCCGGGTCGAAGGCGAGGATCTGCCGGCCGGGGCTCATCAGCGATTCCAGGCGGTGCATCAGCCGGCCCGCCTCCTGGCGGCCGACGGGCGTGAGCCGGTGGTCGGCCGTGCGGCGCTGCTCGATCTCCCGGGCGTGGTCGATCGCGAGCCGGTTGGCGTGGTAGCGCAGTCCTACGGGGGCGCCGCCCATGTTGCCGACGACCAGCGGGTATCTGTCCGCCAGCTGGAGGCGGGCGGTCCGGTCGAGGCCGGTGAAGAACGCCCGGAGGGTGGCCGGCGCGGCGTCGGGGTCGGGCAGCGGCCGCCCGTGGAACGTGGCGTGCCGCCAGGCGTTCCGGGCGGTGGCCAGCGGGTTGGCGTCCTCCTTGGTGCCTCTGATGGCCGTGAAGCCCGTCATGGCGAGCATCACGAACACCACCACCAGGGCGAGCGCGGCTCGCCAGGCGGTGGACTGCAGGAAACCGGGGAAGGCGCCGAGGCCCGGGAAAGAAGTCACCGCGGGCCACCCTAGGAGACGCGGGAGGGCGCTCGCCGACCCCGGTGAGCCATCTCACGTTTCGTGAAGGGTATTTGTGTCAAACGCGACATCTCGCGGCGGCGTGGCGTGCGCGAAGACACAGTTCCGAACGGAACGGAAAGGAACCGATCCGACGCGCCGAACGTTCCGTCGGCGCGGGCAGGCCACAGGCCACAGGCCACAGGCTGCAGGCCGCAGGCCGGACAGCGGGCCGGGGCGGCCGGCCCGGCCGTCAGCCCCGCCGCCAGTCCGTCTCGATCGCCGGCCCGATGTGGTCCAGGTAGGACTCGGTCACCTCGCGGATCGCCGCCACGCTGCAGTCGTGTCCCTCGCCCCACACCTTCCCGGCCACCCGCATCACCCCGCTGAACGCCGCGACCACCACCCGCGGCCGCGGATCGGCGTCCACGTCCAGCCCCTCGCGCCGGGCGATCAACTGGGCGATCTGCTCCTCCAGTTCCGTGGAACGCCGCAGATGCGCGGCGACCAGCGCCGGCGTCGACTCGATCATCCGGTACGAGCGCATGTGCAGGTCCACCGGGATCGTCGACGCGATGGTCTCCCCGATGTCGTCCCAGGCGGCCAGCACGGCGCTGCGCAGCGCGGTCAGCGGCTGCTCCTCGGCCGGCCGCCCCCGCAGCTCGTCCAGGAAGCGGGCCTCGATCATGTCCTGGACGGCGAAGACGACTTCCTGCTTGTTGGCGAAGTACCGGAAGAAGGTGCGCTGGGAGACGTCCACGGCCTCGGCGATCTCGTCGATCGTCGTCTCCTCGTAGCCCTGCTCGGTGAACAGTTCCAGGGCCGCACGGATCAGGGCGTCCCGGGTGCGCCGCTTCTTGCGTTCACGCAGACCGGGGGCCGGGGTCGTCCGCGGCGTCGGGTCCGTCATCCTGCGCCGCCTTTCCGAGGTGTTCTCGCTGCTCACGATACCTGTGAGCTAAATGACAGTTACCGACTGATGAAATGCTTTGTCAACTGTCAGCGACTGACATTAGCCTCGAATCATGAGCTCTCAGACCCCGGTCGCCCACGTCGCACCGGAACTTCCCGTACCGGAGCCTCGCAAGGGGCTGCGGGGCCATCCCTGGCTGACCCTCTTCTCCGTCGCCATCGGCGTGATGATGGTGGCCCTCGACGGCACGATCGTCGCCATCGCCAACCCCGCCATCAAGACGGATCTGCACGCCTCCCTCGCCGACGTGCAGTGGATCACCAACGGCTACATGCTCGCCCTGGCCGTCTCGCTGATCACGGCCGGCAAGCTCGGCGACCGCTTCGGCCACCGCCAGACCTTCCTGATCGGCATCCTCGGCTTCGCCGCCGCCTCCGCCGCCATCGGGTTCTCCGGCGAGGTGGCCCTGGTCGTCGTCTTCCGGGTGTTCCAGGGGCTCTTCGGCGCGCTGCTGATGCCGGCCGCGCTGGGCCTGCTGCGCGCCACCTTCCCGGCCGAGAAGCTGAACATGGCCCTCGGCATCTGGGGCATGGTCATCGGCGCCTCCACCGCCGGCGGCCCGATAGTCGGCGGACTGCTGGTCGAGCACGTCAGCTGGCAGTCCGTGTTCTTCATCAACGTGCCGGTCGGCGTGCTGGCCCTCGTCCTCGGCCTGGTGATCCTCAAGGACCACCGCGCCGAGAACGCCCCGCGCTCCTTCGACATCCCCGGCATCGTGCTGCTCTCCGGCGCGATGTTCTGCCTGATCTGGCCGCTGATCAAGGCGACGGACTGGGGCTGGGGCTCCCTGTCCACCTGGGGCTTCCTGGCCGGCGCGGTGGTCCTCTTCGCGCTCTTCGCCGTCCTGGAGAGCCGGGTCCGCGAGCCGCTGATCCCGCTGCGGATGTTCCGCTCGGTGCCGCTGACCGCCGGCACCGTCCTGATGGTGCTGATGGCCTTCGCCTTCATGGGCGGCCTGTTCTTCGTGACGTTCTACCTCCAGAACGTCCACGGCCTGAGCCCGGTGGACAGCGGTCTGCGCCTGCTGCCGCTGACCGGCATGATGATCGTCGGCTCCCCGCTGGCCGGTGCGCTCATCACCAAGTTCGGCCCGCGCATCCCGCTGGTCGGCGGCATGATCCTCACCGCCGTCGCGATGTACGGCATGTCCGGGCTGGACGCGTCCACCACCACCGGCCCGATGGCGCTCTGGTTCGCCCTGCTCGGCCTGGGGCTGGCACCGGTCATGGTCGGCGCCACCGAGGTCATCGTGGGCAACGCCCCGCTGGAGCTGTCCGGTGTGGCCGGCGGGCTCCAGCAGGCCGCGATGCAGGTCGGCGGCAGCCTCGGCACCGCCGTGCTCGGCGCGGTGATGGCTTCCCGCGTCGACCACGAACTCCCGGGCAACTGGCAGGGCGCCGGCCTCCCGCCGCTGCGGCCCGAGCAGCTGGCCCAGGCGTCCGACGCCGTCTCGGCCGGTATCGCGCCGGTGCCGCCGCACACCCCGAAGCCGTTCGCCGACAAGATCATCGCGGTGGCGCACGACACCTTCGTCTCCGGTATGGGCCTGGCCTTCACGGTCGCCTGCGGTGTGGCGATCCTCGCCGCCGCCGTCGCGCTGCTCACCAAGCGCGGTGCGAACGCCGCGGCGGGCGCGGGCGTCGGCCACATCTGACGAACGCCCGGACGGGCCCGCGGCACGCGGCCCGTTCCACCACGGCGCGGGCCGCACCACGGCGGACCGTCCCACGGCGCGCGGACGACCGAGACCTCCTCGGCCGGCCGCGCGCCGTCGCGTTTCCCCGGCGGGCCGAACGCGCAGGCCCCACGACGCGCACCAGCCGCGGCCGCCCCGCACCCGCGCGTCACGGCCCCGCGACCGCATCGCATCCGCCCGCCACCGTCACGGCCCTCTCCGCCACCGTCACCGCCCCGCGACCGCCCCGCGCCCGCCCGCGGCCGTCAACCCGCCCCTCCGCGGCCCTCCCGGCGCCCATCGCCCCGAGCCCTTGCGGCAGTTGGCCCCGCTCCGGACGCCGGATCGCTCATCCGGATGACACCGGGCGGGAACCGCGCGACCCCCGCCGCTCCTCCGGGACAGCGGGCCCGGCCGCGTCCCGTGCGGCGCCCGCGAGGAACGGTTTCGCCGCCCCCGCGCCGCGGCCCGCCAGGCGTCAACACCGCGTATGAGCAGGCAGGTTGGCGTCCTGACGGCTGTCCACATCCCCGATCCGGGTGGTGCCGCCGCCCGGGCCTTGGCGGAAGCGTCCGCTCCGCCGCACCCTCGATCCCGAACCCGCCGCGGGCACCCGCCCGCAGCGGACGCCACCGGCCGCGGCCCGCGCCGACCCGCGCGCACCACCGCCACGGCCCACACACGGGGGAGAGACTCCGATGCGCATCCCGACGTCCCGCACCTTCCGCGGCACCGCACTCGTCACCGGCCTCGCCGCGCTCGCCGCGGCCCTGGTCACCCCGGCCGCCCACGGCGCCCCGGCCGCCGCCCGCGCGGCCGGCGGCTCACGCACCGCCGCCGCCTCCGGCGACTGCGCGCCGGGCCGGCTGTGCCTGTGGCCGCAGGCCGACTTCCGCGGCCGGCCGCACCACTACGAACTGGCCGGCACCGAGATCGAGAGCTGTGTGACCCTGCCGAAGGGCATGACCGCGGCCTCGTTCGCCAACCGCACCGGCCGCCCGGTCACCACCTACCAGAGCGCCGTCTGCGCCGAGACCGGCGAGTTCGACACCTACCCGGGCGGCGGCAGCTGGGTGCCGCGCTCGCCTTACCAGGTAAGGGCGTTCAAGCTGTGGGAGCACTGAGCGGGCCGGCCGCGGCGGTAGCGCCGCGCCCCCCGGGCGACGGGATCCGTCGGCCGGGGGGCGCGGGGGAGAGGGTGCGGCGGCAGGCCGCGGGGAGGTCAGGCGTCGCCGCCGGCCTCACCCGCGTCGGCGGCCGTCACGTCCAGGAGCTGGTAGCGGTCGATCGCCTGCTTGAGCAGCGACCGGTCGACCTTGCCCTCCTTGGCCAGCTCGGTGAGCACGCCCAGCACGATCGACTGCGCGTCGATGTGGAAGAAGCGGCGGGCCGCGCCGCGGGTGTCGGCGAAGCCGAAACCGTCCGCGCCCAGCGACTGGTACGTGCCGGGCACCCAGCGCGCGATCTGGTCCGGGACGGAGCGCATCCAGTCCGAGACCGCGATCTTCGGGCCCTCGGCGCCCTGGAGCTTCTGCGTCACGTACGGGACGCGCTGCTCCTCCTCCGGGTGCAGGAGGTTGTGCTCCTCGGCCGCGACCGCGTCCCGGCGCAGCTCGTTCCAGGAGGTCGCCGACCAGACATCGGCCTTGACGTTCCACTCCTCGGCGAGGATCCGCTGGGCCTCGACGGCCCACGGGACCGCGACGCCCGAGGCGAGGATCTGGGCCCGGTGCTCGCCCTTCTCGCCCGGCGCGATCCGGTGCAGACCCTTCAGGATGCCCTCGACGTCGACGTCCTCCGGCTCCGCCGGGTGCACGATCGGCTCGTTGTAGACGGTGAGGTAGTAGAAGACGTCCTCGCCCGGCTGCCCGTCGGCGGTCTCGCCGTACATCCGCCGCAGACCGTCCCTGACGATGTGCGCGATCTCGTAGCCGTAGGCCGGGTCGTAGGCGACACAGGCCGGGTTGGTGGAGGCCAGCAGCTGGGAGTGGCCGTCCGCGTGCTGGAGGCCCTCACCGGTCAGCGTGGTGCGGCCGGCGGTCGCGCCGAGCACGAAGCCGCGCGCGAGCTGGTCGGCCATCTGCCAGAACTGGTCGCCGGTCCGCTGGAAACCGAACATCGAGTAGAAGACGTAGACCGGGATCAGCGGCTCGTTGTGGGTGGCGTACGCCGAGCCGGCGGCGATCAGGGAGGCGGTGCAGCCGGCCTCGGTGATGCCGTCGTGCAGCATCTGGCCGGTCGGCGACTCCTTGTAGGCCAGCAGCAGCTCGCGGTCGACCGACTCGTAGCTCTGGCCCAGCGGGTTGTAGATCTTGGCGGACGGGAAGAACGCGTCCATACCGAAGGTCCGGTACTCGTCCGGGGCGATCGGCACGAAGCGCTTGCCGATCTCCTTGTCCCGCATCAGGTCCTTCAGGATGCGGACGAACGCCATGGTCGTGGCGATCTTCTGCTGCCCCGAGCCCTTCTTGGCGGTTGCGTACGCCTTGTCGCCGGGCAGCTGCAGCGGCTTGGCGCGCACGACCCGGGTCGGCACATAGCCGCCCAGCGCCTTGCGGCGGTCGTGCATGTACTGGATCTCCTCGGAGTCCGGGCCCGGGTGGTAGTACGGCGGCAGGCCGTCCTCGAGGTCCTTGTCCGGGATGGGGAGGTGCAGCCGGTCGCGGAAGCGCTTGAGGTCCTCGACCGTCAGCTTCTTCATCTGGTGCGTGGCGTTGCGGCCCTCGAAGTTCGGGCCGAGAGTCCAGCCCTTGACGGTCTGGGCCAGGATCACGGTCGGCTGGCCCTTGTGGGCCTTGGCCGCCGCGTACGCCGCGTAGATCTTCCGGTGGTCGTGGCCGCCGCGGCCCAGGTGGAGGATCTGGTCGTCGGTCATGTTCGCGACCATCGCGCGCAGCCGGTGGTCGTCACCGAAGAAGTGCTCGCGGATGTACGCACCGGTCTCGGTGGCGTAGGTCTGGAACTGCCCGTCGGGGGTGCTGTTGAGCTTGTTGACCAGGATGCCGTCGCGGTCCTGCGCCAGCAGCGGGTCCCAGCTGCGGTCCCAGACCAGCTTGATGACGTTCCAGCCGGCGCCGCGGAACTGCGACTCCAGCTCCTGCATGATCTTGCCGTTGCCGCGGACCGGGCCGTCCAGCCGCTGGAGGTTGCAGTTGACGACGAAAGTGAGGTTGTCCAGGCCCTCGCGGGCGGCGATGGACAGCTGGCCGAGCGACTCCGGCTCGTCCATCTCGCCGTCGCCGAGGAACGCCCAGACATGCGACTTGGAGGTGTCGGCGATGCCGCGGGCCTCCATGTAGCGGTTCATCCGGGCCTGGTAGATCGCGCCGAGCGGGCCGAGGCCCATCGAGACGGTCGGGAACTCCCAGAAGTCCGGCATCAGCCGCGGGTGCGGATAGCTGGACAGGCCGTGCGGGGCCTTGGACTTCTCCTGGCGGAACGCGTCGAGCTGCTCCTCGGAGAGCCGGTCCAGCAGGAACGCGCGGGCGTAGATACCGGGCGAGGCGTGGCCCTGGAAGAAGATCTGGTCGCCGCCGTCGCCCTCGTCCTTGCCGCGGAAGAAGTGGTTGAAGCCCACGTCGTAGAGCGAGGCGGAGGAGGCGAAGGTGGCGATGTGGCCGCCGACGCCGATGCCCGGGCGCTGGGCGCGGGAGACCATGACGGCGGCGTTCCACCGGGTCGCGTTGAGGACCTTGCGCTCGATCTCCTCGTTGCCGGGGAAGAACGGCTCGTCCTTGGTCGCGATGGTGTTGACGTAGTCCGTGCTGCGCATCTCGGGCACGGCCACACGCCGTTCGCGGGCGCGCTCGATCAGGCGGAGCATGAGGTAGCGGGCACGTTCCCGGCCTCGCTCGTCGACGGCCGCGTCGAGCGAGTCGAGCCATTCCTGGGTCTCTTCGGGATCGAAGTCCGGGACCTGGCTGGGAAGGCCGCCAATGATGATCGGGTTTCGATCGGATCCGGAAGCCACGCTGTTCCTTCGTGTTCGGTTCGTGTCGTGCTCTGCCTGCGATTGCCGCTGTGCACGGGGACGAATGCTGTCTGTGCCTTGTGTCGCGCCGTCTTCCATCGTGTACCGAGCCACTGGGATACGTCACCTCTACCGATGGGTAACCACCCGCTGAGAGATGGCGCTGCGAGGGCCGATTCCCCGGTCGTTGACGGGGGCGGCCAAATCGCAACCATACGCCCATCTCGAAACGCGCCCGCGAAGGGCCGCACGGCACCCGGTAAGCGGACCCGGAATGCTCCGATACCCTGCGCGGGGGCCATTCCTTCCCCCCTACCCCATATACCCGGCACAATGCTGTGGTGCGTATCACTTCATGGTGTCCTGGTGGGGACGGGGCCGCGGCGGGAAGCCCGCTGATCGTCACCGTTTCGGCGGTCTCGATCGCCGGGTACTTGCGCGATCCGCCCGTCACGTGTGGACTACGCCCAATGCTCCGCGCACGCGCGGGGTCCCCGAGCATTTTCCGAAAGATGACAGGAGGCAATCCGTGAGCGCGACCGCGGACCACGCGGAGGAGCGGACCAACCCTGCCGCCAAGCTGGGGTTCGAGCCCGGACAGGTGGTCCTGGAGATCGGCTACGACGACGACGTCGAGCAGGATCTCCGAGAAAGCATTGAGGCCATCATCGGCCAGGGACTTGAGGACGAGGACTACGACGATGTCGCCGATGTCGTCCTCCTGTGGTTCCGGGACGAGGACGGCGATCTCACGGACGCGCTGGTGGACGCCATCAGTCTGCTCGACGAAGGCGGCCACATCTGGCTGCTGACGCCCAAGACGGGGCGCGGGGGCTACATCGAGCCGAGCGATATCAACGAAGCCGCGCAGACCGCGGGTCTGTCCCAGACCCGGAGCATCAACGCGGGCAAGGACTGGACCGGCAGCCGGCTGATCTCGCCGCAGTCCAAGCGCTGATCGCGTCCGGGCGCTGACCGCGTCCCCGTACCGTCCTCGCCGAGCCCCCTCCGGGCCCCTCCCGGATGGGGCTCGGCGCAGTTCAGGAGGGGTGCGGCGGGGGCCGGGCCGGGCCGCGTAGGGTGGTCGCGTCCAAGTTGTGCGTGACGCGGAAGGAAGCACTCCCATGGCGATCGAGGCCGGCACCAAGGCTCCGGATTTCGAGCTGAAGAACCAGCACGGCGAGCTGGTCAGGCTCTCCGACTTCCGCGGCGAGAAGAACGTCGTCCTGCTCTTCTACCCCTTCGCCTTCACCGGCGTGTGCACCGGTGAGCTGTGCGCGCTCCGCGACGAGCTGCCGAAGTTCGTCAACGACGACGTCCAGCTGCTCGCGGTCTCCAACGACTCGCCGTTCTCGCTGCGCGTCTTCGCCGAGCAGGAGGGCCTTGAGTACCCGCTGCTGTCGGACTTCTGGCCGCACGGCGCGGCCTCAAAGGCGTACGGCGTCTTCGACGAGGAGAAGGGCTGCGCGGTGCGCGGCACCTTCGTGATCGACAAGGAGGGCGTGGTCCGCTGGACGGTCGTCAACGGCCTGCCGGACGCCCGCGACCTCAACGACTACGTCAAGGCCCTCGAAGCCCTGTAGGCCGCATCCGGCCCGGGTCCGCGGCGGCTCGCCCGGAGCGGACCCCGGGCCCGTGTGTGGCGGCCGTCCCGGCGACCGGCCGGACATCCGGCCGGAACCGTGCGCGATATCTGCGTCCGGCGGGAACCGGTCACTAGGATCCAATCGTTGATCCGATGCCATGCACGATGGGGGCGCACATCATGACGTACCCCTCGAATCTATGGGAGGACTCGTGGGAGTCAGCCTCAGCAAGGGCGGCAACGTCTCGCTGACGAAGGAAGCCCCCAATCTGACCGCCGTCCTGGTCGGTCTGGGCTGGGACGCGCGTACCACCACCGGTACGGACTTCGACCTGGACGCCAGCGCCCTGCTGACGAATGACCAGGGGAAGGTCGCCAACGACCTCAACTTCGTGTTCTTCAACAACCTCAAGAGCCCCTGCGGCTCGGTGGAGCACACCGGTGACAACACCACCGGCGAGGGCGAGGGCGACGACGAGGCCATCAAGGTGAACCTCGCCGGCGTCCCCGCCGACGTCCACAAGATCGTGTTCCCGGTGTCGATCTACGACGCCGAGACCCGCCAGCAGAGCTTCGGCCAGGTCCGCAACGCCTACATCCGCGTGGTCAACCAGGCCGACGGCAAGGAGCTGGCGCGCTACGACCTGAGCGAGGACGCCTCGACCGAGACCGCCATGGTCTTCGGCGAGCTGTACCGCAACGGCGCGGAGTGGAAGTTCCGGGCCATCGGCCAGGGCTACGCCTCGGGCCTGCGCGGTATCGCCCAGGACTTCGGCGTCAACGTCTGACCGCACGGCGCGATGCGTCCGGCGCCGTACGCCCCGCCCGGGGAGTGCGGCGCCGGACGCGTTTCCGGGGTGTGCGCGGGCGCGTCCGCCGCGACCTGCGGCTCTCCGGGACGGCGGGGGCCGACCGGCCCGGCCGGGAAACGCGCGCTCTACACTTCCGGTCAACGTTTCGTAAAGCGCCGCGCGCTGGGCGCGGGGGACCCACACAGAAGGATTGGGTAGGCAGTGCTCCTGAAAACCTTTGGCTGGTCGTTCGCCATCACGGCGGTCGGCCTCGGCCTGGCCGGCGTCCTCTGGGGGTGGCAGGGGCTCGCGATCGTCGGGATCCTCTCCATCCTGGAGATCTCGCTGTCCTTCGACAACGCCGTCATCAACGCGGGCATCCTGCGCAAGATGAACGCCTTCTGGCAGCGGATCTTCCTGACCGTCGGCATCCTCGTCGCGGTGTTCGGCATGCGGCTGGTCTTCCCGGTCGTCATCGTCGCCATCACCGCGAAGCTGGGGCCGATCGAGGCGGTCCAGCTGGCCATCAACGACAAGGCGCGCTACCAGGAGCTGGTCACCGGCGCCCACCCGGCCATCGCGGCCTTCGGCGGCATCTTCCTGCTGATGATCTTCCTCGACTTCATCTTCGAGGACCGCGAGTACACCTGGCTGTCGTGGATCGAGAAGCCGCTCGCCAGGATCGGCAAGCTGGACATGCTCTCGGTGATCATCGCGCTGGTCGCCCTGCTGGTGAGCGCCATGACGGTGGCGACGCACGCCGCGCACGGCGCCGGTGACAAGACCACCACGGTCCTGCTGGCCGGCATCGGCGGCCTGATCACGTATCTCGTCGTCGGCGGCATCTCCGGCTACTTCGAAGGCCGCCTGGAGGACGACGAGGCGGAGGAGGCGGACGGCGCCGCGGTGGAGAAGAAGAGCGGCGGGGCCGGCTCCGCGGTGGGGCTGGCCGGCAAGGCCGCGTTCTTCATGTTCCTCTACCTGGAGGTCATCGACGCCTCGTTCTCCTTCGACGGCGTCATCGGCGCGTTCGCCATCACCAATGACATCTTCGAGATGGCGCTGGGTCTGGGCATCGGCGCGATGTACATCCGCTCGCTGACGGTCTTCCTCGTCCGCAAGGGCACCCTGGACGACTACGTCTACCTGGAGCACGGCGCGCACTACGCGATCGGCGCGCTGGGCGTCATCCTCCTCGTCTCGATCCGCTACGAGATCAACGATGTCATCACCGGCCTGGTCGGTGTGGTGCTGATCGCGCTCTCCTTCGGCTCGTCGGTGCTGCGCAACCGCCGGGAGGGCAAGCCGGGGCAGGAGCCGTCCGCCCAGCCGGAGGTCAGGTCCGGGGTGTGACGGACCGCTGAGTGAGGAACGCTTTCTGCGGGGCGGCCACGGGGAGTGCATCCCCGGCCGCCCCGCGTCGGTACGGGCCGGAAGTATGGGGTGGGGCAAGGTGTCGTTCCTGGGGAACCTCTGGCGTGGCAACGCGCCGCAGCTCGACGGCGGCGGTTCGCACGTCGTCGAGCTGACGAAGCGGAATCCGGTCGTCTCGCTGACCAAGCAGGGGGCGGCCAGCGGGCATCTGCGGGTCAATCTGAGCTGGCAGATGCGGACCTCGGACTTCGGCGAGCGGGGCGGGATGCGCGCCGGCAGCCTGCTGCGCAATCCGGGCCGGCTCTTCAAACCGGAGATCGTGCAGGCCCAGGGCCCGGCGGTGGTCAATGTCGACCTCGACCTGGCCTGCCTCTACGAGCTCAAGGACGGCACCAAGGGCGTGGTGCAGCCGCTGGGCGACTTCCTCGGCGACCTCAACGCCGCGCCGTACGTCAAGCTCAGCGGCGACGACCGGTTCGGCTCCGGGTCCGGTGAGACGCTCTACATCAACCTCGACCACCGGGACGAGATCAAGCGGCTGTTGATCTTCGTCTATATCTACGACGGCACACCGGCGTTCGACCGCACCCACGCGGTGGTGACGCTCTACCCCAGCTCCGGGCCGCGGATGGAGGTCAAGCTGGCGGAGCGCGCGCCGCAGGCCCGTTCGTGCGCCGTCTTCATGCTGGAGAACGGCAAGGACGGCCTGTCGGTGCGGCGCGAGGTGAAGTACGTCTACGGCTTCCAGGCGGAGCTGGACCGGCTCTACGGCTGGGGGCTCCAGTGGGGCCGGGGCTACAAGTCCAAGGTCTGAGCACCGGCCCCGGGGCGGGGCGTCAGCGGCGCTGGAACTGCGGCCCCTGGGGCGGCAGCACGAACGACGGATCGGGCACGAACGGCTGCGGCTGCGGCCCGGGCGCCGGATAGCCGTAGGCCGGCGCGGGTTGCGGCGGGGGGCCGGGGTAGCCGTAGGCGGGCGGCTGCTGGGGCGGGTACGCGGGCGGCGGCGGGCCCGG
>NZ_LLZI01000022.1 GCF_001509485.1 Streptomyces sp. NRRL F-4489
CGTTCGATGCGATGGCGACCGGCGCCTGGGAGCTCGCGGACGCGGTGTGGCAGGAGACCGAGCTGTTGCTGTGGAAGCCGCCGGCGGCCTGGTTCAGCGTCAACGCCTTCTACACCAGCGCCGGGCTGCGGAACTGGTATGTGAACTTCGAGCACCCCACCGGCCGTACGACGGACGGGTTCGACACCTTCGACCTCACCGTGGACCTGGTCCTCACCCCCGACCTGAACCGCTGGGAGTGGAAGGACGAAGACGAGTACGCCCACGTGCGGCGGCTGGGCATCATCACCGACACCGACACCGAGGACCAAGCTGTGGACGCCGCCCGCGACCAGGTCCTCGCGATGCTCACCGAGCGCTCCGGGCCGTTCGCCGACGCCGCCGCGTGGGCGTCCTGGCGGTGGAACCCGGCCCCGACCCCGCGGCTGCCGCGCCCGGCGCAGGGCAGGTAAGGGGGATGCACCGACGGGTGGCTGAACCGTTGGCCGGACGCAGGCCTCCAGCAGGTCACCGAGGCTGCGACCAGAGGTGCGATCCCTCATGGGCGTTCGCAGCGATTCGCAGCACCGCGCATGAGGCTGCGGCGGCGCATTCGCACCGCACCGCACCGGATTCACGCGTTGGAACACCACCGCTGTTCGGCTGGCCTCCTGTCCACCTGCTCAACCTGCTCAACCTGCACGAGCTTTACGGGGCTCGGTAGCGTGTGCGTCAAGGGCGAGGAGAGGGGTCGGCACGGTGACGGACGGCATGGGGTGGATCGGCGAGCACTGGTACAGCGGCGCGATCGTCAAGGAGGGCATGCTCGCGAACATCTGCCTCACGGCGGTACGGAGCGTGGACCCGGTGGACTTGGTGGTCCGCCTCGGTGCGGACCGCCGCATGGCCGAACAGCGCACATTATTCGCGGACTTCGACAGGTTGAGCGTGGACCCGGGCGAGAGGGTGGCGATGTTCGGCCGCAGCGGCGAGTGGGCGTACGTCCTGGAAGTCGAGCGGTCCACCTGGCACCTCATCTTCCTCGATCGGCTGGGTGAGGACACCCTGGTGGGGCCGGGGGAGGAACTGGTCTGCCTGGATCGCTTCCTGCACGAGTACCCGTGGTTGTGCTACGTCGACGCAGCCGGCGAACTGAGTTCCGTCGAGCCCGGTGGCAGCCTGGTGAAGACCGCGGTTCCCCCCGAGGACCGGCTGGGGACGTTCGCCGCGTTGGATGTGGCCATGCGCCGGGCCGGGGCGGTGCGGGAGGCCTTCCCTGGCTGCGAGGACCCCGAGGGCCAGGAGGAGGAGTTGGCGCGGAGGCTGTTCGGGTCGGTGGGCGAGCATCTGGGGCTGTCGCTGCCGCGTCGGGTGGCCAAGCCGACCGGTGGTCCCCTCCCCGAGGCGGCCTTCCGCATACGCACCGGCCCCGCGGCCTCAGGGGCGGGGGGCCGAATCGGTGCCGGCCGGCTCGAACGGGGGCGAGACCGATAGGGAGCGGCCGATCGTGCGGCCGGTGGATCCGGCCGAGCGGCGGCGCCCGCGGCTGCCGCACGGCCGCGGGTCAGCCCCGGCGCCGCGGGCGCTCGTCCTCCACCCGCTCCAGCTGGGCGGTGACACGGTACTGGCCTCGGCCCGCTCCACCACCGACGGCCCCGGCATGCCGTTCCTGCTCACCAGCCGCGGCCGCGCACCGAGCGGGAACTTGGGCAGTTGCTGCCCGCGCACGACGTCCAGGACCAGACCGTCGTCCATGCGGCGAACAGCGCCGAGGCAGGCCGCTCCCCGCACGTAGAGGCGGGCCGCCGGCGAGGTCCCCGAGTTGTCCCCCTTGCGCGGTGACTCGCATGGTTAAGCACGTCCGATGGCTGCCAGCCATTTGCTCGGTTCCAGAGCAGGATCTAGGCAGTAGTCCCGGACTGGCCATCTGGATCGTGATGAGAACGGTGTGCAGGGGGCCAGGTTAGTTCGCACGCTTCTGTCAAGAAATTCGGATTTGCTGGAGTTTCATCAAGTGCTTGCTGAGGACGGCGCACTCTTCGGACGCCCGGCCGTCACCGTCGCGCCGGGGGCGACACTCATCCCCGGCTGGTTGAGCCCGGAGGTTCAGCAGGAACTCATCACGTCTTCGCGGCAGTGGGCGATGGGGCCTGCAGGCATGAGACGGCCCCGGATGCCGGACGGGTCGTTCATGCACCTGCAGTCGGTATGCCTCGGCTGGCATTGGAAGCCCTACCAATACTCGCTCATTGCTGATGATGTGGATGGCGAGCGCGTTCGCCCAATGAGTCCGCGGATCGCGAGCATCGCACGGGCTGCCGTACGGGATGCTGCACAGTTGGACCCGTCAGTCAGCGGAAACCCCGATGCCTATACCCCTGACGCCGCCATTATCAATTTCTATGATGACGATGACAGACTGGGCATGCACCAGGATAGAGCGGAAGACAACGCCGCTCCGGTGGTCACTCTCAGTCTGGGCGACAGTTGCATCTTCCGCTTTGGGAATTCAGAAGGCCGCAGCAGGCCGTGGCGTGACTTGATCCTGCAGAGTGGCGACCTTTTTGTCTTCGGTGGGCCATCCCGGTTTGCCTATCACGGGGTCAGGCGGACCCTGCCTGGGACATCCCCGGCGGGCCTGGATATTAGGCGCGGCCGGGTGAGCGTGACCGTTCGAGAGACGGGGCTTTCAGTGTAATGAACCCCTAGTCCGTGGGCGGCAAGAATTCCAAGAGAGTCATCTTTCGTTGGAGGGGTAAAGGATGCTCACCAAGCTTGAAGCGTCAATGGCGGTTCGCGCAGCTAAAACCCGTATGCGTTTGCGGTGGGCTGATATATCCGATGCGGTGGGCAGGCCAGTCGCATGGACTACCGCTGCCCTGCTGGGCCAGCATCCAATGAGCAGAGATGAGGCGGAGGCCGCTGCGGCGCTACTGGGCCTTGATCAGGAGGCTGTCGAAGCTTTCCAGCTACAGCCGACTCGGGGTGTTGAGGGCTCCTCGGCGCTGAACGACCCGACCATCTACCGGCTGCTTGAAGTGATTCAAGTCTACGGGCCGACAATCAAGGAGCTCATCCATGAAGAGTGCGGCGATGGGATCATGAGCGCCATAAATTTTCGCCTCGAAGTGAATCGAGTACATGACCCAGCGGGCGATCGGATCGTAATTAGTTTGGACGGCAAGTTTCTCGCTTATCAGTGGGAGTAGGGGATGCTCCAGGAAGGAGGTGCAGCCTACTGCGAAGCGCCTCGCGGTGTTTTGCAGTGCCTTATCAAGTCAGCGTGGCCGACGGGCGGGCGGGAACTTCCTCGTACGCCTGCACGTGAACCGGGACAGGAAGGTTTCACGATGTTCGAATCTGCCCTGGCGGGGCTCTGGGCTGGCTATGGCCTCGCCGTTCCCGTAGGCGCCGTAGCTGTGCTCATGGTGAACATGACGGCGCAGACTTCTTTTCGGGTGGGCGCAGCTGCAGCTCTTGGAGCAACTACTGCTGATGTCATCTACGCAGTCATCGCGGTAACAGGGGGCGCCACTGTGGCGGGGGCTGTGCAGCAATTTTCGACCCCCTTGCGGTGGATCGCTTTTGCGATATTAACTTTCATGGCGATCCGTATCTTTCTGACGGCGCTGCGACGTGGTGGCGCCACCGGAGATCCGAAGGAGAATAGGGATGGTTTAAGGCCGCTGCGGTCTTATACGATGTTCTTGGGCCTGACGGCACTCAATCCGTGGCCGGCGATCTATTTTGTTGCGCTCATCTTGGGGCGACAGGCCCAAGAGCCCATGACGTGGATGGAGGCAGCGATCTACGTGCTGGCGATCGCGGTTGCCTCCGCCAGCTGGCAACTGCTGCTGGCAGGCGGCGGCGCGGTCTTCGGCAGGCTGTTGACCGGGACACGTGGCAGGACGCTGACGGCGGTGGTCTCCAGCGCTCTGATTCTGGCTCTGGGCATCAGCATGGTCAGTGGGCAGTAGCCGGAATCCGTCGGGTGCGCCCCTGCTGTGCAGGGGCGCACCCGAGGGTGTGCCAGCGAGACCTTCAGGCGGAACGCTCGGCCGGCGTGTGCTCCGTATCCGGGTAGAGGCGGTCGTGGACCCAGGCGCGGAAGTCCAGGATCAAGCTCTCGTGCGGCGTGTGAAACTCCTCGAAGTAGGAGGAGCCGGTCGTTTGCTGGACTCGCTCGCAGGCCTCGAAGTCTTCGCGGGCGGTGACGTCGACCAGGGCGGCGGCGTCATCTGGGGTGAAGCCGGGGGTGCGGATCGCCTCGGGGTGGAAGAGCGATTGGGTGATGACTCGTGTGCGATGGGGCGCTATGGGTTCGAAGCGCATGCACATGACGTGGTCAGGGATGAACATGAGATGGACGTTGGGCCACAGCAGGATTCCGTGGAAGGTGCGCGCGTCTTCTGGCGGGACGCCCGGGAGGGTGGGGGCTGCGGCCTTTCCTGAGAGGGAGAAGCCGGTGGCATCGTCTGCGAGCAAGGAACCTTCCAGCTTGGGGCCCTCCGGGCCGCTTACCGTGCCGTAGCCGGTGCGCCAGCTAGGGAGGATTTGACAGATCTCGGGGTGCATGGTTGGGCAGTGGTAGCACTCGCAGAAGTTCTCGTAGAGGATCTTCCAGTTCGCCGCGACGTCGTAGGTGATCTCCTTGGCCACTTCCAATTCTTCGCATCCGTATCGGCTGGGGACGTCGGCGTTTCCGAAGCGGTGTTGCAGTAGCGGCCCGATCTGGTCCATGAGCGGTGGTGCCGAGGGGTCCAGGTTCACCCACAGGTAGCCGAGCCATTCGGTGACCTGTGCGGTAAACAGGTGCCGTTCCTTGGTCTCCGGTGGCAGGTCGTGCAAGAAGGGGGCGGAGGTGAGGTGGCCGTCCAGATTGAAGCTCCAGCCGTGATAGGGGCATCGGATGGAGTTCTTGAATCGGCCCTGTTGCTCCGTGCACAGTGCGGCGCCGCGGTGCCGGCAGAGGTTGACCAGAGCGCGTACCTGACGGTCGGGCTTACGAACCAGGATCAAGTCTTCCCGACCAGCTCGCACCCGTACGAAGGAGCCGGGCTCAGCGATTTGTGAGGCGCGGGCGACGCACAGCCAGGACTTCTCGAAGATTCTGGCGTGCTCCAGGGCGAGATGTTTCTCGCTGGTGTAGTAGGTAGGGGGCCATGGCACTGTCATTGTCAGATCCTTTGTGGGGTGAGCTGGGAACCAGCCGCTTGGTGGGGCTGCGCCTGTGGTGCTGTCCGAAGCGGCGTGCTCAGTTCTGGGCAGGCTCGGGTGCGGCTGTTGCAGGGGTGCAGTGCTGCAGGACGCGGTCGACGAGTTCGCCGCTGGCGCCCAGGTACTGGGCCGGATCGAGAAGATCGTCCAGTGAGAGGTCCGTGAGGTACGGGAGTGTCTCGGCGTCGGCTGCCAGACGCTGGGCAAAGGTGCCCTTTCCCTTGGCGGCGGCGCTGGTCAGCACGGTGATGTGTTTTTTCGCTGCAGCCTTACCCATGGCGCTGCTCAGCCGGGCAACGAGGCGCTCGGCAATCACCTGTCCTCCGGTCAGCTGGAGGTTGTGGGCCATTCGGTCGGGGTCCACCGTCAGGCCCTCGCACAGTTCTGCAGCGGTGTGGGCGGCCCCGCCGGCCACCCGCAAGGCCTCGCGCAGTGGAGCCCATTCGGCGTGCCAGGCGCCTGCGGGGCGCTCGTCCTCGCTGGGCAGGCAGTGCAGGAGGGTGGCGGTCAGGGACGGCATCTGCAAAGCCGCGGAGACCAGGAGGGTGGCCAGAACAGGGTTGCGTTTTTGCGGCATGGCCGAGGATGCGCCCCGGCCGTCGCCGGCGGGCTCAGCTGCTTCGGCTACCTCCGTGCGGGCCATGTTCAGCACGTCGGTACCGAGTTTGCCCAGCGCGCCGACGAGCAGCGAGAGGTCGGCGGCAAGCCCGGCGAGGGGGGCCCGGGCGGTGTGCCAGGGCAGCAGCGGTGTGGTCAGGCCCAGTTCGTCGGCGAAGGCGTCGGCAAGAGCTATAGCCGGGCTGCCGTGTTCAAGGGAGGCGCCGTCCAGCAGGGCGTATTCATGGTAGGCGGCCATGGTTCCGGCGGCGCCTCCCAGTTGCGCCGGCAGAGAGTGCATGGCGGTCCGGGTGCGCTGGGCTGCCTGGTAGATGGCTGCGAGCCAGCCAGCTGCCTTGAGACCAAAGGTGGTGGGAACGGCGTGCTGAGTGAGCGTTCGGGCCGCCATCGGGGTGTTCTTGTGCGTGGCGGCCAGGCGGGCCAGGGAGTGCACGGCGCGATCAATGTCGTAGTGGATCAGTCGTAACGCGCGGGCGGCGACCAGCATTGCGGCGGAGTCCAAGATGTCCTGGCTGGTCCCGCCGCGGTGGACATGGTCCGCGGCCGCGGGGTGCGTGGTGGCCACGGTCTGCTGGAGTTCGGTCACCAGCGCCACCACGGGATTCGCGGCTTCGCGGGCCCGGTGGGCCAAGCTGGCGAGGTCGTACCGGTCGGCGTGGGCGGCCTCGGTGACAGCCGCGGCGGATGCGTCGGGGATCAGGCCGAGGCGGGCCTGGGCCCGGGCCAGGGCCGCTTCGGCGTCGAGCATGGCCTGGAGCCAGGCGTGGTCGCTGACGGCCGCCTCGACGGGCGTACCGGAGCGCACCGTGGAGAGCAGGCCGACGTCTGTCAGAGAGGGACGGGTCATGCGGTCTCGGCTCCTTCGATGGGGGCTGCGCCCAGTGCGGAGGCCGCGAGGGCGGCGCGCGCGATGGCGTCGGAGTCCCCGAGGATCACGGAGTTCACGCCGGGGCGGACGCCGGCGGCGGTGACCCAGTGGACGTGTTCGGTGGGGATGCCGTAAGCGAATCGGCTGGGGTGGGGGGCGCCGGAGACGTCGAGCACCCGGTAGGGGCGCTCGGTCACGGCGAGCCCCCCGGTCTGGTAGCCGGGCCCGGCCGGATCGGCGATGCGGTAGGGGCTTGCTGCTCCGTCTTTGGTGAGCTGGGTGAGCAGTGCGTCCTGGGTGCTGCGGATGTCGGTCTCGGGCAGCCTGGCTTCAATCACGGCGGTGGCGGGAAGGGGGCGGGAATCGGTCACTGCGGAGGTGACCAGGAAGCGGTTGCCGAGCCTGTCGGGGTGGACGGTCATTTGGGGGCCGACGAGGCGCAGGACCCCTGCTTCGATCAAGGCGACCATTTCGCGTACCCGGCGGACCGGCGGGCCGATGGACAAAAAGGCGTTCAGTGGGGTGTACCAGTGGTCGAGGTCGGTGTGGTAGGAGGTGCCGCTGATCCCTCCGTGGTCGGCGATGAGGCGGATTTCGTTGCGCAGGTCGCGCATGACATCGAGGGCGGCCTTGAGCGGGTCGGAGACGTTGCCCTGGGCGGCGTGGGCGATGTCCTGGCGCAGGTAGGCGAGCAGCCAGTCGTTGAATTCGGTGACGTCGGTGAAGGAACGTTCCGTGTAGGGGCGGTCGATGCGCTCCCACGACCACCGCTGGTGCGGTGCGATGCCGAACTCGTCCAGCAGCTCTTCGATCGCGGCTGCGTCGGCAGTGGCACGGTATTTGCGGAGGAAGCGCTTGCCCGTGCATCGGCAGTCTCTGTTGGTCAGCAGCGTGGCGTAGTAGGTGCTCTGGACCTCACGGCTGACAAGGGGCCACACGTCGCGGCGGAAGTTCACCTCGCGGCCGGCCTTGGCACGGTTGCGGAGGTCCTGGATGAGGCTGGGGGTCAAGAACAGCGGGTCGTGGCGTTCGGAGACGCCCTTTTCGTTCTCCCCCCGGGCGTGGTAGGGGATGCCGCGTCGGGAGCCGGCCAGCAGCGTGGGTTCGCGACCGGAGGGTCGGTAGGCCAGGCCGTTCTGGGCTTTTTCGAAGTGCCCACCGCGGCCGGTGGTGAGGAGCGCCAGGTAGTCGAAGAAGTTCAGCCCCAGGCCTCGTAGGGCGACGACTTCTCCTGGCTGGATGGTGGAGAGGTCAGCGTCTGCGGGGTTGGAGGGAGCGAGGTAGGTGAGCTGCCGCTCAGCGGCGTGGGCGGCCAGGCGGCTGCCGTGGGCCTGTCGTTCGTCGAGGTGGCCTTGTGCCAGGATCACCGCGTCGAGGTCGCGAAGTACCTGTCCGGTGCTCAAGGTGATCTTCTGGCTCCCCTGTGCGGTGTCCTCCAGGGCGAGGGCGGTGGCGCGTTCGTGGCGGATCGTCACCGATGACGGTGCGGTCGCGACGATGTGCTGGTAGGCCCAGCGCAGGTAGTGGCCGTAGAAGGAACGGGAGGGGTAGGTGTTGGGGCCCAGCCGGCGGGCTTCGCGGTAGACGTGGGCCGGGTAGTCCGCGAGGGAGCCCATCAGGGACAGGAACCGTGCCCACTCATACAGGCTTGGGCCCTCCAGAATCGGCCCTTCGCACTCGACGCTGTCGTCGGTGAAGATGGTCACTTGGGAGGCGACTGTGTTCATTAACAGTTCGCGGGGTTGGTCTGTCCGCCATACCCGTCCCGGCCCGGGCTCGTAGGGGTCGATGAGATGGATGTGCAGGCTGTCGCGGCCGGGGTGCTGGTCGGCGGCGTTGGCGCACAGCCGTTCAAGGACGGACAGCCCGCGTGGGCCGGCTCCGACGATGCCGATCCTCTTCGCCGTCGGCCGGTCAGATGAGTGGTGCATGGCTTCTCCAGGGAACGTGGCGGGTGAGTGCAGCGGTGCGTTGGTGGTGTCTGGTTCGGAGCGCGTGTGGGGTCGGCACGCGGGAAGCCGGCCCGTCGCAAGGGGGAGCATGGCTGTGCCGGCGGGCACCGGCCGGAAAGGTGCCCGGCAGCGATCGGTGCCGGGCAGGCCGCGCCGCGGGGCCGATCAGCGCCCGGCCGGGGCGCTGTGCGGGCGCATTCGCTGATGGAGCTCCTGCAGGGAGGCCAGTTGGAAGCGGCCGGCACGAAGGGCCTGGATGGCGTGGGCGGCGGCCTCGGTGGCTTGGATGGTGGTGAAGCAGGGGACGTCCCGCAAGGCGGCCGCCGCGCGGATCCGTTGGCTGTCCTGATGCGCGGGGCCGTTCCCCGGAATGCTGATCACCAGGTGGACCTTGCCGGCGAGAACCGCGTCGGCGATGTCCTGGCCGGGGGCTCCCTGGACGGGGATCTGCCGGCCGTCCGGCCCGGCGTGACGGAGCTGCTCGGCGGTGGGGTAGGTGGCGAGGATCTCGAAGCCGAGGTCGGCGAGGTGCTGGACGGGAGAGGAGAGTGCGGCCAGGTCGCCTTCCTCGGCACAGGCCACCACGCGTCCGGCGGTCGGCAGTGACCCATAGGCGGCAAGCTGGGATTTGGCGAAAGCCGGGGCGAACGAGGTATCGATGCCCATGACTTCCCCGGTGGACTTCATCTCCGGCCCCAGCTGCGGGTCGGCTCCCTCGCCGCGGGCGGTGGGGAAGCGGTGGAAGGGCAGTACCGCCTCCTTGACCGCGACGGGCGCGCCGGCGGGCAGTGCCATTCCGTCGCCCGATGCCGGCAGAAGCTGCTCGGTACGCAACTGCTCCACGGAGGCGCCGAGCATGAGGCGAGCGGCCGCCTTGGCCAAGGGGACCGCAGTGGCTTTGGAGACGAAGGGCACGGTGCGGGAGGCCCGGGGGTTGGCCTCGAGCACGAACAGCTGGCCGTCCTTCAGGGCGTACTGCACATTGAGCAGTCCGCGCACTCCTACCGCATCGGCGATGGCGGTGGTGGCCTGCCGGACGCGGTCCAGGACGGCGGCGGACAGGGTGCGGGGTGGCAGGCTGCAGGCGGAATCGCCGGAATGTACGCCGGCCGGCTCGAGGTGTTCCATCACCCCGCCCAGGAAGAGTTCCTGACCGTCGTAGAGGGCGTCGACGTCGATCTCTTTCGCGTTCTCCAGGAAACGGTCCACCAGCGCAGGGCGGTCGGGGGAGATGTGCGGGGTGCGGGTGAGATAGTCCTCCAGCTGCTGGCGCGTGTGAAGGATTTCCATGCCCCGGCCGCCGAGCACGTAGGAGGGGCGCACCATGACGGGGTAGCCGAGTCGCTCGGCGGTCTCGCGGATCTGGGAGGGTGAGGCGGCGGTACCGAAGGGGGGAGCGGCCAGGCCGGCCTCGGCGAGGATCGTGCCGAAGGCCTCCCGGCTTTCGGCGAGGTGGATGGCTTGCGGGGAGGTCCCCATGATCGGCACGCCGGCATCGGCGAGCTGCTGTGCCAAGTCCAGGGGGGTTTGGCCGCCCAGCTGGACGATGACCCCGGCGACGTGCCCGGAGCTGCGTTCGGCGTCAACGACCTCGAGTACGTCCTCCAGGGTCAGCGGCTCGAAGTACAGCCGGTCGGCTGTGTCGTAGTCGGTGGAGACCGTCTCGGGGTTGCAGTTGATCATTACGGTCTCGTAGCCCGCCTGCTGGAGGGCCAGGACGGCGTGCACGCAGGAGTAGTCGAATTCCAGGCCCTGCCCGATCCGGTTGGCGCCTGACCCGAGGATGATCACCTTGGAGCGTGTGGGCTGTTCGGCGACCTCGGTTTCGGCATCCGGGTCCAGTTCGTAGGCGGAGTAATGGTAGGGCGTGTGGGCTGCGAATTCCGCGGCGCAGGTGTCGACGGTCTTGTAGACCGGACGGATACCGAGTCGGTGCCGCAGGGCGCGGGCCGCCTGCTCATCGACCAACTCCGGGCGCAGCGCGGCGAGTTGCCGGTCGGAGACGCCGGCGCGCTTGGCCTGCCGCAGCAGAGCGGCGGTCAGCGGCTCCTTCAGCAGGCTGTGCCTCAGCTTCACCAGGGACTGCAGCTGGTGGCAGAACCAGGGGTCCACGCTGGAGGCATCGGCGACCTGCTGCACGCCGGCACCCAGCCGTAGGGCGTGTTCCATGGTGAACAGGCGTCCGTCGTGGGGGCTGGCCAGCCGAGCGAGCACGGTGTCCAGGGGCTGGTCGATAGGGTCGGGCTCGATCCAGAAGCCACCGCCGTGCGTACCGAGGGAACGCAGGGCCTTGCCCAGGGCTTCGGTAAAGCTGCGGCCCAGGGCCATGACTTCTCCGACACTCTTCATGTTGGTGCTCAGTTGCCGGTCGGCGTTGGGGAATTTGTCGAAGGCGAAGCGCGGCGCCTTGACCACGACGTAGTCCAGGGCGGGCTCGAAGCAGGCCGGGGTCTGCTGGGTGATGTCGTTGGTTATCTCATCGAGGGTGTATCCGAGTGCGAGCCGTGCTGCGATCTTGGCGATAGGAAAGCCGGTGGCCTTCGAGGCCAGCGCGGAGGAGCGGGAGACGCGGGGGTTCATCTCGATGACGACCATGCGGCCGGTGCGCGGGTCGACGGCGAACTGGATATTGCAGCCGCCGGTGTCGACGCCGACCTCACGCAGTACCGCGATGCCGAGGTTGCGCATGCGCTGGTATTCGCGGTCGGTGAGGGTCATGGCCGGGGCGACGGTCACCGAGTCGCCGGTGTGCACGCCCATGGCGTCGATGTTTTCGATGGAGCAGACCACCACTACGTTGTCGTGGCGGTCGCGCATGAGCTCCAGTTCATACTCCTTCCAGCCCAGTACGCTTTCCTCGACCAGGACCTCGTTGACCGGGGACTCCACCAGGCTGGCGCTGCCGAGGCGTTCGAGGTCGGTGGTGGTGTGGGCCATGCCGGAGCCCAGGCCGCCCATGGTGAAGGAGGGGCGTATGACGACGGGCAGGCCGAGCTGCGCGGCGGCCTCGCGGACTTCGGGCTGGGAGCGGCAGACCATGCTGCGCGGGACATCTCCGCCGACGGAGCGGACGATGTCCTTGAAGCGTTGCCGATCCTCGCCGCGCTGAATGGCCTCGATGTCGGCGCCGATCAGTTCCACGCCGTAGTGGTCAAGGACGCCACGTTCGTGCAGGGTGACGGCGGTGTTCAGCGCCGTCTGGCCGCCCAGGGTGGCCAGTAGTGCCTGTGGCCGCTCTTTGGCGATCACCTTTTCGACGAAGTCGGGTGTGATGGGCTCAAGGTAGGTGGCGTCGGCGATGTCGGGGTCGGTCATGATGGTGGCTGGGTTGGAGTTGACGAGGGTGACCCGAAGGCCTTCCTCGCGCAATACCCGGCAGGCCTGGGTGCCGGAGTAGTCGAATTCGCAGGCCTGGCCGATCACGATCGGCCCGGAGCCGATCACCATGACATGGGAGATGTCGGTCCGTTTGGGCATCAGGCTTCCCTGCCCTTCTCCATCAGCGTGACGAACTCGTCGAACAGCGGCCGGGCGTCGTGGGGGCCGGCGGCGGCCTCTGGGTGGTACTGGACGGAGAAGGCCGGTGCCTCCAGACATCGCAGGCCTTCGACCGTTCCGTCGTTGGGGCAGTAGTGGCTGACCAGGGCCGTACCGAAGGGGGTGGTGAAGGTCCGACCCGGTCCGGCGTCCAGGGCGAAGCCGTGGTTTTGGGCGGTGATGGCGACGCGTCCGGTGCGCGCGTCGATGACCGGTACGTTGGTGCCGCGGTGCCCGTAGCGCAGTTTGTAGGTGCGCAGGCCCAGGGCCTGCCCCAGGATCTGATTGCCGAGGCAGATGCCGAACACCGGCAGGCGCCCGTGCAGCGCCTGGGTAACCACCTGGATCAGGGGTCCTGCGGTGGCGGGGTCGCCGGGGCCGTTGGGGAGGAAGAGGCCGTCGGGATCCAGTGCCTGCACGTCTTCGAACGTGGAGGTGGGCGGCAACAGGTGGGTTTCGACGCCACGTTCGGACAGCAGGCGGTGGATGTTGTCTTTGATGCCGGTGTCCAGCGCGGCAATGCGGAAGCGGGCTGAGCCGACGGCCGGTATGACGCGCCGGTGTTCCACGCCCACCTCGTGGGCCAGCGCGGCGCCTTTCATGGGGCGGCTGGCGCGCACCGCGGTCAGCATGGTGGTGCTGTCGGGCAAGGTCGGGACGGAGAAGATGCCGCCTCGCATCGTGCCGTGCTCGCGCAGGTGGCGGGCGAGGGTGCGGGTGTCCACGCCGGCGATGCCGACGATGCCTTGTCGGTACAGTTCCTCGCCCAGGGAACGGCGGGCTTGCCAGTGCGAGGGGTGGAGGGCAGGGTCGCGCACCACATAGCCGGCGGCCCAGATGCGGTCCGATTCGTCGTCCTCGTCATTCCACCCGGTGTTGCCGATCTGCGGAGCGGTCTGCATGACGATCTGGCGGTGGTAGGAGGGGTCGGTCAGCGTCTCCTGGTAGCCGGTCATACTGGTGCAGAACACCATTTCGCCCAGTGAACGGCCCGTTGCTCCGTAGGCGAGACCCGGGAACTGTGACCCGTCCTCAAGTACGAGCATCGCGGAATGCTGCGCCATGGCATATCCCATTAGCTCCCCCTTTCGAGAATGTCTGGCAGGGATCGGACATGCATGCCGGGAATATTGTGGCTGGGTGACTTGGCTCCGCTTGCAGCGCAGCCGTGATCTCTGGAAGTATTTCCTCAGGCCGGCGCTTGTGAGGCCGGCTGCGTCTGTGCACTCTGCCGGAGGGGGAACCAGTGATCACTTGCTGCATCCAGTACACAATTGATCCGTGGAAGGTGGAGGATTTCGAGCGCTATGCGAAGGCATGGCCACCGCTCATCGAAAGGTGCGGTGGTGACCTGATCGGTTATTACTTGCCGAAGGAAGGGGCGAATAATTTCGCCCTCGCTCTGATCAACTTTGCCAGTCTCGCAGACTATGAGAAGTATCGCGAGCGGCTGTCTGCAGATGCGGATGCGATCGAGAACATTCGCCAGATGAAGGAATCAGGCTGCATCCTCGTCGAGTCGCGTTCCTTTTTGCGGAAGGTGTGAACCCGACGAGGGCGGGATCGGTGGTGTTGGCCGCCGCGGACGGCTGGCCAACACCACCAGCACAGGGTGCGGATCCGCCTTACTTGCAGCCCAGCATCAGGGACAGCAGCGCCATGCGGATGGGTACTCCGTTGTGCGCCTGGTCCCAATACCCGTTGAAGGGCGTCGGATCCAGGCTTGCATCGATCTCGCCCTTGCGTGGCAGGGGGTGGAAGACGGCAAGGCCCGGGTGGCCGTACTCGTCCAGCAGGGCGGCGGTCAGCGGGGCATCGCCGCGCAGCATGTCATCTGCCGGAGTTCGGTCCGAAACCTCGTCCAGGATGGTGGGTGAAGAGTAGACGGCGTCCACCTCTGGCAGCATCTCCCGCAGGTCCTCGCAGACCTGCACGCGCTGGCCTCGCTCTGCGCACTCCTGCCGCAGTTGCGGATCCAGGCCTTTGCCGGGCGCAGCCACCGCGTACACCGTGCAATCGAAGTCACGCAGTCCGCGCAGCAGGGACCGGGTGCACCGCATCCGCAGGTCGTTCACGACACCGATCCGCAGGCCGTCGATCTTCCCGAAGCGCCGCCAGATGGAATACAGGTCGGTCAGGGTCTGGGTGGGGTGCTCGCCCGTGCCGTCGCCGGCGTTGATGACCACGGCCCGGTCGCCAGCGGCATGGGCTGCCACAGCTGCCACACCGGTTTCCGGGTGACGGACGACAATGGCATCGCCGTACTCCGAGAGCATCCGGAAGACGTCATGGAGGCTTTCTTGAGTCGCCCCTCCGGCCCGGGTGACTTCTGGGTCGGCGAAGCCGGTGACACCGCCGCCGAGGCGGAGCATCGCCGTCTCGTGGGCGAGGCGGGTGCGGGTACTGGCGTCGAAGAAGGCCGAGACCAGGATCCGGCCGGCTAACGGGGCTTGCAGTGCACCGTGTTCGGCGGCGTCCCGCAGGGCCTCTGCCTCGCTGAACAGATGCTCCAGATCCGGGCGCTGGAACTGCCGCATGGACAGCAGGTGCTTGCCATACAGGGCCGCCCCAGCCGGCGCGGCGGCGGTTACCACCACACGCCCTGAACTGTCTTGGCCGTCCAGGTGCGCGAGTCGACCATGGCGTAGCCCGGGGAGACGGGCAGCTGAACGCTGTCGGCCTGTTGGTCGATGCCGGTGATCTCAAGCATGAGCCGCTCGATGAGCAGCCCCTGGGACATGGGCGGGGCGCCGGGGGTGATCGGGCAGGTGGTCTCCTCGATTAGCCACTTGCGCTGCATGGCGGCGTTCGGATAGCCGGGGGCCTCGGGAATCAGCCGGCTGATGAGCTTCTCTGCATTTGCCGGCGTCAGCTCCGCGTCCTCCGGCAGGCCGAGGACTTCCTCGATGGGCATGGAATCGTGCGTCCACTTCCACAGGAAGGTGCGGTTGCCGTAGACCTGCCCGGTCAGCATGAACTGGCACTGCAGGTTCCGCCGGAACGCGCGGTGCAGCATGTACCGGGCCTGGAACTGGTAGGGCTCGATCTCGTCGAATATGTAATCGCAGCCGGCAACGAACTCATCTGCCGTCTCTTCGGAGATGCCCTCGGGGTAGACCTCGATGCGCACGTCGGGGGTCATGTCGTGAACGTATTCGCCGACGACCTCGGCCTTGTTACGCCCGACGTTGGCGAAGCCGGCGCCGAGCTGCCGGTTGATGTTCGAGTACTCGAACGTGTCAAAGTCTGCGATCTTCATGCGGCGGACACCCAGGCGCGCTAAGCGCTCCACCAGGCTGCCGCCGATGCCCCCGCAACCGGCGATGCCGACGGTGCAGTCGCGCAGCTTCTCCTGGCGTTGGCGCGCCTCTTCCTCGGAATCGCCGAGCCAGCCCATATTGCGCCGCACTCGCGACCAGTAGATGTCCTCGTCGTACTTGGCCTCATGCACATACACGGTCGACTTTCCCATGGCCGCTCCTCCTGGAGTGAGAGTCCCTGTGCAGGTCAACGCAGGAACGTCCAGCGGTCGAGTACAAGGGACCTCGATGGCTGATCGTCGCTAGCCAACCTAAGCAACGGTCAGGAAGTACACAAGGTGCATTACCCGCGGTCACTTCCGTTGGCGGCGAAATGCATACGTAACCTCTACGGCATATGCCTGAAACCGACTCAGGAACGAGTCAAAACAGACATTTTCGCCACTCGCTTTCTGTTACCGAAAAAGAGAACAGCAGGAATACGCTTCGCCAAGCGCCGCCCATGAAGGTAATCGCATCGCCAGCGATCGAAGCATTCGATGCTCCACGGGGGTACGCTTCGTTTCTCTCCAGAGCGCCTACGGCCTTGGCTCCTCAATTCGGTTGAGAAAGGCGCTACGCGCCTCTCCACCGTTGCCGTATGCCTGCCGTACCGCAATGTCTCTTACGCCCAGGAGCTTCCGTTGAGTACCCCACGTCTGCTGACCGTGCGGCCACAGCCTGGCGACCTCACATGGACCTTCGGCGGAGTGCCTCCGGTGGCCCGAATCGCACCGGGGATGGCTCTCGCTGTCTACACCGAGGACGCCTTCGCCGGCCAGGTGCGCTCCCCTACCGACCGAGTCTCCGAGGTTGGTACCTTTCCTCTGCTCAATCCGCAGACCGGCCCCTTCTACATCGAGGGGGCCGCGCCCGGCGACACGCTCGCTGTGCATTTGGTGTCCGTGGAGCCGGCCCGGGATTGGGGGGTGTCCAGCACCATTCCCCTCTTCGGCGCCCTCACTTCCTCACCGACCACAGCCACCCTGCAGCCTCCTCTGCCGGAGCGGACATGGATTTGGGAGCTGGACCGGAGTCGGCGCACCTGCCGCTTTCGTGCACAGGACAGTGACTTCGTCATCGATCTGCCGATGGACCCGATGCACGGAACCATCGGCGTCGCTCCCGCGCACGGTGAGGTTCGTTCTGCCCTGGTTCCCGACGCGCATGGCGGGAACATGGATACCCCCGAGATGCGCGCAGGAGTGACCTGCTTCCTCGGGGTCAATGTGCCCGGAGCGCTACTCAGCCTCGGCGACGGGCACGCCCGCCAGGGCGAGGGCGAGACCTGCGGGGTGGCGGTGGAGACAGCGATGCGTACCACCGTGCTCGTCGAACTGCTCAAGGGGATCAGCACTCCGTGGCCGCGGCTGGAGTCCGACACGCACGTCATGACCGCTGGTTCCGCGCGGCCCTTGGAGGATGCCTTCCGCATCGCCCACCTGGATCTGGTGCGCTGGCTCGGCCGGGACTACGGCCTCTCCGCCCTGGACGCCTACCAGCTCATCACCCAGGCCGTGGAGTCCCCCGTGGCGAACATCTGCGACACGAACTACACGGCCATCGCCAAGATGCGCAAAGCATGGCTCCCGCCGGCCACTCCCTACCGCGGTATGCACGAACAGCTCCGCGAGATCGGGCGGCAGCTGCGGTAGCAGCCACGTCCTTGTGGAACGCAGCAAGACGACGAGATCGCCGCCGAAGGTGCCACCTCCTCATCCCCGTCCCCGCGTGCGCAACAGCCAGGTGCCGTCGATAAGTCCCGCGTCCAGAGGCAGAAGAGGTGCCGAATGGAAATCACCCAGTCCGTCAAATTCGCCAACGTCTGCTACGAAATCCGCGGCCCGGTCCTCGAGGAGGCCATGCGGCTGGAGGCGGCGGGTCACCGCATCCTCAAGCTGAACACCGGCAACC
>NZ_LLZI01000023.1 GCF_001509485.1 Streptomyces sp. NRRL F-4489
CTCCCCACCGGCCCCTGCGCCCTCCCCGGCATCACCGACAACGTCTCCGAAGCCGCCCCCACCCCCGCCGGCTTCGCCCGCGCCGCCGGGACCGTACGGGCCCTCACCCTCTTCATCGACTTCCCGGACGCCCCGGCGACGCTCTCCCCCATGGCGCGCTTCGGGGAGTTCTTCCCGGCCGCGACCGACTACTTCCGCGTCAGCTCGTACGGGCGGCTGACCTACGTCCCCAAGCCGCTCTTCCGCTGGCTCCGCATGTCCCGCCCGCTGGCGGCGTATGGGATCACCCGCGGCGCCACCTTCGACCCGGCCTCGGACCGCGGCTACCACGCGCTCTCCCGGGAGATCGTGCACGCCGTCGACCCGTACGCGGACTTCCGCGACTACGACGTCGTCAACGTCATCATGGCGCCCAACGCGGGCCCGCCGGCCACCCGTTCGGTGCTGTCGGTCACCTTCAGCGGAGCCGATCTGGGGCTGCGGACCGGCCGCGGCGCGCCGTTCCGGAACGTGTCGTTCATCTGGAGCCGGCAGACCGGCCTGAGCGCGTTCCGGGTCCTCAACCACGAGAACGCGCACGTCTTCGGGCTCCCCGACCTCTACTACACGGACGACCGCGCGGGCCGGGCCCCGGTGGGCCACTGGGACCCGATGGACGAGGACTGGGGGCCGAGCAACGACTTCCTCGGCTGGCACAAGTGGAAGCTGGGCTGGCTGACGCCCGGTCAGGTGCACTGCGCGCCGGCCGGTCAGCTGCCCACCGAGCACGACCTCACCCCGGTCTCCACCCCCGGCGGCGCCAAGATCGTCGTCGTCCCGACCGGCCCGCACACCGCCTTCGTGGTCGAGGCGCGCGCCAGCGGCCTGCTCGACCCGCTGGTCTGCCGGCCGGGCGTCCTCGTCTACCACGTGGCCACCGACGTCCCCTCGGGCCGCGCCCCGATCCGCGTCGTGGACGCCACCCCGCACAGCCGCGGCTGCTACGCCGACAGCCGCTACGTCGACCCGGACCTGACCGACGCCCCGTTCCGCCCCGGCGAGACCTTCACCGACCGTACGAGCGGCGTGACCGTCACCGTTCTCACGGAGAACACCGACGGCACCTACCGCGTCCGCGTCACCCCGGCCACCCGCCGCCCCTCAAGCCCGACGGCCCCTGCGCCCCCTGTGCCCCACCCGTGAGGCCGCCGCTGGACGCCTCCCCGGCAGGGCCTCGTCACCCCGTCACCGCTCGGTCCCCTCCTCCGCCCAGTGCCGCCGCCCGATGCTGATCAGCCGCAGCTGCCGGCGGGCCCGCCACACCACCCGCCCGGCCGCCTCCTCGCCGCCGTCCTCCCAGGCGTCGAGCAGCTCCCCCGCCGTCGTCACCAGCCGGTCGACATACAGATCAGCCAGCATCCGCACATCCTCATCGCCCCAACCGACCGACAGCGGCTGCGACTTGAGCGCCGCCGCGACCTCCTCCGCGAACCGCTCCAGCTCCCCGGCGATGGCATGCCGCACGGCCCGTACGCCGCCCCGCCGCTCCCGCGCCACGAACCGCACATGGGCCGGGTGTTCGCGTACGTGCCGCTCGACCACCGCGACCGTCCGGTCTATCCGCTCCTCGGCGGCGTCCTGCTCGGCGAGGATCGCCCGCACCATCACGTGCAGACTGCCCAGCGCCTCCTCGACGAGCGCGACGCCCAGCTCCCCCAGATCCCGGAAGTGCCGGTAGAACGCGGTCGGGGCGATGCCCACCACCCGGGTCACCTCCCGCAGGCCCAGGCTGCTCAGGCTCTGCTCCTCCAGCAGCCCGAGGGCCGCGTCCAGCAGCGCCTGCCGGGTCTTCTGCTTCTGCGCCTGCCGCGCTCCGCCCACACTGTGACTCATGTCATCCAGTAAACAACCGTTCTCCGAACCACTCCACCCGCCTCCGCCCCTACACTGGAGAAGTCAGTGAACAACTGTCCTCTGAAACAGTCCTCTCAAACTGTTCTCTCGATCTCTGCGGCCGACTCCGCCGCGGGCCCCGGCCCGCACCCGACACCGGGCCCCGCCCCGGAAACCGGCCCCGGAAAGGCAGACCATGCTCTTCCTCGTCGCAGCCCTCCTCCTGCTGGGGGTCGCGCTGGGCACCGCGGCGCACCTCCCCGTCCCCGTGACCCTCGTCGCCGCCGCGGCCATCGCCGCCTGGCTGCTCGTCTTCACCCTGCGCGAACGCCGCCACCACAACGAGGGGACCCCCCGATGACCACTCTCACCCACCGCCACCACACCACCCGGTCCACCGGCACCTCCGCGGACGGCACCTCGGCGCCCGACACGACCGGGTCCACCGGCAGCCGCTCCGGCGCCCGCTCCCGGGCGAACGACATGGCCGTGGCCTCCTTCATCCTCGGCCTGGTCGGCACCCTCGTCCTCAACATCGTGCTGGGCCCGTGCGCCCTGGTCCTGGGCACCCTCGCCCTGACCCGCGGCACCACCCGCCGCGGCCGCGCCCTCCTGGGCCTCGCCCTCGGCGCCGCCGACCTGGCCCTCCTGGCCGCCCTCACCATGGCCGACGGCACCCTCACCTGGCACCTCGGCTGACCGGCGGCCCACGGCCCGCCTACGGGTGGCACTTCCCCTTACGGGTGGTACTTCTCCTCCACCGTCTCCGCGGCCGCGGACTTCCGGCTCAGCACCACGCGCACGGTCACACTGCCGGTCTTCGCCGCCTTCTCCAGCTGCTCCGCGGTGCACTTCGAGGTCCCGTACCCGTCGTCCCCGATGGTCACCTGGCTCCCGTCAACGGAGCAGATCGCCGCCGCCCCCAGAATCCTCGTCGCATCGGAAACCATGAACGCCTGATCGATGCCACCCCCATCAGGCTTGACGATGTACTTCCCGGGCGCCAGGTACTGCAACGTCCCGACAACCGTCTGGTGGTTCCCCGCATGGGCGGCCCCGCCCCCACCGGCCCCCGACCCACCGCCACCGGTACGGGCACCCGCACTACCCCCGGTACCGCCCCCGGAGCCCGTGCTGCCCTGCCCCGCAGAAGGCGCCGCCCCGGTCCCACCACCGCTCCGCCCCTGCCCACCGGACGTACCCGACGAGTCCGCGCCCGAGGAAGCTCCGCCCGCGGTCTCCCCCTGCCCCGAGCCCCCCGCCGCCGAAGAGGCCGCGGAGGCCGAAGGAGCCGAAGAAGCCGAGGCCCCGGCAGCACCGGCCGCCCCCGCGTCCGGCCCACAGGCCGTCATCCCCATCCCCAGCGCCGCGGCGACCACCACAGCAGCAGCCAGACGGCGCCCGGCCCGCCCCCCGAAGTGGTTCTTCGCAACCCTCTTCATCACAACTCCCCTTGCTCTTGCTTGCTCTTGCGGTCTCCGCGCGCTGCGGTCGCTGCCGTCACGCGCCTCACTCCCGAACGAAGACCAGCCTCACCCCCCGCCCTGCCGTCCCACTAACGCCCCACTAACCCCGCCCCATGAGCGTTCGGCCGCCCTCCGCCCCGTAGACGCGGGCCCCATACACCCGTAGGCCACCCCTCCACACCCAAAAAGCGAAATAATCGCAACTTTTAACCCAATGTGAGTAATTGACGTTCTCCTGTGCAGGCGCCGGGCACCGTTTCTGTAGCGGCCCGCCCGCCTCACTCCCCAGGAACCCCGGGGACGGCGAGGCCCTCGGGCCCCTATCGCGGGCGACCTCTCCGGTCCACCTCCCGTCGCTTCAGGTCTGCCACCTGTCCGACTGCCCGCCCGCCTGTCCAACTGCCCGAGCGCGCGACTGCCCGCGCGCCCAACTGCCCGAAAAGGAGACTGTCATGATCACGCCAGTACGCGGGTCGTCGTCGCCGCTCCGGCGGCGGTCCGTGCTGCCGCGGCTGGCCGGCGCCGCAGCACTGTCCCTGACCGCCATGGCGGCCCTGACGCCGGCGGCCGCGGCAGACCCGGTGCCGGTGGCCCCCTACCGGGGCCTGGCGATCCAGCCCAGGACCGCCGCCAACGGCCCCGACCTGGTACTGGACGTCGAGGGCTCCACCACGGAGAACGGCGCCAGGATCAGACTGCAGCGCTACACCGGCGCCGACGACCAGTTGTGGCTGGCCGTTCCGGTCGGTGGCGAACTGTTCGAGATCCGCAACGTCCACAGCCATGCCTGCCTGGACGTCCGCAACAACAGCAACGCGGACGAGGCCGAACTCATCCAGTACGGATGCCACAGCGGTGCCAACCAGCGCTGGAAGGCGGTGGCCGTCCAGGGCGGCGGCTTCCGGATCATCGCGGCCGGCTCGGGCAAGTGCATGGATGGCTACAACACCGCCAGCGACGAACCGGTGGAAGGGGCCAAGGTCGTCCAGACCACGTGCGCCAGTCCCGTCCCCAACGACCAGCGCTGGACTTTCGTCCCCGTCTGACGGGACACGGGCCGGGGCAGGCCGGGCCGGGCCGAGCCGCGAGACCCATTGCCGCAAACGGCCCCCACTGGGCCGCGCGCTACCACTACCCCCCTCCAAACCGCCCCACCCCGGGGCGCGACCTCCCACCACCAACACCGAAGGAGAACACCATGCCCAACCCTCCCACCACCTCCCGCGACATCGCCTTCAAGACCGTCCGGGTCTCGAAGACGGCCGCTCTGGACGTGGGTGACACATCGAAGATCCAGGAAACCAAGCGGGTCACGCTGCCGAGCAACATCGCCCGCGACAGCAGCGGCAAGGCCATCGTCGCCGTCTCCCTCAAGAGCTGGCGCCTGCAGTGGCTGGAAAAGGCGAACCTGAACAGGGTCGAGTACCCCGTCAGCGAAGGCAGGGTCGAGACCCGCATCCTCGACGTGCAGAGCAACACGGTCACGGTCCAGGTAACAGCCATCCTCGCCACCAGGTACCTGCCGGACGCCCACTGGCGGTGCCGGTTCGAAGTCAGCGCTCTCGTCACCGCCAGCGTCGAAGGCGAAGGCAGCAGCGACTGGAGCGAGGACACCGACGGGGACGCGGACTGACACCCGGCCCTCGCCCCGTGCGCCAGCCCGCCGGGACCCCAGCCACAAACCACAAGGCAGAGGGCCCCGGCCCTCGCACGCCGGCTTCAAATGACGCGAGCACCAAACCCCCGAGGCCCACAGCCCGTTGCCCCAGAGCCCCACCAACCCCGCCTGCCGCGCCAGCACCCGCGCACGCCACCCCCCTCCTCGGCACCGGCAACACCCTGCGACGCTCGTGCGAACCACCCCGCGAGGACTCCCCCCGCCCCCCGGATCACGAACCGAGCCGAGGCCCCGCCAACGCCCCGGCCCCATCCGCTACCCTGTCTGGGACCACCGCTCGCGGCGGTCCTCCTTGCCGGAAACCGGATGAACCCTCACCCAGAGTATTCATCCAACGATCAGCGCAAGGCCCCGCCTCCGTAGCTCAGGGGATAGAGCACCGCTCTCCTAAAGCGGGTGTCGCAGGTTCGAATCCTGCCGGGGGCACAGAAAAACACCAGGTCAGGAGCCCTTCCGTCCAGCGGACGGGAAGGGCTCCTGCGCTTGCAGCACACATATGGCACACACGCCGTGGGCGCGGATGGTGGGGAGCTGTGGAGGATGCCCGTCAGGGACGAGTTGGCCAGGCGCCGGTACGAGAAGCTGGTCGATCGGCTTGAATCGCTGATGCGGGCGGCCCTGAAGCCGCAGTACCAGGGCTACTACGGGCAGCTGATCCTGAGCGGCGACGATCTTGCGGAGCTGAGCGAACTCAAGGACGTCCGGCATGCCGCTCGGGAGGCAGGGCGTCGTCTCGGCTGGAAGACGACCACACGTCTCGTCGGTGACCGGCTCTTCGTGCTCGACGAGCGGGAGGTACCCGAGGAGATCGAGCGGCTGGCCGGCGATGAGGCCGCTGCCGCGATCGACCGGCCCGGCAGGAAAGCCACCGACCGCGCGGTTGACCTGATTCGGCGCCCGACGCGTTGGCCAGCGCGTCGACCTGCATGTCATCGAGGTACACGTGGTCGGCCGGCGCCGCCTTCGGCAAGGGCACGCCGACAGCCGGGTTGACCGCCAGACGACGAGCCTTGACCGCGTAGCCGGGAACGCGGCTGAGGACGACGTACGCCTTGCGGACCGACCGGGGGCTGAGCTTTCTGTCTCCCGTCGCCTCGCCAGACAGCAGGTCCGCGAGCCACTCGGCGATGTCCTCGAACTGGATACGGTCCAGCGGAGTGGTGCCCCACCTGGGGATCACGTGGACGTCGAGAACGCCGCGATAGCGGCCCCGGGTCGAGCGCTTGAGATGGATCTGCGCGGCCAGCCAGGACTCCGCCACCTCCGCGAACTTCACGCGGGCGGCTGCGGGATCGCGGTAGGAGCCGTCGTTGAGACGGGACTCCATCCTCGTCCGCTCCGTCTCGGCGTCGACCTTGCGGGCGAAGGTCTTCATCTTCGGCTTGCCGTCGGGGTCGTACCAGCGGACCCGGTAGCGCCCGGGTGGCGTACGGCCGGCCCTCTTGGCATCAGCTGCGGCACGTGCGTACGCCGCGTGTCCTATGCGGTCTTCAATCCAGACCCGCGCCAACTAGCACCCCCTCCGGTCATCGCTGGACACCGACGGGAGCGGCAGGAGCAGGGTCGTGGGGGGAATTCCGAGGGCGCGGGCGATGGTGACGAGGTCGTCGATGTCGCAGCGGCGGCGGGCGCGTTCGGTGCGGCTGAGTGCCGTGTTGGTCATCGGGCGGCCCAGCGCGGTGCAGCGGGCGGCGAGCTGGTGCTGGGGCAGGTCGCGCACGAGACGTAGGTGCTCGATGGCGCGGGCGGTGTGGAGGCCGGCGGGGCCTATTTCGACAGGTCGGCTTTCCATGACAGTTAGCTGTAACTTGCAGCCGGGTGACTTGGCAAGAGTTGACTCAAACTCCGTAATAGTCGTTCGGGGGCGGAATGGCGTTCCTCTCGTCGAATTCCGGCACATCGCGAGGCGTTTCCCAGGGTGGCCGCGCTATGTTCCCTCCGCATCTTCAAGATGGGCGATTTAAGCCGCTATCAGGCGCAGCGTCGACGGTCTGGGCGTGCCACTCCCGACCACTGGGCATCGCCTCTGAGCTGCGAGGGGGTCAGAATCTGACCCCCGGGGTATCAGATTCTGACACGGGATTTTCAGGCGCTGCGGGAGCGATTTCGGCAACCGGGAATCTGTACTTACTGTTTTGGTCTCCCCGGTCGCGCCGAGAGAACTCGTGGAGGGTTTCAGAATCAACTCTGGACTTTTCCCCGGGGTGGTGTGGCTGAGTTGCCCCGGGCCGTTGTCCAAGACCGAAATGGAGCCCTGTGCCGAAGACCTCTCCCCGTAACACCAACGCCCCTGTCTCCGCTGTGCCTGCCCAGCGAGGCCCGCTTGCCACTCCCGCCGAGGTCGCCTTGCACCTCGGGGTGCCGGTGAAGACGCTCTACCAGTGGAAGTACCGGGGCACCGGCCCGAACGTCCACAAGGTCGGCCGTCACCTGCGCTACCGCTGGCAGGAGGTGGACGCGTGGCTGGACGCCCAGACGTCGTACGACCTCACGGCCTGATCCCGCATCTGACGCGGGTAGCGAAGCGGCCCCCGGCGCGCCAACACCGAGGGCCGGAGACTCCCCAAATGATCGCCCATCCCTAAACGAACGCACTGGTGAGGGGCGGGACCTTGCCCGTCCTGCCCCTCACCGGAGAGGAACGCCTATGGAGGACCCTAAGTCCCCCACCACACGAATTCATCTCCCATCGGCTGGCCGACCCCGCGATCCCCGGCGAAGGCATCCCCTGGCACCGCAGGGACCAGACGGACACACGGTCCCCCGCGTCGGGAGCCGCTGAGCACTCTGCAGCAGACGGTTCTGCGCTGAGCTGACACAGGAACGCTGGACTGTTGCGGGGCGTGGGCGGCCTGCTCATCCTGGTCCTCAAGGTCGCCCTGACGCACTGACGTCGGCGCCGCCCGATGCGCTGATCAGCTCCCGCCCGCTCGGCAGGCACCCTCGGCCGCTGAGTGCAACGCTGGACGTGAACGGGTCCCGGCCTCCGGATGAGGAAGGGAACGGACATGGAGATCAAGCCACAGGCAGTCGCCATTCCCAAGGAGACGGACCACCTGGAACAGGGGAAGTACGGCCCCGTCTTTCCGAGAACTCCGGCCTGCTACGGCTTCACCATCATCGCGAACGTCAAACCGGGCAGGGCCGACGCGATACGGGAGCACGGCCATACCCTTGCCAAGGCAGTGGAGCGGGATCCGCACTTTCTCGCGCCGTTGAAGCTGCACTATCTGCGCTGGGTGCTCTTCGACGACGACACGCGCTTCCTGTATCAGGGGATCTTCGACACTGACTTCGACAAGTACACCGAGGACGCTGTCGCGCTGTTCAGTAAGTTGGGCGTGAGTACCACCTTCGAGAACCTCGAAGGGTTTCCCGAGGACTGGCAGACCAACCCCGAGGCGTTCGTGCGCTTCGTCCGCGAGCACCACTGTCCGAGCTTCATCGAGTACGGCGAGTACCCGTACGTGACGGCGGACGAGATCAAGAAGGCGTTGCGGATCAAGAACGCCCTGTCGGAGATGCTCGACCAGATGCAGTGAGACGACCGGACGGTCGGACGTGGTGAGACGAGTGGCGATGAGCGAGGTCAGGACCGCACGCACGTACAACCAGAGGCACATTCCGCGGGAGTACAGCCCTGGCGGGCGGCGGGTGAGTATCTACGTCTCGTGGAGCTATCCGGCCGAGGCCGGCCGCAACCCGGCCGAGCTGGACAACCGGTTCTCCACGATGACCGAGGTCAGGCGGGCGGCGTGGCCGGCGTACGAGGACCCGCAGTGGTCCGACCCGTATCGGTTCCAGCAGGGCGTCGCCGGGTCGCTGGAGCTGTTCTTCTGGGCCTGGGTGCCGTTCCAGGACTTCGTCGAGGAGGTCACGGGGCACCCGGTCCCGGTGTACCAGCGCATCGACCAGGCGGGATTCCTCACGCCGCTCGACGAGCGGGTGCTCGACGACACGGACGTCCTGTTCGTGTTCGGGCTGGACCACGCGGTCACCGAGCAGGAGGCTCAGCCCGGGGAGATCGAGGCCCTGCGGGCGTTCCTCGCCCGGGAGGACACCCGTCTCGTCCTGGGCCCGCACCACGATGTCGGCGCATCGGACGATCCCTCGGTACGGGAGATGGAATACCGCCATCACGGCGATCCCCTGGTGCCACGCCAACAGCGGTTCGCCACCTACGTGCGGGACCTGATGCAGGGCCTCGGGGTACCGGTGATGAACCGTTACGGCCTGCGCCCGGCAACCCGCGCGGGCAACCAGATCGTCCCTCTGTCCACCGTCCGGGACCTGGACCGGAAGGACTGGCTGAGCGGGGTGACGAACTTCAACTTCCACATGCACCTGCCGCACTACGACGTGACGACCGACGAGCCGGACACCGTCCACGTGCTGGCCAGGCAGCCGATCGACATGTCGAGGCCGCACCCGTTCACCGAAGCCGGCAACACCGAGTTCAACATGTTCCTGTGGATGCCTCCCGCCGGCGAGCGCGCCGGCGATCTGCTGCTGGCGGACTCGACGATCTTCAGCTCCTTGTTCGGCGGGGACGAGAGCCTGCGGAACTTCTGGCGCAACCTCGTCTCCAAGTAGAGCCACGGGAGGTCGACCGTGAGTGTGCACACGGAGGACACGTTGGACCTCGCGGACATCCAGCGCGGGGTTCTCAGCGGCCGGCCGACGCCTTACGCGGCGACCTACCTCGCCTTCCGCATCGACGACCGGGCGCACGGGCGGGAACTGATGCGGCGCGCGAGTACGGCGGTGACCTCCGCGGCGGACACGGTCAGCCCCTCGGGCGAGACCTGGGTGAGTGTGGCCGTCACCTGCCGCGGCCTGGAGGCGCTGGGGGTCCCGCGCGCCTCTCTGGACACGTTCGCCTGGGAGTTCCGGCAGGGGATGGCCGCCCGTGCCAGCGCGCTGGGCGATGTGGGCGACAGCAGCCCGGAGCACTGGGAAACGCCGCTGGGCAGCCCCGACCTCCATGTGGTGCTCACCGCGGTAGCGCCCGACCCCGAGCGGCTGGAGGCGGCGATCGACCGCGCCCGCCCCGCTTACGACCGGCTCGCCGGGGTGACGACGGTATGGCGGCAGGACTGCTACGCGCTGCCCACCGAGACCGAGCATTTCGGCTACCGCGACGGCGTCAGCCATCCGGCCGTCGAAGGCAGCGGGATCCCGGGATCCAACCAGCTGGAAGTACCGCTGAAAGCCGGCGAGTTCGTCCTCGGTTACCGCGACGAGATCGACGGTGTGCAGAGCCCACAGCCCGACGTGCTGGGCCGCAACGGCAGTTACGCGGTCTTCCGCAAGCTCCATCAGAACGTCGCCGAGTTCCGGCGGTACCTGAAGGACAACTCCACCGGGCCCGAGGACGAGGAACTGATCGCCGCGAAGATCATGGGGCGCTGGCGCAGCGGCGCTCCCCTGGCACTGGCACCACAGCACGACGATCCCCCGCTCGGCGCCGACCCGCACCGCCGTAACACCTTCCTGTACAAGACCGACGATCCGGCGGGATTCACGACGCCCGGCGGCAGCCACATCCGCCGCGCCAATCCCCGCGACGCCTCCGTGGCTGGAGAGGTGCGGCTGCACCGCATGATCCGGCGCGGCGCCGTCTACGGCCCGCCGCTGCCCGAGGGAGTACTGGAGGACGACGGCGCCGACCGCGGCCTCATGTTCGCGTTCATCGGAGCACACCTGGGGCGGCAGTTCGAGTTCGTCCAGACGCAATGGATGAACGACGGCGTCTTCTTCGGCGCGAACGACGCCAAAGACCCCGTCACCGGTGCCCATGACGGGTCCGCCGGCTACACCATTCCCCAGCGCCCGGTGCGCCGACGCCTCGCCCCCCTGCGGCGGTTCGTCGTCACCCGAGGAGGCGAGTACTGCTTCCTGCCGAGCCTGACCGCCCTGCGCTGGCTCGGCGACCTCCGCGACTGACAGCGCGGCGACGGGCATCCCGGCACCGTCCGGCTATTGCCCCGCACCCGAGGGGAAACCCAAGGGAGACCCTGCACTTGGTGCTCAACGCCGTCACCGTCATCTTCATCGCGGCCACCATGTTCGCCGCCGGCCCGGGCGCCACGGTATCGGCCCTGCGAGGCGTCTTCACCGACGTCCCGCTCCTGCTCCTGGCCCTGATCGCCAACCTGGTGATCGTCCCGCTGCTCGGCTGGGGCATCGGCGCGTTGTTCAGCCTGTCCTCGGCGTCCTTCATCGCGCTCGTCCTGGTCGCCTCGTCCCCGGGCGGCCCCTTCGGGGCGAAACTCGCCATGGTGCAGAGCGGCGAGGTCGTCGGCGGCGCGGCGACGCAGGTGCTGCTCGCCTCCGTCGGCAGCATCACCTTCGCCCCCACCGCGGGCGGCCTCCTCAACGCCGCCGACGTGGGCACCGACGTCTCCCTCGACGCCGGAGCACTGATCCGGACCGTGGCCCTGCTCCAACTCGTACCGTTCGCGATCGGCCTGCTGATACGCCGCTACGCCACGCCCACCGCGATGTCATGGCACCGCCCAGCAGCGGCCGTCTCCAACGTCACGTTCCTGATCGTGCTGGCAGGCATGCTCCTGGGCAACTGACGAGGCGTCGTCGCCCTCCTCGGCTCCCTCGCGCTCCTCGCCGGTTTCCTGCTCTCCGCCGCCGCGTTCGCCGTTGGAACGCTGCTGGCCACGGGTCCGTCGTACGACGCACCACCATGGGCGGCGTCGCCTCGGTACGCAACGCCGGTCCCGCACTGACCGCGATCGGCATCGCCTTCAACGACCAGCCCGCCGTCCTCGGCGCACTCGCCGCCATCCTGCTCAGCGGCCTGGCAGCAGCGCTGTCCAGCACACATGAGGCCGGGAATCGCCGTGAACACGTGAGAACCACAGAGGGGCGTTTTCCCAGGCCAGATACCTTAAGCCCAACGTTTCCGCAGGTCACAGCCCCGCCCAGGGAATACTCCCAAAGCGGGTGTCGCAGGTTCGAATCCTGCCGGGGGCACCAGCGAAAGGGCCGGCTCAGGAGGGTTGTCCTCCCGGGCTGGCCCTTCGCCGGTTCAGGCGGCGTGGCACACGCGCGCCACTACGGTCGCCTCCCTGCCCTGCGCGACCCACCGGCAGGTAGACGGGAAATCACTCCCGCGGGGTCGCCCTGCGCGAGCTCACGCCGAGGGCCTGATGGTCTGCAGGAAGCGGCCGGACCTGTCATCAAGCAGCCAGAACGACCAGCCATTGCGGTTCGGGGGCACGCCTGGCTTGTAGGGCGCCATCACCGCACGGGCCGCTCCGGTCGGCGTCTTGAAGCTCTGTCCGGCGAGCGGCCCCGAAGTGATGTCGATCCGCTTCGTGTCCCGGTCATAGCTGCCGCGCGTCCGATGGCCTTCGTAGTCGACGCACACGTCGACCTTGCGACCCTTCTGCGCGTCTGCTGGTCGTTCCGAGGGATGCGGCCGTACCTGGCCGGCGGCGAGGAGCGACCGCGCGAGAGGGTCGTTGCGTATGCGCGGCCAGGGCTGAACGGCCGGAGTCGGGCGTGGGCTGAGTCACGGGTGCTGGTCACTGGGGATGGTGGGGGCCGGGGGCGCTGGGTGCGGGTGGGGTGGAGTTATCCACAGGGTCCGCGAGGGGTGTGGTGGAGCTCGTAGGCTTTCGGGGTGGGTCCGGCGGATGTGGGAGTGGTCGTGGTCGAGGAAAAGACGGAAGCCCTGGGGGCTGACGAGGCGGTGCAGGTGCTGCGCCGGGTGTTCGGGTACGACGCGTTCCGCGGGGAGCAGCGGGAGATCATCGAGCATGTGATCGGCGGCGGGGACGCGGTCGTGCTGATGCCCACGGGCGGGGGGAAGTCGCTGTGCTACCAGATTCCCTCGCTGGTGCGGCCGGGGGTCGGGGTGGTGATCTCGCCGCTGATCGCGTTGATGCAGGACCAGGTCGACGCGCTGCGGGCGCTGGGGGTGCGGGCCGGGTTCCTGAATTCGACGCAGGACCTTGAGGAGCGGCGGCTGGTCGAGGCGGAGTTCCTGGCCGGGGAGCTGGATCTGCTGTATCTGGCGCCGGAGCGGCTGCGGGTCGAGCAGACGGTGCAGCTGCTGGAGCGCGGGAAGATCTCGCTGTTCGCGATCGACGAGGCGCACTGCGTGGCCCAGTGGGGCCACGACTTCCGGCCGGATTACCTCGCCCTGTCGATGCTGCACGAGCGCTGGCCGGACGTGCCGCGGATCGCGCTGACCGCCACGGCGACGAAGGCGACGCACGCCGAGATCACGTCCCGGCTGCGGATGGACGGCGCCCGGCACTTCGTGGCGAGCTTCGACCGGCCCAATATCCAGTACCGGATCGCGCCGAAGAACGAGCCCCGGCGGCAGCTGCTGGAGCTGCTGCGCGGCGAGCACGCCGGGGACGCCGGCATCGTCTACTGCCTCTCCCGGGCCTCGGTGGAGAAGACCGCCCAGTTCCTGGTGGACAACGGCATCGACGCGGTGCCGTACCACGCCGGGCTCGACGCCCGGGTGCGCGCGGCGAACCAGGCGCGGTTCCTGCGGGAGGACGGGCTGGTGGTGGTCGCCACGATCGCGTTCGGGATGGGGATCGACAAGCCCGACGTGCGGTTCGTGGCGCATCTGGACCTGCCGAAGTCGGTGGAGGGCTACTACCAGGAGACCGGGCGCGCGGGCCGGGACGGGCAGCCGTCCACGGCGTGGCTCGCGTACGGCCTCCAGGACGTGGTCCAGCAGCGGAAGATGATCGACGGCTCGGAGGGCGATGACGCGCACCGCCGCCGGCTGTCCGCGCATCTGGACGCCATGCTCGCGCTGTGCGAGACGGTGGAGTGCCGGCGCGTGCAGCTGCTGGCGTACTTCGGCCAGGACGGCGGCGGCCCGTGCGGCAACTGCGATACGTGCCTGACGCCGCCGCAGACCTGGGACGGGACGGTGCCGGCGCAGAAACTGCTGTCGACGGTGGTGCGGTTGCAGCGCGAGCGGGGGCAGAAGTTCGGCGCGGGCCAGATCATCGACATCCTGCTGGGCCGGAAGACCGCCAAGGTCGTTCAATTCGATCATGACGCGCTGAGCGTCTTCGGGATCGGCGAGGATCTGCGCGAGGCCGAATGGCGGGGCGTGGTACGGCAGTTGCTGGCCCAGGGGCTGCTGGCCGTGGAGGGCGATTACGGCACGCTGGTGCTGACCGAGGCCAGTGGCGAGGTGCTGCGCGGGGGGCGCCAGGTGCCGATGCGGCGGGAGCCGGAGAAGCCGGCCCGGGCGGCGAAGGCGAAGACCAAGGGCAAGCGGGCGCCGGTGGATCTGCCGGAGGAGGCGCTGCCGGTCTTCGAGGCGCTGCGCGGCTGGCGGGGCCGGACGGCCAAGGAGCAGGGCGTTCCGGCGTATGTGATCTTCCACGACGCGACGCTGCGGGAGATCGCGGTGACGCGGCCGGCGAGCGTTGCCGCGCTGGGCGCGATCAACGGGGTGGGCGAGAACAAGCTCGCGAAGTATGGCGAGCAGATTCTGGACGTGCTGGGCGGGGGTGAGGGCGGGGACGGTGCCGGTGCCGGTGCCGGTCCGGGGGCCGTCGTCGGTGAGGTCGTTGCCGAGGGCGGTGCGGCTTCTGGGGACGGGGGTGCGCCTGCGGTCGGTGCTGGTTCCGGGGGCGGGGCTTCGGCCTCCGGTAAGGGGGCGGCCTCGGGGAGCGGTTCTGTGTGGGGTGAGGGGGAGGAGGTGCTGCCGGAGCCGCCGGATGACATCGACTGGTGAGGTGGGCTGGTTGGTGCGGGACGTCGGCCGGCGAGGCGTCGTCGGCCGGGGAACGGTGGGGCGCGCGACGGATGGGACGAGGGCGGGTTTGTCACACGACTGAACGGAGAGGTGGGGCCGGCTGTTACACAACCTATGGATCGCCGTTATGGACCCTCCGTAGCTTACTGTCACGTAACGCACATTGACCTGTCCCAGACCCGGCGGCCGCCGGCCGCCCGTCGAGGAGTGCCCATGCGTGCTCAGCGCCGCTCCGTGATCCGTACCGCCACCGTCGTGACCGGGGCGCTGGCCGTTCTGCTGCTTCCCTCGGGTGCCGCGTTCGCCGCCGATTCGATGGCGCCGACGGAGAGCCGGACGTCGATCATCCTGCCCGACGACGGGCTGGCCGGCCTCGCGGAGAAGGCCGGGCACCTGCCGAAGGCGGGTCTGCTCGGCGGCGCGGCGGCGCTGGGCGCGGTGGGCGTGGGCGTCGCGGTGCAGCGGCGGCGTCAGGAGTCGTCGGACCGGTCCCGGTAGGGGGGAGCCGGATCCGGGGCGGGGCGGCCTCTTCGCGGGCGCGATGCCTTCGGCGGGCGGGTTCAGTCCTCGGTCGCCCGTGCCAGTTTTTGTACTTCGGCGTACGTCAGGGGCCGCGCGTCTGGGGACGTCGGCCGCTGCGGTTGTGCGGGTTCCGGCGTCGTGCGGGTGGCGTCGTCCGCCACCTGGGGCCTGCGTGCCCGTGTCGCGCGGTCCGCGTCCGGCGACGAGGTCAGGCGGAGCGCTTCGGCTGCTGTGCGGGCCGCGCCGAGGGCCGTGCGGTAGAGCAATGAGCCGGTGCTGATGCGGCGGACGCCGAGGTCGGCCAGGTGGTGGACGGTGTGCTGGCCCGGTGCGAAGAGGACGTTCAGGGGCGCGGGGATGCCGGCGACCAGGGTGGCGATGTCCGCGTCGGCGGTGACACCCGGGACGAAGATGCCGTCCGCGCCGGCGGCCAGGTAGGTCTCCGCGCGGGCGAGCGTGTGCGACAGGGGCGGCGGGGCGCCCACCAGCCAGTGGGTGTCGATCCGGGCGTTGAGGAAGAGGCCCGGGGCGCGTTCCTTTACGGCGGCGATCAACTCGGCTTGGCGGGTTGGGTTTTGGAGGACGGTGCCGGTGCCACCGGGGAGGCCGTCCTCCAAGTTGATGCCTGCGGCGCCGTGGTGCCACAACTCCGCTGCTAGGCAGGCTACTTGGTCCGGATCGGCAGCGAATCCTGCTTCGATGTCCACGGTGAGCGGGCAGGGCAGGCGGTTCGTGAGGCGGCGGGCGAGGGCGAGTGTGGCGGCCCGGACCTCGGGGTGGCCCTGGCCGTCCGGCAGGCCGAGGGCGGCCGCGATGCCGAGGCTGGTCGTGCCGACCGCCGCGAAGCCGGCGGCGGCGAAGGCGGTGGCCGAGGCGCTGTCCCAGGCGTTGGGGAGCAGGAGCGGGCGGCCGGGGGTGTGGTGCAGGGCGTGGAAGGCGGACGTGCGGGGTTCGTCGGGGCGGTCGGTCGTCCGGGGGGTGGCGTGCGGCCCAGGTGAGGCCGGGGCCGGGGTCGGAGTGGGGGTCGTCATGTGGCGACGGTAGGGCGGGGACGTGTCGGTGGTGGCCGAAGTGTCGCGGCGGAGAATGGGCGTATGACGACGCCGGAGAGAGCAGGGAAGCGAGCGGCGGGCGGGCGGCCGGGGTCGGTGCCCGGTCCCGACTACAGCCAGGAGCTGGCCCGGTTGGCCGCGCTGCTGGCGGATCGTACCCGGGCCGCGTTCTGCCTGGCGCTGCTCGACGGGCGGGCCTGGACGGCCGGGGAGCTGGCCGCGTACGCGCGGGTCGCGCCGTCCACCGCGAGCGAGCACCTGACGCGGCTGATCGACGGCGGGCTGCTGGTCGAACGGCGGCAGGGCCGGCACCGTTACGTGCAGCTGGCCGGCCCCCGCGTCGCCGAGCTGCTGGAATCGGTCACCGCGCACCTCGGGCCGCCGGCCGCCGCGCCGCGCGGGCTGCGCGCGGCCAACGCGTCGGCGGCGCTGGCCCGCGGCCGGACCTGTTACGACCACCTGGCGGGGCGCCTCGGCGTCGCCCTCACCGACGCCATGACCGCGCGGGGGCTGCTGGACCAGGACGGTGGGTTCGCGCTCACCGGGAGCGGCCGGGCGTGGTTCGCCGAGGCCCTCGGGGTGCCGGACGAGGCGCTGCGCGGCGGCCGCCGCCCGCAGGCACGGGGCTGCCTGGACTGGACCGAACGCCGTCAGCACCTCGCCGGTCTGGCGGGCGCCCGGCTCTGCGAACGGCTTCTGGAACGGCACTGGGTCCGGCGCATCGGAACCGGCCGGGCGGTCCGCCTCACGCCGGAGGGAGCGGATGCCTTGCGGGAGCTGCTGGAATCCGTCACCGCGTACCTCGGGCCGCCGGCCGCCGCCCCGCCCGGGCTGCGCGCGGCCAACGCGTCGCCGGCGCTGGCCCGCGGCCCGGCCTGTTACCCC
>NZ_LLZI01000024.1 GCF_001509485.1 Streptomyces sp. NRRL F-4489
GGGGAGGACGGAGGGGCGGGGGACGGGGGCGGCTCTCCCACGGGGTCTCCTCGCGGAGTGCGGATGGCGTGCCGCCGGGTCCGGCCGCGCCCTGGGAGTCCCGGGGCGCGCGGCCGGTCCGGTGGCCGAAAAGCGCGCTGCGCCGACGATATGACGGGTCGTCAGAAACGGGCAAGGGGCGTGCGCGGGCGGGATCCGCCGGCCGCCGGGCAGGGCGAAGCGCCGCCGGGCGCTCCTGCGAGGGGGCCGGGCGGTCGCCGGGGGAGAGGGGCCGGGTGGCCGGTGCGCGGCCCGGACGGGGGCCGCACCGGGGTCAGGAGGCGGCGGTGCAGTTGGGGCAGATGCCGCGGTACGTCACGGTGACCTCGGAGACCTCGAAGCCGTAGCGCTCGGGCTCGGGCAGCGCGGAGAGCGGATCGCCGTGCACGTGGACGTCGCGGATGGTGCCGCAGCGCGAGCAGACCAGGTGCTGGTGGTCGTGGTGGGCGTTCGGGTCGTAGCGCTTGGCGCGGCCGTCGGTGCTCACCTCGATCACCTCGCCCAGCGAGACCAGCTCGCCGAGGGTGTTGTAGACCGTGGCGCGGGAGATCTCGGGGAGGCGTTCGGACGCCTTCGCGTGGACTTCGTCGGCGGTGTAGTGGACGTGGTCCCCGTCCAGGACCTCGGCGACGACGCGGCGCTGCGCGGTCAGCCGCCAGCCGCGTCCCCGGAGTCGTTCGAGCAGGTCACTCATGCCAATCACCTATCAGTCAGATAGACACCAGGGTAGCAGCGGTGGTCCATCGCCGGATCGGGTACGACTTTCGGTCACTTCTTGACTTAGACAATGTCCAATGTAGGATCGGCCTCGGCGCACGCCAAGGGCAGGTGTAGAAGAGATTCAGGAGGCGCACGTGTCGGTAGAGAGCATCACCGGACCGCTGACCACGGAGACCGGTGCCCCGGTCGCGGACAATCAGAACAGCGAGACGGCCGGCGTCGGGGGTCCCGGTCTCATCCAGGACCAGCTCCTCATCGAGAAGCTCGCCCACTTCAACCGCGAGCGCATCCCGGAGCGCATCGTGCACGCCCGGGGCGCCGGCGCGTACGGCACCTTCACCGTCACCGCGGACGTGACGCAGTACACCCGCGCGAAGTTCCTCTCCGAGATCGGCAAGCAGACCGAGGTCTTCCTGCGCTTCTCGACCGTCGCCGGCAACCTCGGCGCGGCCGACGCGGTGCGCGACCCCCGCGGCTTCGCGCTGAAGTTCTACACCGAAGAGGGCAACTACGACCTCGTCGGCAACAACACCCCGGTGTTCTTCATCAAGGACGCCATCAAGTTCCCCGACTTCATCCACACCCAGAAGCGCGACCCGTACACCGGCTCCCAGGAGGCGGACAACGTCTGGGACTTCTGGAGCCTGTCGCCCGAGTCCACCCACCAGGTGACCTGGCTGTTCGGTGACCGCGGCATCCCCGCCTCGTACCGCCACATGGACGGCTTCGGCTCGCACACCTTCCAGTGGAACAACGAGGCCGGCGAGGTCTTCTGGGTCAAGTACCACTTCAAGACCGACCAGGGGATCAAGAACCTCACCCAGGCCGAGGCCAACAAGCTCGCCGGCGAGGACCCGGACAGCCACCAGCGGGATCTGCGCGAGTCCATCGAGCGCGGTGAGTTCCCGTCCTGGACGGTCCAGGTCCAGATCATGCCCGCGGCCGAGGCGGCCACCTACCGCTTCAACCCGTTCGACCTGACCAAGGTCTGGCCGCACGCGGACTACCCGCCGATCGAGATCGGCAAGCTGGAGCTCAACCGCAACCCCGAGAACATCTTCGCCGAGGTCGAGCAGTCGATCTTCTCCCCGCACCACTTCGTGCCGGGTATCGGCCCGTCCCCCGACAAGATGCTCCAGGGCCGCCTCTTCGCGTACGGCGACGCGCACCGCTACCGCGTCGGCATCAACGCCGACCACCTGCCGGTGAACCGCCCGCACGCCACCGAGGCGCGCTCCCACGGCCGCGACGGCGCGCTCTACGACGGCCGCCACGGCCGCCAGAAGAACTACGAGCCGAACAGCTTCGGCGGCCCCACCGAGACCGGCCGGCCGCTGTGGCAGCCGTTCCCGCTGACCGGCCAGACCGCCGAGAGCGCGGCCCCGGCGCACGCCGAGGACAACGACTTCGTCCAGGCCGGCAACCTCTACCGCCTGATGTCGGAGGACGAGAAGGAGCGCCTGATCAACAACCTCGCGGGCTTCATCGCCAAGGTCTCCCGCGACGACATCGCCCAGCGCGCGATCGAGAACTTCCGCAAGGCGGACGCGGACTACGGCAAGCGGCTGGAGGCCGCGGTCCAGGCCCTGCGCGGCTGACGGTCCCGTGCGGTAGGCCGCCGTCCCTCCGGCCGGCGGCCCGCCGCCCGCGGTGACCAGCCGCCGCTTGCCGTACATGCCGAAGAGGCCGGATGCCAGTGGGCTCCGGCCTCTTCGTGCGCCCGCCCGCGCGCGTCACGGGGCGTACGCCGCGCCCGGGTGCCGGGCGCCCCTCACGCCGCCGCGGTGGCCCGCTGCCGCGGGACGGCCGACCAGCAGCGCATGATGTCGCGGACGGAGACGATGCCGACGGGTTCCCGGCCGTCCAGGACGACCAGATGGCGGAAGCCGCCGCGCACCATGGCGCCCGCCGCGTCGTCCAGCGTCCAGTCGGGGGCGGCGAAGACCACGTCGGACGTGGTGTGGCCCTGGGCGGTCTCGCGGTCGGGATTCTCGCCCGCGCCCAGGGAGTTGAGGATGTCGCGCTCGGTGAGGATGCCGATGCCGCAGGTGTCCTGGTCGAGCACCACGGCCGCGCCGATGCGGCGGGCGGCCATCAGGCGTGCCGCCTGGCGGAGGGTGTGAGCCGGCCCGATGGTCAGGACCACCGTGCTCATGGCGTCTTTGACGAGCTGGGGCATGGAGCGGAGCCACCTCCTCGGTGTGTATGTGAGCATGCGAAGAGCTTCACAAGTTCACAAAGTGGGGGGTTCTCATGTTCACATGCGCCCGGTCGCGCAACAAGGGTCATTTGTTGGACACCCGTCCGAAAACCGTCTCCGGCGCAGGTCAGCGCCGGTGCCCGGGACGGAAGTGGCGGAAGTGGGGGACGGGGGCCGGGCCTATCGGGCCGCCGGCGACCGTCCCGGCCGCGCCCGTCAGCCCCGGCTGTCGCCGAGGTACGCCAGCAGGTCCTCGTGCAGCAGCCCGTTGGACGCCGCGGCGTTGCCGCTGTGCGGGCCCGGCCGCCCGTCCAGCCCGGTGAAGCGGCCGCCGGCCTCCTGCACGATCACCGCGCAGGCCGCCATGTCCCACAGCGACAGCTCCGGCTCCGCGCAGATGTCCACCGTCCCCTCGGCGACCATCATGTACGGCCAGAAGTCGCCGTAGGCGCGGGTGCGCCAGCAGTCCCGGGAGAGGTCCAGGAAGCCGGGGAGCTTGCCGCGCTCCTCCCAGCCGGTCAGGGACGAGTACGCGAACGACGCGTCCTCGATGCGGGACACCCGCGACGCCTGGAGCCGGGACGCCGTGGTCAGGCTGCGGCCGGTGTACGCGCCCAGGCCCTCGGCGGCCCACCAGCGGCGGTTGAGCGCCGGGGCGGAGACCAGGCCGACCACCGGGCGGTCGCCGCCCTCGCCGCGCTCCATCAGCGCGATCAGGGTGGCCCAGACCGGCACCCCGCGCACGTAGTTCTTGGTGCCGTCGATCGGGTCGATGATCCAGCGGCGCGGCCCGGAGCCCTCGCTGCCGAACTCCTCGCCGAGCACCGCGTCCCGCGGCCGGGCGCGCTGGAGCTGGGAGCGGATCAGCTCCTCGGCGGACTTGTCCGCCTCGGTCACCGGCGTCATATCCGGTTTGGTCTCGACCTCCAGGTCGAGCGCCTTGAACCGCTCCATGGTCGCGGCGTCCGCGGCGTCGGCCAGGACCTGTGCGAGGCGGAGATCATCGTGATAGTCGGGCATGGCCGAACAGTATCCACTGGCCCAGGCCAGATCCACACGGCCGGGCCGGGCCCTCCGGGTGGTCCGCGGCGGGCCGCCGGCGCCGGGCCGCCCCGGGGGTGCCGCCGTCCGCCCTTGACAGCCTCTGACGCCACGTCAATTCTGTGACCTGGCACACATTTTCGGCTCGGATCGGGGAGGTGGCGGATGCCGTCGGCGCGCGAGGCGCTGCTGGACGCCGCGTACACGGCGGTGCTGACCCGGCCCTGGACGGCCGTCCGCATGGTGGAGGTGGCCGCCGCGGCCGGCGTGTCCCGGCAGACCCTCTACAACGAGTTCGGCGGCAAGGACGGCCTGGCCCGCGCCCTGGTCCGCCGGGAGACCGAGGCGTATCTGGCCGGGGTGGAGCGGGCGCTGGGCGCCGGCGCCCCGGGCGCGGCGGACGGTGACGCGGCCGCGCGGATGGCCGCCGCGGCCGCCTGGACGGTCCGTACCGCGCGGACGAACCCGCTGGTCAGGGCCGCGCTGACGGGCTGCAGGCCGGACCGGCTGCCGACCGGGCGGACGGCCCCCGCCGAACTCGTCGGCCGCTTCCGCGAACGGGCCGTGGCGGCGCTGGCCCCCGGCCGGCCCCGGGAGGAGCTGCCGGCCCTGGCCGCCGCCTGCGAGGCCGCCGTGCGGCTGACGCTCTCGTGGGTGGTCGCCCCGGCGCTCCCGGATCCCGTACCGGACCGCGCGCCCGGCCGCGGCCCGGGGGCGGTGCCCCGGCAGCGGGGGCCGCGCCGGGACGCCGAGGCGGAGGCGGAGGCGGTGGCGCGGCTGGTCCGGGGCGCGTTCGCCGGGCTCGCGGCCGGCGGCCCCGGGGAGCCCGGCGCGGTCAGTGCGCCGAGCCGGACAGCTGCAGCCCGACCACCCCGACGATGACGAGGGTGATCGAGACGATCTTCAGGGTGGAGACCAGGTCGCCGAGGAAGACCATGCCGTAGATCGCGGTGCCGGCCGCGCCGATCCCCGTCCACACCGCGTACGCCGGGCCGACGTCGAGCTTGCGCAGCGCCAGGGTCAGCAGACCGAAGCTGCCGAGGGCGAAGACCGCGAAGGCGATGGTGGGGTAGAGCCGGGTGAAGCCGTGCGAGAGCTTGAGGCAGACCGCGAAGCCGGTCTCCAGCAGCCCCGCCACCACGACCAGCAGCCACGCCATATCGCATCGCCTCCGTCAGCTCGGTGACCGCTTCCGCCGGATGACCGCTTCCGACCGGCCCGGTCCGGGCCTGACCGGTCCTGGTGTGCACGTGATTATGCCCGGATGCCGTACGGGCGGCCGCGGATTGCCGGGATCAGTCGCCCTCGCGTCGCTCCCGGGTGGCCAGCAGCCGGCGCAGCGAATACAGCCGGGCCGGATCGGCGTGCCCCTCGGCCACCCACGCGTCCAGCGCGCAGTCCGGCTCGTCGTGGCTGCACGCCCGCGGACAGCCCTCGGTGCCCGGTACGAGGTCCGGGAAGGCGTGGATGACCCGGGACGGATCGACGTGCGCCAGCCCGAAGGACCGCACGCCCGGGGTGTCGATGACCCACCCGGTGTCGCCCGGCAGCGGCAGCGCCAGCGCCGAGGTGGTGGTGTGCCGGCCGCGGCCGGTGACCGCGTTGACGTGCCCGGTGGCCCGGCGGCGCTCCGGCACCAGGGCGTTGACCAGCGTCGTCTTGCCCACCCCGGAGTGCCCGACGAACGCCGTCATCCGGCCGGTCAGCTGCTCCCTGACCCGCTCGGCGGCGCCGCCGTCGGCCAGCTCCTCGCGGTTGGTGACCACGTACGGGACGCCGAGCGCGCCGTAGGACTCCAGCAGCGCGTCCGGCGGCGCGAGGTCGGACTTGGTCAGCACGAGCAGCGGGTCCAGCCCGGCGTCGTAGGCGGCGACCAGGCAGCGGTCGATCAGCCGGGGCCGGGGCTCGGGGTCGGCGAGCGCGGTGACGATCGCCAGCTGGTCGGCGTTGGCGACCACCACCCGCTCGTACGGATCGTCGTCGTCGGCGGTGCGGCGCAGCGTGGAGCTGCGCGGCTCCACCCGGACTATCCGGGCCAGTGTGTCCTTGGCCCCGGTCAGATCGCCCACCACCGCGACCCGGTCGCCGACCACCGCGCTCTTGCGGCCCAGTTCGCGGGCCTTCATGGCGGTGACCGTGCGGCCGTCGATCAGGCAGGTCAGCCGGCCGCGGTCGACGGTCAGGACCAGGCCCTCGCGGGCGTCCTCGTGCTTGGGGCGGATGTTCGTCCGGGGGCGGTTGCCCTTGCGGTTGGGGCGGACCCGGACGTCGTCCTCATCGGGGTTCTTGCCGTAGCGGCGCATGGTGCTCGCGGTCCCTCAGACTCTCCGGGCGGGGGCCGCCGCCGGATCGAGCATCTGCGTCCACAGGGCCGGGAAGTCCGGCAGGGTCTTGGCGGTGGTGGCGACGTTCTCCACCTCGACGCCCTCGACGGCCAGGCCGATGACCGCGGCGGCGGTGGCCAGCCGGTGGTCGTCGTAGGTGCGGAAGACGCCGCCGTGCAGCGGGCGCGGGCGGATGTGCAGGCCGTCGGCGGTCTCGGTGACATCGCCGCCGAGCTCGTTGATCTCCTTGGTGAGCGCGGCCAGCCGGTCGGTCTCGTGCAGCCGGAGGTGGGCCACACCGCGCAGGGTGGAGGGGGAGTCGGCGAGCGCGGCGACCGCGGCGATGCCCGGGGTCAGCTCGCCGACCTCGCCCAGATCGACGTCGATGCCGTGGATCCGGCCGCTGCCGGTGAACGTCAGGCCCAGGTCCGTCAGCTCGCACGAGCCGCCCATGGCGGTGAAGATCTCGCGCAGCGCGTCGCCGGGCTGGGTGGTGTGCTCGGGCCAGTCCGGGATGGTGACCGTACCGCCGGTGACCAGCGCGGCCGCCAGGAACGGCTGGGCGTTGGAGAGGTCCGGCTCGACGACGAGGTCGCGGCCGAGCAGCGCGCCGGGGGTGACCCGCCAGACGTTCGGCTCACCGCCCGCCTCGGGGGTGTCCACCTGGGCGCCGACGCTGCGCAGCATGTCGACGGTCATCCGGATGTGCGGCATCGAGGGCAGCGCCGCGCCGACGTGCCGGACCTCGACGCCTTGGTTGAAGCGCGGCGCGGACAGCAGCAGGGCGCTGACGAACTGCGAGGACGAGGAGGCGTCGATCTCCACCGCGCCGCCTTCGAGGGCGCCGCCGCCGAACACCGTCATCGGCAGCGCGCCGCGGTTGTCGTCGTCGATCCGGGCGCCCAGGGCGCGCAGCGCCTCGATGACGCCGCCGAGCGGGCGCTCGTACGAGCGGGGGTCGCCGTCGAAGCGGATGGGGCCGTCGGCGAGCGCGGCGACCGGCGGCAGGAAGCGCATGACGGTGCCGGCGTTGCCGACGTCGACGGTGGCCGGGCCGTGCAGACCGGCCGGGATGATCCGCCACGCCTCGCCGCCGGAGGCGTCCGAGGAGCTGGAGGAGGCGGTCTCCTCGATGCCTACGCCCATGGCGCGCAGCGCCTCGGCCATCAGCAGGGTGTCGCGGGAGCGCAGCGGGCGGCGCAGCCAGCCGGGCTCGGAGGAGAGGGCGGCCAGGACGAGGCCGCGGTTCGTGACCGATTTCGAGCCGGGCACGGTGACGGTGGCATCCACCGCCCCGGGGGCAACGGGGGCGGGCCACAGGGCGGGGAGGGCGGGGCTCTCGGTCATGCCCTTACTTTAATGGCTGGACAAGGGTACCGATCTTGATCAAAACCGTCGCAACCTGCGCGAAACACGGCTTTCGCGGTGCAACCGCAGGCAGCGGGCCTCTCCGGGGCAACAGGGGCGACACCGACATACGGAATGTGGGTTACCGAAAGCCGCTGGTGGGGTATCCGCGGCGCGTTCCACCGGGGACGTTCGACCGGGGGCGCTGCACCGGGCGCGTCCCGGCGCGGCGCTCGTCATATACCGAGCAGCCAGCGCCCGCCGCCCATCAGGGAGCACACCGTCACCACGTGGAAGAAGCCGAGCCAGACGGCGGCCGGGACGTGGGTGAGCCGGGCCAGCTGGTCGGGGTCGGAATCCACCGCGCCGCCGCGCCGCCGCTTCCCGTGCAGTTCGAACGGCGGCCGCACCCCGCCCAGCAGCAGGAACCACACCACCGCGTACCCGAACACCGCCTGCACCGCCGGCGCGGTCAGCCAGGACACCAGCAGGAACGTGCCGCCCGCCAGCACCACCGTGAGCACGCCGTACGCGTTGCGGATCATCACCAGCATCGCCAGCAGCAGCGCGGTGGCCCCCCACAGCAGCGCCGTGATGTGCCCGGCGGCCAGCAGCGCGGCGCCCGCCAGACCCAGCAGCGAGGGGGCGAGATAGCCGGCCGCGGCGGTCAGGATCATGCCGATTCCGTGCGGTTTGCCGCGTGAAACGGTCAGACCCGAGGTGTCCGAGTGCAGCCGGATGCCGTCCAGGCGGCGGCCGGTGAGCAGCGCCAGCAGCCCGTGGCCGCCCTCGTGCGCGATGGTGACGGCGTTCCGGGACAGCCGCCAGGCGGTGCGCGGGACGACGGCACCCAGCGCGAGCACGCCGGTGGCGATCACCAGCCAGAGCGCGGGGCCGGGCTGGGCCGAGAAGACCCGGTCCCAGACGTCGGTGAGGTGGTGGGTGTCCATGTCTCCCCTTCGTGTGGCATGGCAGTGTGGCATGTATGTGCGGTAGGTATGCAGCGAGCCGGAAGCCCGAGGACCTGGTGGGGATCTTCGGCGTCCAGCAGTGGGAGCCGACGGAGACCCTGGCGCCCAGCTGGAACATCGCCCCGACGGACAACGTCCACGCGGTACTGGAACGTCCCCTCAAGGGCGAGGCCGCCGCCGCCTTCCCCCCGGGGCCGGTGCGCCAGCTGCGGACCCTCAAGTGGGGCCTGGTCCCGTCGTGGGCCAAGACGCCCGAGGGCGCCGCGCGGATGATCAACGCGCGGGCCGAGACGGTGCACGAGAAGCCCTCGTTCCGGCAGGCGTTCGCGGCCCGCCGCTGCCTGCTCCCCGGCGACGGCTACTTCGAGTGGGTCACCGGCGCCGCCGAGCGGCAGCTGGAGGAGCAGGGCAAGCGGAAGCGGCCCCGCAAGCAGCCGTACTTCGTGACGCCGGCGGACGGTTCGGTGATGGCGATGGCCGGGCTCTACGAGTTCTGGCGCGACCCCACGCTGCCCGGCGACCACCCGCTGGCCTGGTGGGTGACGTGCACGGTCGTCACCACGGAGGCCGAGACCACCCCGCTGGCCGGGGCGGACGGCGGCGAGGGCCCGCGGTCGCTCGCCGAGATCCACCCCCGGATGCCGCTGGTGCTGCCCCCGGACCGCTGGGACGCCTGGCTCGACCCGGCCCGCACCGACCCCGCCGACGTCCGGGAGCTGCTGGCCCCGCCGCCGCCCGGGACGATGCGCGCCTACCCGGTGTCCACGGAGGTCAGCAACGTCCGCAACAACGGGCCGGAGCTGGTCACCGAACTGGCCGCGCCGGAGGCCGGGACGCTGTTCTGACCGGCCGGGCGGGGCACGCCTGATGTGCCCGGCGGGGCGGCCGCGCCCTCTCGGGTGCCGCGCGGGCAGGATGGGCGTATGAGCACGAGGGCGAACGAGAGCGAGACGGTCGCGACGCCGGCGGGCGACGCCCGGATCTCCTGGTACCGCGACGCCGGGCCGGCCCGGGCGGTGGTCGCGGTGGGCCACGGCGCCGGCGGCGGCATCGAGGCCCGCGACCTCCAGGCGCTGGCGGCCGCGCTGCCGCCCCGGGGCTACACCGTGGCGCTGGTCGAGCAGCCGTGGCGGGTGGCCGGCAAGAAGGTGGCGCCCGCGCCGAAGACCCTGGACACCGGATGGACCGCGCTGTGGCCGGCGCTGGCGAAGCCCGGCCTGCCGGTGGTCGCGGCCGGGCGCAGCGCCGGCGCCCGGGTGGCCTGCCGTACAGCGCGCGAGCTGGGCGCCCACGCCGTACTGGCGTTGAGCTTCCCGCTGCATCCCCCGGGGAAGCCGGAGAAGTCCCGGGCCGGTGAACTGGCCGGCGCCGGGGTGCCGGTCCTGGTGGTGCAGGGCGGACGGGACCCGTTCGGGCGGCCCGCGGAGTTCCCGGCCGGGACGCGGATCGCCGAGGTGGCCCACGGCGACCACGGGTTCGCGGTGCCGAAGTCGGCGGGGGTGAGTGAGGCGGACTCGATGGCGCAGCTCACCGGCGCGGTGCTGGCCTGGCTGGACGAGCTGTTCGGCTGACCGGGTGCGCGGCGGGACGCCGTGGCACCGGGGCGGCGTCCACCGGGGCGGGTCCACCGGGGCGGCCGGACCCGGGCGCGGGCGGCGGGCGGTGCGGAAAAAATCCCCGGCCGGGCGGGGAATGATCGTGCGGGCGGCACTGTTGTGGCAGGCGTAAGCAGTGGAGTTGCCTCCAGCGCGCACGAGGAATGGGAGACCGCCGCATGGGAATCGCTTGCCCGGCCCGACCGGCCGCCGACCTGCAGTGGCCGCAGGCGCAGGCGGCGCAGCCCGCTCTCGCTGGAGCGGCGGTGGCACCGGATCGTCGTCTATTCTCCGAATCGAGAGGACCCGCGGCGCACGCCGCAGCGGGATCCGCCACGGTGTTGGAGGAGGTGGGTCCGGTCACCGGAACCGACGCAGGGACCGACGGCCCGGCCGCGGAGCAGTCCGCGGACCGGCCGGAGAGCGGCGCCGAGCGCAACGCGCGCTTCGAGCGGGACGCCCTCGGCTTCCTCGACCAGATGTACTCCGCCGCCCTGCGCATGACGCGCAATCCGGCCGACGCGGAGGACCTGGTCCAGGAGACCTACGCCAAGGCGTACGCGTCCTTCCACCAGTTCCGGGAGGGCACCAACCTCAAGGCGTGGCTGTACCGCATCCTGACCAACACCTTCATCAACTCCTACCGCAAGAAGCAGCGGGAGCCGCAGCGCAGCGCCGCCGACGAGATCGAGGACTGGCAGCTCGCCCGCGCCGAGTCCCATATGTCGACGGGTCTGCGCTCCGCCGAGTCGCAGGCGCTGGACCACCTCCCGGACTCGGACGTGAAGGCCGCGCTCCAGGCGATCCCCGAGGAATTCCGGATCGCCGTCTATCTGGCGGACGTCGAGGGGTTTGCGTACAAGGAGATCGCGGACATCATGGGGACACCCATCGGCACGGTGATGTCCCGTCTCCACCGCGGCCGGCGCCAACTGCGCGGCATGCTGGAGGATTACGCCCGTGAGCGCGGGCTGGTCCCGGCGGGGGCGGCTGCCGAGGGGCAGTCCGCGCGGACGCCGGAGCCGCACGACCGGAAAGGCTCGGGATCATGAGCTGCGGAGAGCCGCACGAGAAGGACTGCTCAGAGGTCCTTGACCACCTTTACGAATACCTCGACCGGGAGATGCCGGCGGGGGAGTGCGCGGAATTCCAGGTCCATCTCGACGAGTGCTCGCCGTGCCTGGAGAAGTACGGCCTGGAGCAGGCCGTGAAGAAGCTCGTCAAGCGCTGCTGCGGCCATGACGACGTGCCGGCCGATCTGCGGTCCAAGGTCATGGGCCGGATCGAGCTGATCCGGGCCGGGGAGACCGTGCCCGAGGTCAGCGTCCTGGACCAGGCCCGGCACGAGCAGGCCCAGCGCCTGGCGGCGCAGGCGGAGGCCCGGGGCGGTGCCGTCCCGGCCCCCGAGGCCGGTACGGCCGGCAGCGCGGCCGCGCCCGCGGAGTAACGCCCGCCGAGGCCCCCCGAGTAGCGCGTTCACGCGCCGGACGCGCGCCCCCGCGCACGGGTCGGAGGCTCGCGCCCGAACGCCTGCGCGCTCGTATCGCCCTGGAGAGTGAGGGGCCGGGGGTCCGCACCGTTCGATCCGCGGATGCGCCCCCTCGGGCCGCCCACCGCCTCTATTCTCGCCGGATCCCCGCGGGGCGCGGCCAGCCGCCGCGCGGGTGCGTCGGGCAGGGGCGAGGAGGGCGCGATGCGGGAACTTCCGGCGGCCGCACGGCTGTACATCGGCTGCGCCGCCTTGGCCGCGGGGCTCTGCGCGGCCCCCGCGGCAGGGCTCGGCCCCACCGCCCCCTGGACCGGCGCCCTGGTGCTCGGCGCGGTGTACGGCCTGTGCGCGCGGATCCGCCGCTGCCCGCTGACGGACGGTCCGGGCGGGCCGGGCCCGGATGCCGGGGCAGGCCCGGACCTTGCCACCGCGACCGACCCCGCGACCGCCCCCGCCCCCGCCGGAACCGGCGGCTTCCCCCCGGGCTGGGCCGCCCCCCTCCTGCTCGCCGCCGCCTTCCTGCTGCCCCCGCCGCTGGCCGCGCTGGCCGCCGTCCCCGGGGCCCTGCTGGCCCAGGCCGAGCGGCCCTGGCCCGCCGCCCGCCGCGTCTGGCGCGCCGCCGAACTCGCCCTCGCCACCTGGACGGCCGCCCAGGTCTTCCGGGCGCTCGCCCCGGCCGCGCCCGCCGCCCTCCCGGAGCTGCTGCCGCCCGCCCTGGCCGCCGCCGGCGCCTGCGGCGCGGTGCTGGGCGCGCTCGGCGGCGGCATCCTGGTCCTGGCCGAGGGCCGCCCGCCGCGCGCCGCCTGGCGCGCCACCGCGGCCCGGACGCTCGCCCCGTACCTCGTCCACGGGCTCACCGGGCTGCTGATGGCGGTGCTCTGGCGCAGCGCGTACGGGCCGCCCGCGGCGCTGCTGGTGCTGCTGCCGGTCCACCTGTCCTGCTGGGCGTTCGCGCAGTACCACCGGGAGCGCGCCGCCCGCCAGGCCGCGCTGGGCGCCCTCGTCCAGGCCGTCGGGATCAAGGACCGCTACACCCGCGGGCACAGCGAGCGGGTCGGCCGGGCGTCGGTGCTGATCGCCCGGGAACTGGGCCTGGACGGGGAGCGGGTGGAGGTGCTGCGGTTCGCCGGGACGCTGCACGACGTCGGCAAGCTCGGCGTGCCCACCGGGGTGCTGTGCAAGGACGGGCCGCTGACCCCGGAGGAGCGCCGGATCATCGAGCTGCACCCGGAGTACGGTCACGAGATCGTGCGCGGTATCGGCTTCCTGGGCGAGGCCCGGGCGGCGATCCTGCACCACCACGAGCGGGTGGACGGCAGCGGCTATCCGTACGGCCTGACGGGCCATCAGATTCCGGAGTGCGCGCGGGTGGTGGCGGTCGCCGACGCCTTCGACGCGATGACCTCCACCCGCTCGTACCGCCGGGCCCGCCCGGTGCCCGCCGCGGTCGCCGAGCTGCACCGGTGCGCGGGGACGCAGTTCGATCCCCGGATGGTCCGGGCGCTGGCCGCCGCCCTGGAGAAGTACGGCTGGCCGGCCGGCCCGGTGGCCGCGGCGGACCCGGCCGACCCGGTGCCCGCGGCGGCCCCGGGGGACCGGTCGCCCGCGGCGGAGCCCGCGCCCCCGGCCGACCCGGCGGCCCCGGCCCGCGACCGGGCGCCGGAACCCGTGCCGGCCGGGCGCGGAAACGTCCCTCCTGGCCGGTTCCGCCGGCCGGAGACCGGCCCGGGAGCCGCCCGGTGACCCGCCGCGCCGCCCTCCTCGTCCACGGCCCGGCCGCCGTCCTGGCCTGCTGGGGCCTGGGCCACACGCTCTGGCACGGCGCCGCCGACCCCCGGGCCGCGCTGGCCTTCGGGGCGCTGATCGCGGTCGGCGAGGCGGTCCGGGACCCGGCCGGCCGGGACGGCGCCCCGCTCGCGGCCGCCGGGGCGCTCGGCTACGCGCTGCTCGGCGCGGCCGGCGGCCCGGCGGCCCACGGGGTGCCGCAGACCCTCGCGGTCGTCCTGGCCGGGTCCCTGGCCGGGCTCGTGCCCTACCTGGCGCGCGGCGGCGGCCCGGTACTGGACCCGCTCGCCCGCCGGGTGCTGACCGCCGGTTTCGCCGCCGCCTGCGCCCAACCTCTCTGCGCGCTGGGCGGGTTGGGCATCTGGGGCGCCGATGGGCCGGTGTGCCCGCTGATGCTGCTGCCGCTCCCGGTGCTCACCGCGCTCTGCGACGCGGTGCTGGCGGCCGCGCTGACCGGGGCCCGCACCGGCCGCCCGTACGGCCCGCTGCTGCGCGAGGAGGTGCGGGCGCTGCCCGGCGTCGGGACGGCGGTGGGCGCGACCGGCGTGGTGCTGGCGCCGGCCGTCGCGGCCGCCGGGCCGTGGGCGCTCCCGGTCGCCGGTCTGCCGCTGCTGCTCACCCAGTACGCCGTCCGCCGGTGCGCGGCGGCCCGCGCCACCTGCCGGCAGACCATCGCCTCGCTGGCCCGGGCCACCGAGCTGGCCGGCTGCGCACCGCCCGGCCACGCCCGCCGGGTGGCCGCGCTCAGCCGCGCGGTGGGCCGCGAACTGGGCCTGCGGCAGCCCGAGTTGGACGCCGTGGAGCACGCCGCGCTGCTGCACGACATCGGCCGGCTCGCGCTCCCCGACCCCCCGCCCGGCGGCGCCCCGGCCCCGCTGCGGCCCGCCGAACGGCGCCGGGTCGCGCTGCTCGGCGCCGCCGTGGCCCGGCGGACCGGCGCCCCGCCGGAGGTCGCGGTGATCGTCGAGCGGCAGGCCGACCCGTACCGCCGGCAGCCGGTCGCGGCCCGTATCGTCCGCACCGCCGACGCCTACGACGACCTGGTGGCGGGCGGTGGCCCCGGGGGCGGGCCGGCGGCCCTGGAGGCGCTGCGGCTGGCCACCGCCCGGGACCACGAGCCCCGGGTCGTCGAGGCGCTGGGCCGGGTCCTGGCGCGCGGCGGCCCGGCGGAGCGCGGCGGCCCGGTGGACTGAGCGGCGCGGTGGACCGGCCGCGCGGCGGCCCGGCGGACCGGACCGCCCCCGGGCGCGCGCCGGGGCGCGGAAGCGGCCCGCACGCCCCGCCACAGGCCCCCGTACCCCCCTGCCGCCCACTGTTCCCCGCCCGTCCACCGGGCGGGAACCCATGGGTAATGAGCGGCCCGCGAGATGGGCATGGTTGGATGCGAAGGAAGGCCCCCGCAGGGGGTTCAGGGGGTCGGCGCGGGGCAAGAGCCGCAGCAGGGGCGCAGCACACCGGGCTGAGGCCGACGGCAATCTGTGGCAGGTTGTCGAGTGGGCCCCCAGAAGGCCCCGGGCGCCGCCCGGGTCACCTCCGGAGCGGCACAAGAGCAACCAGCAGGCGGGAATCGTGAGGATCTTCGGCAAGGTACGGCACCGGCCCTCCGCCTCGTGGCGGCAGGCGACCGACCGCGCTTTCACGCTGATCGGCGACGGCCGTTACGAGGACGCGGGCGCGCTGCTGACCCGCGCGGCGGACATGGAGCCGTGGCTGTCGGAGTCCTGGTTCAACCTCGCGCTGCTGCACAAGTTCCGGCACGACTGGGAGCAGGCCAGGGCCGCCGGGCTGCGCGCGGTGGCCCTCCTGGACCGCGAGACCGGGGCGCCCGACTGGTGGAACGTGGGCATCGCCGCCACCGCCCTCCAGGACTGGCCGCTGGCCCGCCGCGCCTGGCAGGCGTACGGCCTGAAGGTCCCCGGGGACGGCTCCCCCACGGGTGAGCCGCTGGGCATGGCGCTGGGGAGCGCCGCGGTCCGGCTCTCGCCCGAGGGCGAGGCCGAGGTGGTCTGGGGCCGCCGGCTGGACCCGGCCCGTATCGAGGTGCTGTCCATCCCGCTGCCGTCCTCCGGGCGGCGCTGGGGCGAGGTGGTGCTGCACGACGGGGTCCCGCACGGTGAGCGGACGACCACCGGCGCCGGCGGGCAGACCCGCGCCTTCCCGGTCTTCGACGAGATCGAGCTGTGGGCGCCGTCCCCGGTGCCCACGTGGGTGGTGCTGCTGGAGGCCGCCACCGAGGCCGACCGGGACGCCCTGGAGCAGCTGGCCGCCGACGCCGGTTTCGCCGCCGAGGACTGGTCCTCGTCCGTGCGGCTGCTGTGCCGTACGTGCTCCGAGAGCCGGATGCCCAGCGACGAGGGCGACGGCGAGCACCTCGATCCGCACGACCACAGCGAGCCCGGCCACCCCGGGCCGCTGGGCCACCGCACGGCCGGCTCCGGTTCGCTGTGGGTACCCGAGCGGGAGTGCGGCATCGCGGCGCCCGCCGCCCTGGTGCGCGGCCTGCTGGACGGCTGGGTCGCGGACAGCCCGGACACCCGGGAATGGCGTGATCTCGAAGAGGTCTGCTGAGCGGCCGGCCGGGCCCCCGTAGGCTGTAAGGCGTTACCCCAGGGTTTTGCAGGAAGGCGTGCGGCGGAGATGGCCCAGCAGGACAGTGACCAGCAGGTGAGCGTCGAGTTCCTCGACGACGTCACGGACGCGAAGGAGCGCGAGGCGGCCCACCGGGAGCGTGGCACCTCCCGCCCGATCACCGTGGTCGGCAATCCGGTCCTCCACAAGGAGTGCAAGGACGTCACGGAGTTCGACGACGAGCTGGCGCGGCTGATCGACGACATGTTCGCCAGCCAGCGCACCGCCGAGGGCGTCGGCCTGGCCGCCAACCAGATCGGCGTGGACCTCAAGGTCTTCGTCTACGACTGCCTGGACGACGAGGGCGTCCGGCACGTCGGCCACGTCTGCAACCCCGTCCTGGACGAGCTGCCGGCCGAGCGCCGGGTGCTGGACGACTCCAACGAGGGCTGCCTGTCCGTCCCCGGTGCCTACGCCCCCATGCCGCGCCCCGATTACGCCGTGGTCCGCGGGCAGAACTCCAAGGGCGAGCCGATCGTCGTCCAGGGCACCGGCTACTTCGCGCGCTGCCTCCAGCACGAGACCGACCACCTCTACGGCTACCTCTACATCGACCGGCTCTCCAAGCGGGAGCGCAAGGACGTCATGCAGCAGATGGCCGAGCGGGAGCCCCGCTACCCCGTCGTGCCCAACGACTGAGGCTCCCCGGCCGCCCAGCGCGGCCTATGGGGCGTTCCGGTAGGCGGTCCAGACCTGGGGCGGGAGCGTGGTGCCCAGCCCGGTGTCGGGGCCGCCGACGCCGTTCAGGGGCAGCAGCTCGGGCGCCCCCGGCTTGTTCCGGAAGAGGGTGATCGCGGTGGTCGGCTCGGTGCCGGTCCCGCTGCCGGACGGCGGCGGGGTGGCCACGCACCACGCCGACTTCAGCCGGTCCCCGGGCTCGGTGGCCGCGGCCGCCGGCGGCTGCTCGGTCGGTATGCTGCCCGGCGCGCCCAGCAGGCGCCACCCCAGCCCCTCCAGCACGGACGTCATCTGCCCCGCCACTCCGCGGCTGACCACCTCCTGCGGCTCGGGCCGCTCGAAACCGGCCACCGGCTTCCCCTGGTAGGTCATCCGGTCCACCGCGTACGGCTCGGCGTGGAGGCCGCCGTTGGCGAAGGTGGTGTACGCGCTGGCCAGCCGGACCGCGCTGGGCGCCGAGGTGCCCAGCGGGAAGGTCTGCTCCAGCTCGGCCAGGCTCTCCTTGCGCAGCCCGGCGGAGAGCACCAGCTTCCGTACGCGCTCCAGCCCGAGCCGCTGCCCGGCCTGGACGAACGGGGCGCCGCGGCCCTGTATCAGGGCGGCGCGCAGCTCGTCGGACCGGTTCGGCGCGTCCGCCGGGTGGGGCTGCTCCCCGTAGCGCTCCTCCTCGTCCTGGAGGGCGGCGGCCAGTACGAACGGCTTGAAGGCGGAGCCGGCCGGGACGGCGGTGGTGTCCGCGTTGTTGCTGAAGTGCCGGGTGGCGTCCGCGCCGCCGTAGAGCGCCAGGATCGCGCCGTCGGTGGGCCGGACCGAGGCCGCGCCGAATTCCACGAAGGTGTCCTCGGCGCGTTTCTTCGGATCGAGGTTTTTCGCCCGGACGTCGTTCACCGCTTTCTCCAGCCGCCGGGTGCGCTGTTTGTCGAAGGTGGTGTGGATGCGGTAGCCGCCGCGGGCCAGGTCCTTGTCGGTCAGTCCGGTGGCGCTTTTGACGAACTTGTTGGCGATATCGACGAGATAGCCGGTCTGGCCGGCCTGGCTGGTGGGTTTGGCGACCGGGCGCGGCTCGGGGAATTCCCGGTATTTCTCCCGTTCCTTCTTGTCCATCGCGCCGGTGGCCACCAGCCGGTCCAGGATCCACGACCAGCGGTCCACCGCGCGCCGGTGGTTGGCCGGGCTCAGCCCGGGATCGTACTGCTCGGAGCCCTTCAGTACGGCGGCCAGCAGGGCGCCCTGGCTGGGATCCAGGTTCTTGGCGTCGATACCGTAATAGGCGTGGGCCGCCGCCTGTATGCCGTTCGAACCGCGCCCGAACCAGCTGGTGTTGAGATATCCCCGCAGGATCTCGTCCTTGGATTTCCGGTTGCTGACCTTCAGCGCGATGATGAATTCCTTCACCTTGCGGGTGGCGGTCTGCTCCGGCGAGAGATAGGTGTTCTTCACGTACTGCTGGGTGATGGTCGAACCGCCCTGGGTGTCGCCGCCGGAGACCATGGCCACCACCGCGCGGGCGATGCCGGTCAGGGAGACCCCGGGATCGCTGTAGAAGGTGGCGTTCTCGGCCGCTATCACCGCGTTCCGCACATGCTCCGGTACGCCGGTGAGCGGGATGTTCTGGCGGTTGACGGCGCCGACGCTGACCATCTGGCTGCCGTCCGCCCAGTAGTAGACGCTGGCCTCCTTGCCGGCCAGCGCGTTCTCGTCCGGGATGTCCACCTTCGCGTAGACATACGCGAACAGCCCCGCCAGGCAGGCGAGGACGAAGGTGAACGACCCGAGCCACAGCCGCCACGACGGCAGCCAGCGGCGCACCCCCTTCCGGCCCAGGCGGGGGTAGTCGATGTACCGGCGGCTTCGCTTCGTGGCCTCCATGTCCCGGTAGATGTGGTGGCACAGGCTCCGGTTGCCGCTCCGGCCGACCGGTGATCGAACGCTCACAATCACCGGGCGGCCGGATGCCGGGACGGCCGGGGACGTCGCATGCCCCGGGAGCCGCGGGCCTTGGGAAACCGTCGGCTAGAAGTCGTCGTCGAAGGAGACCGAGCCCTCCACCGCGACCTGGTAGGCCGAGGGCCGCCGCTCGAAGAAGTTGGTCAGCTCCTGGACGTCCTGGAGGTCCATGAAGGAGAACGGGTTCTCCGAGCCGTAGACGGCCGGGAAGCCCAGGCGGCGCAGCCGCTGGTCGGCGACGCACTGGAGGTACTCGCGCATCGACGCGGTGTTCATCCCCGGCAGGCCGTCCCCGCACAGGTCCCGGGCGAACTGCAGCTCGGCCTCCACCGCCTCCTTCAGCATCGCGGTGACCTCCGCCCCGAGCGCGTCGTCGAAGAGGTCCGGCTCCTCCTGGCGGACGGTGTCCACCACGGAGAACGCGAACTCCATGTGCATCGACTCGTCGCGGAAGACCCAGTTGGTGCCGGTGGCCAGCCCGTGCAGCAGCCCGCGCGAGCGGAACCAGTAGACGTAGGCGAACGCGCCGTAGAAGAACAGGCCCTCGATGCAGGCGGCGAAGCAGATGAGGTTGAGCAGGAAGCGGCGGCGGTCGGCCTTCGTCTCCAGCCGGTCGAGCTCGTCGACGTGGTCCATCCACCGGAAGCAGAACTGGGCCTTCTCCCGGATGGAGGGGATGTTCTCCACCGCGGCGAAGGCGGCGGCGCGGTCCTCCGGATCGGGGAGGTAGGTGTCCAGCAGCGTCAGGTAGAACTGGACGTGCACGGCCTCCTCGAAGAGCTGGCGGCTCAAGTACAGCCGCGCCTCCGGGGAGTTGATGTGCTTGTACAGCGTCAGTACGAGGTTGTTGGCGACGATCGAGTCACCCGTGGCGAAGAACGCCACCAGCCGGCCGATCAGGTGCTGCTCCCCGGGGGAGAGCTTGGCGAGGTCGGCGACGTCGGAGTGCAGATCGACCTCCTCCACCGTCCAGGTGTTCTTGATCGCGTCCCGGTAGCGGTCGTAGAAGTCCGGGTAGCGCATCGGGCGGAGCGTGAGCTCGAAGCCCGGGTCGAGGAGGTTCTTCGGGGCGGTCGGAGTCGTCATTACTGGCATGCCTCGCAGGACTCGGGGTTTTCCAGGGAGCAGGCGACGGCCTCGGCGGCGGTCACCGGGGACGGGGCGGGAACGGTGGCGGCGGCCTGCGCGCGGGCCGACTGGGCGATCCGGGTGGCCGGCCGCGACCGCAGGTAGTACGTGGTCTTGATGCCGCGCTTCCAGGCGTAGGCGTACATCGAGCTGAGCTTGCCGATGGTCGGCGACGCCATGAAGAGGTTGAGCGACTGGCTCTGGTCCAGGTAGGGCGTGCGGTCCGCGGCCATGTCGATCAGGGCGCGCTGGGGGATCTCCCAGGCGGTGCGGTAGCGGTGCCGGACGTCCTCGGGGATCCAGGCCAGGTCCTGGACGGAGCCGTTGGCCTCGCGCAGCGCGTCCCGGGTCCGCGCGTCCCACAGGCCCAACTCCTTGAGCTCCTCCACCAGATAGGTGTTGACCTGAAGGAACTCACCGGACAGCGTCTCGCGTTTGAAGAGATTGGAGACCTGCGGCTCGATGCACTCGTAGACACCGGCGATGGAGGCGATGGTGGCGGTCGGAGCGATGGCCAGGAGCAGCGCGTTGCGCATACCCGTCCGGGCGATACGGGCGCGCAGCGCGGCCCAGCGGTCCGCCCAGCGCGGCTCGGCGTCCGGGTAGTGGTCCGGGTGCAGGACGCCGCGCGCGGTGCGGGTCGCCTCCCATGCCGGCAGCGGGCCGTGCCGTTCGGCCAGGTCGGCGGACGCCTCGTAGGCGGCGAGCATGATCCGCTCCGAGATGCGGGTGGACAGCTCCCGCGCCTGCGGTGAGTCGAACGGCAGCCGCAGCCGGAAGAAGACGTCCTGGAGGCCCATCAGGCCCAGACCGACCGGCCGCCAGCGGGCGTTGGAGGCGGCGGCCTGCTCGGTCGGGTAGAAGTTGATGTCCACCACGCGGTCGAGGAAGGTGACGGCGGTGCGGACGGTGGCGTCCAGCCGCTCCCAGTCCATCGCGCCGTCCTCGCCCAGGTGGGCGGCGAGGTTCACCGACCCCAGGTTGCAGACCGCGGTCTCGCCGTCGCTGGTCACCTCCAGGATCTCGGTGCACAGGTTGGAGGAGTGCACCACCGCGCCCGGTTCGGCGGTCTGGTTGGCGGTGCGGTTGGCGGCGTCCTTGAAGGTCATCCAGCCGTTGCCGGTCTGCGCCAGCGTCCGCATCATCCGGGAGTACAGCACCCGGGCCGGGATCCGCTTGACGGCCCGGCCGTCCGCCTCCGCCGCCCGGTAGGCCGCGTCGAACTCCGCGCCCCACAGGTCCACCAGCTCCGGCACCTCGGCGGGCGAGAAGAGCGACCACTCCTCGTCGGCCGCCACCCGGCGCATGAACTCGTCCGGGATCCAGTGCGCGAGGTTGAGGTTGTGGGTCCGGCGGGCCTCCTCGCCGGTGTTGTCCCGCAGCTCCAGGAATTCCTCGATGTCGGCGTGCCAGGTCTCCAGGTAGACGCAGGCCGCGCCCTTGCGGCGGCCGCCCTGGTTGACCGCCGCCACCGAGGCGTCCAGGGTGCGCAGGAAGGGCACGATGCCGTTGGAGTGCCCGTTGGTGCCGCGGATCAGCGAACCGCGGGCGCGGACCCGGGAGTACGGCAGGCCGATGCCGCCGGCGTGCTTGGAGAGCCGGGCCACCTGGTGGTAGCGCTCGTAGATCGAGTCCAGCTCGTCCAGCGGGGAGTCCAGCAGATAGCAGGACGACATCTGCGGGTGCCGGGTCCCGGAGTTGAAGAGGGTGGGGGAGGACGGCAGGTAGGAGAGCGTGCTGGTCAGCCGGTACAGCTCGGCGACGTCCGCGAGCGCCCGCCGCGAACCGTCCTCGGCCAGCCCGCAGGCCACCCGCAGCAGGAAGTGCTGGGGCGTCTCGATGACCTTCCGGGTGACGGGGTGGCGCAGCAGGTAGCGGGAGTACAGGGTGCGCAGCCCGAAGTACCCGAAGCGGTCGTCGGCGCCGGCCTCCAGCGCCTCGCCGACCAGCGCGTCCAGCCGCTCGGCGTGGGCGCGGACGAACGCGGCGGTGGCGTCCGCGATCAGCCCTTCCCGGTGCCCGGTGGCGACCGACGCGGAGAACGCGGTGGCGCCCTGGCCGGCCGCCTCCTCGGCGATCGCGCGGGTGAGCAGGCGGGCGGCGAGCCGGGAGTACTGCGGCTCCTCGCCGATCAGGCCGGCCGCGGCCTCGGTGGCCAGGGCGCGCAGTTCGGCCGCGTCGGAGCCGGGGTGCCGGCCGCGCAGGGCGGCGGCGGCCACCTTGCCGGGGTCGGTCGCGGTCAGATCGGCGGTCAGCTCGGTCAGCGTCCGCAGCAGGGCGGTGCCCGGACCGTCCCCGGCGGGAGACGCGGGCGCGGTGGCGGACCGCCCGGCCTGGGCGTCTGACACGGGCTCCGTTGGCGCGATGGTCACCTGATGCTCTCCCTCACTCGGCGGGGGCCGGGAGGGCGGCGGCGCGACGGGCGCGCGGGCGGGCGGCACCCCGGGTACGCCGGGGTGCGCGGGCCGGCCGCGCGGCGTCCACCGGCCCATCCCTCGGGGCCCGGACGTATCGACGCCGCACCGATGGCGGTGCGGACGTACCGTCGGCAGGTCATCGGACTTAAGCGCGCGCACGAACGGACCGTGGGGAAGGGCCGCGTACGGCGCTCTCACCGTTGCGGGACAGCTCCGGATTCGCACCGGATTCCCCTGCGGCGACAGCGAGCACGAGCATACATCTTGTGCCGCTGTCCGGGCGCACCCCCACATGTTGTGGCGCGGGCCGGGCGACCTCCTGGCGCGGCGCCGCGCGGGCCCTCCGCGCCGCGGTGACCACGGGGTGACTGTCAGTGGTCGCCGCTATCGTCGGTTCCACGTTCCCTGCCGCGTTCCGGCTCGGCTGCGACAGCAAGGAGGAGCCGCCATGACCGCGCTCGCCGGTACTGGCCATCACACGGCGAAGGCCGCCGCGTTCGGGAGGAACGCGGCGGCCCGGGAGGGGATATGAGGGAGCGTCAGTGGCCAGCGGGGGCGCCTGCCGTGGCCGGGGGCAGGTCCGGGGTGACGCCCTTGTCGCCGAGGTCGGCGGTGTAGTCGCCGGGGGTGGTCTCGTCGACGCCCTCGGGGGCCTTGAGGGCCTTGAGGACGAAGGTCAGGACGACGGTCACCACGACGTTCAGGACGAAGGCGGTGAGACCGATGTAGCCGATCTGGCCGATGCCGGGGATCTCCGCGCTGGAGCCGCCGAAGTGCTTCTGCGTCGGGCTGGCCACCCCGTACGCGGCGAGCGTGCCGTAGACCATGCCGACCGCCCAGCCGGCCAGCAGCGCCCAGCGGTGGAACCACCGGGTGAAGAGCCCGCCGACCAGCGCCGGCATGGTCTGCATGATCCAGATGCCGCCCAGCAGCTGGAAGTTGATCGCGACGGTCTTGTCCATGGTCAGGACGAAGGCCAGCGCGCCGACCTTGACCAGGAGGGAGACCAGCTTGGCGACCTTGTGCTCCTGCTCGGGCGTGGCCGCGGGCCGGATGAAGTCCTTGTAGACGTTCCGGGTGAAGAGGTTGGCGGCGGCGATCGACATGATCGCGGCGGGCACCAGCGCGCCGATCCCGATCGCGGCGAAGGCCACGCCCGCGAACCAGCTCGGGAACATGTCCGCGAAGAGCTGCGGGATCGCCAGCTGCGCGTTCCCGTGGGTGTCCGTCCCGGCCTTGATCGCCATGAAGCCGAGCAGCGCGAGGAAGCCCAGCATCAGCGAGTAGAGGGGGAGGATGGTGGTGTTGCGGCGGATCACGTTGCGGCTGCGCGAGGAGAGCGTCGCGGTGATCGAGTGCGGGTACATGAACAGCGCCAGCGCCGAGCCGAGTGCGAGCGTGGCGTACGCCCACTGGGCGTTGGGCCCGCTGGCCAGTTCACCGCGCGGTTTGCCGGTCGGCCCGTGCTGGGCCAGCGTCTTGCCGGCCGCGTGGAAGATCTCGCCGAAACCGCCCAGCTTGATGGGGATGTAGATGATGGCCACCGCGATGACGAGGTAGATCAGCCCGTCCTTGACGAACGCGATGAGCGCCGGCGCCCGCAGCCCGGAGGAGTAGGTGTACGCCGCCAGCACCGCGAAGGCGATCAGCAGCGGCAGATCCTTGACGAACCAGTTGGCGTGCTCCCCGCCGCCGACGCCCATCACGTCCAGCACGGCCTGGATGCCGACCAGTTGGAGCGCGATGTACGGCATCGTGGCCAGCAGTCCGGTGAGCGCCACGGCCAGCGACAGGCCCTTCGAACCGAAGCGGCCGCGCACGAAGTCGGAGGTGGTGACGTAGCCGTGCCGGTGCGAGACCGACCACAGCCGGGGCAGGAAGGTGAAGATCAGCGGGTAGACCAGGATGGTGTACGGGACGGCGAAGAAGCCGGAGGCGCCCGCCGTGTAGATCGCCGCCGGGACGGCCACGAACGTGTACGCGGTGTACAGGTCGCCGCCGAGCAGGAACCACGTGATCCAGGTGCCGAAGCTGCGCCCGCCCAGGCCCCATTCGTCGAGGTTGGCGGACTGCTCGGCGCGGCGCCAGCGCGCGGCCAGGAAGCCCATGACCGTCACGGCGAGGAAGAAGACGATGAAGACGGTGAGCGCCACGCCGTTGACACCCTGGGGGCCCGCGGCGAGCGTGGTGGCGGGGGAGTTCATCACTGGGCACCGCCCTTGCGGGCGCGCTGCTCACGCCGGACGAGCCGGTAGGCGACGGCGGTCAGCGCCGTCGAGATCAGCACCCACGCCATCTGGTACCAGTAGAAGAACGGGATCCCGATCAGCGTCGGTTCGATCCTGGCGTACGAACTCACCCACAGCATCGCGATGAACGGGGCGAGCAGACACAATCCGGCCACCACCCGTGTGGGGGTGACGACCGGTCTGCGGTCCGGTGATGCGGCGTTCTCGGCCATGACCGTGGCTCCCGTCCCTGTCTGAACTCCTGGGTAATCGGCTGGAAATGTAAGCCAGCGGCGTGGCAGCCGTCACCAGCTGTCCGCATATCGGTATGGAGCGGTGACCACGGGGGAGTTGGGCGGACGGGCGCCGGGACGGGGCGCGGTGGGCGGGCCCGGTGCCCCGGTCGGTGGTCCGGTCCGGCGCGCGGTCAGTCCGCCGGCCGCTGGAGCCGGGCGACGAACTTGTAGCGGTCGCCGCGGTAGACCGACCGCACCCACTCCACCGGCCGCCCCTCGGCGTCCAGCGAGTGCCGGGAGAGCAGCAGCATCGGCAGGCCCACGTCGGTGCCCAGCAGCCCGGCCTCGCGCGGTGTGGCCAGCGACGTCTCGATGGTCTCCTCGGCCTCCGCCGGGCGCACCGCGTACACCTCGGCCAGCGCGGTGTAGAGGGAGGTGTACTTGACGAGGTTGCGGCGCAGCGCCGGGAAGCGCTTGGCGGACAGATGGGTGGTCTCGATGGCCATCGGTTCGCCGCTGGCCAGCCGCAGCCGCTCGATGCGCAGCACCCGGCCGCCGGGGGTGATGTCCAGCAGTCCGGCCAGCCGGTCGTCGGCGGTGACGTAGCCGATGTCCAGCAGCTGCGAGGTCGGCTCCAGGCCCTGCGCCCGCATGTCCTCGGTGTACGAGGTCAGTTGCAGCGCCTGCGAGACCTTCGGTTTGGCGACGAAGGTGCCCTTGCCCTGGATGCGCTCCAGGCGGCCCTCGACGACCAGCTCCTGGAGGGCCTGCCGGACGGTGGTCCGGGAGGTGTCGAACTCGGCGGCGAGGGTGCGTTCGGGCGGGACGGGGGTGCCCGGCGGCAGGGTCTCGGTGATCTCCAGCAGATGCCGCTTGAGCCGGTAGTACTTGGGCACCCGGGCGGTGCGCGTGGCCCCGCCGCCGTTCTCGGCGCTGCCCGCCTCGGTCTCCATGCCCCGCCTCTCCGCTGCCTGTCCTGCTGCCGTCACCGGCTCCTCCGTACGTAGCGGCTCACATCGTGGCACGGACGGGCCGGCCGTGCGGCTTCGCGGGTCCCGCCCCGCCAGATGTCGGTCCGGTAACGGACCTGACAGCGACTCTTATACACCCTTGACACCCCTAAAGGTCTAGGCCAAGCTGCGGGAACTGGTCTAAACCATTAAAGCCATACCCGTCCTTGAGGGGGAGAGCGCGATGAAGCGTGGGCTCATAGCGGCGACCGCGGTCGCGGGAATGCTGGTGAGTGTCGCTGCCTGTGGGTCGAGCGGCGAAAAAGCGGGCGCGGACGGCTACAAAGGCCAGAAGCTGACCGTCTGGGTGATGTCCGGTTCGAATCCGGCGCAATGGACCAAGCAGGTCTCCGAGCAATTCCAGAAGAAGACCGGCGCCACGGTGGAATTCAAGGTCCAGCAGTGGAACGGCATCCAGCAGAAACTCAGTACCGCGCTCTCCGAGGACACCCCGCCGGATGTCGTCGAGATCGGCAACACCCAGACCGCCGCCTATGCCAAGGCCGGCGCGCTGGCCGACCTCAGCGATCTGAAGAAGGAGATCGGCGCCGACTGGGGCGACACCTTCAACAAGGCCGCGCTGGTGGACGGAAAGCAGTACGCCCTGCCGTGGTTCGCCGGCAACCGCGTGGTGATGTACAACAAGAAGATCTGGGCCGCGGCCGGTCTCACCAAGCCGCCCGCCACCCGCGCCGAGCTCTTCCACGACTTCCAGACCATCAAGGACAAGACCGACGCCGAGCCGCTCTACCTGCCCGGCCAGAACTGGTACTTCCTCGACGGCCTCACCATCGGCACCGGCGCGCAACTGGTGAAGAAGGAGGGCGGGAAATGGGTCTCCAATTTCGGTGACCCCAAGGTGGCCAAGGCCATGGACATCTACAAGCAGTACCAGGCGTTCAGCACCGCCCCCAAGAACAAGGACGAGGCCACCCCGCAGCAGGCCGAGATCTTCGCCAAGGGGAAGACCGGCGCCCTCATCGCCATGGGCTACGAGGCCGCCACCGCCATCAAGGCCAACCCCGCCATCAAGGACGACATCGGATTCTTCACCATTCCGGGGGAGACCGCGGACAAGCCCGAGGGCGTCTTCCTCGGCGGCTCCAACTTCGCGGTCGCCGGAATGGGCAAGAAGCAGGAACTCGCCAAGGAATTCCTGCGGATCGCGCTCTCCAAGGACAACGACGCCCAGATGGTCAAGGAGGCCGGCTGGACGCCCAAGTCCCCGGCCCTGGCCGGCGCCGCCAAGGAGAACCCGGCCGCCGCGGCCGCCGCCCCGGCCGCCGAGAAGTCCGGCGGCACCACCCCGCTGATCCCCCAGTGGGCCGCGGTGGAGAACGTGCCCAACCCGATCAAGAACTACATGACCGCGGTGCTCAACGGTAAGACCCCGGCCGACGCCGCCAAGGACATCGAGTCCGAGATCAACACGCGGCTCGCCAAGGAGTAGCCGCCACCGGCCGCGTACGGGCCGGCCGCCCCCGGCCCGTACGCCTCGCACGACCCCGCGGCCGCGGCCGGACGGGACCGGCGGCACCCGCGGGCCGCCCGGCCGTCGCCACGGGGACGTAACGCGCCACCACGGGAACGAGGGGACCACACGCTCATGGCAGTGCAGCTCGACGAAGCCGCGGCGAGGACCGGGCCGCGCACCGGCCCGGGCGGCGCCCCACCCGCCCGCCGCGGCCCCGGCGGCCGGCGCGCGGCGCCCTACCTCCTGCTGCTCCCGGCCCTGCTCGCCACCGCGGTCTTCCTCGGCTGGCCCCTCGTCCGCAATGTGGTGCTCTCCTTCCAGAACCTCAACATGAAGGAGCTGATCCAGCACCTCACCGACTGGCGCGGCCTGGGCAACTACCACGAGGTGCTGGCCAGCGAGCAGTTCTGGCGGGTCACCGGCCGCACCCTCGTCTTCACCGCCGTCAACGTCGTCCTGATCATGGTGCTCGGCACCCTGCTCGGCCTGCTGCTGGCCCGGCTCGGCACGGCCATGCGGCTGGTGCTGTCGGTCGCGCTGGTGCTCGCCTGGGCGATGCCGTCGATCGCCGCCACCACCGTCTTCCAGTGGCTCTTCGACTCCCGCTACGGCGTCGTCAACTGGATCCTGGACCACCTCGGCTGGCACGCCATGGCCCGCTACGACTGGGTCGGCACCCAGCAGTCCACCTTCTTCGTCATCACCGTCCTGATCGTCTGGCAGTCGCTGCCCTTCGTGGCCCTCAACCTCTACGCGGCCACCACGACCATCCCCAAGGAGCTCTACGAGGCCGCCCGGATGGACGGCGCCGGCACCTGGCAGGTCTTCACCTCCGTCACCTTCCCCTTCCTGCGCCCCTTCTTCCTGGCCACGACGTTCCTCGAGGTCATCTGGGTCTTCAAGGCGTTCCCGCAGATCTTCGCCATCAACCAGGGCGGTCCCGACCGGCTCACCGAGACCCTGCCGATCTACGCCTTCACCGAGGGCGTCGGCAACCTCCACTTCGGCATGGGCGCCGCGATCTCCGTCCTGACCATCGCCGTGCTGCTCGTCCTGACCGCGTACTACCTGCGCCTGACGCTCAAGCAAGAGGAGGACGCGCTGTGAAGCGCCCACTCGCCGGCCGCATCTGGCCCAACGCGACCGCCGCCGTCCTCGCGCTCGGCTTCGTCTTCCCCGTGTACTGGATGTTCGCCACGGCCTTCAAGCCGACCCGGGACATCTTGAGCGAGGACCCGGTGTGGTTCCCGCTGCACGGCACCTTCGAGCACTTCGCCACGGCCGTCAGCGCTCCCAACTTCTGGCGGCTGGCCGGGAATTCCGTGCTGGTGACCCTGCTCGCCGTCGGCCTTTCGCTGGTGATCGGGCTGTGCGGGTCCTTCGCCATCGCCCGGATGCGCTTCAAGGGCCGCAAGGGCATCCTGCTGACCTTCATGGTCGCCCAGATGGCGCCCTGGGAGGTCATGGTGATCTCCATCTACCTGATCGTCCGGGACGCGGACCTGCTCAACAGCCTCGTGCCGCTCACCTTCTTCTACATGCTCATGGTCCTCCCCTTCACCATCCTGACCCTGCGCGGCTACGTCGCCGCCGTCCCCAAGGAGCTGGAGGAGTCGGCGATGGTCGACGGCTGCTCACGCCGCCAGGCGTTCGTACGGGTCGTGCTGCCGCTGCTGGCCCCCGGTCTGATGGCCACCTCCCTCTTCGGCTTCATCACCGCCTGGAACGAATTCCCGCTCGTGCTGGTCCTCAACAAGGAGCCCGGCGCCGGCACCCTGCCGCTGTGGCTGTCGCAGTTCCAGACGCAGTTCGGCAACGACTGGGGCGCCACCATGGCCGCCGCCTCCCTCTTCGCCCTCCCCATCCTGATCCTCTTCCTGTTCCTGCAACGCAAGGCGGTCGGCGGTCTCACCTCCGGCGCAGTGAAGGGATAGCCCATGGCCACCGTCATCCGCTCCGCCGACACCCTCACCCGGGACGCGCTCGCCGTCCTCCAGCCCGGCTTCACCGGCACCACCGCACCGGACTGGCTGCTGCGGCGGCTGGACGAGGGCCTGGTGTCCGTCGCCCTCTTCGGCCGCAACGTCCGCGGGCCCGAACAACTCGCCGCGCTCTGCGGGCAGTTGCGCGGCGCCCGGGAGGACCTGCTGGTCGCCATCGACGAGGAGGGCGGCGACGTCACCCGCCTCGAAGTGCGCACCGGCTCCTCCTTCCCCGGCAACCTCGCGCTCGGCGCCGTCGACGACACCGCGCTGACCCGCGACGTCGCCCGGGAACTCGGCCGCCGGCTGGCCGACTGCGGCATCACCCTCAACTGGGCCCCGTCTGCCGACGTCAACTCCAACCCCGGCAACCCCGTCATCGGCGTCCGCTCCTTCGGCGCCGACCCGCACCTCGTCGCCCGGCACACCGCCGCCTACATCGACGGACTCCAGTCCGCCGGCGTCGCCGCCTGCGCCAAGCACTTCCCCGGCCACGGCGACACCGCCGTCGACTCCCACCACGACCTCCCCCGTGTCACCGCCGACCTGGCCACCCTTCAGGAACGCGAACTGGTGCCGTTCCGCGCCGCGATCGCCGCCGGGACCCGCGCGGTGATGAGCGCCCACCTGCTGCTGCCCGCCGTGGACACCGAACGCCCCGCCACCCTCAGCCCGGCCGCCCTCAACGGCCTGCTGCGTGCCCCCGCCGGCGAGGGCGGCCTCGGCTTCGACGGCCTGATCGTCACCGACGGCATCGAGATGCGGGCCATCTCCGCCACCTACGGCATCGAACGCGGCAGCGTCCTGGCGCTCGCCGCCGGCGCCGACGCCATCTGCGTCGGCGGCGGACTGGCCGACGAGGACACCGTGCTGCGCCTGCGCGACGCACTCGTCCGCGCCGTCCGGGAGGGCGAACTCCCCGCCGAACGCCTCGCCGACGCGGCCGCGCGGGTCCGCACCCTGGCCCAGTGGACCCGGGTCGCGGGCGCGGGGGAGGGGCCGGAGCCCGCCCCCGGCATCGGCCTGGCCGCCGCCCGCCGCGCCCTCCGCCTGACCTCCACCGCCCCGCACGAACCGCTCACCGGCCCGGTGCACGTCGCCGCTTTCACCCCCCTCGCCAATATCGCCGTCGGGGACGAGACCCCCTGGGGCCTCGCCGCCGAACTCACCCGGCTCCTCCCCGGCACCACCACCGCCACTTACACCGCCGACCAGGCCGCGGCCGGCGTCCCCGCCCTCCTCGACACTCTCCTCACCGCCGCCGGCGAACGCCCCGTCGTCGCCGTCGTCCGCGACCTCCACCGCCACCCCTGGATGGCCGACGCCCTGCACGCCCTCCTCACCGCGCGCCCCCGCACCGCCGTGGTGGAGATGGGCGTCCCGCAGGCCCCGCCGCGGGGCGCCCCGCACCTCGCCACCCACGGCGCCGCCCGCGTCTGCGCCCAGGCCGCCGCCGAAGCCCTCACCGCCCGCCCGGCGTGACCCCCGGCCGGGCCGTCCGCGAACGGCCCACCGGCGAACGGCTTACCGGCGAACGGCCCACCCGCCCCCGGCCTTCCACCACCGAGGGCCCGCACCCGCGCCGGCCGGTCATCACGGCCCGGCGCCGGTACGGGCCCTCGGGCCGCCGGCGGTGCGGGGTCAGAGCCCCTGCCACTCCGGCTTGGCGGCGTAGGTCGCGCGGAAGTATCCGGCCAGCTTCAGCTTGCCCGCCGCCGCCTCGTCCACGACGACCGTGGCGTGCGGGTGCAGCTGGAGCGCGGAGGCCGGCACCAGCGCGGCCACCGGGCCCTCGACGGCCTGGGCCACCGCGTCCGCCTTGCCCTCGCCGGTGGCCAGCAGCACCAGGTGGCGGGCCTCCAGGATCGTGCCGATGCCCTGGGTGATGACGTGGTGCGGGACCTCGTCCAGGCTGTCGAAGAAGCGGGCGTTGTCCTCCCGGGTCTGCTGGGTCAGGGTCTTGATGCGGGTGCGCGAAGCCAGCGACGAACAGGGCTCGTTGAAGCCGATGTGCCCGTCCGTGCCGATCCCGAGCAGCTGGAGGTCCACCCCGCCGGCCTCGCGCAGCGCCCGGTCGTACGCCTCGCACGCCGCCTGGACGTCCTTGGCCGTGCCGTCCGGTCCCATGAACGCGCTCTCGTCGAGCCCCAGCGGCTCCACCACCTCGCGCAGCACCACCGAGCGGTACGACTCGGGGTGCCCGGCGGGCAGGCCCACATACTCGTCGAGCTGGCAGATCCGCGCCCGCGAGGCATCCACCTCGCCGGCCCGGACCTTCGCCGCCAGTGCCTCGTAAATGGGCAACGGGGTCGAGCCGGTGGCCACGCCGAGCAGCGCCTCGGGCTTGCGGCGCACCAGGGTGGCGATGGCCTCGGCGATGAGCTCGCCGCCTGCCGCGGCGTCCGGGACGATGACAACTTCCACGCTTGGCCTGCCGTTCTGGAGTGGTCTCATGTGGTATAGACCAATCTAGCAGAGCCGGGCCTCCTCGACCCCGTGGCGTCCTTGAACAAAACGGCACGTTTTCCCCACCTCTCCCCGGCGCCCCGGTAGCCACCCGGCGGCGGCCGCCGGACCGGGAAGCGGCCGCAGACGGGGGCTGGGGCGCCGAGCCGGAGGGCGGCCGCGGCGGGACGCGGCCGGGGGAGCGGCCCCATCGGGACCCGGCCGGCGCCGCCCGTCAGAGCTGGGCGCCGCCCGTGGCGTCTATCCACTGGCCCGTCACCCACCGGCTGTCCCGCGAGGCGAGGAAGGCCACCACATCGCCGATGTCCGACGGCTCCGCGACCCGCCCCAGCGGGGAACGCGCGCCGGTCTCCGCGCGGGCCGCGGCATTGCCCTCACCGCGCAGCCAGGCGGCGTTCATATCGGTGTCGACAGCGCCGGGCAGGACGGCGTTGACCGTGATGCCGCGCGGGCCGAGCTCCAGGGCCAGGCCGCGGGTCAGGACGTCCACCGCGCCCTTGGACATCGCGTAGGCGAGCAGCTCGGACCTGGCCGCCGTCTGGGTCAGCCCGGTGGAGACGTTGATGATCCGCCCGCCGTCCCGCAGCCGGGACAGCCCCTGCTGGATGATGAGGAACGGCGCGGTGCTGTTGACCGCGAAGAGATGCTCGATGTCGGCGCGGGTCGTCTCGGTGAACGGCCGTAGGGTGCCGTCCAGTGTCTTGTTGATCCCGGCGTTGTTCACCAGGATGTCCAGGCCGTCGGCGTGGGCGTCGAACGCCGACCACAGTGCCTCGGCGTCCCCGGGCTCGCCCAGCGTGGCCCGCACGAGGAACGCCTCGCCGCCCGCCGCCTCGATCGCCGCGGCGGTCTCCTTCGCCGCCGCCTCGCCGCCGGAGTAGTGCACGCCGACCCGCGCGCCGTCCCGTCCCAGCCGCTCCGAGATCGCCCGGCCGATCCCCCGGCCGCCGCCCGTCACCAGTGCCGTCCTACCGCTGAGTGCCCCCATCGCGGGCCCCTCCCCTTCATCTCGTGCGCGCCGCGTACGACTGCGCCGTACGCGCGCCTGACCTCGGCGAACTTTCTGTATCGCTCGCTACACAAAAACCGTAGCACGCATTTCTTACCGACCGCTATAGAATTCACTCCATGGTGGCGAAGGAGAGCAAGCAGCGCGGCCGGCCCCGGTCCTTCGACCGCGACACGGCCCTGGAGAAGGCGATCCGTTCCTTCTGGGAGCACGGCTACGAGTCCACGTCCATCTCCGACCTCACCCGCGAGATGGGCATCAGCGCCCCCAGCCTCTACGCCGCCTTCGGCGACAAGAAGGCCCTGTTCGAGGAGGCGGTCGCGGTCTACGGCCGGCTCTACGGCGGCTTCATCACCCGCGCCCTGGCCGAGGAGCCGACCGCCCGCCGCGGCGTCGAGCGCGCCCTGCGCGAGGCCGCCGCCGAGTACACCGTCCCCGACCGCCCGCGCGGCTGCATGGTGATCAGCGCCGCGCTCAACACCGCGCCCGCCTCCGCCGAGGTCGCGGCGTCGCTCCGCCACAAGCGCCGGAAGAACGTCCAGGAGATCGAGCGCGCCATACGGGCCGACCTCGCCGCCGGCGACCTCCCCGCCGGCACCGACGCCCGCGCCCTGGCCGAGTACGTCAGCGCGATCCTCGCCGGAATGTCGCAGTCCGCACGGGACGGCGCCGACCGCGAGACCCTGGAGGCGGTCGCCGACCTGGCCATGAACGCCTGGCCGAGCAAGGAAGCCCATCCACGGAAGGAAGCAGCAGCCCGGAGCAGCGCGTAGCGAACGGCCCCGGAAACACCCGCGGGCCGCGGCGCCGGGACAGGACCCTCAACCTGTCCGGCACCGCAGCCCGGAGCTGACATCGGCCGGTCCCGTACCAATGGGCGGGAGGTGCCCCCTGTGCGGTCGGGGGCACGGCCCCGTCCCGGGACCGGTCGATCTGTAAGGCCCGGGCGCAGTCAGGGCAGAGAGCGCCGCGGGCCTCGATCCGCCCTCCTGTGCGGGGAGAGCGGAAGTTCTGGCGCCGGGGGCCTGGCCCCCGGGTGTGCCGCACCGCACATTCTGGACTAGACCATTCTTCCCTGTCCATGGCCGCGCAGGCACAACACATACCGTACGCCGGTAGGCTCCCAGGTGTGCCCTCGATGAACGATCTCGTACGCCAGCACACCGCTCTGAGCGATTCCGACCTGGAGTGGCTGCACCTGCTGGTCTCGGAGTGGCAGCTGCTCTCCGACCTCTCCTTCGCCGACCTCGTCCTGTGGGTCCCCACCCTCGACGGCACCCGGTACGTGTCGGTCGCCCAGATGCGCCCGAACACCGGCCCGACCTCCTACCAGGACGACATGGTCGGCCACCTCGTTCCCCGGGGCCGCCGCCCGATGCTGGACTCCGCCCTGGACGAGGGCCGCATCGTGCGCGAGGGCGACCCCGAGTGGCGCGAGGAGGTCCCGGTCCGGGTCGAGTCCATCCCGGTCCGCCGCGAGGGCCGGGTGCTCGGCGTGATCGCCCGCAACACCAATCTGCTGACCGTGCGCACCCCCAGCCGGCTGGAGCTCACCTACCTCCAGAGCGCCTCCGACCTCGCCCAGATGATCGCTGCTGGAACGTTTCCGTTCCCCGGCCAGCAGGTCGACATGGACGCCTCGCCGCGCGCCGGCGACGGCCTGATCCGGCTCGACGCCGACGGCGTGGTCCAATACGCCAGCCCCAACGCGCTCTCCGCCTACCACCGCCTCGGCCTCGCCGCCGACCTGGTGGGCCACCACCTCGGCCGGGCCACCGCCGAACTCGCCCCGGCCCGCGGCCCGGTGGACGAGGCCCTGGTCAAACTGGCCAGCGGCTGGGCGCCGAGGGAATTCGAGGTCGAGGGCAACGACGGAGTGATCCAATTGCGGGCCATTCCGCTCAAGCCCAAGGGAACGCATATCGGATCGCTGGTCCTGCTGCGCGATGTCACCGAACTCCGCCGCCGCGAACGCGAACTGATCACCAAGGACGCCACCATCCGGGAAATCCACCACCGGGTGAAGAACAATCTCCAGACCGTCGCCGCCCTGCTCCGCCTCCAGTCCCGCCGGATGGAATCCGAACAGGGCCGCGAGGCGCTCAACGAGGCGGTCCGCCGGGTCGGTTCGATCGCCATCGTGCACGAGACGCTCTCCCAGACCCTGGACGAGCGGGTGGAGTTCGACGAGATCGCCGACCGGGTGCTCGCCATGGTCGCCGAGATCGCCCCGGGGAAGGTCGCCACCCGCCGCACCGGCCGCTTCGGCATCCTGGACGCGGAGGTGGCCACCCCGTTGTCGATGGTGCTCACCGAGGTCCTCCAGAACGCCCTGGAGCACGCCTTCGACGAGGCGCAGCACGGCACCGTCGAGGTCGGCGCGGTCCGCGGCGGCAGCCGCACCGAGCCCCGGCTGCTGGTCACCGTCCAGGACAACGGCCGCGGCCTGCCCGAGGGATTCGACCCGCAGCGCACCGGGAACCTCGGGCTCCAGATCGTCCGGACCCTGGTGGAGGGGGAGTTGGGCGGCGCGTTCGACATGGTCCGCCGGCCCGAGGGCGGCACCCAGGTGCTGCTCGACATCCCCGTCCGCGCCGAGAAGAAGCACTGACCGCCCGGCCGGCGGCCCGCCCTCCCGGACAGTCCGCGGCCCGGGCCCGCCCCGGGACAGCAACAAGCCCCGGACCGGTGACGGTCCGGGGCTCAAAGCTATTGCGATGCGGTCACGACCGGGTCTCAGCTCCGGGCGGGCATCGAAGGTACTGCGCGCTGCGGCTCGGGGGCCACGGGGAGGCTGGCTCAGGCGCTGGCGTTGCGCGCCCGGTTGCGAGCCGCACGGCGCTTCATCGCGCGGCGCTCGTCCTCGCTCAGACCACCCCAGACGCCGGAGTCCTGGCCGGACTCGAGCGCCCACTGCAGGCACTGCTCCATGACGGGGCAGCGGCGGCAGACGGCCTTGGCTTCCTCGATCTGCAGCAGCGCGGGACCGGTGTTGCCGATGGGGAAGAAGAGCTCGGGGTCTTCTTCGCGGCAAACGGCGCGGTGACGCCAGTCCATGGCTGCTCCATCTCCTCGTGTGACGGGAACGTTGCTTGTGAATGTGAACGCTTTCACGAATCCCTCCACAAGGGAAGGGCCGAAAGCCAGTCAAGGACTGGTGCGGTCCTGTGGGATGAGGAGGAGGATTCGGGCTCTCAAGGGGGCCGGTAAAGCGGCCGTCCCGATCGCCATGAAGAGACTCGCAAACCTCGGCGGCGGATACAACCCCTTCCGGAAACTTTTTTTTGATTCCTTGGTGTCGCCTAGCTCACAGCCGTCATTCCAGGGGGTGGAAGCCAGCCTAAACGTTCGAGTGAAAGGACTTTAGGCCCTACTGCTCACACAATCACACGCAGTGCACGGCGTACGCCTGTGAACGTCACACTCGTCCGCAGTCCCAGGTGGTCACCGTCCATCTGAAACGGCAGCGGAACCTGTGAATGCAAGGTGAAGTCGGTGAGGTCGTGGAGGGAGAGGGCGTGCTTGCCCCGTGGGCCGCGCTCCGGGGTGGACGCCAGGAGCTGGGAGCCGTAGCGGGTCACCGCCGACACCGAGAACTTGTCCAGCGCGAAGAGATCCAGGGCGGTGTCGAAGGACGCGTCCGGGGACGGGTAGATCGGACGGTTGCCCAGATAGGACCACGGGGCGGTGTTGCAGATTATCGACATGGCGAGGTTCTCGGTGACCTCCGTCGTGCCCGGCTCCTCGCCCGGCCGTTCGAGGGTGATGGTGCCCCGGCGGCGGTTGGCCTCGCCCAGGAACTGCCGTACGACCTGTCGCACGTACAGGGCGTGGGTGGAGCGCTTGCCGCGCTCGCGCTGCTGCTCGACCCGGCCGACCACGCCCGCGTCGAAGCCGAAACCGGCGCAGAAGGTGAACCACCGGGGCGGCACCCCCTCGTCCGGGCTGCCCGGCGTGCCGGAGGCCAGGCCCAGTCCGACCGTGCGCTCGCTGCGGTCGCGCAGCGCGTCCAGCAGGGCGCCGGTGGCCTCCACCACGTCGTTGGGCAGGCCCAGGGCGCGCGCGAAGACGTTGGTGGAGCCGCCGGGGACGACGGCGAGCCGGGGGTGGGACTCCGGGTCGGGGCCGGTGGACAGCAGGCCGTTGACGACCTCGTTGACCGTGCCGTCGCCGCCGAGCGCCACCACCAGGTCGGTCTGCCCGCCCTCGGCGGCCTCCCGGGCCAGGTCGCGGGCGTGCCCGCGGTACCGCGTCTCGGCGACCTCCAGCTTGAGGTCGCTGGCCAGCGCGTGGGTGAGGACGTCGCGGGTACGGGCACTCGTGGTGGTTGCTGCGGGATTGACCACGAGAAGTGCGCGCATATGCAGCAGCGTACCTACCTGCCGGTACCGCCCTCGCTCCTGTCCACGGTGCGGGCGGCCCCGGGACGGGCGGGGCCCGGCGCTACCCTGCTGGGGTGACCAGTCAGCAGAAGCAGTCCCCGAAGCGAGCCGGCGGCGCCTCCGCGGTGGCCGAGCCGGCCGGCCCGCGCCCCGCCCGGCTGAGCTCCGCCGCGGCACTCACCGCCGTCGAGGGCCTGGCGCTGGCCGCCCTTGGCGCGTACATGCTGCTCAACGGGCTGGTCGGGTCGCCCGACAGTCCGCAGCAGGCGGAGATGGGCGGGGTGACCATCCTGGCGCTGGCGGTGCTGCCGCTGGTCGCCGCGCGGGGCCTGTGGCGCCGCCGCCGGTGGAGCCGGGGGCCGTCGCTGATCACCCAGATCGTGGCGCTGCCGGTCGCCTGGACGCTGGTCAAGGGCGGCGGCGCGCTGATCGCCGCCGGTGCCGCGCTGGCGGTGGCGGCGGTGGTCGTCCTCGTCCTCCTGGTCAACCCGACGGCGACCACGGCCCTGGGCATCGGGCCGCGCGAGGCGCCGTAAGCCTGGGCGGCCGCGGCGCGCCGGGCGCGGGCGGCGTGTGAGGGGCCGGCGGGCCCGTAGGGGTGGGGCGAACGGATCCCGTAGGGGACCGCAACGCCCCCTGCGGGGCCACAACGGGGCCGGGGGAGGGGGTATTTCCACGGCGAGCGGGGCTCCCGGGGCGCACCGGTGCACGCCGGGGCGCTGGGGGGACGAGCGGCGCGCCGGGCACCGTAGAGACGGGCAGTACGCCGAGGGAACGGGCAGCGCGCTACGGGGGCGAGCAACGCGCCCGGGGCGGCGCGGGGACAGACGCGGCAGCGCCCCGCTGGGACGGGCAGCGAGCTACGGGGACGACGCGGCAGGGCGCGGCCGGTCGTCCAGCGTGCCGCAGGGCCGGGACGCGTGCCGCAGAGCGCGCCGCTGGGACGGGCGGCGCGCTGGGGTGGAGCGCCGGGCGGGGGGTCGCCGGGCGTCCGGGGGTCACTCCTCGACGAGGAGTTTGTCGCGGAGTTGGGCCAGGGTGCGGGCCAGGAGGCGGGAGACGTGCATCTGGGAGATGCCGACCTCCTGGGCGATCTGGGACTGGGTCATGTTGCCGAAGAAGCGCAGCAGCAGGATCTTCTTCTCGCGCGGCGGGAGGTCCTCCAGCAGCGGCTTGAGGGATTCGCGGTACTCCACGCCCTCCAGCGCCTCGTCCTCCGCGCCGAGCGTGTCGGCGACCGCCGGGGACTCGTCGTCGGTGTCCGGGACGTCGAGGGAGAGGGTGCTGTAGGCGTTCGCGGACTCCAGGCCCTCCAGCACCTCCTCCTCCGAGATGCTCAGGTGCTCGGCCAGCTCGTGCACCGTGGGCGCCCGGCCGTGCCGCTGGGACAGCTCGGCGGTCGCGGTGGTCAGCGACAGCCGCAGCTCCTGGAGGCGGCGCGGGACGCGGACCGCCCAGCCCTTGTCCCGGAAGTGCCGCTTGATCTCGCCGACGACGGTGGGCGTGGCGTACGTGGAGAACTCCACCCCGCGCTCCGGGTCGAAGCGGTCCACCGACTTGATCAGGCCGATCGTGGCGACCTGGGTGAGGTCGTCGAGCGGCTCACCGCGGTTGCGGAACCGCCGGGCCAGGTGCTCGACCAGCGGCAGATGCATCCGTACGAGGGTGTTGCGCAGCTCGGCGCGCTCCGGGGAGCCGTCCGGGAGCTTGCGCAGCTCGTAGAACATCGCCCGGGCGCCGCCGCGGTCCGGCACCGCCGCCGGCCCGGCGGCCGGCCCGTCCTGGGGCCGGTCGCCGGAAGCCGGCGGACGCCCGTCCGCGCGCTCGTCCTGCCGCTCGCTCTGGTCCATGTGGTCCGCCCGCTCCACCTGCTCCGCGTCCAACCTGCCGCCGTGGTCGTCCGCTCCCACCGGGTGCGGCCGGACATGCTGCCCGGGGATGACCGCGCCCGCCGCCATCCTCGCGCCGCCTTCGAGATCTTTCACGGGGCCCCCTGTTCGGTCATGACGGTCCGGGACCGGCGCCGCGCTCCTTGTACAGACTGATGGTGACCGTACGGTCCTCGGCGACGTCCGAATCGACCTTGCCGGCCAGCGCGGAGAGCACCGTCCAGGCGAAGGTGTCGCGCTCCGGGGCGCGGCCGTCGGTCGTCGGGGCCGACACCGTCACCAGCAGCGCGTCGTCGATGAGCTTGAAGACGCAGCTGAGCACGGAGCCGGGGACGGCCTGCTGCAGCAGGATCGCGCACGCCTCGTCGACCGCGATGCGCAGATCCTCGATCTCGTCGAGGGTGAAGTCCAAGCGGGCTGCGAGACCGGCCGTGGCCGTTCGCAGCACGGACAGGTAGGCACCCGCAGCGGGCAGACGGACTTCCACGAAGTCCTGAGTCCCGGGCTCGCCTGCGATCTGGGACACCCTCACCTCCAAGGTGGCACAAGCTGGTAGAGCTGGAATGCGTTGAAGCTCTTGCGTTCGCGTACTTCGCGTACTTCGGGTATCCGTGCCGGGCGGCTCTCCCGCCAGGTGCAAGGAGAACGATCCGGCGCGGGTCGTGGTTCGGCTGTGACGCTACCGCGATCCGCGGGCCGGTGTCGCCCGGAAGGAGCAGGGCAGCCGTCCGGACGGCGACGGCCGGCCCGCCGGCGACGCGTCTGTTACTGAGTGTAAAACCTCGGGCACGGACGGTGGTAGGGGTCTGCGCCGCCAAATCGCGTCCGGTCACGCTCCGTTGGCGGGCGCGGTCTCCGCCAGCGAGTGCAGCGCATCTCCAGTGAGCCGGAAGACCGTCCATTCGTCCATGGGCCGGGCGCCGATGGACCGGTAAAAACCGATGGCCGGTTCGTTCCAGTCCAGGACGGACCACTCGAAACGCTGATATCCCCGCTCCGCGCAGATCCGGGCCAGGGCCGCCAGCAGCGCCTTGCCGTGACCGCCGCCGCGCGCCTCGGGGCGGACGTAGAGGTCCTCCAGATAGACACCGTGCGTGCCCGTCCAGGTGGAGAAGTTCCGGAACCACAGGGCGAAGCCGACGGGTGCGCCGGCGTCCTCGGCGATCAGCGCGAAGGCGGCCGGCTGGGGGCCGAAGAGCGCCTCCTTCAGCTGCGGCTCGGTGGCCTGGGCGGCTTCGGGGACGCGTTCGTAGGCGGCCAGTTCGCCGATCATGGCGAGGATCTCGGGGACGTCGTCGGGGGTCGCTTCGCGGATCATGCCGCTCAGGCTAGACGGGGGCGTCAAGCGGCCGGACGGCGGTGCCGCGGGGACGGCTCACAGCAGGGTCTCGTCGACGAAGCACCATCGCCAGGAGGCGCCGGGCTCGAAGGACCGCATCACCGGGTGGCCGGTGCGGTGGTAGTGGGCGGTGGCGTGGCGGTACGGCGAGGAGTCGCAGCAGCCGACGTAGCCGCACTCCAGGCACAGCCGCAGCTGCACCGGGTGGCTGCCGGCGGCCTGGCACTCCAGGCAGGTCTCGCTCAGGGGCGCCGGCTCGGGGTCCGGCAGACCGGGGGCGTGCGCGCAGGTGGTCATACCGGTGCCCCGCTCCGGTCGGCGGCGCCCGTAAGAGGCGCGCCTGTAACGGGGGTGCGCGTAAGGGGCGTGGCCCGCCCGTGCGTGATCCGTTGGCCGTACTCGCTCATGATGGCCAGGTTAGATCGCCGGGACGGCCGGCGGGGGAGTGGTGTGGGGACGGTGCGGGCGTGGATGTGATGCCGCTGTTGCTGCTGGTGGCGGGCAGTGCCGGGGTGGCCGGGCTGGCGCGGCGGACGCCGGTGCCGGCGCCGCTGCTGCTGGTCGCGGTGGGCCTGGGCGCCGCCTACCTCCCGGGCGTCCCGGCCTACCCGCTCGATCCGCACATCGTGCTGCCGCTGCTGCTGCCCCCGCTGCTGCACACCGCCGCGCTGGACAGCTCCTACCTGGACCTGCGGGCCAACCTCCGGCCGGTGGCGCTGCTCTCGGTCGGCTACGTGCTCTTCGCGACGCTGGCCGTCGGCTACGCGGCCTATCTGGCCATCCCGGACCTGCCGCTGGCCCCCGCGCTCGTCCTGGGCGCCGTGGTCGCCCCGCCGGACGCCGTCGCGGCCACCGCGATCGCCCGCCGGCTGGGGCTGCCGCACCGCATCACCACGATCCTCCAGGGCGAATCGCTGGTGAACGACGCCACCGCGATCACCGCCTACAAGGTGGCGCTGGGCGCCGCGCTGGGGACGGCGGCGAGCTGGGGCAGCGGCCTCGCGGAGTTCGCGCTGGCGTCCCTCGGGGGCGTCGGGATCGGCGTCGTCCTGATGGTGCCGCTGCACTGGCTGCGCCGCCGGCTGCGCCAGTCGCCGCTCCTGGAGAACACCCTCTCGCTGCTCATCCCGTTCACCGCGTACGCCGCCGCCGAGCAGGTCGGGGCCTCCGGGGTGCTCGCCGTCGTGGTCGTCGGGCTCTACCTGGGGCACCGCTCCTGGCAGGTGGACTTCGAGACCCGGCTCCAGGAGGAGGCGGTGTGGAAGATGGTCTCCTTCGTGCTGGAGTCGGCCGTCTTCGCGCTGATCGGGCTGCAACTGCCGGTGGTGCTGCGCGGGCTGGAGGACGTCGGTACCGGGCGGGCGCTGGCGTACGCGGCCCTGGTGTTCGCCGCGGTGGTGCTGGCCCGGTACGTGTGGGTCTTCCCCGCCACCTACCTGCCGCGGCTGCTCTCCGCCCGGATCCGCGCCCGGGAACCGGACACCACCTGGCGGGCGCCGGTCATCGTCGGCTGGGCCGGGATGCGCGGCGTGGTGTCGCTGGCCATCGCGTTCTCGGTTCCGGCGCATCTGCCCGGCGGCGGGCCCTTCCCGGCCCGCGACCTGGTGCTGTTCCTGACCTTCACCACCGTCATCGGCACCCTCGTCGTCCAGGGGCTGACGCTGCCGCCGCTGATCCGGGCGCTGCGGCTGCCCGGCCGGGACGCGGAGGCCGAGACGCTGGCCGAGGCGCAGGCGCAGAGCGAGGCGTCGCGGGCCGCCGAGGCCCGGCTCGACGCGCTGCTCCAGGACGAGCGGAACGCCCTGCCGGGGCCCCTCGCCGACCGGCTGCGCACGGTCCTGGAGCGCCGCCGCAACGCGGTGTGGGAGCGGCTGGGCGCGGTGAACGAGGTGACCGGGGAGACCGCCGACGACACCTACCGCCGGCTGGCCCGGGAGATGATCGAGGCGGAGCGGCGGGTCTTCGTCGAACTGCGGGACGCCCGCCGGATCGATGACGAGATGATGCGGACGCTGCTGCGGCGGCTGGACCTGGAGGAGGCCGCGGCCTACCGGGAGGGCGCGCCGTAGCGCCCCGTAGCCGCCACCGTTACGGAGTGCCCGTGATGACGGCGGCGACCGTGCTGCCCTCCGGGAAGGCGCCCCGCTCGGCCAGCGCGGTCAGCGCGAACAGCAGCTTGGCGACGTAGACCCGCTCGACGGGCAGGCCGTGCCGCTGCTCGAAGGCGTCGGCGAACGCGTCGAGCTCGGGCGTGCGGCGGGCGTAGCCGCCGAAGTGGAAGTCCTCGGCCAGGCTCCAGTCGCCGCGGACGCCGCCGAACGCCGCGCGCTGGAGTCCGGCGACCGTGTCGTGGAGGAAGTGCGGGCGGCCGCCCTTGAGGACCGGGACGCCCAGGGCGCGCTGCCCGGGGCCGAGGCCGGCTGCGAGCCCGGCCAGGGTGCCGCCGGTGCCGCAGGCCACCGCGACCGTGCCGGCCCGCCCGCGCAGCTCCCGGCCCAGCTCCGCGCAGCCCTGGGCGGCGAGGGCGTTGCTGCCGCCCTCCGGTATGAGGCGGAAGGCGCCGAAGCGGTCGCGGAGGGCGGCCAGCACCTCCGGGTCGTCCTTGCGGCGGTAGGTGGCGCGGTCGGTGAAGTGCAGCCGCATACCGTCGGCGGCGCAGCGGGCCAGGGACCAGTTGAGCGGGGCGCCGGCCAGCTCCTCGCCGCGGACCACGCCGATGGTGGCGAGGCCCAGGAGCCGGCCGGCGGCGGCCGTGGCGCGCAGGTGGTTGGAGTACGCGCCGCCGAAGGTGAGCAGCGTGCGGTCGCCGGCCTCGGCCGCGGCCGCGAGATTCGGCGCGAGCTTGCGCCATTTGTTGCCCGGCAGGTCCGGGTGGATGAGGTCGTCGCGCTTGAGGACGAGGCGGACGCCGCGGCGGGCGAACGGCTCGTCGTCCACGGGCTGGAGGGGCGAGGGGAGGCGGGGGCGGAGGGCCTGCGGGCCGGGGCCGGTCACGGGGAGCGTCACGGGAGCGTCAGGGCAGGGGAGGGGAGCGGGGCGGCGGGGTGGGGACGGGGGTGCGGTGGCGGGGCGTCAGCTGTGCAGGAAGCCGTCGCCGTGCGCGGTGATATGGGCTTCCAGGGCGGTCAGCGCGCTCTGGGTGGCCTCGGGCGTGCCGCTGCCGCGGCGCTCGGCGTAGTAGGCGGCGCCGAGCTTGCGCAGCAGGTCGTTGCCGGCCCGCTGCTGCTGGAGCTCGTCGACCTTCTGCTTGCCCTGGGCCAGGCCCTGCTTGGCCTGCTCCTTGGCGCGGTCGAGAAACCCTGACATGGCTGCCTCCCTGGCGTACGGGTCGGTGGACCCGGTGGGTGTCGGTGCCGGTACCGCGGTGTGCGGCGGGCCGGTCGCGTGGTGTCGGTCGCGTGCTGTGATGCGTACGGGATCGTCGGTCGTGAGGGTCGTCGGTCGTAAGGGATCGTCGTGCGGGCGGGATTGCCGTTCGTAGGGATCAACGGCGGGGACGGGCGCGGGGTTCCCGTGCCAGGGTCCGGGATGCGCGGGAGGGGCGCGACATGGGTGAGCCGGTTGGCGCACAGGGGGCGGAGGAGGGCCGGGCGGGCGCCGGGCCGTATCGCGAGCGGGCGTCGCGGGTGCCGGGGGCGGTGCTGTGGACCACCGCCACGGTGCCCGGCGCGGGGCCGGTGCTGCCCGACGGCTGCACCGACCTGATCTGGAGCGAGGGGCGCCTGCTGGTGGCCGGGCCGGACACCGGGCCGCAGCGGCCGGGCCCGGCGGTGCCGGCCGGGACGCGCTGGGCGGGGCTGCGGTTCGCGCCGGGGCAGGGCCCGGCGGTCTTCGGGGTGCGGGCCGGCGAACTGCGCGACCGGCGGGTGCCGTTGGAGGACCTGTGGGGCGCCCGGCGGGCCCGCGAACTGGCCGGGCGGGCGGCGGCCGGCGACCCGGGCGCGGTGCTGGAGGAGGCCGCGCGGGACCGGCTGCGGGAGAGCGGGGCGTGGGCCACCGGGACCGGCGGACCGGGCGCGCTCCCGGGGCGGTCCGGCCGCACCGGGGCCATCGTGGCCGGCCTCCGGCGCGGCCGCCCGGTGGCGGAGGTGGCCCGGCTGGTTGGGATGGGCGAACGGCAGCTGCGCCGGCACAGCCTGGCGGTGTTCGGGTACGGGCCGAAGACCCTGGCCCGGGTGCTGCGGCTGGTGCGGGCGCTGGAACTGGCCCGGGCCGGCGTCCCGTACGCCGAGGTCGCGGCCCGCGCCGGATACGCCGACCAGGCCCACCTGGCGCGCGAGGTGAAGTCGCTCGCGGGGGCTCCGATGGGGGTGCTGCTCGGCGCGGGTTAGCGTGTGCGCCATGGACTACCAGGCCGTTCTTGAGGAGGTAGCGGCCTATGCGAGGCCGTTCGTGGGGCGCGGGCACGTCGCCGATTACATTCCGGCGCTGGAACGGGTCTCCCCGGACCGCTTCGGCATCGCCGTCGCGGACATCAACGGCGAGGTGTACGGGACCGGCGACTGGGAGGTTCCGTTCTCCGTCCAGTCGATCTCGAAGGCGTTCTCCCTGGCGCTGGTGATGGCCGGGTCCCACGGGGACGAGGACATCTGGCGGCGGGTGGGGCGGGAGCCCTCGGGGTCGCCGTTCAACTCCCTGGTGCAGCTGGAGTGGGAGAACGGCATTCCGCGGAATCCTTTCATCAACGCCGGCGCGCTGGTGGTGACCGACCGGCTGCTGACCATGACCGGCGACGCCAGCACCGCGCTGCTGGAGTTCCTGCAGACCGAGAGCGGCAACCCGGACCTGGCCTTCGACCAGGTGGTGGCCGGTTCCGAGGCCGACCACGGGGACCGGAACGCGGCGCTGGCCCACTTCATGGCGTCGTTCGGCAATCTGGAGAACCCGGTGCCGTCCGTCATCGAGCACTACTTCTGGCAGTGCTCGATCGAGATGTCCTGCCGGGACCTGGCCGTGGCGGGCGGCTTCCTGGCCCGGCACGGGCTGCGCGCCGACGGCAGCCGGCTGCTGGAGGCCCGCGAGGCCAAGCGGATCAACGCGGTGATGCTGACCTGCGGGACGTACGACGCGGCGGGCGAGTTCGCCTACCGGGTGGGGCTGCCGGCGAAGAGCGGGGTGGGCGGCGGCATCGTGGCCGTGGTACCGGGCCGGTGCACGCTGTGCGTGTGGAGCCCGGGGCTGGACGCGCGCGGGAACTCCGTGGCGGGGATGGCGGCGCTGGACCAGTTCACCACGCTCACCGGGTGGTCGGTCTTCTAGGCCGGACGCGGGCCCGCCGGTCCCTCTGCCCGGCCGTCCGCCCGCCGGCCCGTCGACCGCCCGCCCGGCCGTCCGCGCGCCCGTTCACCCGGACGGGCGCCGGGCCGGCGGTAACGGGCCGGCGTTGTGGCACCGGGGGCGCCGGCGCATGGTGGCGGTAGGAGGTGCACCCGCCATGGAGCACGAGATGCGCGCTGAGTACGAGGAAGGCGTGCTGCCGCACGAGGACACGCCGGTCAAGAAGTGGCACATGACCCGGGTGGGGGCGACCACCGCGATGTGCGGTGTGACGCTCGCCCCGGCCGCCGCCACCCAATCGGCCGGTCAGTGGGGCACGGCCAAGGCGCAGCCGTTCTGCCGGACCTGCGGCGTGATGTATCTGGAGGAGCACCCGCAGGACACGGACTGAGCGGGCGCACACCGAGGTGACCGGGCGCGCGCCCGGAGCCGGCGGACCGGCGGCCCTCGTCCTACCGGGGCCACCGGGCCGCCGGCCGTCCTACGGGAGCGGGGCGAAGAGGTCCACCCCTTGGCCGTCGGGGTCCTGGACGACCGCGTAGCGCTGGCCCCAGTCGGCGTCCCAGGGCGGTCGCGCCCCCTTGTGGCCGGCGGCGGTCAGGGCCTCGTACAGGGCGTCCACGGCCGCCGGGTCCGGGCAGCGGAAGGCCAGCCCGGTGTGGCCGCCAGGGGGCGGCGGCGTCCAGTCGGGGTCCAGGGCGCGGGCGGTCTCGTGGGTGTCCCACATCAGGCGCAGGCCGCCGGGGAGCGGCGCCTCGGCGTGCGGTGCGGCCTCGGCGCCGTCCGGCACGGCCAGGCCGAGCCGGCGGTAGAAGGCCAGGGAGGCCGCCAGGTCGGCGGTGACCAGCCCGATCGCGTCCAGGCGGGGTACGGGTACGGGGGGAGTGCTCATGGCCGGGAGCGTAGGGGCGCCCGGCCGGGCCGGTCTTGAACGGAACGGACACCGGGCGGGGTGGGGCAGTGGGCGGGGCGCGGCAGCCGGGCGCCGCCCGCCGAGCCGACGGGCGGGACGCGGCAGCCTGGCGCCGCCCCCCCCGGGCCGCGTACGGCCCACGCAGGGCCCGTAGGCCCCCCGCGAGGGCCGCTACGCCCCGGTCACGGGCTGCGGACCACCTGTCCCGCGTAGGACAGATTCCCCCCGAAGGCGAAGAGCAGCACCGGGGCGCCGGCCGGGATGTCGCGGCGTTCGACCAGCTTGGCGAAGGCCAGCGGGACCGAGGCGGCGGAGGTGTTGCCGGAGTCGACGACATCGCGGGCGATCACCGCGTTGACCGCGCCGAGGCGCTCCGCGACCGGCTCGATGATCCGCAGGTTGGCCTGGTGCAGGACGACGCCGGCCAGGTCCTCGGGGCGGATCCCGGCCCGGTCGCAGACCTGGCGGGCGATGGCCGGCAGCTGGGTGGTGGCCCAGCGGTAGACCGTCTGGCCCTCCTGGGCGAAGCGGGCCGGCTCGCCCTCGATGCGGACCGCGTGGCCCATCTCGGGCACCGAGCCCCACAGGACCGGGCTGATGCCCGGCTCGGGCGAGGCGGCCACCACCGCGGCCGCGGCGCCGTCGCCCACCAGGACGCAGGTGGAGCGGTCGCTCCAGTCCACCACGTCGGTGAACTTCTCCGCCCCGATGACCAGCGCGCGGGTCGCCGACCCGGCTTGGATGGCGTGGTCGGCGGTGGCCAGGGCGTGCGTGAAGCCCGCGCAGACCACGTTGAGGTCCATCGTGGCGGGGGAGCCCATGCCCAGCCGGGCGGCGACCCGGGCCGCGGTGTTCGGACTGCGGCCGGTGGCGGTGCAGGTGGCGACCAGCACCAGGTCGATGTCGCCGGCGGCCAGGCCGGCCGCGGCCAGCGCCTTCTCGGCGGCCGCCGCGGCCATCGCGTCCACCGTCTCGTCCGGTGCCGCGACATGGCGGGTGCGGATGCCGACGCGGCTGCGGATCCAGGCGTCGTCGGTGTCGACGAGCCGGGCGAGGTCGTCGTTGGTGAGCACCCGGGAGGGCTGGTAATGGCCGAGGGCCAGGATGCGCGACCCGGTCATGGAGTTCCCCCAGCGGTACGTGGAGCGGGCGGTACCCGGACAGTGTCGCCGGTGCGCGGCCCCGTACGGCTGCGCGATCCGCCAATGTTCGGGCGCGAGAACTGGAGGCTTCCCCCCAGGGCCGCCCCGGTGCCCTTGGGGCGGGCCGGGCTCAGGACAGCGCCCGGAAGCGCCGCAGGCGGAGGCTGTTGCCGACCACGAAGACCGACGAGCAGGCCATCGCGGCCCCGGCGATCATGGGGTTGAGCAGGCCAGCGGCGGCCAGCGGCAGCGCCGCGACGTTGTAGCCGAACGCCCAGAAGAGATTGGCCCGGATCGTGCCCAGGGTGGCGCGGGCCAGCCGGATGGCGTCCGCCGCGGCGCGCAGATCGCCCCGCACCAGGGTCAGGTCGCCGGCCTCGATGGCGGCGTCGGTGCCGGTGCCCATGGCCAGACCGAGGTCGGCGGTGGCCAGGGCGGCCGCGTCGTTGACGCCGTCGCCGACCATGGCGACCGTGCGGCCCTCGGCCTGGAGGCGGGCGATCACCGCCGCCTTCTCCTCGGGCAGCACGCCGGCGATCACCTCGTCGATCCCGGCCGCCGCGGCGACGGTCCGGGCGACCGCCTCGTGGTCGCCGGTCAGCAGCACCGGGCGCAGCCCCAGCGCGCGCAGCCGGCGGACCGCCTCGGCGCTGGTGGGCCGTACCGCGTCGGCGACCACCAGCACGGCGCGGGCGGCCCCGTCCCAGCCGACCGCGACCGCGGTGTGCCCGGCCCGCTCGGCGGCCTCCTTGGCGGCGGCCAGCCCGTCCGGCAGCCGCTGCCCCCGCTCGGCGAGCAGCTGCTCGCGGCCCACCAGGACGGCGTGTCCGTCCACGGTGCCGCGCACCCCGAGCCCGGGGACGGCCGCGAAGTCCTCCGGGACCGGCAGGGTGCCGCCGGGCGCCTCCTCCTGGGCGGCGGTGGCGACGGCCCGGGCGATGGGGTGCTCGGCGGCGTGCTCCAGCGCGCCGGCCAGCCGCAGCGCCTGCTCCCGGGCCACCCCGCCGGCCAGGTGGACGCCGGTCAGGGTCATCACCCCGGTGGTGACGGTGCCGGTCTTGTCCAGGACGACGGTGTCGACCGTACGGGTCGTCTCCAGCACCTCCGGGCCCTTGAGGAGGATGCCGAGCTGGGCGCCGCGTCCGGTGCCGACCATCAGGGCGGTCGGGGTGGCCAGGCCCAGCGCGCACGGGCAGGCGATGATCAGTACGGCGACCGCGGCGGTGAACGCGGCCACCGCCCCGTTGCCGGTGGCCAGCCAGCCGCCCAGGGTGGCCAGCGCCAGGACGATGACCACCGGGACGAACACCGCGGAGATCTTGTCCGCGAGCCGCTGGGCGGCGGCCTTGCCGTTCTGGGCGTCCGCCACCAGCTTCGCCATCCGGGCCAGCTGGGTGTCCGCGCCCACCCGGGTGGCCTCCACGACCAGCCGGCCGCCCGCGTTGACCGTGGCGCCGGTCACCGTGTCCCCGGGGGCGACCTCCACCGGCACCGACTCCCCGGTCAGCATCGAGGCGTCCACCGCGGAGGAGCCCTCCACCACCCGGCCGTCGGTGGCGATCTTCTCGCCGGGGCGGGCCACGAAGCGGTCGCCGACCCGCAGCTGATCGGCCGGGACCCGCACCTCGCGCCCGCCGCGCAGCACCGCGACGTCCCGGGCGCCCAGTTCGAGCAGGGCGCGCAGGGCCGCGCCGGCCTTCCGCTTGGCGCGCGCCTCGGCGTACCGCCCGGCCAGGACGAACGTGGTGACCCCGGCCGCGGCCTCCAGGTAGATGTTCCCGGCGCCGTCCGTACGGGCCACGGTCAGCGTGAACGGGTGGGTCATACCGGGCATCCCGGCCGTCCCCAGGAAGAGCGCCCACAGCGACCACCCGAAGGCGGCGAGGGTGCCCATCGAGACCAGGGTGTCCATCGTGGCCGCGCCGTGCCGGAGGTTCGTCCACGCGGCCCGGTGGAAGGGCCACGCCCCGTAAACCACCACCGGGGCGGCCAGGGTGAGCGAGAGCCACTGCCAGTACGTGAACTGGAGCGCGGGGACCATCGCCAGCAGGACCACCGGGACGGTGAGCGCCAGGGAGACCAGCAGCCGCTGCCGGAGCGCGGCGAGCCGGCCGGTGTCCCCGTCTCCGCCCCCCTCGGCCCCCGGGCCGCCGGCCTCCCCGGCGGACGGCTCCGGGGCGGGCGGGGCCGGTACGGTGGCGGTGTAGCCCGTCCGCTCCACCGTGGCGATCAGGTCGGCGGTGGCCACGCCGCTGCCCTCCGCGAGCACCACCTGGGCCTTCTCGGTGGCGTAGTTCACGGTGGCGGTGACGCCGTCCATGCGGTTGAGCTTCTTCTCGACCCGGGCCGCGCACGAGGCGCAGGTCATCCCGCCGATCTCCAGCTCGACGACGGGACCGTCGATCGCGGTGGTCATGGGGCTGCTTCCTCCTCTTCCCGGGGGCCGCGGGGCAGCGGGGCGGCACGTACGTGTCCCGTCCACCGTGTGCCCCCCGCGGCAACACCCTACCCCCCTGGGGTATTCCCGCAGGTCGGGCCCGCCGCGCGCGCCGGGTCCGCCGCACCGGCCCCCCGCACCGCCCGCCCGCCCAGCTCCCGCAGATACCCGGCCAGCTCGTCCGGGCCGTGCACGGTGAACTCCCGGCCCAGCAGCACCAGCCGCATCGCCAGCCACTCCAGCGAATCGGGTGCGCTGTGCCACCGGCACCGCTCCGCGTCCAGCGGCACCACCTCGCCCACCGGCCCGCCCAGCCGCGCGGCCACCTCCTCGGCCGGCCCGTGCACCGTCACCTCCGCCCGGTGGAGGGCCGCCGGCCCGCGCAGCCGCTCCCGGACGTACGCCGCGGCGTCCGCGGCCGGCAGCTCCCGGGGCGGCGTCCGCACCCCGGTGGCCAGCGGTTCGGCCATCCGGTCCACCCGGAAGGTCCGCCAGTCGTCGCGGTCGTTGTCGTACGCCACGAGGTACCAGCGGCGGCCCGCGGCGACCAGCCGGTGCGGCTCCACCAGGCGCCGGCCCTGCTCGCCGGCGACCGGGCGGTAGCCGAAGCGGACCCGCTCGTGATTGGCGATCGCCGCGGCCAGCACGGTCAGATGCTCCGGATCGACGGTCGGGCCGCCCCCGGACGGCATCGGGACGGTGGCCGTGCCCAGGGTGGCCACCCGGCGCCGCAACCGGGCCGGCAGCACCTGCTCCAGTTTGGCCAGCGCCCGGACCGACGCCTCCTCGACGCCCGCGACGGTCTGCCCGGCGGTCGAGCGCAGCCCCACCGCGATGGCCACCGCCTCCTCGTCGTCCAGCAGCAGCGGCGGCAGCGCGGTGCCCGCGGCCAGCCGGTAGCCGCCGTCCGCGCCCATCGTGGCGCGCACCGGATAGCCCAGGTCGCGCAGGCGCTCGATATCGCGGCGGATGGTCCGGGCGGTCACGCCCAGCCGCTCGGCCAGCTCCCGGCCCGGCCACTCGCGCGGGGTCTGCAGCAGCGACAGCAGATTCAGCAGACGTGCCGATGTCTCACTCATGCGGATGATGATGGCGGGGGACGGCGGACAGCGGCTGTCCTCAATGCCCCGGGGACGCGCCCCGCGGCCCGGTGCGGAGTGCGCAAAATCGCGGCAAGGGCCGTACCCGCCGCGCGCCCCCGCACGCGATACTGGCCGGGTGTCGATGATCAGCAACCTCCGCAAAGCCGTCCGGCTGCCGCAGCCGCGCCAGGGCGGGGTCGATCTCAGCCACCCGGCCCGCTCGCCGCTCGGCACCGCCGTGGTGAACTGCGCGGTCTACGTCTCCGGGGTGCGCCAGGACGGCCACCAGCCGGCCGAGGAGGCGATCCGGCAGGTCCGGGAGACCGGCGACGGCTTCGTCTGGATCGGCCTGCACGAGCCGTCCGAGGTCGAGTTCGCCGGCATCGTCGAGCTGTTCGGACTGCACCCGCTCGCCGTCGAGGACGCCGTCCACGCCCACCAGCGCCCCAAGCTGGAGCACTACGACGACTCGCTGTTCACCGTCTTCAAGACCGTCCGCTACGTCGAGCACGACCAGCTCACCGACACCAGCGAGGTGGTCGACACCGGCGAGATCATGGTCTTCACCGGCGCCGACTTCGTGATCACGGTCCGGCACGGCGGCCACGGCTCGCTGGGCCCGCTGCGCGAGCAGCTGGAGCGCGACCCGGACCAGCTCGCGCTCGGCCCGTCCGCCGTGCTGCACGCCATCGCCGACCTCGTCGTGGACGACTACCTCGACGTCGCCGCCGCCTTCCAGACCGATATCGACGACGTCGAGAGCGAGGTCTTCTCGCTCCGCGGCAGCGGCGGCGCCGGCCGGATCTACCAGCTCAAGCGCGAGCTCCTGGAGCTCAAGCGGGCGGTGACCCCGCTGGACCGCCCCCTCCAGGAGCTGGCGACCCGCTCGCTCCAGTACATCGACCCCCGGATCAAGACCTACTTCCGGGACGTCGCGGACCACCTCGACCGGGTCCGGGAGCAGATCAACGGCTTCGACGAACTCCTGAACTCGATACTCCAGGCCCACCTCGCCCAGGTCGCCAACGCGCAGAACGAGGCGATGCGCCGGATGTCCGCCTGGGCCGCCATCCTCGCCGTCCCCACCATGGTCACCGGCGTCTACGGCATGAACTTCGAGTACATGCCGGAGAAGAGCTGGCCGTTCGGCTATCCGCTGGTGATGGCCGTGACGGTGGCCATCTGCTGGCTGATGCACCGCGGCTTCAAACGGAACGGCTGGCTCTGACGCCACCCCGGGGGACGCCGGTCCGGGGCGCCGGCCCGGGACCCAGGGGCCACGCCCCGGCCGCTCACCGCCCCGCGACGTGGCGCGGCCGGGCCGCCCCGAAGCCCACCGCCACCTGCGGCACCAGCAGCACCAGCAGCACCGCCAGCGGCACCGTCCAGGAGCCCGAGGCGTCGTGCACCGCGCCCAGCACCGCCGGACCGGTCGCCGCCAGGATGTAGCCGAAGCACTGCGCCATGCTCGACAGCTGCGCGGTGTGCCGGGTGTCCGGGGCGCGCTGGACGATGAACAGCAGCGCCAGGCTGATCGCCGCGCCCTGCCCCAGGCCCAGCAGCGTCATCCACACGTACGCGCCGCCCACCGGCGCCGCCCACATCCCGGCGAAGCCCGCCGCGCACAGCGCCGCGCCCAGCGCGGCCAGCGTCCCGGCCCGCAGCCGGCGGCCGACGATCACCGGCGCCAGGAACGACCCCGCGATGCCCAGCAGCGAGGAGTACGACAGCATCCAGCCGGCGTCGCCCGCGCGCATCCCGGCGTTCTCCAGCATCGTCGGCAGCCAGGCGGCGGCCGCGTAGTAGCTCAGCGACTGCAGGCCCATGTAGCCGGTGACCTGCCAGGCCAGCGGCGAGCGCCACAGTCCGCGGACCGGGTGCGCGGCCTCCCGCGCGGCCCCCGCCGGGACCCGCGTACGGGCCCGCAGCTGCGGCAGCCAGACCACCAGCGCCAGCAGCGCGAGCGCGCCCCAGCAGGCCAGTGTGGCCTGCCAGGAGAGCCCGGCGGCCTGCCGCACCGGGACGGTGATCCCGGCCGCCAGCGCCGCGCCGCCGAACAGCGACATCGAGTAGAGGCCGGTCATCAGGCCCGCCCGCGCCGGGAAGTCCCGCTTGATCAGGCCGGGCAGCAGGACGTTGGCCACCGCGATCCCGGCGCCGATCACCACCGTCCCGGCGAACAGCGCCACCACCGAGTCCAGCAGCCGCAGCGCGGTGCCCGCGCAGATCAGCACCATCGTGCCGAGCAGTGACCGCTCCATCCCGAACCGCCGGCCCAGCCGCGGCGCGACCGGCGCCAGCAGCCCGAAGCAGAGCAGCGGCAGCGCGGTCAGCAGGCTGGTCGCGGCCGCCGACATCCCGCTGTCGGCCTGGATGGTGCCGGCCAGCGGGGAGACCGCGACCAGGGCCGGGCGGAGGTTCAGCGCCAGCAGGATCACGCCGAGGCCGAGCCAGAGGGCGCGGCGGCCGGTGGCGGGGGCGGGTGCGGGCGCGGGTGCCTGTCGGGCGCCGTCCGCCGGCCGCGCCGGTGCCTCCGGTATGCCCGTTGCCGGTCCGTTGGTCATCGCCGGTGTTCCTCCTGTGCGCTCTCGTGCGGTGTGCTCTGGCGGGTCGGTTCGCGCAGGACGGCCGCGGCCTCCTCCAGGTGCGCCAGCGACGCCCGCTCGGCGGCCTCCGGGTCGCGCGCCTCGATGGCGTCCACGATCGCGGTGTGCGCGTCGAACTGGTGGCGGACCGCGTCCGGCAGCGCCGGCGCGCCGACCACGGCGTCCAGCGCCTCCCGCAGCGCCCCGCTGACCTGCTCGTACAGCTCGGCCAACAGGCTGTTGTGGGCCGCCTCGGCGACCGCCCGGTGGAAGCGCATGTCCGCCTCCACGAACCGGGCGGTGTCGCCGGACTCCCAGGCCCGCCCGCGCGCCGCCAGCGCCTCCCGCAGCGCCGCCACGTCCTCGTCCGTCCGGCGCAGCGCCGCGTACCGCGCGGCATCGCGCTCCAGGCAGGCGCGGACCTCGTACGTCTCCAGGTTGGCGGCCCGGCGCAGCCGCCGCTGGACCGCGGCGCCGAAGCCGCTGCGGGCCCGGACGTACGTCCCGTCGCCCTGCCGCGGCTCCAGCATCCCGGTGTGCACCAGGGCGCGGACCGCCTCCCGGACGGTGTTCCGGCCGACGTCGAGCTGCTCGACGAGCACCGGCTCGGCCGGGATCTTCTCGCCGACCGGCCACTCGCCGTCGGCGATCAGCCGCTCCATCTGCTCGATGACCAGCTCGACCAGGCTGGTGCGGGCGGTGCTGCGCAGCGGCATCGGCGCGCCGTCCTCTCGTACGTGTCCCGTGGAAACCGTCCCCCCGATGTCCGCCGACCGATCGGATACGGACACCATTCCACCGGTGATGGGAACATCCCATGTTTAGCGGTGTCAAGCGGCCAGGCTTAGCCTGAGGGCGGCGCGGCCCCCGTCCCGTACGGCCGGACCCGCCGACATCAGCTGACCGACAGGGGGACCGCGGACCCATGGACGAGCGAGCCCGCCGGCCGCTGCCCTGGCAGGGCGAGTGGCCGGTGATCGGCGCGGTGGCCGCCGGCGGCGGGATCGGCGCCGCGGCCCGCTACGGCGCCGGCCTGCTCTGGCCCACCGCCCCCGGCGCTTTCCCCTGGACCACGCTGCTGGTCAACGCGGCCGGCTGCGCCCTGATGGGCGTGCTGATGGTGCTGATCACCGAGGCGTGGACGGCCCACCGGCTGCTCCGCCCGTTCCTGGGCACCGGCATCCTCGGCGGCTTCACCACCTTCTCCACGTACACCGTGGACCTCACCCACCTCGTGGACGCCGGCCGGCTGCCGCTCGCCCTGGCCTACCTGGCCGGCACCCTGCTCGCCGCGCTCACGGCCGTCGCGCTCGCCGGGACGGCCACCCGCGCGCTCCTCGGACTGCGGAGGCGGACGGCATGACGGACCGGACGGCGAACGCGCGGCCCGGCGGGGTGCCCACCGGGCGCCCGGGGCTGCGGCTGACCGTACTGGTCGGCGAGCAGGACGCCTGGCACCACCGGCCGCTCTACGCGGAGATCGTCCACCGGGCCCGCGCGGCCGGACTGGCCGGCGCCAGCGCTTTCCGCGGCGTCGAGGGCTTCGGGTCGACGTCGGTCATCCACACCCAGCGGCTGCTGTCGCTCAGCGAGGAACTGCCGGTCGCGGTGGTCGTCGTGGACACCGAGGAACGGGTGCGGGCCTTCCTGCCGCAGCTGGCCGAACTCCTCGCCGGCGGCGGCCTGGTGACCCTCGACCCGTGCGAGACGATCACGTTCGGGCGCCGGGCGGACGACGCGGACGGCTCCGCCGGCGGGGAGGGCGCACCCGCGTGAACTGGCTGCTGGTGGTGGCCGGTGCCGTGGTCGGGGCACCGCTGCGCTTCCTCACCGACCGCTTCGTCCAGGCCCGGCACGACTCGGTGCTGCCCTGGGGCACGTTCACCGTCAACGCCGCCGGGAGCCTGATCCTCGGCCTGCTGACCGGCGCGGTCGCCTCCGGCGCCGCCGGCCCGCACGCCCAGCTGTTCCTCGGCACCGGCCTGTGCGGCGCCCTGACGACGTATTCGACGTTCTCCTACGAGACGCTGCGGCTGGCCGCCGACGGGGCGCGCGGCTACGCGGCGCTCAACGTCGTGCTGAGCCTGGCGGCCGGCCTGGGCGCCGCCTTCGCGGGCGTCGCCCTCGCCCACGCCCTGCTGTCCTGACCGGGTGCGCCCGGGGCCAACTCCCCTTGCACGGCGAAGCGGTGGGGCTCCGGAAGAAGAGCCCCACCGCGATGGGCGGACGTACGGATGCACGGGGACTGGTGGGGGGTACGGAACCGGCCGCCAGGTACCGGCTCCGTCAGCCCCGGCCCGTCCGCTGCCCGGCCACCGTCAGCCCGGCCGGGATGCGGCGGGAACCGCCGACCGCCTCCCGGGGACGGCCCGGGGGTCAGCCGCCGGAGCGGGCCCCGGCCAGGCCGTTCGCCCAGAGCTGGTCCACCTGGGCGCGCTCGTTGGCGTCCGGCTGGGTGTTCTGGCAGGACGGGCCGGGCCCGCCGCCGGACATCAGCTCGCTGCACGGACCCTCGTAGTGGTCCGGCAGGCCCAGCACATGGCCGGTCTCGTGCGCGACGATGCGGGTGCGGTTGTACTGCTGGGCCTGGCTGTAGTCGATGAAGACGAAGCCCCGGCCGTGGCCGTCGGTGCTGGCGTACGAACCGCGCGGGTCGTTGCCCTCGCGGTACTGGAAGTCACCGCCGCGGCCCGCCTGGAGCTTGACGTTGCTGACCGCGCTGTTCCAGATGGACGCGCTCCGGGATATCTCGCCGGCGAAGGTGGGGGCCGCGCTGGCGTCGTAGGTGACGGTGACCGTCTTCAGCTGCGGATTGGCCTTCAGCTTCGCCCGGGCCGACTTCAGCACGGCGTCGAAGAACGCCTTGGTGTCCGCCTTCTCGGCCGCCGAACCGGTGTAGGCGGCGATCGAGGCGGGGGTGCTGCGGTGGGTGGCGGAGTGCGCGGGGGAGGTCGCGGACACGGGGGCCGCCGCGGCGAGCGCGGCGGCGAGACCCAGACCGAGCGCAGCCGACAGCGCCGTCTTGGGAGATCTCATGTGGGGGGCTCCTTCGTCTCCGAGGGGCCGTACGGCCGCCGTGTGGGGCGGCGGCCGGGGCCCTGCGGATTTCTTGGTGCCGTTGAGTGTGGACGGAGTTCACCCGCCGGACGGAGATGCCAGGTGGCGATAGCGCGAAGCGATACCCCCGATGGCCACGGGGCAAAAGGCCCGTGAAAGCCCGGCGTTCACGGCCCCGGAAGACTCTGGTGTGAGCCGCGCCCGCGCGTTTATGCTCCCGGCGTGGAGCTAGAGGTAAGGCATCTTCGCGCACTGTGCGCCATCGCCGACACCGGCAGCGTGCGCAAGGCGGCCCGGCAGCTGGGGATGACGCAGCCCTCCCTGACGACCCAGCTCCACCGCATCGAGAAGGCCCTCGGCGGCCAGCTCTTCTTCCGCGAGCCCACCGGCAGCCGCCCCACCCCGCTCGGCCACTCGGTGCTCTGCCGCGCCCGGCCGATAGTGGCCGAGATGCGGGCACTTGTCGAGGAGATCGCCTCCGTCTCGGTCCGCGAGGAGGGCACCCGGCTGCGCATCGGCAGCACCAACAGCCCCGCCGTCGCCGGCTGGCTGCGCCGGCTGCGCACCCGCCTCCCGGAGACCGACACCACGATACGGACCGACGTCTCCGCCAACGCCCTGCTGCACATGGTCGCCATGGGCCAGCTCGACGCGGCCTTCGTGCACGAGGTCGAGGGCGCCCCGCTGCGCGTCCCGGACGGCCTGGTCTGCCATGAACTCCTCGCCCGCGAACCGCAGTTCATCGCCCTGGCCGAAAGCCACCCGGCCGCCGCGCACCCGGTCGTCCGGGTCGCCGACCTCGCCGCCGACCAGTGGATGGTCGACCCCACCGTCGACGGCGAATGGGCCGGCCTGCGCCGCATCTGGGCCGCGGCCGGCATCAACCCCCGCGTCGTGCACGGCGATTACCTCACCGCCGTCGACCTCGTCATGGCCGGCGAGGTGGTCACCCCCTGCCAGCCCACCGCCCGCTCCCGCCCCGGCATGGCCATCCGCCCCCTGCACGGCGACCCGCTCGCCGTCCGCCTCTTCATGGCCTGCCGCGCCGACGGCCCCCCGGCCGCCTCCGCCGGCGACCTCTTCGCCGACCTCACCGCCGCCTACGCCGAAATCGCCTGGGCCAGCGACGCCTACCACACCTGGCTCCTCCACCACGGCGGCCCCCTCGCCCCGACCCACCAGGGGGTCAGGGGCCTATAGGCGGGGGTTATCGCCCGGGCCGGCCTGCCCGCTACCCGCAGTGCGCTCAGCCGCCGGCCTTGGCGCGGCTTGGGTACCGGTACGGCCGTCGCATGAGCCCGCCCCTCCGGTACGACGATCACCGTCACCACCGCAGCCGCTCCACCTACCCGGACCAGCACCACGCGGCCGTTCTTGCTCACGGTCGTCCTCCTTCTTGTCCGGTTGCCGTTGGGACAAGGTTGGCCACCGCCGGTCTCGGCACGTGGTGATCGTGGACGGACCGCGAACGCACTCCGAACAGGGCGATAAGAGGTTCCCTGGTGATCGACGAGTCCGGTGCGGGAATACCGAGAGGATGCAGGGGCGAACGAGGTGGCTGCGGACTGGCAAGAGGCCATCCGGCGGTTCGGCGGCCTGCTCCGCCGACTGCGTCATCACGCCAGCGGCTTGCGGTAGCGGACGTACTCGTTCTGCCGCCGAAACCCCACACTCTCGTAAAGATCGTAGGACCGGTGCGGGTTTGCCGTGCCCGTGAACAGCCGGGCGGTCGTTGCACCATGGCTGCGAAGGCTTCGCAGCCCGTCCAGCAGCAGGGCCCGGCCGATTCCGAGGCGTCGCTGGTCCGTTCGGACACTCAGTTCCTCGACCTCGCCCACGGTGTGGTCGTGGCGGCGGATGGAGCAGAGGGCCACGCCGAGCATGTCCTGCCCGTTCCACGCAGCCCTCCAGCACGCCGGGTCGGCGGTGTCGACGAAGTCCTGGAAGGACCATTTCTGAGTAAATCCGGTGTCCGCGTACGAATCGACGACCGTCCTCCAGGCTGCACGGTAGTGACTGGGCCCGATCGGCCCTGTCCGTATCCCGGCCGGCAGTTCGCCAGCCGGCTCGGGCAACCGCTGCAGATCGCCCAGCTCCAGCTCGACCAGGCTGAAGACGCGTCGGTAGCCGGCTGCGCGCAGAAGTGCCGTGGCGTCCTGCTCGGAGGCCATGGCGTTCGCGCCGATCACTGCCGTCCGCGCCGTTCCATGCTCTTGAACGAGCTGGCGGATCCGCTCTTCGGCCCAGCTCAGCATGGCTGATCCGACGCCCTGATGGCGGTGCTCGGGCAGGAGGTAGCCGCGGTGCAGGTAGAGCCACGTATCGTCCCGCTCTTGCCACCACCGGATCGTCGAGTAGCCGACGACGCTCCCGTCGTGCACCACCAGGATCTGGTTCTTGGACGGCTCCTCCAGCGTGGCCGAGGCTTCGGCGATCTCGGCCGCTGTCGGGAGCCCTTCCACAACCGAACGGGCGTCGACCCGGTCCCGTTCGGCACACCCCAGCCGCACCGTGGCCATGGGGCCGTGGTCTTCGTCGCCGCGATACGGCCGGAATCCGAAGCCGGCCGGAAGGTCCTGTCCTGGCGTGTCATCCGACATGGCCGGATGATCTCGAACTGTGAGGCAGGCCCGCCACCCTATTCATGCCGCGGTCGTCTGCGGAGACATCGGCGCACTCTTCGCAGCACCGGCGGCGGCCGGACACAGGCGGGATTGAGCACAGTCAGCAGACTGGCCGCAGGTTACCCGCCCCCCAAACGACCGCACCCGGTCCGCCTGACCGCCGGATTGCGGCGGCTGCGGGCCGGGTGCGGGCAGGGAGGCGAGGTGACCCGCGGAACCGCGGGTCAGATGGCCTGGCCGGAGATCAAGCCTTCTTGGTCTCCCAGAAGATCTTGTCGATCTGGGCGATCAGGTCCAGCGCCTTCTGGCCGGTGGCCGGGTCGTTCGAGCCCTTGGCCGCGCTGAGGGCCTTGAGGGTGTCGTTGACCAGCTGGTGCAGCTCCGGGTACTTCTCGAAGTGCGGGGGCTTGAAGTAGTCGCTCCACAGCACCGAGACGTGGTGCTTGGCCAGCTCGGCGCGCTGCTCCTTGATCAGGACGGCGCGGGTGCGGAAGTCCGCGTCCTCGTTGGCCTGGTACTTCTCCTGGACGGCCTTGACCGACTCGGCCTCGATGCGGGCCTGGGCCGGGTCGTACACGCCGCAGGGGAGGTCGCAGTGGGCGCTGACCCTCACCTTGGGGGCGAACAGGCGCGAAAGCATGTTCAGTCCTTCCTCGTGATCGTCTTCTCAGGTGCGAGATTACTCGGTACGGGAAGGCTTTTCTCGGGCGGCCCGGGGGTCTTAGGGCAAAAGTCCGGTGCCGGGGCGGGACTGATGGAGGATGGTCCGGTGGAGGTTCCACGGGGGCTGGACCGGGAGGTGCGGATGCCGGAGCGGGTGCGCGAGCCGGAGCGGGAGAGCGGCGGCGGCACGGGTGCCGGGCGGGCCGGGGCGCTGCGGGCGTTCGGCCTGGCGGAGGTCTACAACCCGTCGATGGTGCCCACCCTCCGGCCGGGTGACCAGCTGATCGTCCAGTACGGGGCGGTGGTGCGGCCGGGCGACGTGGTCGTGGTGCGCCATCCGTTCCGGCAGGACCTGCTGATCGTCAAGCGCGCGGTGGAGCGGCGGGACGGCGGCTGGTGGGTGCGCGGCGACAACCCGTACGTGGAGAACGACAGCCGGGAGTTCGGCGCCGTTCCCGATGAGCTGGTGATCGCGCGGGCCTGGCTGCGGGTGCGGCCGCCGCGCGGGATTCAGCGCTCGCCGGCGGCGGTGCTCTCCTGGGCGCTGACGGCGGTGCGGCCGCTCTCCCGGCGCTTGCGGGCCCGGTAGGCGGCGACGTTGGCGCGGGTGGCGCAGCGGTCGGAGCAGTAGCGCCGGGAGCGGTTGGTCGAGGTGTCCAGATAGGCGTTGCGGCAGGGCTTGGCCTCGCAGATGCCCAGGCGGTCCACGCCCAGCTCGGTGAGGTGGAAGGCCAGGCCCATGCAGGCGGTCGCGGTGAAGCCCGCGGTGGCGTTGGCGGCGTGGTCGGCGATGTGCATATGCCATTTGGGGCGGCCGTCGTCGTCGCGGTGCTCGTGGCCGGAGATCTGCGGGCTGACCGGGAACTCCATCATCAGCGCGTTGAGCAGGTCCACCGCGAGGACCTCGTCGCCGCGGTCGGCGGCCTCGAAGACCGCGCGCAGCCGGGAGCGGACGGTGCGCAGCCGGGTCACATCGCTCTCGGTGGCCCGCCGGGCCGCCTGCTGGGCCGGGCCGAACAGCTCGCGGACGGCCTCGACCGAGGTCAGGGTGTCCCCGCCGCGCTCGGGCTGCTCGGTGTTGACCAGCCGCACGGCGTAGTCCGAGTAAGAGGCCAGGTCCACTTGTCTTCCTTACGGGCGCGGGGCTGGGGTACGGCTACCCATGCGTAATGAGTGGTTTCCCTACGAGGGTATTACGACCCGGCCGGGACGCAGAGGCGCGGCCGGGGGGAGCCGGGAGGGGGGGGCCGCCGCCCCGGGGGGCGGGGGCCCCCCCGGCCCCGGGGGGGGGCCGGCCCAAGACCCCTGAGAGGGGTGCCGCCCGCCGCGGCTGTCAGGGCCCGCCGGGGCCCGTCGCGGAGCCGTTCAGAGCACCTTGGAGAGGAAGGACTGGGTCCGCTCGTGCCGGGGGTTGGTCAGCACCTCGCGCGGGTGGCCGGATTCGACCACCACGCCGTCGTCCATGAAGACCAGCGAATCGCCGACCTCGCGGGCGAAGCCCATCTCGTGGGTCACCACGACCATGGTCATCCCGTCCGCGGCCAGGTCCTTCATGACGTCCAGGACGTCGCCGACCAGCTCCGGGTCGAGGGCCGAGGTCGGCTCGTCGAAGAGCATCAGCTTGGGTTCCATGGCCAGCGCCCGGGCGATCGCCACCCGCTGCTGCTGGCCGCCGGAGAGCTGCGAGGGGTAGTTCCCGGCCTTGTCGGCCAGCCCGACCCGGTCCAGGAGCTTGGTGGCGCGCTCGCGGGCGGCGGCCTTGGACTCGCGCTTGACCTGGACCGGCGCCTCCATGATGTTCTCCACCGCGGTCATGTGCGGGAAGAGGTTGAAGCGCTGGAAGACCATGCCGATATCGCGGCGGCGGGCGGCGACCTCGCGGTCCCGCAGCTCGTGCAGCCGGCCGTTGTGCTCGCGGTAGCCGACCAGTTCGCCGTCGACCGACAGCCGCCCGGCGTTGATCTTCTCCAGGTGGTTGATGCACCGCAGGAACGTGGACTTGCCGGAGCCGGACGGGCCGATCAGGCAGAAGACCTCGCCGGGCGCCACCTCCAGGTCGATGCCCTTGAGGATGTGGGCCGAGCCGAAGGACTTGTGGACGCCCTCCGCCTTGACCATGGGGACACCGGACTTCCCGGACTTCCCGGACGGGGCCGTGGACGTGGTGGACTTGCTCATGCCGCACCTCCGGCGCGGTTCGGGCCGGCCAGCTTCGCCTTCAGGCGCTGGAACGGGGTGGGCGGAAGCTGGCGGCTGGAGCCGCGGGCGTAGTAGCGCTCCAGGTAGTACTGGCCGACGCTGAGCACCGTCGTGGCGATGAGGTACCAGGCGGCGGCCAGGATCAGCATCTCGACGACCACACCGGAGTCCCGGCCGACGTTCTGCGCGGCCTGGAGGAGGTCGTAGTACTGGACGGCGATGACCAGGGACGAGGTCTTGAGCATGTTGATGACCTCGTTGCCGGTCGGCGGCACGATCACCCGCATCGCCTGCGGCACGACGATCCGGCGCAGCGTCTTGCCGTGGCTCATGCCCAGCGCGTGCGCGGCCTCGGTCTGGCCCTCGTCCACGGCGTTCAGACCGGCCCGGCAGATCTCGGCCATGTACGCGGCCTCGTTGAGGCCGAGCCCGAGCAGCGCGCACAGGAACGGGGTCATGAAGTCCGACCACTCGTCCTTGTAGATCGGCATGATGTCGATGTACTGGAAGACCAGGCCGAGGTTGAACCACAGGAAGAGCTGGACGTAGACCGGCGTACCGCGGAAGAACCAGATGTAGAACCACGCCACGGACGCGGTCACCGGGTTCTTCGACTGCCGCATCACGGCGAGGACGACGCCGAGCCCGACGCCGATCACCATCGCCAGCAGGGTGATCCACAGGGTGTTGCGCAGGCCCTTGAGGATGTCCGGGTTGAACATGTACTCCGGTATCGCGCCCCAGTTGACCTTCCCGGAGGCGAAGGCCCGTACGAGCAGCGCCAGCAGCCCGATGACGACGAACGCGGCGATCCAGCGCCCGTAGTGGCGGACCGGGACGGCTTTGATGGGCTCGGGCTGGGCCGGCGGTGCGGCCGCCGGCGGCTCGGCCGGCTTGTCGACGTCAACTGACACGGAGGATGCCTTTCAGCGTGGGCGGAAGCGGCGCCGCGCGGGGCGCGCGAGCGGGGCGGGGACGGAGGGCCGGCTCAGGTGCCGCCGTTGATCTGCACTTCCTTGACCGCGGCGTCCGTGACGTTCCACTTGGCCAGGACGCGCTCGTACGCGTGGTTCTTGATCGCCAGCTCCACGGCCGCCTTGAGGGCGTCGCGCAGCTGGTCCTGCCCCTTGGGGACGGCGATGCCGTACGGGGCCGCCTTGAGCGGGGCGCCGCCGACCATCTGGAAGTCGTTGCCGCCGCCGGAGACCTTGACCGCGTAGGCCGCGACCGGGTAGTCGCTGGAGACCGCGTCCACGCCGCCGGTCCGCAGCCGGGTCTGGGCCTCGGAGTCGTTGTCGAACGCCTCGATGGAGATCGGGTCCTGGCCGGCGTCCTCACACGCCTTGGACTTGTCCTTGGCCAGGTCGTGGGAGACGGTGCCGCGCTGCACGGCGAGCTTCTTGCCGCACATGGTCTCCCAGCCGTCGATGCCCTTGGTCTTGCCCTTCTGGGTGTAGAGGGAGACCCCGACGTTGAGGTAGTCGACGAAATCGACGCCGTCGCCGATCTTCTTGCCGGTGGTCGAGTCGACGCCCTGCTGGCGGTCCTTGGTATCGGTCATCGCCGACATCGCGATGTCGTACCGCTTGGACTTCATCCCGCCCATGAGGGTGTCGAAGGTGGCGTTGTTGAAATTGAGTTTGATGCCGAGTTCTTTGCCCAGGGCCGCGGCGAGATCCGGATCAATGCCCTCCACCTTGCCGTTCGAGCGGAACTCCACCGGCTTGTAAGTGATGTCCGAACCGACCTGGAGCATCCCCTTCTCCTGGATGTCCTTGGGGAGCTTGGCGAAGAGCGGGGCGTGCGGATTGCGGTTCTTGGCCGCCTCCCGCCGGGCGATCGCCGCGTCGGTCTGGTCACCGCAGGCGCTGAGCAGCAGCAGCGATGCGGTGACCGTGGCTATCGCCGCCGCGGCCCTGCCGGACCTGCCGGCCGCCGCGCGACGGGTGGTGTCTGCGGTCATGCTGATCCTCCTGCGGATGGGGAGCCGACGTGCCAGTGTGGGCAGCCGGTGTGCTGGTGAGAAGGGGCCGGCGCACACCTTTGGGCACCTTTGGGCGGGGCCCGCGGTCGGTGACGGAATCTTGCCATCCGGACTCCGGTATTCGGACTGTCGTACAGGTCAAAATCGGATAACGGACGGGCAAGGAACGCCGCCGGCCGTGCGGCGCAAGGGAAAGCCGGGACGCGCGGGGCGCGGTCCCGGGACGGAAGCGCGGGCCGCGTCTCGGAATTTGGACAATCACGAGGGATCTTCGGCGATTTCGGGCGTTCCGTCGCTATTGTCGGAGCCTTGTACCGGCAGGTAACGCATCTGACTCGTCGCCTCGCATGCGCGTCCGGTAGAAAGGGTCGTTACACCCCTCATCCGGGGCTCAGGGCGCGTGTGCGGCGCGCCCGGCGTCCGTACCTCCCCCCGCGCGGCGGCCATCCGCCGGGCAGGGCGCGGGCGCGGTGCCCGCCCACCCCCCAACCAGGGAGTGGTCACCCTCAACAGATTTACGACAAAGGGGTCAGAGAACAGTGGCAGCGGAGATCGTCAATCCTCGCAGCGACAGCGAGACGGGCGCGGGAGAAGGCGCGGACGGCACGTCCGGCGAACTCCTCGACCCGGCCTTCGCGCTGCACCGGGGCGGCAAGATGGCCGTCCAGGCCACCGTGCCGGTGCGCGACAAGGACGACCTGTCCCTCGCGTACACGCCGGGCGTCGCCAAGGTGTGCAGCGCCATCGCCGAGCGTCCCGAGCTCGTGCACGACTACACGTGGAAGTCCCAGGTCGTCGCCGTCGTCACCGACGGCACGGCGGTGCTGGGCCTGGGCGACATCGGCCCGGAAGCCTCCCTCCCCGTGATGGAGGGCAAGGCCATCCTCTTCAAGCAGTTCGGCGGTGTGGACGCGGTCCCGATCGCGCTCGCCACCACCGACACGGACGAGATCGTGGACACCGTCGTCCGCCTCGCGCCCTCCTTCGGCGGCGTCAACCTCGAGGACATCTCGGCGCCCCGGTGCTTCGAGATCGAGGCCAAGCTCAAGGAGCGCCTGGACATCCCGGTCTTCCACGACGACCAGCACGGCACCGCCGTGGTCACCCTGGCCGCCCTGCGGAACGCCGCCAAGCTCACCGAGCGGTCGCTGGGCGAGCTGCGGGCGGTCATCTCCGGCGCCGGCGCGGCCGGTGTCGCCATCGCCAAGATCCTCGTCGAGGCGGGCATCGGCGACGTCGCGGTGTGCGACCGCAAGGGCGTCGTCTCGGCGGACCGCGGCGACCTCACGGACGTCAAGCGCGAGCTGGCCGGCTTCACCAACAAGGCGGGCCTGACCGGCTCCCTGGAGACCGCGCTGAAGGGCGCCGACGTCTTCATCGGCGTCTCCGGCGGCACGGTGCCGGAGGAGGCGGTGGCCACCATGGCGAAGGACTCCATGATCTTCGCGATGGCCAACCCGAACCCGGAGATCCACCCGGACGTCGCGCACAAGTACGCGGCCGTGGTCGCCACCGGGCGCAGCGACTTCCCGAACCAGATCAACAACGTGCTGGCCTTCCCCGGCATCTTCGCCGGCGCGATGCAGGTGCGCGCCTCGCAGATCACCGAGGGCATGAAGCTGGCCGCCGCCGAGGCGCTGGCCGCCGTCGTCGCCGGTGAGCTGAGCGCCGACAAGGTCATCCCCTCGCCGTTCGACGAGCGGGTCGCCCCGGCGGTCACCGCGGCCGTCGCGGCCGCCGCCCGTGCGGAGGGCGTGGCGCGGCGCTGACCCCGGGCCGCGACGCGGCACGGCAGGGCACGGCACTGCATTGCACTGGCCGACGGGCCGGGCCGGCACCCCCAACACGGGGGGCCGCCCGGCCCGTCCGGCTTTGCGGGACAGGGCGGCGTCCCGGGGCGGTGGCGGCATCCGGACGTACGGGTTCGGACGTACGGATTCGGGCGTACGGATCCGGCCACCCGGCGGCGTGGGCGCGGCGCGTGTCACACCCGCACCCGCTGTCGCACCGCGCGCCGGCGCCCTAACTTGGGATCATGTTTGCTGCCTACGCCGCCCGCATCGACCGCGACCAGCCGCTGAACGGCCTCGAACTGGGGGAGCGACCGGCCCCCGCCGCCCGCCCCGGCTGGACCACCGTCGACGTCAAGGCCGCCTCCCTCAACCACCACGACCTGTGGACGCTGCGCGGCGTCGGGATCACCGAGGACGCGCTCCCGATGATCCTCGGCTGCGACGCCGCCGGGATCGACGAGCACGGCAACGAGGTCGTCCTGCACTCCGTCATCGGCCAGACCGGCCACGGCGTCGGCCCGGCCGAGAAGCCCTCGATCCTCACCGAGCGGTATCAGGGCACCTTCGCCGAGCGGGTCACCGTACCGTCCTGGAACGTGCTCCCCAAGCCGGCGGAGCTGTCGTTCGCGGAGGCCGCCTGCCTGCCCACCGCCTGGCTGACCGCGTACCGCATGCTGTTCACCAACGCCGGGGTGCGGCCCGGGGACACCGTGCTGGTCCAGGGCGCCGGCGGCGGGGTGGCCACCGCCGCCATCGTGCTGGGCGCCGCGGCGGGCCTGCGGGTCTTCGCCACCAGCCGGGACGAGACCAAGCGCAAGCGCGCGGTGGAGCTGGGCGCCGAGGCGGCGTTCGCGACCGGCGAGCGGCTGCCCCGGCGGGTGGACGCGGTCATCGAGACGGTCGGCGCGGCCACCTGGTCGCACTCCGTCAAGTCCCTGCGCCCCGGCGGCACTCTGGTCATCTCGGGTGCCACCAGCGGCTTCACGCCCAAGAGCGGGGAGCTGAACCGCGTCTTCTTCCTGGAGCTGAAGATCGTCGGCTCCACGATGGGCAGCAAGGAGGAGCTGTCCGGCCTGCTCAGCTTCTGCGCCGCCAAGGGCATCCGCCCGGTCATCGACTCCACGCTGCCGCTGGACCGGGCCCGCGAGGGCTTCGCGAAGATGGCCGAGGGCGAGCTGTTCGGGAAGATCGTCCTGACGGTCTGAATCGTCCAGACGGTGTGAATCGTCCTTGCGGTGTGAACCGGAGTCGGTGGAGCGGAGAGGGGACGGCGTGCGGATCCTGCGGGCCGCGGAGCGGGCGGCCGTGCCGTGGCGCAACGGCGGCGGCCTCACCCGCGAGATCGCGGCGCACCCGCCCGGCGCGGACTGGGACGCCTTCGCCTGGCGGGTGAGCCTGGCCGAGGTGACCCGGGACGGGCCGTACTCCCCGCTGCCCGGCGTCCGGCGGATCCTCACCGTCGTCGACGGCGCCGGGCTGGAGCTGACCGTGGACGGCACCGTCCGCCAACTCCCCGGCCGCTACCGCCCGTTCGCCTTCCCCGGGGCCGCCGTCACCGACTCCCGGCTGCTCGGCGGCCCGGTCGTCAACCTCAATGTGATGGTCCGGGAGGACCGGACCGACGCGGCCGTCACGATGGTGCGCGGCAGCAGCGGGGAAGTGGCCGTGCCGGGGGCCGGGTGCGCGGTCGTGGTGGCGCTGGAGGGCGAGACCCGCGTCCGCGCCACGGCGTCGCCCGATGCGGCGGAGGTCCGGCTGGGGCGGTACGACGCGGTGGTGGCGGGGCCCGCGGAGACGGTACCGGTGGGGCCGCGCCTGGCGATCCGGACGGCCGGCGTCGCCGCGCTGATCGAGTTGTCGGACGTCAACGGCCTTGCGGCGGCGGGACGTTGACCAGCGTCTTGTACGGCAGGTAGCCGGCGACCCGGGGCCGCGGGGCGGGGTGCTCGGCCGATACCGCCGTCACCGCCGCTACGGGCGTGACGCCGGGCAGCGCCCCGATCGCCTCCCGCAGCCGGGCCGAGACGCCCCCGGCGGCGAACTCCTCCCACGCCGAACCGCTCGCCCACTCCGCCACGTTGAGCACCCGCGTCCCGTCCTTCGAGGCGTGGAAGTGGGCGGCGAGGAGGCCCGGAACGTGCTCCTTCTCCAACAGCCCGATGACGGTGTCGGCGAGCGCCCGCTGGGCGTCCGGGCCGGTGGTGGCGAAGGCCGGGGTGGCCACGTAGCCGGGCCGCGCCCGGACGGCCTCCTCCGGGGTGTGGCTGCGGTAGCGGCGGTAACGGACCACGCCGGGGCGGTGGATGCCCGGGATGGCCCGGTCGATCGGCTCGATGGCGGCGGGGCGCGCGGTCCGCGCCCACTCCCGGTGGGCCTCGTCGTCCGTCCACTGCGCGTAATACAGGACATGGGTGCCGTCCGTGCTGAGCAGGGCGGTCAGCGCCAGCATCGCGTCCGGGCGCCGCCGCGCCTCCCAGGCGGCGAGCGCCGCGTCCGCCGCCGGCCGCTGGAAGCGGGCCTCCGGGACGATCCAGCTGCTGACGAGAACGGTGCCGGCGTCGGAACGCCGGACGTCCGGGAAGGCGTCGAGGGGCGACATGGCATCTCCGTGGGTGCGGGTGGGTGCGGGTGGGTGCGCCGCGGCGGTGGCGTGCGGCGTTACGGGCAGCGTGCGGCCTCAAGTGCGGTTGAGGTCAAGGGTGATCGCCGCTCACGGCGCGGGCGTGTCAACCAGGGTTGACGGTGCGTCCTCGTCAACGTACGTTGACGGACATGACCGAGGCAACGGATCTCGCCGCGCGGGCGAGCGACCCCGACCCGCGCTCCGGCCTCCGCGCCGTGGCCGCGCTCCGCCGGCTGCTGGAGCAGCTGGAGGCCGTCCAGGTGCGCAGCGCCCGGGCGAAGGGCTGGTCGTGGCAGGAGATCGCCGCCGAACTGGGCGTCAGCCGGCAGGCGGTCCACAAGAAGCACGGGAGGCGCTGATGTTCGAGAGGCTCACGGCCGAGGCCCGCGCGGTGGTGCGGGGCGCGGTGGAGCACGCGGACCGCACCGGCCAGGAGGCCGTCGGCGAGCCGGAGTTGCTGCTCGCGCTGCTGGACGGCCGGGGTACGCCGGCCGCGGCGGTGTTCGACGGGCTCGGCGCGCCGCGGACGGCGCTCGCCGGGGACCTGGCGGCGGTCCGGCGGCGCGGCGGCCTCTCGGCGGCGGACGCGGCGGCGCTGGCCGGGCTCGGGATCGACGTCGAGGAGGTCGTGGCGCGGGTGGAGGACGTGCACGGGGCCGGGGCGCTGGCCGGCGGCGCGGCGGCCGGCGGGCGCCGGAAGCGGGTCCGGGGGCGGCTCACGCCGGATGCCCGGGCGGTGCTGGAGCGGGCGCTGCGGATCGCGCTGGGGCGCGGCGACCGGCACATCGGCGACGAGCATCTGCTGCTCGCGCTCACCGCCCGGTCCGGCCCGGCGGGTGGGGTACTGGCCGGGCACGGGGTGACGTACGAGGCCGTGGAGCGGGCGCTGGGGGAGCGGGCCGCGGGGCGGGCGGGCTGACGCGGGCGCCGGGCGCCGTCACGGAATCGGGTGCCAACTGCCGCCTGCGGCCGGGCCGTTGGGGCGGCCCGGCCGATCCCCGTACGCCCTATGCGTCCTGGCTCCCGTCCCCGCCGTTCGCTGGATGGCGCAGCAGCCCGCCGACATGGGCGGCGGAGTCCGCCAGCAGATGGCGGGCGGCGGTGAGCTGCTCGGCGGTGACGCCGTGGTCGCGTGCGGCGTCCCGCAGGTCGTCGCGGAAGCGGTCCAGGAGGCGGTCGAAGTCGCGGGCCGGATCGCCGCTGCCGGGCTCGGTGGCCCAGTCGGGCAGCGGCGGCCGTCCGGCGGCCCGGTCGGCAGGCTCTCCCGCCCCGGAAGTCCGGTCGGCGCCCCCGGCGGGCTCGGCGTGCTCCTTGCCGAGGTCCACGGGCTCCTCCGCGCCGCCGTGCGACGCGCCGCCGTGCGCCGCCCCGCCGTGTGACGCGCTGCCCGTATAGCGGCCCACCTCGCGGCCGACCTCGGAGAGGACGTCCCGCAGGGCCGAGGACCAGTCGCCCGTGCGGACCGCGTCCTGGGCCTGGTCCTGGACGTGGCGGAGCACCCGCTGGATCTCCTCGCGGGCGAACATCTGGGCGTCCTGGGCCTGCTGGCGGGCGCGCTGGGCGTCCTGCCGGGCGCGGCGGCTCTCCTCCTTGGCGCGGCGGGCCTGCTCCTTCCACTCCTCCTTGGCGCGGCGGAACTCCTCCTTCGCCTGCCGCCAGGCGTCCTTGTCGCCGGGCGCCTCCGGGCGCGGCCGGCCGCCGCCCGCGCCGGCCCTGGCCTGCCGGGCGGCCTCCCTGACCTCCTGGCGCAGATGGCGCGCCGAACCGCTGACGTCCTCCCGGATGTCGGAGGCGAGCGCTGCCACCGACTCCCGGATCTCCAGCTCCAGTTCGGCCAGCTCGCCGCCGCGGTCGGCCAGTTCGGCGCGGCCGGCGGGGGTGAGGGCGTAGACCTTGCGGCCGCCCTCGGTCGTATGGGTCACCAGGCCCTCGGCCTCCAGCTTGGCCAGCCGCGGGTAGACCGTCCCGGCGGACGGCGCGTAGAGCCCCTGGAAGCGCTCCTCCAGGAGGCGGATGATCTCGTAGCCGTGGCGCGGGGCCTCGTCGAGCAGCTTGAGGAGGTAGAGCCGCAGGCGGCCGTGGGCGAAGACGGGGGGCATGCTCAGAGCACCTTCTTCCCGGCGGGCGGGGTCGTGGGGGCGGGGCCGTCCTCCGGGCCGGGGTCCGGCTCCTCGTAGGGCGGGCGGCGCAGCAGGGCCAGGGAGCCGGAGACCGTGGTGGCCTTCAGGCGGCCGGTGCCGGCGCCGAGCGAGCCGGTGATCCGCTTGGCGCCCCACCGGCCGGTGACCCGCAGGCCGTCGAAGGCGTTGGTGACCGCGCCGGTGGAGGTGTTGGCGTCCACCCGGGCGTCGGCCGGGTCGGGCAGCCGGATGGCGATCTCCCCGGACACCGTGGCCAGGTCGGTCCGGGCGCCCGCCGCCGGGTCGAGGTCCAGGACCATGTCGCCGCTGACGGACTCGGCGCGCACCGCGCCGGTGCCCTCCACGACCGTCAGATCGCCGGAGACCGAGTGGAAGACCAGGTCGCCGGTGAGCGCCTGGGCCTGGACGCTGCCGGAGACCGTCTCGGCGCGCACCGGGCCGGACAGGCCGACCAGGGTGCACTCGCCGCTGACCCCGCGCAGCTCGGTGCTGCCCGCGATCCCGGAGACCACCGCGCCGGCGCCGGCCACGCCGACCTCGACGCGGGTGGCGGCCGGCACCGTCACCGAGACCACCGCGCTGCGCCGCCACCCCGCGCGGTCCAGGAACGACAGGAAGCCCTTCCAGGGCACGTCGTCATAGCCGATGGAGAGGGTGGTGCCGGTGCGGGTGACGACCAGCGGCGGCCCGCTGAGCTCGGAGACCTCCAGCCGGGCCGGCCCGCCCTCGGTGGTGCCGACGACGTTGACGGTGCCGCCCACCAGCCGCACGGTGAGCGCGTCGACGGGCTCCTCGATCTCCAGCGTGCGCGGTGCGGAGACCGTCCACTCGGTCCGGGCTGACATTCCTGGCCTCCCCTGGGTAGCCGGACGACGCAACATATCGCGTCCCGTGAAGACACGATATATCGCAGGCGGGGGGAGTCAAGCGGCCCGGACCGGCTCCTACTCGTCGTCCTCGTCGTCCAGCCGCGCCAGCCAGGTCGCCAGCCGCTCCACCGGAACCTCGAAGTCCGGGTTCAGGTCCACGAACGTCCGCAGCTGGTCGGCCAGCCACCCGAGGCTGACCTCCTCCTCGCCGCGCCGGCTCTCCAGCTCCTCGATGCCACGGTCGGTGAAATACACGTGCTCTCCCACGGATACTCAGCAAACGGTCCAGGTCATCGGACCGTGCGGTCAGGATAGGCAGCCGCGGGACCCGCCCGCGCCACCGGTTCAGGCACCCCCGCCCGCCCCCGGACACCCCGAAGGGCCCGCCCCACCCGGAGGGGGAACGGGCCCTTCGCGAAAGCGCCGCGGCGCGCGGGACTCCGGGGCGTTACGCCTCGAAGACCTCCGCCACCAGCTGGGCCTGCTCGGCCTGGTGCCGCTTGGCGGAGCCGACCGCCGGCGAGGAGCTGTGCGGCCGCGAGATGCGGCGCAGGCGCTCACCGTGCGGGACGTCGGCGCCGACCGCCAGATCCAGGTGGTCGATCAGGTTCAGACCCAGGAACGGCCAGGCACCCTGGTTCGCCGGCTCCTCCTGCGCCCACAGGTACTTCTCGGCGTTCGGGAACTTGGCGATCTCCGCTTGGAGCTCCTTGCCGGGCAGCGGGTACAGCCGCTCGATCCGGACCAGCGCGGTGTCGAACGCACCCCGCTTGACCCGCTCGGCCTCCAGGTCGTAGTAGACCTTGCCGGAGCAGAACACGACCTTGCGGACGTCCCCGGGCTTGACCTCGCTGTCGCCGATCACCGGGCGGAAGCCGCCGGTGGTGAACTCCGACGTCTTCGACGCCGCCGCCTTCAGCCGGAGCATCGACTTCGGGGTGAAGACGATCAGCGGCTTGTGGTGCGGGTTGTGCACCTGCCAGCGCAGCAGGTGGAAGTAGTTCGACGGCAGCGTGGGCATCGCCACGGTCATGTTGTTCTGCGCGCACAGCTGGAGGAAGCGCTCGATCCGGGCCGAGGAGTGGTCCGGGCCCTGGCCCTCGTAGCCGTGCGGCAGCAGCAGGGTGACGCCGGAGGTCTGGCCCCACTTCTGCTCCGCGGACGAGACGAACTCGTCGATGACGGTCTGCGCGCCGTTGGTGAAGTCACCGAACTGCGCCTCCCACATCACCAGCGCGTCCGGGCGGGCCAGCGAGTAGCCGTACTCGAAGCCCATCGCCGCGTACTCGCTGAGCAGCGAGTCGTAGACGTTGAAGCGCGCCTGGTCCTCGGAGAGGTACAGCAGCGGGGTGTAGTCCTCGCCGGTCTGCCGGTCGATCAGCACCGCGTGGCGCTGGCCGAACGTGCCGCGGCGGGAGTCCTGGCCGGCGAGCCGGACCGGGGTGCCCTCCATCAGCAGCGAGCCGATGGCCAGCGTCTCGCCCATGCCCCAGTCGATCGCGTCGTCCTCGACCATCGCCGCCCGGCGCTGGAGCTGCGGCAGCAGCCGCGGGTGGACGGTGATGTGGTCGGGGATGTTGACCTGGGACTCGGCGATCCGCTTGACGACCTCCTGCGAGACCGCGGTGTCCACGTGGACCGGGAACTCGGCCTGCGGCTGCGGCACTTCGGGCGCGGCCGGCGCCGAGGTGGCGTCCCGGACCTCGGTGAAGACCTTCTCCAGCTGGCCCTGGAAGTCCTGGAGCGCCTGCTCCGCCTCTTCGAGGGTGATGTCGCCCCGGCCGATCAGCGACTCGGTGTAGAGCTTGCGCACCGAGCGCTTCTTGTCGATCAGGTCGTACATCAGCGGCTGGGTGAAGGCCGGGTTGTCCGACTCGTTGTGGCCGCGGCGGCGGTAGCAGATCAGGTCGATGACCACGTCCTTGTTGAACGCCTGGCGGAACTCGAAGGCGAGGCGCGCGACGCGGACCACGGCCTCCGGGTCGTCGCCGTTGACGTGGAAGATCGGGGCCTCGATCATCCGCGCCACGTCCGTCGCGTACATCGACGAGCGCGAGGACTCCGGGGCGGCGGTGAAGCCGACCTGGTTGTTGATGACGACGTGGACCGTGCCGCCGGTGCGGTAGCCGCGCAGCTGCGACATGTTCAGCGTCTCGGCGACCACGCCCTGGCCGGCGAACGCGGCGTCGCCGTGCAGCTGGATCGGCAGGACGGTGAAGTCCGTACCGCCCTTGTTGATGATGTCCTGCTTGGCGCGGGCGACACCCTCGACGACCGGGTCGACGGCCTCCAGGTGCGAGGGGTTGGCGGTCAGCGAGACCTTGATCTGCTCACCGTCCAGGCCGGTGAACGTGCCCTCGGCGCCCAGGTGGTACTTCACGTCGCCGGAGCCGTGCATCGACTTCGGGTCGAGGTTGCCCTCGAACTCCCGGAAGATCTGCGCGTAGGACTTGCCGACGATGTTGGCGAGGACGTTGAGCCGGCCGCGGTGGGCCATGCCGATGACGACCTCGTCCAGCCGCGCCTCGGCCGCGGAGTCGATGACCGCGTCCAGCAGCGGGATGACCGATTCGCCGCCCTCCAGCGAGAACCGCTTCTGGCCGACGTACTTGGTCTGCAGGAACGTCTCGAACGCCTCGGCGGAGTTCAGCCGGCGCAGGATCCGCAGCTGCTCGTCGCGCTCGGGCGACTTGTGCGGGCGCTCGACCCGGTCCTGGATCCACTTGCGCTGCTTGGGGTCCTGGATGTGCATGAACTCGATGCCGGTGGTGCGGCAGTACGAGTCGCGCAGCACGCCCAGGATGTCGCGCAGCTTCATCATCGACTTGCCGGCGAAGCCGCCGACCGCGAACTCCCGCTCCAGGTCCCACAGGGTGAGGCCGTGCTCGGTGATGTCCAGGTCGGGGTGCTTGCGCTGGTGGTACTCCAGCGGGTCGGTGTCGGCCATGACGTGGCCGCGGACCCGGTAGGAGTGGATCAGCTCGAAGACCCGGGCGGCCTTGGTGACGTCGTCGTCGTGCGAGGCGTCGATGTCGCGCAGCCAGCGGACCGGCTCGTAGGGGATCCGCAGCGACTTGAAGATGTCGTCGAAGAAATCGTTCTCGCCGAGCAGCAGCTGGCTCATGATCCGCAGGAACTCGCCGGAGGCGGCGCCCTGGATCACGCGGTGGTCGTAGGTGCTGGTCAGCGTCATGACCTTGGAGACACCCAGCTTGTTCAGGGCGTCCTGCGAGGTGCCCTGGAACTCGGCCGGGTAGTCCATCGAGCCGACGCCCATGATCATGGACTGGCCGGGCATCAGCCGCGGCACCGAGTGGACCGTGCCGATCCCGCCGGGGTTGGTCAGCGACGCGGTGACCCCGGTGAAGTCGTCCATGGTGAGCTTGTTGTCCCGGGCCCGGCGGACGATGTCCTCGTACGCCTGCCAGAACTCGAAGAAGCTCATGGTCTCGGCCTTCTTGATGGCCGCGACCACCAGCTGGCGCTCGCCCTTGGCCTTGACCAGGTCGATCGCCAGGCCGAGGTTGATGTGCGGGGGCTTGACCAGCGTCGGCTTGCCGTCCTTGACCGCGAACGAGCAGTTCATCGACGGCATGGCCTTGAGGGCCTGCACCATGGCGTACCCGATGATGTGCGTGAAGGAGACCTTCCCGCCGCGGGCGCGCTTGAGGTGGTTGTTGATGACGATGCGGTTGTCGAACAGCAGCTTCACCGGGACGGCGCGGACGGACGTGGCCGTCGGCAGCTCCAGGGAGGCGTTCATGTTCTTCGCGACGGCCGCCGACGGGCCGCGCAGGGTGACGAACTCGGGCGCCTCGGGGGCGGCGCCGTCGGCCTCGGCCTTGGGGGCCGGGGTCTTCGCCGGGGCCTTGGCCGCGGGCTTCGCGGCGGGCTTGGCCACAGCCGGCTGCGCGGCCGGCGCGGCCGGGGCGCTCGCGGCGGGGGCCGGGGTGGCCGGCGCGGCCGGGGGCGCGGCGGGAGGCTTCGGCGCCGCGGCGGGGGCCGCGGGGGCCGGTGCCGACGGGGCCGGGGCCGAGCCCTCCGCGGGCTTGGCCGGCGCGGTGGCGCCGCCCGGCTTGTAGTCGGCGAAGAAGTCCCACCAGGCTCGGTCTACCGAGTTCGGGTCCTGGAGGTACTGCTGGTAGATCTCGTCGACGAGCCACTCATTGGGACCGAACGCGGCAGCGGGATTCTTCCCCTGCTCATCCTGATCGGTCGAGACACTCGCACTGTTGGGGGACTGTAGCGACACGGCGGCAACCGCCCTCTTCCGCTTCCTAAGGTGGTGGACAGCGGGAATAAAGGCTACGCCTCTTGTGACCTTTGGTGCAGTCCGGGAGGGTCACTCGTCGCGCACGTCACATTCAGAAGAAGGTTTCGTGGCACGACTTGGCGGGAAACACACGGAGTTTGCCGGTGTGCGGGTAGCGCGCATCGCCGGGGCACCCCGGACTGAGTGCTTCCACCACCGACCCTACGTCAGCCGGCGTCAGCCCCGGGCTGACTCCAGCCCCGGAAGAGTGACCCGGATCCGGCAACCCCGGGGTGATTCGGCCACCCCGATCCGGCCGCCGTGCAGATCCACCGCCCAGCGCGCGATCGCCAGGCCCAGGCCCGTACCGCCGTCCGTGCCCGGCCCCGAGGGGCCCGGACCGCCGCGGTTGAACCGCTCGAAGACGCGGTAGCGCTCCGACTCCGGGATCCCCGGCCCCTCGTCCTGCACCTCCAGCACCAGGCTCTCCGGCCCCTCGCCGCGCCGCGCCCGCACGGTGACCCGGCCGTGCCGCGGGCTGTGCTTGATCGCGTTGTCGATGAGATTGGCCACGACCTGGTGCAGCCGCTCGGCGTCCGCGTGCGCGGTCAGCTCCGGCGGCGAGACGTCGAGGTGCAGGTGGACGTCCGTACGCGTGTGGGTGCCGGAGCCGGCCAGGCCCGACAGGGTCGAGGCGCCGCGGCTCATATTGGCCTCCTTGAGCACCCCCGACAGATACGGCCAGACCTCGAAGCGCCGGGCGTGCAGCGGCACCACGCCGTTGTCCAGCCGGGAGAGGTCCAGCAGGTGCTCCACCAGCCGGCCCAGCCGCTCGGTCTGCTTCAGCGCCGTCCGCATGGTGTCGGAGTCCGGCTCGCAGACCCCGTCGACGACGTTCTCCAGCACCGCGCGCAGCGCCGCGATCGGGGTGCGCAGCTCGTGGGAGACATTGGCGACCAGTTCCTTGCGGTGGGTGTCCACCGCCTCCAGGTCGGCGGCCATGCGGTTGAAGGCGTCGGCCAGGTCGCCGAACTCGTCCCGGCGGTCCGCGCGCACCCGGCGGGTGTAGTCGCCGTGCGCCATCGACCGCGTGACATCCGTCATCTCGCCCAGCGGGGCGGTCAGGCCGGTCGCCACGAACTGGGTGATCAGCAGCGAGGCGATGATCGAGAAGACCGTGATCACCCGCAGCTCGGTGGCCGAGTGCATCGCCACGAACACCAGCAGGGTGGTGATGATCACCGACACGATCACCAGCGCGCCGAGCGCCGCCTTGACCGAGCGGTACGGATCCAGCGGCCGCAGCGCCTCCCAGACCCGGTCCCACAGGGCCCGCGCCCGCGCCCGCCACCGGCGGCTCATGCGGGCGGGGTCTCCAGGGCGTAGCCGACGCCGTGCACCGTGCGGATCCGCTCGGCGCCGATCTTCCGGCGCAGCGCCTTGATGTGGCTGTCGACCGTCCGCGTCCCGGACGCGTCGGCCCAGTCCCAGACCTCGGCCAGCAGCTGCTCGCGGGAGAGCACCGCGCGCGGGGTGTTCGCCAGGCAGACCAGCAGGTCGAACTCGGTGGGGGTGAGGTGGACGTCGTTGCCGCGCACCCGGACCCGGCGCTGGGCGTGGTCGATCTCCAGCTCGCCCAGGCGCAGGATGCCGCTGCGCGGGGTGTGCGCGGCCAGCGCGGCCCGCTCGACCCGGCGCAGCAGCACATGCACCCGGGCGGCCAGCTCCCGCATGGAGAACGGCTTGGTCATGTAGTCGTCGGCGCCGACGCCGAGGCCGACCAGCATGTCGGTCTCGTCGTCCCGGGCGGTGAGCATCATCACCGGCACCGGGCGCTGCGCCTGCACCCGGCGGCACACCTCCAGCCCGTCGAAGCCCGGCAGCATCACGTCGAGGACGAGCAGATCCGGCTGCCACGCCTCGGCGGTGTCCACCGCGGCCGGACCGTCGGTGGCGGTCTGCACCTGGAAGCCCTCGGCGCGCAGCCGGGCCGCGATGGCGTCGACGATCGTCGGATCGTCCTCGACGACCAGCACCCGGCGCTGGGCGCCCGGCGTGGCCGCGGTGGTGCCGCCCTGGGTTGTCTGAGTCTGGTCCATCGCCCGCCCCTGCATGTGCCCTGCGTGGTCGCGTCTTGCTGGGCAGCAGCGTAAGGGCATGGTGTGACCGTCGGCTACGCGCCCTACGCGGCCCGGAGCGCGAGGTGGACCACGTCCGGGACGCCTCGGGCAACCGGGATCTCTTCCGTCCGTACGCCCGCGAAACCGGCATTTGCCAGCGCTTTCTCGAACGCCGGGGACGGCTGGGCCGACCACACCGCGAGCACGCCGCCGGGCGCCAGCGCGGCCCGGCAGGCGGCCAGGCCGGCGGGGGAGTAGAGGCTGTCGTTGTCCTCGGTGACGGTCCAGTCGGGGCCGTTGTCGATGTCCAGGCACAGCGCGTCGTACGCGCCCGGGGCGGCCTCCTCGCGCAGGTGCGCCACCAGGTCCGTGGCGAGGATCTCGGTGCGCGGGTCGGCCAGTGCCGGGCCGGAGACCGCCGACAGCGGGCCGGCGCGGTGCCAGTCGATCACCGCCGGCTCCCGCTCGGCGACCGCGATCCGGCCCCAGCGCGGTTCGGCCGCCGCCCGGGCCAGTGAGAAGCCGACGCCCAGGCCGCCGATCAGCACCGAGGGCGCCGGGCGGTCCGGCGGGAGCGCGGCCAGCGCGGCGTCGACCAGCAGCCGCTCGGAGCGGCCGTCGGAGGTGTCCATCAGGAAGCAGCCGTTGGCGATGATCTCGTACACCGGCCCGGCCGCCCCGGCGCCCGGGTCGCGCTGCCGGAGCGCCACCTCTCCGTAGGGGCCCTCGCGGCGGTCGAGGGTGCGTACGGCCGGCCCGGGGCCGGCGGTCGGATGCCAGGGAGGTACGGGAGCCATGCGGACCATCTTGGCCAACGCCGGGCGCGGCGGTCCAACGCCTTTGCGGGCCGTGCCCGGGCCGGTGCGCAGCCCGCACGGGGGCCGGGAGTTGTGAGGGATGTCACTCACACAGCTGACTCATGGGTTGGTCGGCCACAGTGGTGCCCGGACGGTGCCCGGGGCGGCGGAAGGGGGCTGGCGATGGCCGGTGGGGCGCAGGGGGCGGTCGCGGCCGGGCGGGACGGCGGCGCGGCGGAGAGCGGCGCGGCGGTGGTGCTCGAGGGGATGCCGCGGCAGCGTGGGCCCTTGGCTCCGGACCCGGACCCGGTTTCGGCCTCCTCGGTGGCGCGCGGGCCGGGCCGCCGCGGCCGGCCGGGTCCGTGGCCCTGGCGGCTGCTGCCCACGCCCGCCGGGACCCCGTTCACCTTCTGGTACGCGCTGCTGCTGATCGCCACCTCGCTCTTCGCCGAGTACGGCGACCCGGCGCTGGTCTCCCGGCTGCTCCAGGGCTCCAGTACGGACGTGACGCATCTCGCGCGGGCGCCGCTGCTGGTGCTGGTCGCCAGCGCGCTGTGGAGCGCCGGCGGGCTCGCCACCGGGTACGCGGTCGCGTTCCTCTTCGTCCTGACCGCGCTGGAGCGGCGGATCGGCGGGGTGCGGACGGCCGCGGTGTTCTTCGGCGGGCACGCGCTGGCCACCCTCGCCACCGAGCTGCCGGTCGGCTTCTCGGTCGCCGCGGGCGGGCTGCCGGACAGTTCGCTGCACCGCCTGGACTACGGGATCAGCTTCGGCGTGATGACCTGCGCCGGGGCGCTGGCCGGGCTGCTGCCGGGCTGGGCGCGGCTGCCCGTCCTGGCCGGCGCCGGCTACCAGGCGCTCACCGGGCTGATGGAGTACCTCGACCCGATGACCGACTGGGGCCATCTGCTCGCGCTGGCCCTGGGGGTGGCCGCCTGGCCGCTGCTGCGCCACTGGCACGCGCGGCGCGGCGGGCCCGCGCCGCTGCTGGGCGACCTGGGGCATCCGGCGCTGCGGGCGGTGCGGACGCGCTGAGGGCCTGGCGGTCTGGCCGCTGTCCTACGCCCGCTCGCTCGCTCGCGGAGAATGGGGCCTACGCGGGTGCCGTCCGGAGGCGCCCGCCGAGTGCAGGAGCCGAGAAGACCGTGTCGCCATCGCGCCGCCCAGCCCAGGACCGCTCCGCCGCCCCGCAGGCCGAGGGCGGCGCCCGGCTGCCGCTGCTGTCGGACTGCGGTGACTGCTTCGGGCTGTGCTGTGTGGCGCTGCCGTTCGCCCGGTCCGCGGACTTCGCGGTGGACAAGGAGGCCGGCCGGCCCTGCGCCAACCTCGGGGACGACTTCCGCTGCGGTATCCACCAGGAGCTGCGGCCGCGCGGCTTCTCCGGGTGCACGGTCTTCGAGTGCTTCGGCGCCGGCCAGAAGGTCTCCCAGGTCACCTTCGGCGGTACGGACTGGCGGAGCGCGCCGGAGACCGCCCGGCCGATGTTCGAGGCGTTCGGCGTGATGCGGCAGCTGCACGAACTGCTGTGGTACCTCACCGAGGCGGTGGCGCTGCCGGCCGCCCGCCCGGTGCGCGCGGAGCTGCGGGACGCGCTGGCGGCGACCGAGCGGCTGACCCTCGGCACCGCCGCCGAGCTGGCCGCGGTCGACGTCGCCGGGCACCGCGCCACGGTCAACGCCCTGCTGCTGCGGGTCAGCGAGCTGGTCCGGGCGAAGGTGCCGGGCCGGAAGAAGGAGCGGCGGGGCGCGGACCTGATGGGGGCGCGGCTCAAGGGCGCCGGCCTCCAGGGCGCCAACCTCCGCGGGGCGTACCTCATCGCGGCCGATCTGCGCGGCGCCGACCTGCGGTCCGCTGACATGATCGGCGCCGATCTGCGGGACGCCGATCTGCGCGGCGCCGACCTGACCGGCGCGATCTTCCTGACCCAGGCCCAGGTGAACGCCGCGCGCGGTGACGCGGCCACCCGGCTCCCGGAGGGGCTGCGCCGCCCCGCCCACTGGTAGCTCCTCCCGCGCCCCATGCGCCGTCGCTCGTACCGGAGTTGCCGTTCCTGATTCGCTCTCAGCGAACAGCGGACGGGGAACATCCGCGGTCTCCCCAGCATTGAGTGGGTACAGCTCAACTTGCTTGCCGAAGGGGAGATCATGACTGCTGAGCCGACAGAGTCCACACCGCTCACCCTGCCCGTGCTGCCCCTCGACGACGAGGTCGTCCTGCCGGGCATGGTGGTGCCCCTGGACCTGTCCGACACCGAGGTGCGGGCCGCGGTCGAGGCCGCCCAGTCCGCCGCCTCCGCCGACCCGTCGGGCGGCAAGCCCAAGGTGCTGCTGGTGCCCCGCTTCGACGGGACGTACGCGGGCATCGGCACGCTCGGCCGGGTCGAGCAGGTCGGCCGGCTGTCCGACGGGGACCCCGGCGCCCTGATCCGGGGCCTGGGCCGGGTGCGGATCGGCGCCGGCACCACCGGTCCGGGCGCCGCGCTCTGGGTCGAGGGCACGGCCGTGGAGGAGAAGGCCCCCGACCCGCTCCCCGGGGCGGTCGCCGAGCTCGTCACGGAGTACAAGGCGCTGGCCACGAGCTGGCTGCGCAAGCGCGGCGCCTGGCAGGTCGTCGACCGCGTCACCGGGATCGACGACGTGCCCACCCTGGCCGACAACGCCGGCTACCTCCCGTTCCTGACGGCCGAGCAGAAGCGCCGGCTGCTGGAGACCACCGACCCGGTCGCCCGCCTGAAGGCCGCCACCGAGGCGCTGCGCGCCCACCTCGCCGAGCAGGACGTCGCCGAGTCCATCGCCAAGGACGTCCAGGAGGGCGTCGACAAGCAGCAGCGGGAGTTCCTGCTGCGGCGCCAGCTGGAGGCCGTCCGCAAGGAGCTGGCCCAGCTCAACGGCGACCCCGAGGACGAGAGCGGCGACTACCGCGCCCGGGTGGAGGCCGCCGACCTCCCCGAGGAGGTCCGCGCCGCCGCCCTGAAGGAGGTCGGCAAGCTGGAGCGGGCCGGCGACCAGAGCCCCGAGAGCAGCTGGATCCGCACCTGGCTCGACACCGTCCTGGAGCTGCCCTGGCACGAGCGCACCGAGGACGCCTACGACATCGCGGGCGCCAAGCGGGTGCTGGACGCCGACCACGCCGGGCTGGAGGACGTCAAGGAGCGGATCACCGAGTACCTCGCGGTCCGCAAGCGGCGCGCCGAGCGCGGGCTCGGGCTCGTCGGCGGCCGCCGCGGCGGCGCGGTGCTGGCGCTGGTGGGGCCGCCAGGGGTCGGAAAGACGTCGTTGGGCGAATCGGTGGCGCGGGCCATGGGGCGGAAGTTCGTCCGGGTCGCGCTCGGCGGCGTCCGGGACGAGGCGGAGATCCGCGGCCACCGCCGCACCTACGTCGGCGCGCTGCCCGGCCGGATCGTGCGGGCCGTCAAGGAGGCCGGGTCGATGAACCCGGTCGTCCTCCTGGACGAGATCGACAAAGTCGGCTCCGACTACCGCGGCGACCCGGCCGCCGCCCTCCTGGAGGTGCTGGACCCCGCGCAGAACCACACCTTCCGCGACCACTACCTCGAAGTCGAACTGGACCTCTCCGACGTGGTGTTCCTGGCCACCGCCAACGTCCTGGAGGCCATCCCCGAGCCGCTGCTGGACCGCATGGAGCTGGTCCGGCTGGACGGCTACACCGAGGACGAGAAGGTCGTCATCGCCCGCGAGCACCTGCTGCCGCGCCAGCTGGAGCGGGCCGGTCTGGAGCCGGGCGAGGTGGTGATCGAGGAGGCCGCGCTGCGCAAGCTGGCCGGCGAGTACACCCGCGAGGCCGGCGTGCGCAATCTGGAGCGGTCGATCGCCCGGCTGCTGCGCAAGGTCGCCGCCCAGCACGAACTGGGCGAGCGGGAGCTGCCGTTCACCATCGGCACCGAGGAGCTGCGCCCGCTGCTCGGCCGCCCGCACCACATCCCCGAGTCGGCCCAGGACCCGGCCGAGCGGCGCACCGCGGTGCCCGGTGTGGCCACCGGCCTGGCGGTCACCGGCGCCGGCGGCGACGTGCTCTACGTCGAGGCGTCGCTGGCCGATCCGGAGACCGGCGGCTCCGGGCTGACGCTCACCGGCCAGCTGGGCGACGTGATGAAGGAGTCGGCGCATATCGCGCTGTCCTTCCTGCGCTCGCACGGCGCCGAGCTGGAGCTGCCGGTGGGCGATCTGAAGGAGCGCGGTGTGCATCTGCACGTCCCGGCCGGCGCCGTCCCCAAGGACGGTCCGAGCGCCGGGATCACGATGACCACCGCGCTGGCGTCGCTGCTGTCGGGCCGCCAGGTGCGCCCGGACGTGGCGATGACCGGTGAGGTCTCGCTGACCGGGCGGGTGCTGCCGATCGGCGGCGTCAAGCAGAAGCTGCTGGCGGCGCACCGGGCCGGCGTCACCACCGTGATCATCCCCAAGCGGAACGAACCGGACCTGGACGACGTCCCCGCCGAGGTCCTGGACACACTGACGGTCCATCCGGTCGCGGACGTCCGGCAGGTGCTGGAGCTGGCCCTGACCCCGGCCGCGAGCGGCGCCCGGCCCGAGGTCCCGCTGGCCGCGTAACGGCCCGCCGGGCCCGGTACGGCCCGGCGCGCCCGGCGGTCCGGCCCGCCCCGCTCCCCCCGGCGGGACGGGCCGGCCGCCGCGGCGCGGTCAGCCGTTGGCCAGCGCCTGGAGGCGGTCGTAGGCGCCGTTGAAGCGGTTGTGGTCGCCGACCGTCGGCCCGGACGAGGTGTACTGCCAGATGGTGTGGAAGCCCCAGCCGGCCGGGAGTTCACCGACCGTGGAGCCGTAGCGCGGCACCCACAGCGGATTGATGCTGCCGAAGGCGGTGGAGTTGCCGGTGCACTGGCTCCACCAGCTGGTGGAGGTGTAGAGGACCGCGTCCCGCCCGGTGCGCGCCTTGTACGTGGCGAACCAGTCCTTCATCCAGTTCACCATCCCGGCCGCGCTCAGCCCGTAGCAGGTCGCGCCGTACGGGTTGTACTCCATGTCCAGCGCGCCCGGCAGGGTCTTGCCGTCCTTGGACCAGCCCCCGCCGTGGTCCACGAAGTAGTTCGCCTGGGCGGCACCGCTGGAGGTGTCGGGGGTGGCGAAGTGGTAGGCGCCGCGGATCATGCCGCTGTTGTAGGAGCCGTTGTACTGCTGCGCGAAGTACGGGTTGGTGTAGCTGGTGGACTCGGTCGCCTTGACGTAGGCGAACTTCACGCCGCTGCTCCACAGCGTGGACCAGGCGACGTTGCCGTTGTGGCTGCTGACGTCCACGCCCTCGACGGACGCGGTGAGCGAGGGCAGCGGCGGCAGGACGCCGGTGCGGGCGCCCTCGTGCTTGGCGATCTGGGAGCCGGCCCAGTCCTGGTCGGGATGGCGCGGTTCGGGCGCGTGCCCGGGGGCCGCGGCACCGGCCGTTCCGGGCAGGCCGGCGAGCAGGGAGACGGTCGCGAGGAGGATCCCGGCCACGGTCGCGCGGGAGCGCGCGGAGCGGTGGGGGGAGCCGGATCTGAGCACGGACATGGCGTGCCTCCGGAGATCTCGGTCGATCACGGTGCGATGACGTGGAACGGAACGGTTCGCTGCGCAACGGAACGGTTCTGGAGGGGGGAACCGGCACGGGCGCTTGGCGCGGCCATGCCATAAATGACGATACGCGCGTAGACCCCCGTGACAAGAGGGGGGCGCGGGCTGCCGTTGGTCTACTCCTGCGAAATACTGGCCCAACTGCGCTCTCCGTCCGCCCGGAACGGAAATTTTCAGCCCGCCGAAAGGCGCGGCGCGGGGAACGCGGCGCAAGGAGCGGGACACGCGGGACGAGGCGGGAAAGGGCGCTGACGTGCACGAGACCGGAAGCGGCGGCACCACGGGGGACGGCGAGCCGATGGGCGTCGACCCGGCGTTCCTCTCCCTGGAACGCGAACTGGCGGTCTTCCTGCGCCGCGCCCGGGCCTCCTCCGGCGAACTGGCCCGCGAGGTCCACCCCGACCTCGAACCGGCCGCGTACGGCCTGCTGGTGCGGCTCGCCGACGCCGGCGCCCAGCGCGCCACCGACCTCGCCGCCTACTTCGGCGTGGGCAAGGCGACCATAAGCCGCCAGTTGCACGCCCTGGAGCAGCTCGGCCTGGTCGCCCGCGCCCCGGACCCGGCGGACGGCCGCGCGGTCCTGGTCCGCGTCACCGACGAGGGCCGGCACCGCTTCAACCGCGTCCGCACCGCCCGCCGCGCCCGCTACGCTCGCCGGCTGGCCTCCTGGGACCGCGCCGAGGTCGCCGAACTCGCCCGGCTGCTGCACCGGCTGAACGGGGAGCAGGACGGCGAGGAGGCGTAGGGGGGCCCGGCCGGGGCGATGACGCGTAAGGCGCGCGGCCCCGTAGCGCGCCCCGCCGGGCCGTAGCGCGCGCCCCCGTAGCGCGCCCCGGGCCCCGGCCCCGCGCCCACCGGCTCACGGCGCCACGTGCACCACCGCCGCGTCGTCCCGGGCCTTCCCGCGCGGGAAGGCGGCGCACTCCGGGTCGTCCGCCTCCAGCGCCCGGACCCGCTCGATCAGCGCCCGCGGCCCGCCGGCCGCCACCAGCGCCGCGCACCGGTCCCAGGAGCCCGCGCCGAAGACCTCCACCCAGCGGCTCGCGCCGTCGCTCAGCGCGGTCAGCGAGCGCAGCGCGGCGCGCGGGGTGGTGCCGGTGACCGCGCGCGCGGCCACCGCCGGGTCGGCGGCCGCGGTGAAGAAACCGCCCTCGGCGTTCCGCAGCGCCTCCACCGCCCGTACGTACTCCCGGGCCGCCGCGGCCCGTTCGGCGGAGCCGCGGGGCAGCGCCCGGACCGCCGCGCGCAGCGCCGGCACCGGTGCCGGCAGGTCGGCCAGCCGGGTGTCCTGTACGGGATGCACCGACCCGTCCGCCTTCTCCAGGAGCAGTACGGAATCGGACAGCACCAGATGCTCGACCACCTCGCCGGACCAGCGCGCGGCGACCACCGTCGCCTGCGGCGTACGGGGGTGAGAAAGGTCACAGGTGTCGCGATGGGCGTCGCCCACTCTGCGGACGGCCGCCGCGAGCGCCTCAGGGAGCGTCATGTCCCGGTGTGAAACCGACAGTTCGAGCATTGCGCCCCCGAGCCGCGCGGTGAACCACGGGACGGAATGGACGCATCCGCAGTCCTCCTCGGGCGGGGTGACCCCGTCCAGCAGCACCAGGGCGCCGCCCTCGCCGGAGGCCGGGAGGGCGACCGACGCGTAGTCCTCATTGGGGCGTTGGGGGTCGCCCGGCTCGGTGGCGAGTTCGATGCGCATGGGGGGAAGTCTGCCGGAGGCGGCCGGATCCGGGCCGGTGGCGGGCCCGTTCCGGCGACCGCCGCGGAAGGGCCCCCGGACCAGGGGCGATTGGTCCGGATTGCGGCGCCGGCGGGCGGCGGGCGGGGCATCCTTCCAGGACCGGCACGCATCTCCAAACCCGTCCGGGGGTTGCGCGGGGTTGCGGCGGGATACACCGCCGGGCGGAAGTTGAACGTCAAACTCCGATTGTTGTTCACTCGTTCAGGTGGCCGGACATGTGTTGCCGAGCCACTGCGCGGCGCCGGTGGAATGGTCGTCTCCCGGATCAACCGGGGTGGCCAGGACGTCCGTCGCGACGCGCAGAGCCGGACTGTTCGCCCTCGCGGAATCGTGCGCTGCCGTGGACTTCGCGCAGATCCGTCCCGCGAGCGGTGAGCGAGCCGGGTCCGCGACGCCGGCAGGGCGTGGGCAGGCGAGACAGGAATGCGAGCAGCGGTGCGGAAGAAGCGGCTTCGGGGCGGCGCAGGGAAGCCGGGTTCGCCGGCCGGATCGGTCTCCGGACCGGCCACGGGATCCGGTACGGGACCGGGCACGGCGGGCGGCGCGGACGGCCCGGGACGGCGTCCCGCGCGGGTCCGCAACCGCCTCATGGGCGCCGTGGCCGTGGTCGCCGTCGCCGTCCTGGGGGCCGGCGCCCCCGCCGTGGCGACCGCCGCCGGCGACGCGCACGCCAGTCAGCATCTGGTCGACCTCGCCGGGCTGAACGCCGGCGCCATCAACCTCGCGCACGCCCTCGCCGACGAACGCGACGCGATGACCGCGTACGTGGCCGCCGGGCGCACCGGCCGCAACCTCACCGCGGCCCCCGCCGACGACCTGCGCGCCCAGATCGACCGGCAGATCGAGGACCTGCGCAACCAGTCCCGGGGCGTGGCGGACGGCAGCGCCGCGTTCGCCGCCGCCGACAAGCTCCTCAAGCAGCTCCCGGAGACCCGCCAGAAGGCGCTCGCCGGGCCCGCCACCGCCGACCAGGTCTACGACGCGTACAGCGAGGCCGTCCAGGCGCTCGGCGGGATCAGCGACGAGATCGCCCGCGGCCTGCCCGCCCGGGCCGACGGCGGCGCCGCCGACACCCGCGCGCTGCCCGCGCTCGGCCGCGCCGCCGACCAGGCCGCCGGCACCCGCGCGCTGCTGCTGGCCGGCCTCAAGGCGGGCGGCTCCCAGCCCCGGCTGACCGCCGCCGCCCAGATCGCCCACATCCGCGAGCAGGGCGCGCTCGGCGACTTCAACCAGGACGCCAGCCAGAGCGCCCGGGACCGCTACCAGCGCACCGTCAACGGCACCGACGTCGACACCGCCGAGCGCTATCTGACCCGGCTCACCGACCAGCCCTACCTCGACGCCGCCGACGCGGCGCTCAGCCGGAGCCGGGTGCAGGCCGCGCTGACCAGCCGGATCGGTCTGATGCGGGGCACCGAATCGGCCATCGCCACCGCCGAGTTCCACCGCCTGGCCGCGCTGCGCGACGACGACGTGACGGCCCTGGAGATCACCATCGGCCTGGAGGGGCTGTGCCTCCTGGTGGCCGTGGGCACCGCCGTCTGGGCCGCCCGCACGATGACCCAGCCGCTGGCCGCGCTGCGGCTGGGCGCCAAGCGGCTGGCGGCCGACCCCGGCCACGAGGAGCCGATCGGCTACAAGGGCCGCAACGACGAGTACGCCGCCGCCATCCGCTCGATCAACTCCCTGCACGCCCAGGTCTCCGAAACGGCCCGGCGCTCCGCCGAGATGGAGGCCGAGCGCAAGCGGCTGGTCGGCGGCCGGCAGCGGCTGGTCGCCGAACGGGAGGCCCTCCAGGAGCAGGCCGAGGCCCTCAAGGACGAGGTCGCCGCGCTGCACGAGCGGCTGGCGGTGCTGCGCACCGGCGTGCACGGCCGGTTCGTCAACCTCTCGCTGCGCACCCTGGGCCTGGTGGAGCGCCAGCTCGCGGTCATCGAGTCGCTGGAGGAGTCCGAGCAGGACCCGGAGCGGCTGGACACCCTCTTCAAGCTCGACCACTTCGCCGCGCGGATGCGCCGCAACAGCGAGAACCTCCTCGTCCTGGCCGGCGCCGAGCAGCACGGCAGCAGCCACTCGGGCCCGGTGCCGCTGCTGGACATGCTGCGCGCCGCGGTCAGCGAGATCGAGCGCTACGAGCGGGTGCGGATCACCTCGCTGCCGCCGCACGCGCAGGTCGCCGGCTTCGCCGCGGACGACCTCAGCCACCTGATCGCCGAACTCCTGGAGAACGCCACCGCGTTCTCCCCGCCGGACGCCCATGTGGAGCTGTCCGGCTGGCTGCTGGAGAGCGGCGAGCTGATGCTCTCGGTCGAGGACGAGGGCATCGGGATGACCGCGGACCGGCTCGCGGAGGTCAACGAGCGGCTCTCGGACGCCGAGACCGCCGCCACCTCCGAGACCGTGGACGAGGCGCTGGGCCTGGGGCTGTACGTGGTGGTGCGGCTGGCCGCCCGGCACGGCGTACGGGTCCAGCTGCGGGACCGCAAGCAGGGCGGCGTCACCGCCGTCGTGGTGCTGCCCGGCTCGATCCTGCCGAACCGCCCGGCGCCGGCGGCGGCCGGCGGCCCGGCCCCGGCCAAGGGCGCGGCGGCCGGCCCGGTCCTGCCCGGCTCGGTCGCGGAGGCCAACTCCAACACGCTCCAGACGCGGATGAACCGGCTGGAGGCGGGGGGCGGCGCGGCCGCTCCGGCGTCGGCCCCGGCGCCCGCCTCGGCGGCTCCGGCGGCCCAGGCGCCGGCCGCTCCGGCACCGGCGGCTTCGGAACCGTCCGTTCCGGTCCCGGCCCCGTCCGCACCGGCCGCCGACCCCGCCGCCTCCGGGAAGCCGGCCCGCGCCGCCGGGCTCGCCGGCGACCCGTTCGTGGCCGCCGCCGAACGCGCCATCGACGCGGCGGGCCTCGGCACCCCGGCCCCGGCCCCGGCCCCGGCGGACGAGGACGCCCCGGCCGCCGACCCCGGCGCCACCCCCAGCCCGTACGGCCCCCAGTCACCAGGCCCGTACGCGACCGCCACGCCCACCGGACCGGCGACCGGCCCGACCACCGGTCCCGCCGCCACCCCGGCCGAGCACACCCGCCCCGGGGACGCCCCGGCCGGCGACGCCCCGGCGCCCGGGAAGGCCCGGCACGCCGCCCCGGCGCCCGCCGCCGACCCGTACGCCATCGGGCCGGACGAGCACACCCGCCCGGCGCCCGCCGCCGAGCCCGCCCCGGAGGCGCCCGCCCCGGAGGCGGCCATCCCGGCCCAGGCACCCCGGGACGAGGCGCCCCAGGCGCCCGCCGCGCCCGCACCGCGCCGCCGCACCGGCACCGGGCTGCCCAAGCGCACCCCGAAGGTCGTGGCGCAGCAGAAGGCGCCCACCGCCCCGCGCCGGAGCGGCGCGGCCAACGCCGAGGCGCTGCGCCGCCGCCTCGGCGGTTTCCAGCAGGGCGCGTCCGCCGGCCGGCGCGATGTCGCCGCCGAGATCGCGGAACACACCGCGGAGCAGACCATCCCAGACACGGACACCGACGGAGCGGGGGCCCCGGGACACAGCCATACCGGCGAGGAGGCACGCGATTGAAGGCGCAAGCGCCCACTGCTCAGGGACAGGGACTGAGCACTCAGGCACGTAACCTGCACTGGCTGCTGAGCAATCTGGTCGACGAGGTGCCCGGCATCCACTCGGTCGCGGTGGTCTCCTCCGACGGCCTGATGCTGCTCTCCTCCGACCCCGGGCGGATGGAGAACGCCCCCGGCCACGGCGGCGAGGACGACGGCCCCCGCGGCTCCAGCGCCGACCTCGCCACCATCGTCTCCGGCCTCGGCAGCCTCACCAACGGCGCCGCGAAGCTGATGGACGGCGGGGCCGTCAAGCAGACGATGGTCGCGATGGACGAGGGCAGCCTGTTCGTGATGTCGATCAGCGACGGCTCGCTGCTCGGCGTGCACGCCACCCCGGACTGCGATATGAGCGTCATCGCCTACCACATGGCGCTCTTCGTCGGCCGGGCCGGCCACGTCCTCACCCCCGAACTCCGCACCGAACTCCGCAAGTCGATGGAGAGCCCCCAGTGAGCAGCACTCCCAAACTCCCCGTGCGCGGCGGGGACCGCAAACCCGCGCGGGTCCGCCCGTACTCGCTCACCGGCGGCCGGACGCGGTTCGGCCACGTCCTGCTCGTCGAGACGTTCGTGGCCGCGCTGGACGCCCCCGACGAGCGGCGCGAGCTGACCGCCGGCAACTGGGGCGACCGCGTGATGCCGGAGATGCGCGCGATCGTCGAGCTGTGCCGCCGGATGCGCTCGGTCGCGGAGATCTCCGCGCTGCTGAAGATGCCGCTGGGTGTGGTCCGCGTCCTGCTCAGCGACCTCGCCGACCAGGGAAAGATTCGCGTCTACGGCACCGGGCACGGCACCGGCCGGCCGGAGCGGGCGCTGCTCGAAAGGGTGCTGAGTGGACTTCACAGGCTCTGACACGATAGCGGGCGGGGCCGGACCCGCCGCCGGTCCCGCCACCGACGACGCGGGGCTGCAGAGCTGGCAGACCGACCGGTCGCACGCGCCGATCGCCACCAAGATCGTGGTCGCGGGCGGGTTCGGTGTCGGCAAGACCACGTTCGTCGGCTCGGTCTCGGAGATCACCCCGCTCCAGACCGAGGCGGTGATGACCGAGGCCAGCGAGGGGACCGACGACCTGACGGCGACGCCGGAGAAGACCACGACCACGGTCGCCATGGACTTCGGCCGGATCACCCTCGACCAGGACCTGGTGCTGTACCTCTTCGGCACGCCGGGCCAGCAGCGCTTCTGGTTCATGTGGGACGACCTGGTGCGCGGCGCGATCGGCGCGATCGTGATGGCCGACACCCGCCGGCTGGAGGACTGCTTCCCGGCGCTGGACTACTTCGAGAGCTGCGGTCTGCCGTACGTCGTCGCGGTCAACCACTTCGAGGGCACCGAGCGCTACGAGGTCGAGGACGTCCGCGACGCGCTGACCGTGCCGCCGGAGGTCCCCATCGTCGTGATGGACGCCCGGCGCCGGCCCACCGTCATCCAGGCGCTGCTCGCCCTGGTCGGCCACGCCCTCGACATCACCCCCGAATAGCCTCTTTCCCGCCACCCCTCACCTCCCCCGAACAGCAGGAACAGAGAAGAGCCCCGCCATGCGGAAGATACTCATCGTCGGAGCCGGCCAGTCCGGTCTCCAGCTCGCGCTCGGCCTCCAGGCCCAGGGCTACGACGTCACGCTGATGTCCAACCGCACCGCCGACGAGATCCGCTCCGGCCGGGTCATGTCCACGCAGTGCATGTTCCACACCGCCCTCCAGCACGAGCGGGACCTCGCGCTCAACTTCTGGGAGAACCAGGCGCCGAACATCGAGGGCCTGGGCGTCTCGGTCGCCGCCCCCGGCAGCCACGCGGCGCCCGGCGGCACCCAGCGCGCCATCGACTGGGTCGGCCGGCTCGACGGCTACGCCCAGTCCGTCGACCAGCGGGTCAAGATGGCCGGCTGGATGGAGACCTTCGCACAGCGCGGCGGCCAGCTGGTCATCCACGGCGCGGCCGTCTCCGACCTGGACTTCTTCGCGCGGCGCTACGACCTGACGCTGGTCTCGGCCGGCAAGGGCGAGCTGGTGTCGATGTTCGGCCGGGACGCCGCCCGCTCCCCGTACGACGCCCCGCAGCGCGCGCTGGCCGTCGCCTACGTCCACGGGATGGGCCCGCGCCCGGAGCACCCGGAGTTCGACGCGGTGCGCTGCAACATCGTCCCCGGCGTCGGCGAGCTGTTCGTGATGCCGACGCTGACCGTCTCCGGCCGCGCCGACATCCTCTTCTGGGAGGGCATCCCCGGCGGCCCGGTGGACGCCTTCCAGGGCGTACGGGACCCCAAGGAGCACCTGGACCTCACGCTGGAGCTGATGAAGACCTTCCTGCCGTGGGAGTACGCCCGCTGCACCGAGGTCGAACTCACCGACGCCAACGGCACGCTGGCCGGCCGCTACGCCCCCACCGTCCGCAACCCCGTCGGCACGCTGCCCTCCGGCGGCCGGGTCCTCGGCGTCGCGGACGTGGTCGTCGCCAACGACCCGATCACCGGCCAGGGCTCCAACTCGGCCGCCAAGTGCGCCGCCGCCTACCTCGCGTCCATCGTGGAGCGCGGCGAGGAGCCGTTCGACGAGGAGTGGATGCGGGCCACCTTCGACCGCTACTGGCAGACCGCCCAGCACGTCACCAAGTGGACCAACGCCATGCTCGCCCCGCCGCCGGAGCACATCCTGAACCTCCTCGGCGCCGCCGGCCAGCTCCAGCCCGTCGCCGACCGCTTCGCCAACGGCTTCGACAACCCCGCCGACTTCGAGAACTTCTTCTACGAGCCGGAGAAGACGGCGGCGTATCTGGCGTCGTTGACGGGCGCCTGATCGGGGCCTGATCAGGGTCTGACGGGTCGTACCGGGGCCGGGCCAGGGCCGCGGCCCCGGCCCGGCCCGCCGGTTCCGCCCGGGACCCGTGCTCAGCGCGAACCGCGGCCCCGCCAGGGCCAGTTCAGGCGGCGGTCGGGCCGGCCCTCCGGGGCGTAGGCGTAGCGCCAGCCCCGGGGGAGGCCCAGGCGGCCCGGGGGGCCGGGGACGCGGAGGTAGACGTGGACCTCCGGGGGCCGGCCGTCGTCGCGGGGCACCGGGACCTCGTAGGTCTTCGGGGGCAGGCCGGTGGGGCCGACGAGGACGGGCAGGACCCGGCCGTCGAGCGGGCCGCCGGTGAAGAGGGTGTTCTCGCTGCGCACCGGCCCAGTGTCACAGCAGGTGGGCGGCGTCGCTCACGACGGGCAGGATCCGGCGCGCCAGATCGCCGGCCGGACCGTCCGCGGTCTCCCGCCGCAGTGCCGCGCGCATCACCCGGGCGGTCTGCGGGTCCCGGGCCGCGGTGGCGGTCAGCAGGGCGACGAAGTGGTCCACCAGCCAGTCCCGCAGCTCGTCCAGCGGCGGCCGCTTGCCCTCGTCCAGCCAGATCAGCGAGGCCGCCTCGACGGCCGTGATCCACATCCGGACGGTGGTCCGCAGCCGCGTCCCCGGCGCCGGCTCGCCCAGGTGGCGCAGGATCTGCTCGGCCGCGGCGCGCCGCACCTCGTCCACGATCGCGGTCGTCCGGGACGTCTCCACCACGCTGCCGCCCTGGAGCAGCGCGCTGAACCCGGCGTCGTGCTCGTCGACGAAGGCGAGGTAGCGGTCCAGGGCGCGGCCCAGCCGCCGGGTGAGCGGACCGGTCTCCGGCTCCGCGAAGCACTGCTCCAGCTCGTCGGCGGCGCTGCGCAGCGCCGCCTCGTACAACTGCTGCTTGCCGCCGGGGAAGTAGCGGTAGACCAGCGGCCGGGAGACCTCGGCGGCGGTCGCCACGTCGTCCAGGGAGACGTCCTCCGGCGCGCGCTGGGCGAACAGGCCCAGCGCGGCGGCCAGCAGCTGGCTGCGGCGCTGCTCCACGCTCAGCCTTCGGTAGGCGGGTCTGGGTACTGCTGGGGCGGTGCCGCTGCCGTTCATGAACAGCAGCGTAACCGCCGGGAATTCGGAGTCGTACAGGTGCTCGGGGCGTACGGCGCGCGAACGACCCGTTCCGGACACCGGTTGGCCGGCGACCCGTTCCGGGCACCGTTCGCGCGCGTCCCCTCCGGGCCGCCCGCTCAGGCCAGCAGGCCCGAGCTGCGCCACAGGCGGCGGCCGGCGCCGCGCAGTACGCCGATCTCGTCCAGGAAGTCGGTCAGGCGGCGGGCGCCGTTCTGCATCACCTCGCGGCGGTGCCCGCTGGCCCTGACCTGGGCGACCGCCTCCCGCCGGTCCAGGCCGACATTGGTGTAGACCTGCGGGTTGACGAAGGCGACGGAGAAGACCCGGGCCGCCTCGCCGGAGCTGATCCGGGTCAGCTCCCGCTCCCAGCGCGGCGCGGTGACCATCTGGCGGCGCAGCTCCTCGCGGGCGTACCGGACGTGCCGGGCCTCCTCGACGACGTGGATCCGGGTCACCCCGCGGACGATCGTCTGCACCCGCTCGTCGGGGAACGTCAGCCGCTGCATCCAGTCCAGGATCTCCTCGCCGAGCAGGGTGCAGGCGAACGAACCGGGCGTGGTGGACACGGTCTTGAGGACCCGGGCGAGGTTGTGGTTCAGCCGGGAGACCGGGTAGGTGGGGGCGCCGCCCTTCTGGATCATGCGGGCGAACATCTTGGAGTGCCGGCACTCGTCGGCGATCTCGGTGAGCGCGTAGCGGACATGGGCGCTGGTGACCGGCTTGTCGTAGATGTGCCGGACCAGCAGCTGCATCAGGATGATCTCGAACCAGATGCCCAGCGAGGCCAGCGAGGCGGCCTCGTGCCGGGAGAGGTCCTGCTGCTGCTCCAGCGACATCCGCTTCCACAGCGGGGTGCCGTAGAGCGAGACCAGCTCCGGCGGCCAGAACCACTTGCCCTCTTCCAGGGGCGCGTCCCAGTCCAGCTCGGTGTCGGGGTCGAAGGAGTGCTTGGCGGAGGAGTCGAGCAGCCGCTCGGCGACCTGCTCCCGGTCCTTGAGCAGCCCGAGGGCGTCCCGCAGGACGTCGGTGTCCGCCACGGTCATTGCGGTCGGCGCGCTCGTCATGGCTCTGGCCACACCTCACAGTCGGGGGATGCGGGGGGGTGTTGGAGTTACCCGCGGTCACATGGGGTCGCCTCTTATGAGACTGCCTGTCAGCAAGCACGTCAATCCCTCGGGCGCGACTTCTTGGCCCGGGGGTGGGGAGGGGGCGTACGGGGTCCGTGCCGCGCCTGCGTGGACGTCCTCGTTCCCGGCCTCGGCGGCGCCAACTCCCGTACCGCGTGGCAGGATCCGGCCATGGACCACTCCACGGATCCCGCCGGCGAACGGCGGCGCGCCGCCGTCCGCGGCAGTATCGAGGGACTGGCGCACGGGGACGCCTTCGGTGAGCGCTTCTTCGGGCTGTTCCGGCCCGAGGAGGAGGCCCGGCGGCTGATCGCGGACCGCCGCCTGCCGCCCGAGCCCGACTGGCCCTGGACCGACGACACCGCCATGGCGCTGGATCTGCTCGCGGTCCTCGTGGAGCACGGCGAGGTGCGTCAGCGGGCCCTGGCCGAACGCTTCGCCGCCACCCACCGCGCCGACCCCGGCCGCGGTTACGGTTCCGGGATGCACGCCCTGCTGCCCCGGGTGGCCGCCAAACCGGCCAAGTGGCGGGAGGTGGCCCGCGCCCTCTTCGGCGGCGAGGGCAGCCTCGGCAACGGGGCCGCCATGCGCGTCGCGCCGCTCGGCGCGTGGTTCCACGACGACCTCGACCGGGCCGCCGCGCAGGCCGCCCGCTCCGCGGAGGTCACCCACGCCCACCCGCAGGGCATCGCGGGCGCGGTGGCCGTGGCGGTCGCGGCGGCGCTGAACGCCCGCGGCGAACCGCCCGCGCTGTCCGCGGTCGCCGCCCGTACGCCCGAAGGCCCGGTCCGCGACGGCCTGTTGCGGGCGGCCGGACTCCCGCCCGGTACCGCACCCGAGGAGGCCGCCGCCGCCCTGGGCAGCGGCCGCCGGATCCGCGCCGACGACACCGTCCCGTTCGCCCTCTGGTGCGCCGCCGCCCACCCCGGCGACCTCCCCGCCGCCCTCTGGACCGCCGCGGCCGGCCTCGGCGACGTGGACACCACGTGCGCGATCACCGGGGGAGTGGTGGGGGCCGCTACGGGTGCGGTGCCGCTGGGCGAGGAGTGGCGCGGGCGGAGGGAGCAACTACCGGGGTGGGTGCGGGAGTTGTGACCTGGTGGGAGGCGGGCGGGTGAGGCGCCCCCCCCGGATCGCCCGGCCGCCCGATCGCCCGGCCGCCCGCCGCGTTCTACCGCCGTCCCGACCGGGCCAGCCACCGCCCCTCGTGGCGGGAGACCTCGATCGGCCGCCCGAAGCAGGCCGTCATCCGCTCACCGGTCAGCACCTCCGCCACCGGGCCGAGCGCCTGCACCCGCCCCTCGCGCAGCAGGACCGCGTGCCCGATGGCCGGGGACAGCTCCTCCAGGTGGTGGGTGACGGTCACCGTCGCCAGCTCCGGCCGTCCCGCGGCGAGCCGGTGCAGCGCGTCGATCAGGTCCTCGCGGGACGGCAGGTCCAGCGCGTTGAACGGCTCGTCGAGCAGCAGCAGCGACGGGTCGGCCATCAGCGCGCGGGCGATCAGGATCCTGGCCCGCTGCCCGCCCGAGCAGACGCCGAACGGCCGGTCCGTCAGCTCCTTGCAGTCCAGTTCGGCCAGCAGCTGATGGGCCCGCTCCCGGGTGGCCTCGTCGTACTTCCGCCACAGCGGCTGAACGGTGCCGGTCGCGCCGGTCAGCACCACCGTGTGCGCGGTCGCGTCCTGCGGCACCTTCTGCGCGCTGGACACCAAGCCGATGGCGGCGCGCAGCTCCCGTACGTCCACCCGGCCGAGCCGGTGGCCGAGCACCTCGACGGTGCCGACGGTGGGGAACATCAGCGCGCCGATCAGCCGCAGCACGGTGGTCTTGCCGGCCCCGTTGGCGCCGAGCAGCGCCCAGTGCTCGCCCGCGCGCACGGTCCAGTCGATACCGTCGAGGATGACCTGGCCGGTGGTGTAGCGGCGGACGCCGACGCCGGCCAGCGCGGCGATCACGGGGGGCCGCCGGTCCGAGGACTGCGGCTCCGAGGGCTGGGATTCCGAGGACTGCCGGTCCGCCGAAGGCTGCGGCTCCGAGGGCCGCGGTTCCGAAGGCCGCGGTTCCGAAGGCTGCGTAGGAGTCATCGCGGCAGATTAGCTGCGTAGGGCACCTTTCCGCGCGCGCGTCCGGGGTGTGGAACCGCGGGGGGACCGCGGGGCCCGTTTCCGGCCATCCCACGGGTCGCGGGGCCCGGCCCGCCCCCATCACACCAGCCCCAGCAGCCCCCGCACCCGCGCGTACTTCGCCGCCAGCCGGTCCCGGGTCGGCGCGTCGAGGACCGCCAGCCGGGCCGGATCGGCGTTGTGCGCCAGATCCGCCTCCTTGACCAGCAGCGCTCCGGGCGTGGCCAGAATCCGGGCGGTGTACTCCTCGACCGGTTCACCGGGCCGCTTGGTGACCGCCAGCACGATCGCCTTGGTCGCCTCGTCCAGCGCCGCGCCCGCCAGCCACTGCGCGCTCACCGCCCCGTCCTCCACCGCGTCGTGCAGCCAGGCCGCGGCGATCTGCGCCGGACCGCCCCCGCGCGCCCGCACCCCCTCCGCGACCGCCGCCAGATGCTCGGCGTACGGGCGGCCGGCCTTGTCGGTCTGCCCCGCGTGCGCCCGCCGGGCCAGCGCGGCCACCTCGTCGAGCGAGAGCAGGGGACGCGCCGCGCGGGACGGCGCGGACGCCGCGTCAGAATCCATGCCCCCATTCTGCCGCCGCGCGGACCGCCACGACGCCCCCGTCCCGGACACCGAAGGCGACGGGAGCCCACCGTCTCCCGGTCCCGCCAGCCGCGCCGCGGCGCGGGCTTGAGCATCGGATGCATGTCATCCACCCCCCGTTCGTCTCGTCCTGCCCCCAGCATGCTCCGGCCGGCCGACCCGTGCCGGAGTTATCCACAGGCGGCGGGCTTTCGTCGTACAAAGCGGTGCGCGCCGGGGGCGTTCAGGTGGGCCGCCGCATCGACACCGGCCCGCCCACCGGCCCCCTCACCGCACCCCCCCCCCCGCCGCCAGTACCGCGCGGGCGATCGGGCCGGCGCTGCCGCCGCCGCTGATATCGGCGCGCTCGGCCTCCGCGTCCTCCACGACCACCGCCACCGCCGCCGCCGGCTCATGGCTGCGCCGGTCCCGCGCCCACGCGATGAACCACGCGTACGGTGTGCCCTCGTTGCGCACCCCGTGCTGCGCCGTCCCCGTCTTCCCGCCCACCGTGAACCCGTCGATCGCCGCCGTCCGCCCGGTCCCGTGCTCCACGACCTCCGTCATCATCTCCTGGAGCAGCTGCGCGGTGGCCGGGCTCATCACCTGCCGGGCCGGCTCCCGGGGCGGCCCGGGGACCAGCGGCGCCCCGTAGGCATCGGTGACCCGCTCCACCAGGTACGGCGGCGCCAGCTGCCCGTCGTCGGCCACCGCCGCCGCCACCATCGCCATCTGGAGCGGCGTGGCCGCGGTGTCGTACTGGCCGATCGAGGACAGCGCCAGCTGCGCCGCGTCCATCCGCCGGTCGAAGGTGCTCGGCGCGACGGGGGAGGGGATCCGCAGCCCCGGATCATTGAACCCGAACCGCTCCGCCGCCGCCGCCATCGTCCGCAGCCCGACCGCGCCCCCCAGCCGCGCGAAGACGGTGTTGCAGGAGAGCCGGAAGGCTTCCCGCAGCCCGGCGTGCTCGCAGCCCTCCGCCGGATTGCCCAGCGCGGTCCGGGTGCCCGGCAGGGTGTACGGGTCGGGTACGTCCAGCGGGGCGTCGGGGTCCCGGACCAGCCCGCTCTCCAGCGCCGCCGCCGCGGTGACGACCTTGAAGACCGAACCGGGCGGATAGGTCTGCCGCAGCGCCCGGTTGAGCATCGGCCGGTCCGGCGCCTCGTTGAGCCGCCGCCACGCACCCGTCACCGAGGGCCCGTTCCCGGACAGCTCCCCCGGGTCGTACGACGGCGAGCTGACCAGCGCCAGCACCCGCCCCGAGCGCGGCTCCAGCGCCACCACCGCGCCCTTCCGCCCGGCCAGCCCCCGGAACGCGGCGCGCTGCATCGCCGGCTCGATGGTGGTCTCGACCCGGCCGCCCGGCGGCCGGCGGCGGACCAGCCGGTCCCACCACGGGAACGCGGCCAGCCGCCGGTCCGTCCCGGCCAGCACCCCGTCCTCGGCGCTCTCCAGCAGCGAGGTCCCGTACGTCTGCGAGGCGAAGCCGGTGACCGGCGCGTAGAGCGGGCCGTCGGTGTACGTCCGCTCGTAGCGCAGCCGGCCCCCGCTGTCCCGGGAGCCGGTGACCGGGCGGCCGCCCACCAGGATCGCGCCGCGCGGCTGGGCGTACCGGGCGATCGCGGCCCGCCGGTTGGCCGGGCTCCCGTTGTACCCGTCCGCCTCGATGACCTGCACCCGGACGGCGTTGACCAGCAGCGCGGCCAGCAGCAGGAAGGAGAACGCGGCGGTGCGCCGGATCGCGCGGCTCACCGGGCCGCCCCGACCGCGTCCGGCGCGGCGCGGGCGGGTCCGGCGGGGGCGGCCGGCCGCGGCCCGCGCGCCCGGTCGCTGAGCCGCACCAGCAGCGCCACGATGATCCAGTTGGTGACCACCGACGAACCGCCCTGGGCCAGGAACGGCATCGCCATCCCGGTCAGCGGGATCAGCCCCATCACCCCGCCGGCGATCACGAACACCTGGAGCGCCGGCAGCGCCGCCAGCCCGACCGCCAGCAGACTCCCGAACGCGTCCGGCAGCCCCAGCGCCGTCCGGTAGCCGCACACCGCCGGCAGCGCGTACAGCAGGAACAGCGCGCACAGCCCGGCCAGCCCCAGCTCCTCGCCGACCGTCGCCAGGATGAAGTCCGACTTCAGCGCGAAGCCGATGAGCGAGGAGTGCCCCTGCCCCAGCCCCGTCCCGAACGTCCCGCCGGCGGCGAACGCGAACAGCGACTGCGCCAGCTGCCCCGGCCCCCGGCCCGCCGCGATCCCGGCGAACGGGTGCAGCCAGTCCTGCACCCGGCCGTGCACATGCGGCTCCAGGGTGCCCACCGCCGCCGCCCCGGCCGCCGCCAGCAGCACCCCCACCGCGATCCACCAGGCCCGCCCCGTCGCCACGTACAGCAGCACCACGAAGACCCCGAAGAACAGCAGCGACGTCCCCAGGTCCCGTTCCAGCACCAGCACCCCGACGCTCACCAGCCAGATGCCGACGACCGGCCCGAGCACCCGCCCGGCCGGCAGCCGCAGCCGCCCCACCGCCGTCCCGGTGTGCGCCAGCGCCTCCCGGTTGGCCGCCAGGTACGCCGCGAAGAACACCGTGATCAGCACCTTGGCGAACTCGCCCGGCTGGAGCGAGAATCCGGCCGCCCGGATCCAGATCCGCGCCCCGTTGACGGCCGGGAAGAGGATCGGCACCACCATCAGGGCCAGCGCCAGCCCCGCGCACCCGTAGGCGTAGCGCTGGAGCACCCGGTGGTCCCGCAGCACCGCCACCACCCCGATGAACAGCGTCACCCCCAGCGCCGACCACACCAGCTGGGCGGGCGCGGCCCGGTCGCGGGCGGTCTCCAGGTCGAGCCGGAAGATCAGCACCAGCCCGAGGCCGTTGAGCAGTACGGCGGTCGGCAGCAGCAGCGGATCGGCGTGCCGGGCGCCGAACCGCACCGCGAGATGGGCCAGCAGCGCCAGACCGCCCAGCCCGGCCGCGTACCGCAGCGCGCCGCCCGGCACCGCGTGCGATCTGGCCACCCCCACCACCAGATAGCCGCAGACGCTGATGAGCACCGCGCCCAGCAGCAGCGCCAGCTCGACCCCGCGCCGCCCGGCCCCCCGCGGCGCCGCGGCGGCGGCCCCGTCCACCACCACCGATCCGTCCGACCCGTCCACCACGTCCACAGCGGCAACGTAGCAAGCAATTCACCACATTCCACTCAAGTCACCCATAACGCCCGCAAGCTGCCGCCCCGGCCGCGGCCACCGCCGCCGCCCGCCGCACCAGGGCCGAACGCCCCTCCCGCCCCCGCCGCCCGCCCTTCCCATCCCCTAGGGGAAGAATCAGGGTTCCGCCCGGGCCCGCACGCGCCCGTTCCCGTGAACGTCTCCGTCAGCACTTTGTAAACTCGGTCAGAACGAAAAGCAGAAGGCCGAGCTCGTCACGCTGATGCGGACGACCGTTCGCACCGGTCGACGCCATGGACCAGCGCCATGGCGTCGCACGCGAGGGGCTATGGCGTACGACACAGTGCACGCCGAGTGAAGGTCCCGCGCCGTTTCGGCCCACGGGGGCGGCCGAGCGCGGGTGACCGTCCCCCGCGACGAAAGGCAGTATGAGCGCCATGACGACCCTCCGTTCCCGGATCTTCGCCTGGGCCGGCCGCCTCTACCTGGCGAGAACGAGGAAAAAGGGCTTCGACCTCTCCCGGATGTCCTTCCTCCCGGACTCCGTGCTGATGCCGCTGCGCCGCGACGGCCTCGACCCGGTGCCCGAGCTGGCCGCCGTCCGCGCGCGCGAGCCGATCAGCAAGCTGCCGGTGCCGATAGCCGCCAACGTCTGGCTGGTCACCGGCCACGAGGAGGCCAAGGCGGTGCTCGGCAAGGCGAACGCCTTCAGCTCCGACTTCACCAACCTCGTCGGCAAGGCCGGCGCCGGCGCCGAGCAGAACCCCGGCGGCCTCGGCTTCGCCGACCCGCCGGACCACACCCGCCTGCGCCGCCTGCTCACCCCGGAATTCACCATGCGCCGGCTCAGCCGGCTCACCCCCCGCATCCACGACATCGTCGAGGAGCGCCTCGACGCGATGGAGCAGGCCGGCCGCGACGGCTCCCCGGTGGACCTCGTCACCGCCTTCGCCCTCCCCATCCCCTCCCTCGTCATCTGCGAACTCCTCGGCGTCCCCTACGAGGACCGCGACGACTTCGAGCGCCTGAGCGCCGCCCGCTTCGACCTCTTCAGCGGCGCCAACGCCTCCTTCGGCGCCATATCCGAATCGCTCGCCTACTTCCGCGAGGTCGTCAAGAAGGAGCGCGCCAACCCCGGCGACGGCCTCCTCGGCATGATCGTCCGCGAACACGGCGACGCGGTCAGCGACGAGGAACTGGCCGGCCTCGCCGACGGCGTCCTCACCGGCGGCTTCGAGACCACCGCCAGCATGCTCGCGCTCGGCGCCCTGGTCCTCCTCCAGGACCCGCGCCACTTCGCCGCCCTCAAGGACGGCGACGACGCCGTCGACCGCTACGTCGAAGAGCTCCTGCGCTACCTCACCGTCGTCCAGGTCGCCTTCCCCCGCTTCGCCCGCGAGGACATGGAGATCGCCGGCGTCAAGATCGCCGCCGGCGACGTCGTCCTGTGCTCCCTCAGCGGCGCCGACCGCGACGACCGACTCGGCCCCGGCATGGAGCAGTTCGACCCCGACCGCCCCAAGATCCCCTCCCACCTCGCCTTCGGCTACGGCATCCACCGCTGCGTAGGCGCCGAACTCGCCCGCATGGAACTCCGCGCCGCCTACCCCGCCCTGGTCCGCCGCTTCCCCACCATGCGCCTGGCCACCTCCCCCGAAACCCTCGCCTTCCGCAAACTCTCCATCGTCTACGGCCTGGACTCCTTGCCGGTACGGGTGGACGGCTGACAAAAAGGGGGGCGTGGGGCGCGGGGACGCAAAGGCCAAGGTCCGAAGCCGGAAAACCGAGCCCCGCCCCTGCCACTCCGCCCCACGCAGCCCAGCGCCGCGGATAACGCCGGTGACTCCCCGCCCTGCTCCGGGACATGCCCAGCGTGCTCGCGATCACCTCCCCCAGGAAGCCACAGCACCGGATTTCCCACCGCGCCCCCCAAATGCGCACCGTCCAGATGCGCCTGCACGAAATTGGCCCCTTCTACGTCCGCGTCGGTGAAGTCGGCGTGCTCTCCATGTGCCTTGCCGAAATCCGCGCGGGCCAGTTGGGCGTGAGCGAAGGTGGCATGCGCGCAGTGCGCTTCACGAAGACGAGCGCGCTCAAGATTCGCGACGGAGAGATCCGCGTGCTCCAGACGGGCCCTTTCCAGTCGGGCTCGCTCCAAACCCGCCCCGGTGAGACGGGCGTGTTCCAAGCGAGCCTCACAGAGATCTGCATCCGAGAGCTGCGCACCACTCAAGTCCGCGTGCTCCAGTTGAGAATGCGCCAGGTTCGCGCCGCGAAGCTGTGCGCGTGACAGATCCGCGCGGCGGAGGCAGGTGCGGCTGAGGTCGATCACATCGTGCTGTGTGCGCCGGGGGCGGCGTCCAAGGACACTCAAGGCTGCCTGTGTGTCTTCCCTGACGTGTTGCCGCGTGCCGTCCACCCGTACCGGGTATTCGCTGCTGACGGCCGCCTCGTCCGGGAGCGCCGGTGCGTTCTGCCGAATAAACGCTGCCAGAACTTCGACGATGGTCCCATGGTCCTTCTCGGAGTCCCGCATGATGCGCTCCAGCGCGTAAATCCCGCCGAGCCTCGCGGTCAGCTTCTCGGAGGCCAGGAGTTGCACCGCCTCGACATACCGCTTCGTGGCCTGGCCGTCGCGGGCAATTTCCACCTCTTGCCGATCCTTGTGCCTCATGTGCTCGAACTGCGCCAGCGTCTCCTCGAACTGACGCCTTGCAAGGACATGATTGCGATGCGTATACCAGAGTCCGAGCGCAGCGACGACGCCGGCGAGGAGCGCTGCAAGCATCGTGCGAAACCCGGTGATGATCGCTCCGTCAGCGGGTTGTAAGTCCGTCCGGCGCAGATGCCCGCCATCGAGCCACCAGGGCCCTTCCACATCAACAGCAAGAAGCCTGCGATGCCGATGATCGCCGCGCACCATCCCCATGCCCTCTTCATGGACGCTGTTGTAGCAGCGGCTCGTCGCCGGGGTTTTCCGCCGTAAGGAGCCCCCGGCCCGCACGGAGGGAGCCCGGTAACCGGGACCGTTGACCTGCCGACCGCGCATATGCAAAGACCCCGCCGACCATGTGAAAGCTGGTCGCGGGGTCTTCTGGCACTTCGAATGAAGTGCCCCCGGCAGGATTCGAACCTGCGCACACGGCTCCGGAGGCCGTTGCTCTATCCCCTGAGCTACGGGGGCTTTGTCGGCCGGTCGTTGCGGCGACGAGTAGAACACTACCAGCTCCGATGGGGTGCTCATGAACACTTCGGGGGGCGGCCGCGGGGAGGGGGAAGGAAGGGCGCCCTTACCGCATGGGGAGGGGCTGTCGGCGGTGGTCGGGGAAAGGTCCCCCGCACGGGGGCGGAAGTGGGCAAAACCGGGACGCAGCCGCAGGTGGGCACCTAGTCTCATGGTGTGCCTGGCTTGTCCGGTCGGATCCTTGTGGTCGATGACAACAAGGTGATCCGGCAGTTGATCAGGGTCAACCTTGAGCTGGAGGGCTTCGAGGTCGTGACCGCGGCTGATGGTGCCGAGTGTCTGGACGTCGTGCACCAGGTCAGACCCGACGTGGTGACGCTCGACGTCGCCATGCCGCGGCTGGGTGGGCTGCATACCGCGGCGCGGCTGCGGTCCGATCCGCGGACCCGGGACATCCCGATCGCCATTGTCAGCGCCTGTACGGAGGGCGAGGTCGACAGCGGTGCGTCGGTGGGCATCGACGCCTTCCTGGCGAAGCCGTTCGAGCCGACGGAGCTGGTGCGCACGGTGGGGATGCTGGTGCGGGAGGGGCGCCAGCGGGCGAGCGGGCAGCAGGGGTATTCGGGGTGCTGATCCCTGCCGTCCGGGGCGGGAGCTCGGCGGTGGGCCGGAGGCGGGAGGGGAGCAGCCGGCCCACCGGCGGGAGGCAGGAGTGGGCGCCTGGGGCGGGTGTGCGGGTGTGGTGTGTCTCACGGGGTGGGTTTCGGGTGGGGTGCGCTGCTGGGGGTGAAGTGCGGGCTGCCGGTGGGTTTGCGGTGGGGGCCGGGGTTCGCCGTGGGGTTTGCGGGGGGAGCGGGGCGGGGCCGGAGGGGCTTTCGGGGGGCGGTGGGGTAGGGGCTGGGGGGGGGGGGTCGACAGGGGGAAACCGGTTGGCGTGGGGGGGGTCGGTCTCCCCCACGCTT
>NZ_LLZI01000025.1 GCF_001509485.1 Streptomyces sp. NRRL F-4489
CCCCACCCCGTCACGGCTTAGTCACCCCCGCCGCCCCGCCCGGGGCAACGCCACCCCGCCGCGCCACCCGGCCCGGGGCAGCACCTCCACCCGCCGACGCGGCATGCCCCCGCCCCGCGGGAACTTGGCAGAGCTTTGGTGAAACCTGGAGGATCTTGGGGAGGCCCGCACTGTCGGGTGTCCGCGTCCCCGGATAACCTCCCAGTCATGTCCCGCCATGTCGCGATCGTCACCGATTCCACGGCCTACCTGCCGCGCGCGGCTGTTGAACGTCACCACATCACGGCCGTGCCGCTGACCGTCGTCCTGGGGGACCAGGCCCTGGAAGAGGGCACCGAGATCTCCGCGAGATCGGTCGCCCAGGCGCTCCAGAAGCGCCGCCCGGTGACGACCTCGCGCCCGAGCCCGGCCGTGTTCGCGGAGACCTATCGCGCCATCGCGGCCTCCGGGGCCACCGGCATCGTGTCGCTGCACCTCTCCTCGGAGTTCTCCGGCACCTACGACGCCGCCGTGATGGCCGCCAAGGACGCGCCCGTTCCCGTACACGTCGTGGACACCGGGATGGTGGCGATGGCGCTGGGCTTCTGTGCGCTGGCCGCCGCGGAGACGGTGGCGGCCGGCGGGGACGCGGACGACGCCGTGGCCGCCGCGGAGAAACGCGCCTCCGGCACCTCCGCCTACTTCTACGTCGACACCCTCGACTATCTGCGGCGCGGCGGCCGGATCGGCGCGGCGCAGGCGTTGCTCGGTTCGGCGCTCGCCGTCAAGCCCCTCCTCCAACTCGCCGACGGGCGCATCGAACTGCTGGAGAAGGTACGGACGGCGTCCAAGGCCATCGCGCGGCTGGAGGAGATTGCCGCGGAGCGTGCGGGGGAGGGCCAGGTCGACATCGCGGTCCACCATCTCGCGGCGGCCGAACGGGCGGACGCACTGGCCGAGCGGCTCCGCGAAAGGGTGCCGGGCCTGAACGAACTGCATGTCAGCGAGGTCGGCGCGGTGATCGGCGCGCACACCGGACCGGGACTGCTCGGGGTCGTGGTCTCACCGCGATGAGCGAGGGCCGCGACGAGCGGCAGCCGCGATCAGCCGTGGCCGTGACAGGTGTTGCGGCTGGTGCGGACGGGCGTTCGTGTTACCCGTGTGGGTGACGGAGTTATCCACAACTCGGCGGTTATCCACGGTATTTGACGCGGCTCGGTGAGGTCCGCGCGAAGTGCCTACCGTCGACGGCATGAGCACTTTTCGAACGGCTGTCATGCCGCATCCAGCGCCCGTGTCCCTCTCCCTCTCGGCGTCCGAGCCCCTGACCGCTCTGCCCGCCTCCGCCCCGCCCGTCTCCGCTCCATCCGCCTCCGCTCCATCCGTCTCCTTTCCGTCCGCGCGATGGGGGCGGCGTGAGCGGGAGCGCGTACGGGAGTGGAAACGCGAGCGGATGCGGGCCCGGGCCGCGGCGATGTTCGGTACCGGTACGGACGGCGGCGACGGCCCGGGCCCGGCCGAGCCGGCTGCCGCGGTGGCGGCGGTGCCGGAACCACCGCCCGGGCATCGCGGTCCGCCGCTACGCGAGCACGATCCACCGCCCCGGCAGCCCGACCTACCGCCCCGGCAGCCCGGTCCGCCGGGTGGCGGCCGGCAGCGGCGGTGGTGGCCGGCGGTGCGTGAACGCCTGCCGCTGTGGCTCCAGTTACGGTGCGGTACGGAGCCCAAGGCGCTGATCGCGCTGGGCCTGGTGCTGGTGGTCGGAGTGGTCCTGGCCGTACAGCACTTCTGGGCCGCGAGCCCGGAGCGGGTACGGGCGCCGAGTGCCGAGCGTGCCGAGCGCGCGGTCGCGGCGCCAGGGCCTGGCGGTCGTTCACCGTCCTCGGCGTGGTCGCCGGGACATGCCCCGACGCCCGGGACGGCGATGGGCGGGGCGCCGAACGGCCCGGCCAGGATGGTCGTCGTCGATGTCACGGGGAAGGTCCGGCGGCCGGGGATCCACCGGCTGCCGGCGGGTTCGCGGGTGACGGACGCGCTGGAGGCCGCCGGCGGAGTGGTGCCCGGGGCGAATCTCCGTGGACTGAACCGTGCGCGGTTGCTGACCGATGGCGAACAGATCGTGGTCGGTGAGGAGGGCGCCCCCGGTGGCGGGGGCGGATCGGGACAGGCCGGTGCGGGCGGCGGCGGTGGTGCCGGGAGCGGTACGCCGGGCACCACGAGCGGACCGGTGAGCCTGAGCACCGCGACGGAACAGCAGCTCGACGCCCTGCCCGGCGTGGGGCCCGTACTGGCCCGCCACATCATCGAGTTCCGCACGCAGCACGGTGGGTTCACGTCGGTGGACCAGCTCCGCCAGGTGTCCGGTATCGGTGATCGCCGGCTCGCCGACCTGCGCCCTCTGGTGACGCCATGACCACGGTCGGCGGGGGAGAGGTGAGCGCCCCGGGGCATTCGGACGCGGCCTTGGTGCCCGGTGGGGTGGTGGGCGATGCGGCCGATGGCCGGGACGGCCCGGCGGACGGCCCCGCGGACGGCGGGGTGGGCGGCCATGAGGAAGGGCCTGCTGACCTGCGTCTGGTCGGCCCCGCGCTGGCGGCGTGGGCGGCGGCAGCGGTCGGATTGGGGGCGCCCGGTGCTGCGGTGGCTGTGGGCAGCGCGGTGGCCGTGGGGCTCGCGGTGCTGGTGCTGTGGCGGGCCGGGGTGTTCCGTGGTGGGCTCGCGGTGGTCCGGGCCGCTGAGGGCGGTCATGCCGATGGCGGGCGGGGGCGGTGGGGGAGCCGTTCCACCGGGGCGCTCGTCGCGTTGGCGGCGGTGCTGTTGTGCGCCGCGGCCGGGGCCGCGTCCGCCGGGCTGCACGCCGCGGACCTACGGCGCGGGCCGCTGCCCACCTGGGCGCAGCGGTACGCCCGGCTCACGGTGGAGCTGGAGGTGACCGGTGATCCCCGGATCAGCCGGCCCAAAGTCCGCGGCTCCCAACGGACGCCGCCCGCGCTGGTGTTCACGGCCGACGCGGTCCGGGTCACCGCACCGGACGGCACGGTCACCGACGTCAGCACCCCCGTACTGGCCGTCGTACAGCCGCGCCGCGCAGGAGGGGCGGACGGTACGGACGAGACGGCCAAGGCGGGTGAGACGGCCAAGACGGGTGAGGTGGCTGAGGCGGGTACGGCGAGTGAGGCGGAGCGGCGCGGTGGCCTGTTGCCGGAGTGGCGGGAGCTGCTGCCGTCGACCCGTATCCGGGTGGTGGCGCGGGCCGCACCGCCATGGACGGCGGCGGACCGGGTGGCGGCTGTCCTGCGGGTGAGCGCCGAGGGGCCGCCCGCCGTGGTCGCACCGCCGTCCGCACTGCAACGGCTCGCCGGGAGCCTGCGCGCCGGGCTCCGCGAGGCGACCGAGGGGCTGACGCCGGACGCGCGGGCGTTGCTGCCCGGGCTCGTCGTGGGCGACACCTCCCGGCTGCCGCAGGATCTGGACGATGCCTTCTCCACCACCGACCTGACGCATCTGCTGGCCGTCTCCGGCAGCAACCTCACCATCGTCCTCGCCGTACTGATCGGCCCACCGCATCTGGCCGCACGGGCCGAACGCCGGGGCCTGGCACGGCGCTTGGGCCTCTCTCTGCGCGGCACCGCCCTGGTCGGCGGGGTGCTCGCGCTCGGCTTCGTCGTGGTGTGCCGCCCCGACCCGAGCGTGCTGCGCGCCGCCGCCTGCGGCCTGATCACCCTGGTCGCCATCGGCACCGGACGCCGCCGTTCGCTGCTTCCGGCGCTTGCCGCCGCCGTACTGCTGCTGGTCCTCTACGACCCCTGGCTCGCCCGGCGCTACGGCTTCCTGCTCTCCGTCCTGGCGACCGGCGCGCTGCTGCTGCTCGCACCACGCTGGAGCGCCGCCCTGCGACGGCGCCGGGTGCCTCCCCGATTGGCCGAGGTGATCGCGGCGGCGGCCGCCGCACAGGCGGTCTGCGCACCTGTCATCGCGGTACTCGCGGCCCGGGTCGGCCTGGTCGGCGTGCCCTGCAACCTGCTCGCCGAACTCGCCGTGGGCCCCGCCACCGTCCTCGGGTTCGCGGCGCTCGCCGCGGCACCGGCCGCCATGCCGGTCGCCAAAGCCCTGGCGTGGTGCGCGGGTTGGCCGGTCGAGTGGATCGCCAAGGTGGCGCGTACCGGCGCCGAACTGCCCGGTGCGGAGGTCGGCTGGCCCGGCGGCTGGTTGGGCGGGCTGTCGCTCGCGGCCGCCACCGTGGTGCTGCTGGCCGCCGGCCGCAGACTGCTGCGCCGCCGGTGGCTGTGCGTGCTGTGCGCGCTGGCGCTCGTACTGGCGGTGTGCCGGCCCGTACCGCTGGCCCGGGTGCTGACCGGCTGGCCGCCGCCGGGGTGGCGGATGGTGGCCTGCGACGTGGGGCAGGGGGACGGTCTGGTGCTCGCAGCCGGGGACGGGGCGGCGCTGGTGGTGGACACCGGGCCCGAGCCCCGCGCCATCGACCGGTGCCTGACCGGGTTGGGCATCCACCGGATCCCGCTGCTGATCCTCACGCACTTCCACGCGGATCACGTGGACGGGCTCCCCGGGGCGCTGCGCGGCCGTTCGGTCGGGGCGATCGAGACCACGACGCTGCCGGAGCCCTTCGGCCAGGCGAAGTTCGTCCATGGCGTGGCCGCGCGGGCCGGGGTCCCGGTCCTTCGCGCCGCACCGGGCGAACGGCGGCATCTGGGGGATCTGAGCTGGGAGGTCCTCTGGCCGGATGCGCCGTACGGGCCGGACCTGCCGGACTCGGCCGCCGCGCCGGGCGAGGGGCGGGGGCTTTCCGGTCCCAACGATGCCAGTGTGGCCTTGCTGGTCCGGTCGGGCGGCCTCAGCCTCCTGCTGCTCGGTGATCTTGAACCGCCTGCCCAGCAAGCCCTGTTGGCGGCCCACCCGGAGCTGGCCGGTGTTGATGTCCTCAAGGTGGCGCACCACGGTTCCGCCTACCAGGACCCGCAGCTGATGCAGCGCCTGTCGCCGCGCCTGGCGGTCATCTCCTGCGGCGCCGGAAATCCGTACGGCCACCCCGCCGCCCGCACGATCGCCGCCCTCCGGGCCGGGGGCGCCCTGGTGCTGCGTACCGACACGGAGGGTGCCGTGGCGGTCGTGGGTGGCCGTGCCGGGGAGCTGTCGGCGGTGGTCGCCGGTCGCCGGTCCAGGGGCGGCGGGGCCGGGGGCGGCGGACGCGATGGTTCCGTGCGGCGCAGGTGCCGGCGACGTCGAGGGCGTGTCGGCGCTGGTGCCGTTGGCGGGGGCGTCGATAGCGATGGGGAGCCGGGTCGGCGGCCTGGGAAGCGGCCGGAACACGGTGCCCGTACGGTGACGTTGCAGGTAGGGGGCCTTGGTGGCCTTGGCGGAAGAGGCCCGCCGCGTAAGAAGCGGCGCGCGGCGCGGAAGCGAGCGAGCCCGAGCGAGCCCAAGCAGGTGCAAGGAAGCATGAGCAAGCAAGCGTGAGATTGCGGAGAGGACGCGGAGCTGATGGATGATGTCGCCGCTGACGCCTATCTGCGGCGGATAGCTGCCGATCGGCCGGCCGTGCCCGACGCCGAGGCGTTGCGCGGGCTGCATCTGCGCCATCTCCAGGCCGTGCCGTTCGAGAACCTCTCCCTCCACCTGGGCGAGGAGATCGTGCTGGCGGAAGGGCCGCTGCTGGAGAAGCTGGTCGGAGCGCGCCGGGGCGGTTTCTGCTACGAACTCAACGGTGCTTTCGCGGCTCTGCTGCGGACGCTGGGCTACGAGGTCGAGTTGCTGGCGGGGCGGGTGTTCGGGCCGGAGGGGCTCGGGATTCCGTTCGACCATCTCGCGCTGCGGGTGCGCACGCCCACCGGGGCATGGCTGGTGGACGTCGGGTTCGGGCGGCACAGCAGCTATCCGCTGCGGCTGGACACCGACGCGGAGCAGCGCGATCCCGGCGGGGTCTTCCGGATAGCCGGGACGCCGGAGGGCGATCTGGACGTGTACCGGGACGGGAAGCCGCAGTACCGCGTCGAGCAACGACCGCGGGAGCTCTCGGACTTCGAGGCCGCGTGCTGGTGGCAGCGCACGGCGCCCGGGTCCCACTTCAGGCGGTCGCTGGTCTGCTCGCGGGTCACGGAGTCCGGCGGCCGGGTGACGCTCTCCGGCCGCACGCTGGTGATCACCGGCGCCGATGGGGCCCGCGAGGAGCGGGAGCTGGCGGCGGCCGAGGTCCTCCCGGCCTACCGCGCCCACTTCGGCATCACGCTGGAACGGGAGCCCGTCCTCGCCTGTGCGGGGGCGGAGGCCGGGAGCGGCGGCTGAGGCCCGCAATCTGCGTACCGGGCCGCCGGGCGCTGCCGGGCGGTGAACCGGTCCGGTCCGGCGGGGTGGCTACTCGGCCTCGCGCCAGCCGTCGTATTCGGCGGCGAGGGAGTCCAGGCGGGCGGCGTCGTAGGCGCCGTCCGGGTCCTCGACCACGACCAGCCACTGGGCGTCCTCGGCGTCGTCCTCACCGGCGAGGGCGTCCCGTACGAGCTGGGGTTCCTCGGCGAGGCCGAAGCGCTCGGCCAGTGCCTCGGCCACCTCCTCGGCGGCGTCGCGGTCGGGGAGGACGAGCACATGGCGTTCGTGGTGGATGTTGTCGTTCACCGGTCCATTGTCGGGCAGGGGTGCGCCGGTCAGGAGAGGAGGTGGGAGCCGGGGCGGGCCGGGCTGTCAGTGGGGCGTGGGATGCTGGACGCGATGGCCAGGAAGACAGCAAACGACGATCCGCTCGCACCCGTCACCGTCGCCGTGGGGCAGGAGGAGCTGCTGCTCGACCGTGCGGTGCAGCAGGTGGTGGCCGCTGCCCGGGCGGCCGACGCCGACACCGACGTACGGGACCTCACCCCCGACCAGCTCCAGCCCGGCACCCTCGCCGAGCTGACCAGCCCCTCGCTCTTCGCCGAGCGCAAGGTCGTCGTGGTGCGGGCCTCCCAGGACCTGTCCGCGGACACCGTCAAGGACGTCAAGGCGTACCTCGGCTCGCCCGCCGAGGAGATCACGCTGGTGCTGCTGCACGCCGGCGGGGCCAAGGGCAAGGGCCTGCTGGACGCGGCCCGCAAGGCCGGGGCGCGGGAGGTCGCGTGCCCCAAGATGACCAAGCCCGCGGACCGGCTGGCGTTCGTGCGGGGGGAGTTCCGGTCGGTGGGCCGTTCGGCCACGCCGGAAGCGTGCCAGGCGCTGGTGGACGCCATCGGCAGCGATCTGCGGGAACTGGCCTCGGCCTGCGCCCAGCTGGCCGCCGACGTCGAGGGCACCATCGATGACGCGGTCGTCGCGCGCTACTACACCGGCCGGGCCGAGGCGTCGAGCTTCACCGTCGCCGACCGGGCGGTCGAGGGCCGGGCCGCCGAGGCGCTGGAGGCGCTGCGCTGGGCGATCGCGACCGGTGTGGCCCCCGTCATGATCACCAGCGCGCTGGCGCAGGGCGTCCGGGCGATCGGCAAGCTCGCCTCCGCCCCGCGCGGCGCCCGGCCCGGTGACCTCGCCCGCGAGCTGGGTATGCCGCCGTGGAAGATCGACCGGGTGCGGCAGCAGATGCGCGGCTGGTCGGCGGACGGCGTGGCCGCGGCGCTGCGCGCGGTGGCCGAGGCCGACGCGGGGGTCAAGGGCGGCGGGGACGACCCCGGTTACGCCCTGGAGAAGGCCGTGGTGACGATCGCCCGGGCGGCCCGGTCACGGCGGTAGCGGGCCGGTCACCAGGGTGGCGGGTGGGGCCGGCGGATCGGGGCAACCGGTTCGAGACGCCACCGGCACGGGACGCCGGCGGTACGAGGCCCCGGCAGTACGAGGCCCCGGCAGTACGAAGCCCCGGCGGTACGAGGCCCCGGCGCGATGAGGCGTCGGTGGAGGCCCCGTCATCACCGCCGGGGCTCTCCTGTCGTCACCGCCCCCATACCGCCACCGCCCCGCGCGCCCCCGGTGTCACCGGCCGCTGGTCTTGAGCCGCTTCAGGGTTTCCTTGGCGCTGGTCTCGAGCATCGTGGCGATCTCCGAGGAGGTCGGCGGCTTCGACTGGGCGCTGCCCGCGGTGTAGCTGGACCACGTCGACTGGTACGTCAGCCAGCCGTCGCGGACCGCGAGGATGACGTACGCGCTGTTGCTGCCGGAGTCCTGCCGGGACACGAGATACGCCTCGTCGCCGATGCCGGACACCGGCTGGAAGGTGTACTTGACCGAGGTCTCCTGCTTCTCGTACGCCCGGTACATATCGGCGAACTCCGGGGCGGGGTCCGCCTTTCTGTGCAGGGCGACGGAGGTGTAGACCCAGGTGGAGGGGTACGAGCTGCCCGTGCCCGTGCCGGTGCTCTGCGGGGTGAGGGCGACGTTGCACCACATGGAGTCCATGGAGTTCATGCGGGCGCCGCTGTGCTGCGGGTTGGGCGGCGCGGTCGCGCCCGACCCGGAGCCCGTACCGCTGCCGGAGCCGGGCTTGGCCTCGAAGCGGGCGTTCTCGAAGGGGGTGAGGGAGGTGGCGGCGCACAGGTCGTCGCGGTACGCGTAACCCCGCAGGTCGGGGTCGGGTTCCGAGGAGAAGGCGCCGGTGGCGAAGAGCACCGAGGCCCCGACCGCGGCGGCGGCCACCGCGCCGCCGAGGGCCCAGAGCCAGCCGGAGGCGCCCCGTCCGCTTCCGCCGTCGCCGGGCACTCCGGCGGGGACGCCGCCGGGCTGGGCACCGTAGGCAGCGCCGGGCATACCGGGAACGCCGGAAGCGCCCCCGCCCGGTACGCCGGGCGGCGCGGACGGCACCGGATAGCCGTAACCGCCCGGTCCGTGCGGTGACGCGGGCGGTGCGCCCCCCGGTGCCGGGTTCTGGGGCCCGGGCCCGGGCGGGCCTTGCTGGGCGTACGGGTTCGGCTGGGCCGCGTAGGGATACGGCTGGGGCTGCGGCGGAACCGGAGGCTGGGCGGCGGATCCGGCCGTCGGAGCGGCGGATCCGGCGGCCGGGCCGGGCGCCGGCCCCGCGCCGGGCGCGGCGTCGGAGCCGGGAGCCGCCCCGGGGCCGGCCCCGGGACCCGGCGCGGGCGCCGGTCCGTAGCCCGGAGGCCGCGGCGCGGAGAAGGGATTGTTCGGGTCCCCCGTATTGGACATGGCGGCAGCGTAGCGGACATCTCCGACAGGGCGACCGGGCCGGAGCGCACCAGTTCACGGGCCGAGCGCCCGGGCGAACAGGCGGAGGACCGGTGCGAGGACCCGCCCCCGCCCATCACGCGCCCCCATCCAGCAAAAGCCCCCACCCACCCAAAGCCCCCACCCAGCAAAAGACCCCGCCCGCCCGAAAAGGGCGAAGGCGGGGTCTTCCGTATCCAGCTGTGCGGCCGCTCGGCGGGCTGGGCCCGCGAGGGCCGGGTGCGCCGCACCCGCGTGGCGAACGCAGGCCGCGTGCGGCGCTGTGGTGCACCGGCAGGGAGCGGTGAGAGGGGCCGCTTGATCCCTGACGGCAGGTGACCGCGAAGAGCGCGGCCGGGGAGGGTCAGCCCTTGAGGGCGGCGACCTTCTTGGCCAGCGCCGACTTCTTGTTGGCGGCGTTGTTCTTGTGCAGGACACCCTTGCTGACGGCCTTGTCGAGCTTCTTGGCCGCCAGGGCCTGGGCGGCGGTGGCCTTCTCCAGGTCACCGGCCTCGATGGCCTCGCGGGTGCGACGGATCGCGGTCTTCAGCGAGGACTTGACAGCCTTGTTGCGCTGACGAGCCTTCTCGTTGGTCTTGATCCGCTTCATCTGGGACTTGATGTTCGCCACGAAAGAGCCTTTTCAGGTTCGTTGGAGTTTCGAGTTGCGCCGCGCACGAGAGAGGGCACGAAGCGCAGTGGACCAGGCTACCAGCAGCGTTTACGCCGCCCAAACCGGACCCCCGGCCCGGTGACGCGGCGCCCGGTCCCGGCCGCGTGAGCCGGCTCCGGCCCCTGGCGCGTCAGCCCTCGCCGCCCGGGCCCCCGGACCGGGCCCCCACCGCCCCTCCCCTCCCGCCCCCCGCGCTCATGGGACGATGGGGGAGACATCACAGGACGACTTCACCCGACCGAGTCCCGTCTACCCGCGTTCACTGAATGGACCCTGCGTGCCCGCGACCCCTATGAATGTGCCGGAGCCGAGCCGTACCGACCCGGCACTCCTCCGTAACTTCTGCATCATCGCGCACATCGACCACGGCAAGTCGACGCTCGCCGACCGGATGCTCCAGCTCACCGGTGTCGTCGACCAGCGGCAGATGCGCGCGCAGTACCTCGACCGCATGGACATCGAGCGCGAGCGCGGCATCACGATCAAGTCCCAGGCGGTCCGGCTCCCCTGGGCGCCGTCCGAGGGCGAAGAGGGAAGTGGGACCACCCACATCCTGAACATGATCGACACCCCGGGGCACGTCGACTTCACCTACGAGGTCTCGCGCTCGCTCGCCGCGTGCGAGGGGTGCATCCTTCTCGTCGACGCCGCCCAGGGCATCGAGGCGCAGACCCTCGCCAACCTCTACCTGGCGATGGAGAACGACCTCACGATCATCCCCGTCCTCAACAAGATCGACCTCCCGGCCGCGCAGCCCGAGAAGTTCGCCGCCGAGCTGGCGAACCTCGTCGGCTGCGAGCCGGAGGACGTCCTGAAGGTCTCCGCCAAGACCGGCGTCGGCGTGCCCGAGCTGCTGAACAGGGTGGTCCGCGACGTCCCGGCGCCGGTCGGCGTCAAGGACGCGCCCGCCCGCGCGATGATCTTCGACTCGGTCTACGACGCGTACCGCGGTGTCGTGACGTATGTGAAGGTCGTCGACGGCACGCTCAGCAAGCGCGAGCGGATCAAGATGATGTCCACCGGCGCGGCGCACGAGCTGCTGGAGATCGGGACGAACTCGCCGGAGATGACGCCGGCCGACGGCCTGTCCGTCGGCGAGGTCGGCTACCTCATCACCGGCGTGAAGGACGTCCGCCAGTCGAAGGTGGGTGACACCATCACCCAGCTCTCCCGCGGCGCCGACGAGCCGCTGGGCGGCTACAAGGACCCCAAGCCGATGGTGTTCTCCGGCCTGTACCCGCTCGACGGCTCGGACTACCCCGAGCTGCGCGACGCCCTGGACAAGCTCCAGCTCAACGACGCCGCGCTGGTCTACGAGCCGGAGACCTCGGCGGCGCTGGGCTTCGGCTTCCGCGTCGGCTTCCTGGGGCTGCTGCACCTGGAGGTGATCCGGGAGCGGCTGGAGCGCGAGTTCGGGCTGGACCTGATCGCCACCGCGCCCAACGTGGTCTACCGCGTCCAGATGGAGGACGGCAGCGAGCACACCGTCACCAACCCGAGCGAGTTCCCCACCGGCAAGATCGACACGGTGCACGAGCCGGTGGTGCGGGCCACGATCCTGGCGCCCAGCGAGTTCATCGGCGCGATCATGGAGCTGTGCCAGACCCGCCGCGGCGCGCTGCTGGGCATGGACTACCTCTCCGAGGACCGCGTCGAGATCCGCTACACCCTCCCGCTCGCCGAGGTCGTCTTCGACTTCTTCGACCAGCTGAAGTCCAAGACCCGCGGCTACGCCTCGCTCGACTACGAGCCCACCGGCGAGCAGACCTCCGACCTGGTCAAGGTCGACATCCTGCTGCACGGCGACAAGGTCGACGCGTTCTCCGCGATCACCCACAAGGACAAGGCGTACGCGTACGGGGTGCGGCTGGTCGCCAAGCTGCGCGAGCTGATCCCGCGGCAGAACTTCGAGGTGCCGATCCAGGCCGCCATCGGCAGCCGGGTCATCGCCCGCGAAACGGTCCGCGCCATCCGCAAGGACGTCCTCGCCAAGTGCTACGGCGGTGACATCTCCCGTAAGCGGAAGCTGCTGGAGAAGCAGAAGGAAGGCAAGAAGCGGATGAAGATGGTCGGCAGCGTCGAGGTGCCGCAGGAAGCCTTCATCGCGGTGCTGTCCTCGGATTCGGACGGCGACAGCAAGTCGAAGAAGTAGCGGTAGCGGCCGAAGAGGCAGCGAAGCCGCTGCGGGTGGGCGCCGGTTCCTGGGGGGACCGGCGCCCCGCGCCGTATCCGGGCCGGGCCCCGCCGCGGCGCCGTCACCGCCCCGGGTCAAGCCCATGCCACGTACATCTATCGCTCGGGTCACATCGTGAACCAGTCGGGTGCAGCCCCTTACGCACCGGCGTTGCGGGCTCTACCCTGATCACCTCAAAGGTTACTCGCGAGTCACCAGCAACGAAGCGGGCCCCGGAGGACGCCGTGACCGACACTCACCAGCTGATCGAAAACCGGCCGCCCTCGGTGGCGACCCTCTTCCTGGAGCGGGTCGCGGCCACCCCGGGGAGCGAGGCGTACCGCTACCCCGTCCCGCCCGCCTCGGGCACCGGACCGGACGACTGGAAGGCGCTGACCTGGGCCGACGCCGCCGAACGGGTCTACGCCACGGCCGCCGGCCTGATCTCGCTGGGGGTGCGGGCCGAGGAGCGGGTGGCACTGGCCGCCAACACCCGGGTGGAGTGGATCCTCGCCGACCTCGGCGTGCTCTGCTCCGGCGCCGCCACCACCACGGTCTACCCGTCCACCAACGCCGACGAGACCGCGTACATCCTGGCCGACTCCGGCAGCCGGGTGCTGATCGCGGAGAACGCCGCCCAGCTCGCCAAGGCCCGCGAGCGGCGCGCCGAGCTGCCCGATCTGGCGCATGTCGTGGTCATCGAGGAGGGCGACGCCCAGCCCGCCGAGGACGACCCGGAGGGCTGGGTGCTCTCGCTCGCCGAGCTGGAGAAGCGCGGCACCGCCTATCTGGAGCAGCACCCCGAGTGCGTCAAGGAGAGAGTCGCGGCCCTCCGCGCCGACCAGCTGGCGACGCTGATCTACACCTCCGGCACCACCGGCCGCCCCAAGGGCGTACGGCTGCCGCACGACTGCTGGTCGTACATGGCGCGCGCCATCCAGGCGACCGGGCTGGTCACCGCCGAGGACGTGCAGTACCTCTGGCTGCCGCTGGCGCACGTCTTCGGGAAGGTGCTGACCGCCGGGCAGATCTCGGTCGGGCACGTGATCGCGGTGGACGGCCGGGTCGACAAGATCATCGAGAATCTGCCGGTGGTCCGGCCGACGTACATGGCCGCCGTCCCGCGGATCTTCGAGAAGGTCTACAACGGGGTCGCGGCCAAGGCGCGGGAGGGCGGCGCGGCCAAGTACAAGATCTTCCAGTGGGCGGCCGGGGTGGCCCGCGAGTACGCCAAGACCTCCCAGGACAACTTCCGGCGCACCGGCAACGCCTCGGTGCCGTTCGCGCTCGCCGCCAAGCACAAGGTCGCCGACGCGCTGGTGTACGCCAAGCTGCGGGAGGCGTTCGGCGGCCGGCTGCGCGCCGCCGTCTCCGGCTCCGCCGCGCTCGCCCCCGAGATCGGCTACTTCTTCTCCGGCGCCGGCATCCACATCCTGGAGGGCTACGGCCTGACGGAGTCCAGCGCCGCCAGCTTCGTCAATCCCGGCGAGGCGTACCGCACCGGCACGGTCGGCAAGCCGCTGCCCGGCACCGAGGTGCGGATCGCGGAGGACGGCGAGATCCTGCTGCGCGGGCCCGGCATCATGCAGGGCTACCACGGGCTGCCGGAGAAGACCGCCGAAGTCCTGGAGGAGGACGGCTGGTTCCACACCGGCGACATCGGCGAGCTGTCCCCGGACGGCTATCTGCGGATCACCGACCGCAAGAAGGACCTGATCAAGACCTCCGGCGGCAAGTACATCGCGCCGGCCGAGGTGGAGGGCCAGTTCAAGGCGGTCTGCCCGTTCGTCTCGAACGTGGTGGTGCACGGCGCCAACCGCAACTTCTGCACCGCGCTGATCGCGCTGGACGAGCCGACCATCCTGGCGTGGGCCGAGGAGCACGGGCTGGGCGGCCGGACGTACGCCGAGGTGGTCGCCACCGAGCAGGTCCGCGAGCTGATCGACGGCTATGTGGAGCGGGTCAACGCCGGGCTCCAGCGGTGGCAGCAGATCCGCAAGTTCCGGCTGCTGCCGCGCGATCTGGACATCGAGCACGGGGAGATCACGCCGAGCCTGAAGATCAAGCGGCCGGTGGTGGAGCGGGCGTTCAAGGATCTGCTGGACGAGATGTACGCGGGGGCGCGGGAGGGGTAGGGGCGCGCGGGGCGTCGCCCCGGGGGCGCCGGAGGGGTAGGGGCGCGCGGGGCGTCGCCCCGGGGGCGCCGGCGGACCCGGCTGCCTGCCGGATTCGCGGCTTCCGCCCGGAACGTTCGCGTACGACGGGCGGAACGGGCGGCTCCGCGCTGCCCGCCCGCGCCCGCCGGGCCCGGCCAACTTCCGTGCGGCCTCAGCCGAATTGACCCCTCTGACCACACACTTACGTGACTCACCGCTTATCCGCGGGCTCGTTCTGTCACTCTGGCCGTGGCGCACCCGGCGCCGTTGGGGAACTGCTCGGGAGTTGCTCAATGAGGACGACAACTTCGGCCGGACGGAACGAGATCGCGGGGCCCGCCGCCCGCTCGGCGCGGGCCACGCTGCCCGGCGACCCGCGGGCCGCGGCCGCCGCGCGCCGCTTCGTGCGGGCCGCCTTCGCGGACTGGACCGCGCGGCGGCTGCCCGGCGCCGACCGGCTCACCGACCGGCTGGCGGACGAAGCGGTGCTGCTCGTCAGCGAGTTGGTGACGAACGCGGTGGTGCACGCCGGCACGAGCGTGGAACTGCTCTGCCGGCTCGACCCCGCCGAGGAGCCGGTACCGCACACCGCCGAGGGGCTGCCGGAGGCGGTGCGGGGGGAGTTCGGCGCCCACGACGGTCCCGGAGGGCGGGACGGTCACGGGGTACGGGACGGTCACGGGATCAGGGACGGCCTCAGGGACGCCGGCCCGGACGGATTCCGGGGGCACGACCCTGACGGTCTTCGGGGTGCCGGCCCTGACCGGCTCCGGGGTTCGGGCCCTGGCGGTCTCGGGGACCCCGTCCCCGAGGAGCCGCCCCGCCCCGGCCTCGTCGTCGAGGTCTCCGACCGGCACCCCACCCAGCCGGTCCGCGCCCGCCAGGACACCGGGACCCGCGAGGACCCCGGCGCCTACGAGGGCGGCGGCAACGGGCTCCGGCTGATCAGCGCGGTCGCGGAAGCCTGGGGCGTCACGTACCGGCGGGCCATGAAGACCGTGTGGTTCCGGCTGCCGGTCGGCGCCCCGGACACCGCCTGGCCGGAGCCGGAAACCGCATACGGGCCGGACGAGGCCGCCTACGGGCCGGAGGGCGCGGTGTACGGGCCGGAGGCTCCGGCGTACGGGCCGGAACGCGCCGGGTACGGGCACGGGCCGGGGGCTCGGGCGTACGGGCCGGAGGGTCCGGTCCCCGGAGCGCACGGCCCGGGGTACGCGCCGGCCGACGCGTTCGACGAGCAGCTCTTCCGCCACGGTCTGCGGGCCTCCGAACTCCTCGCCCCCGTACCGCGCCGCCCCGCCCCGCCCGGCGACCGCCCCGTACGGGACGGCGGCGTGGACCGCGGCGCGCTGTCGTTCCTCGCCGAGGCGTCCGACCTGCTCTCCGGCCAGCTGGACGCCGACCAGGTGGCCGCCCTGGCCGCCCAGCTGATCGTGCCCCGGCTCGCCGACTGGTGCGCGGTCTGGCTCCACGACGGCGACGGCGGCGCCCCCGGCCGCGGCCTCGGCGAGGACGGCGCCGCCCCGCGGCTGGCCCGCGTCTGGCACCGCTACGAGGGCCGGATCGACGCGCTGCGGGCCGCGCTGGAGAAGCAGCCGCCGGAGTTCGCCGCCGGCGCCGCGGCCGGGGGCCGCCCGTTCCCGGTGCCGTGGCCCTGGCCCCACGAGGGCAGCGGCCCCGAACCCGTAGGCGCGGCCCTGGTCTGCCCCCTGGTGGCGGGCGGCCGCCGGCTCGGCACCCTGCTGCTCGGCCGGGCCGGGCTGCGCCGCTATCCGGGCGACGTGGTCGCGCTGACCGAGGACCTGTGCCGGCGGGCCGCCCGCGCGGTGGCCACGGCGCGCGCCTACAGCCGCCAGGAACGCATCAGCCGGGTCCTCCAGCGGCGCCTGCTGCCCCAGGGCCGGGCGCAGGTGCCCGGAGTGGCGTCGGCGGTCGTCTACGAGCCGCGCGAGGGCGCCTGGGCCGGCGGGGACTTCTGGGACCTCTTCGACGCCGGGGACGGCCGCTGGTGCTTCGCGCTGGGCGACGTCTGCGGCAGCGGGCCGGAGGCCGCCGCGGTCACCGGGCTGGCCCGGCCGGTGCTGCGGCTGCTGGCCCGCGACGGCTTCGGCGTCGCCGAGGTCCTGGACCGGCTCAACAAGACCATGGCCAGGGAGGCCGCGGACTCGGTCGCGGCGGTCGCGGCGGCGGTGGCGGCGGCCGGCGCGGGCGCCGAGGCCCCCGTGGAGATCCGCGAGGAGGGCGAACAGGCCCGCTTCCTCTCGCTCCTCTACGGCGAGATCGTGCCCTACCGGGGCGGTACGGGCGGCGCCCGCTGCACCCTGGCCAGCGCCGGCCACCCGCTCCCGTTGGTGCTCGGCACGGACGGCGCCGTACGGGTCGTCGCCGCGCCGCAGATGCTGCTGGGCGTCGTCGAGGACGCGTCGTACGTCAGCGAGTCGTTCGACCTGCGGGCGGGGGAGACGCTGCTGTGCGTCACCGACGGGGTGACCGAGCGGCGCTGCGGCGGGCGGCTCTTCGACGACGAGGACGGGCTGGCCGGCGCGCTCGCGGCGGCCGCCGGGCGGAGCGCCGAGGAGATCGCCGAACACCTCCGCCGCACGGTGCACGCCTTCGCGCCCACCCCGCCCGACGACGACCTGGCCCTGATGGTCCTCCAGGCGGAGGGGGGAGGCCGCCCGTAGGGGGTGTGGCGGGGCGGGTCGGGGAGCGCTTCGGGGGCCGG
>NZ_LLZI01000026.1 GCF_001509485.1 Streptomyces sp. NRRL F-4489
GACGTTGCCGAGCAGCGCGTCCAGGGCCGCGGCGAGGTCGGCGCGGGCGACCGGCACCCGGGCCGGGCGGTCGGCGCCGGCGACCCGGGCGGTGCGGCCGGTCCGGCGCCGGTGTGCGGCCTTGGTCATGTCTGCCTGCCTGTTCGTCGCGTGGGGGTGGGGCGTACCGCCGGGGGAGGCGGTGGCGCGTCCCGCACGCTAGCGGCAGGGAAACGGACAAATGGCCGATTCCGCCCGGGGGTTGGGGGAATTATGGCCGCCTTAAGGAAGCGGAAGGGGGCGGTTAAGAGGAGGGGGCGTGAGGCGCGGGCGAGGGGGTGGACGTGAGGGTCACGAGGCGCCGCCGGGCCCCGCGCCCGGTCCCCCGCCGGGCCGCCGCCCCCGGCCGGCCGGCGCCCGCCCCCGCAGCCGCCGCCGCAGCCGGCGGCCGCGGCGCTCGCCGGGGGCGGCGCGGCGCCCGCCCAGTGACAGCCACACCCGGACCTCGGTGCCGCCCAGGACGGAGCGGCCGATGCGGACGTCGCCGCCGGTGGACTCGGCCAGCCGGCGGACGATGTCCAGCCCCAGGCCCGTGGAACCGCGGCCCGTGGAACCGCCCCGGCCGGCCGCCGGGCGCTCCCCCCGGCCGCCGCCGGACCAGCCCCGGCGCAGTGCGGCGGCCGGGTCGGCGATGCCCGGTCCGGCGTCCGAGACCAGCACGATCACCGCGTCGTCGGCGTGGTGGACGTCCACGGCGAACGCGGTGCCCTCGGGGGTGTGCCGGAAGACGTTGCCGAGCAGCGCGTCCAGGGCCGCGGCGAGGTCGGCGCGGGCGACCGGCACCCGGGCCGGGCGGTCGGCGCCGGCGACCCGGGCGGTGCGGCCGAGCGCGGACCAGAACGCCATCCGCTCGGCGATCACCTCGGCCGCGTCGCAGCCGGCCGCGGCGGCGGCCTGGACGGTGTGCGCGCGCTGGGCGCGGGCGGCGCGGATGATCCGGTCGACCTCGCCCTCCAGCTGCTCGACGGCGGCGCGGGTCTGCTCGGCGGCCGGGCCGTCGCCGAGCGAGGCGGCGTTGAGCCGGAGGACGGTGAGCGGGGTGCGCAGCCGGTGCGAGAGGTCGGCGGCCAGCTCCCGTTCGTTGGCCAGCAGCTGGACGACCTGGTCGGCCATGGAGTTGAACGCGCTGGCCGCCGACCGCAGTTCCGCCGGGCCGTCCTCCCGCACCCGTACGCCGAGGTCGCCGCGGCCCAGGTCGTGCGCGGCGGCGGCCAGCCGCTCGGCCGGGCGGACCATCCGGGTGCCGAGCCGGTCGGCGACCGCGACCGACCCGATGACCAGCGCGAGGCCGACGCCGGCCAGCACCGCCCAGGAGGTGGTGACGCCGTTGGTCAGCGCGGCGTCGGGGACGTAGACCTCGACCACCGCGATACCGGAGGCGACCGCGGTGGGCTGGAGCAGCGCGGTGCCGCCGGGGACCTGGGCGATGGAGGCGCGGCCGAGCCGGACGGCGGCGGCGACGTCGGCCGGCGCGGCCCGGCGGGTGCCGACCTCGGCAGGGCCGCCGCCCGGTCCGGCCGCCGGGACGTGGAGCCCGATCCGCCCGCCGGGGCCGGTCTCCGCGCTGGCCAGGGCCCGTTCGAGCTGGGTGCGGTCGGTGGTGATCGCCAGGACCGGGCCGAGGGCGGCGGCCTGCCGTTCGGCGTTGGCGTACGCGCGGTCGGACGCCATCTCGCGCACCACCAGCCCCAGCGGCACCGCGAACGCGACCACGACCATCGTGGTGACCGCCAGCGCCACCTTGACCAGCGCCCAGCGCAGCGTTTCCGCCGGCGCGGCGGCCGCCCGCCGCGGCCGGATCACCGCGGCGGCTCCAGCTTCACGCCGACGCCGCGCAGGGTGTGCAGGTAGCGGGGGCGGGCGGCGGTTTCGCCCAGTTTGCGGCGCAGCCAGGACAGGTGGACGTCGATGGTCTGGTCCTCGCCGTAGGACTGCTGCCAGACCTCGGCGAGGAGTTCGCGGCGGGCGACGACCACGCCGGGGCGGCGGGCGAGGAAGGCCAGCAGGTCGAACTCGCGGCGGGTCAGGTCGAGTTCGGTGCCGTCGAGTTCGGCGCGGCGGCGCAGCGGGTCGATGGCCAGGCCGCCGACGCGGATCACTCGTGAGGGCGGTTCCGCGCCGGGGGCCGCGCCCCGCGCCCGGCGCAGCACGGCCGCCATCCGGGCGGAGAGGTGTTCGACCGAGAAGGGCTTGGTGAGGTAGTCGTCCGCGCCGTCGTTGAGCAACCGGACGATCTCGGCCTCGTCGTCCCGCGCGGTGGCGATGATCACCGGGACGTCGGTGATCCCGCGCAGCATCTTCAGCGCCTCCCCGCCGTCCAGATCGGGCAGTCCCAGGTCCAGCACCACCACGTCGAAGCCGACCTGCGCCACCTCGCGCAGCGCCGCGAGCGCGGTCCCGACGCTGCGCACCGCGTGGCCGGCCTCGGTCAGATGCCGGATGAGCGCGGAGCGTACGAACTGGTCGTCCTCGACCACGAGCACACGTGCCATGGGCGGCACCGTACGCCATCCGGGCGAGCGCCCCGGCGCGCGGTTGACGGGCGGACGGGCCCGGGGCCGCCGCCGGCCCGGCTGCCACCGGCCCGGCGGGTGCGGCAAGATGACGCAGATGCAACGAGGTCTGGTTCACGCGGCGGCCTGGACGCTGGCGACCGGCGCCGCGGTCACCCTGTCGTGGTTCGGCGTGCACACCGTGCTCTCCGGTACGGCGTACGACGCGCCGCGCGCGCTGCCCCTGTCCGACCAGGTGGCGGCCTCCGCCCTGCCGCAGGTCTCCTCCACCCACCGGCCGAAACCCTCCGCGCCGGCCACCGCGCGCCCCTCCGCCCCGGCTTCCCCGTCCGCCTCCCCCGGTGACGACGCGCCGCGGGCCGCCGCCCCGTCCCGCACCGAACCGCCCGCCCCGCCGTCCGCGGGCGGCGGCACCGGTTCGTCCGCCGGCGGCCGGGTCCGCGGCTACACCACGTCCGGCGGCCGGGTGGTGCTCTCACTGGGCCCCGGCTCCGCGGAGCTGGTGTCGGCGACGCCCAACGCGGGCTGGGAGATGCAGGTGTGGAAGCAGGACCAGTGGCTGCGGGTGGACTTCACCGCCGGCGCCGCGCACACCTCGGTGATCTGCACCTGGAACGGGCATCCGCCGATCGTGGAGACCAGCAACCGCGCTACGTAGGGCGGAAGTTGACCGCCGCACGCCGGGGAGCCGGCCCCGCCCCGGCCCGCGAATTCGACAACGCGGCCATGCGGCACGGGAGTTGGGCCCGCACACGGCCGCCCCGGCCCGGTCCCTCAGGTGAACACCCCGGCCGGCGGGGCCGGGGAGGCGACCGCGGTGGCGTCGGTGACCGGGGCCGCGCCGCCGGTGAAGTCCAGCAGCGCCCGGCCGTGTTCGACCCGGCCGGCGTGCGGGTCGCCGGCCGCCCGCCGGGCCAGCTCCGCGACGGGCAGCGGTCCGGCCGCGGCGAGCAGTACGGCGTTGCCGAACCGCCGGCCGCGCAGTACGGCCGGATCGGCGGTCAGCGCCAGCTCGGGGAAGACGGTGTGGACGGTGGCGATCTGGCCGCGCAGGAACGCCAGCGGCGGCCCGTCGGCGATGTTGGCCGCGTACCAGCCGCCGGGCCGCAGCGCCCGCCGCACCTCCGCCGCGAATTCGGCGCTGGTCAGATGCGCGGGCGTACGGGCCCCGGCGAAGACATCGGCGATGACCAGGTCCGCCCAGCCGTCCGGGATCTTCGCCAGCCCCGCGCGGGCGTCCGCGCCGCGCACCCGTATCCGCCAGGTGCCCGGCAGCGGCAGATGCGCGCGGACGAGCTGGACCAGGGGGGTGTCGATCTCCACCACCTGCTGGGTGGAGCGCGGCCGGGTCGCGGCGATGTAGCGGGCCAGGGTCAGGGCGCCGCCGCCGAGGTGGACGGCGCGCAGCGGGGCGCCGGGCGGGGCGGCCAGGTCGGCGAGGTGGCCGAGCCGCCGCTGGTAGGCGAATTCCAGATGCGCCGGGTCGTCGAGGTCCACGTGGGACTGCGGGGCGCCGTCGATCAGCAGCGTCCAGCCGCGCGGCCGGTCGCGGTCGGGCCGCAGTTCCGCGGTGCCGCCGGCGACCTCCCCGGTGACCGCCTCGGGTCCGCCGCGCCCGCGTCTGCTTCTCGCCATGCCCCCAGTATGGCGCCCGCGCGCGCAGCGGATCCGCGCAGGTCAGAAGGGTGGGGAAAGCCGGGTGGCGGGCCACCCGCGGCCGAAGCCGCGAGCGCCCGCCCCGGTGTGCCGTGACCGGGGCCGGTCCGATGTCCCTCCGGACCGGCGCCGCGTCACTTGTTGAGGCAGTTGTTGCCGAACGCCGGGTTGAGCAGACCGATCACGTCGATGCTGTTCCCGCACACGTTGATCGGGATGTTGATCGGCACCTGGATGACGTTGCCGCTGAGGACACCCGGCGAGTTGGCGGCGAAGCCCGCGGCGAACGCGCCGCCCCGGCCGTGGCGGGAACCGCCCTCTTCGTTACGGCCGAAGTCACGGCCGTGGTGGCCGTGGTGGCCGTGGTGACGGCCCTCACGGCCATGGTGCCCACCGCCGTCGGCGGCGGCGACGCCCGCGCCACTCAGCACCAGGGCCGAGGTGGCCGCGGCCATCGCGGCGGTCTTGACGAACCGCTTCATCCCATTCTCCTTTCAGTTCGCGAATGGGGCATCGGACACAACGAACAATATGGGCCATGGATGCGGCCGTTACCATTTATGCGGCTTCATTAGGCTGTCTGGCTGGTATTCGGCTGATCGGAAACCCGGACGGGTCTGCGGCGTGCCTGCCGCGATTTCCAGCATCATTTCTGTCAGAGTGCTCTCCTGTTTGACTGATTGGCATCGGAGAGGACGACATGCGGAAGTCGATGGACCGCACCGGGCGCGGCGCCGTAAGCGCGCTCGCGGCCCTGGCTCTGTCGGCCGCGCTGACGTCGGCGGCGGCCGCCCCGGCCCCCGGGGATTCCGCCCGCGTTCCTTTCGCCGAGCGTTTCCACACGACCGGGCACGGCGGTATCTCCCGGGCCGCCGCGTCCTGGCCGGGCTGCCGCGCCGCCGGGCGCCGGGCCGGGGCCGCGCGCTCCGGACCGTCCCGCGCCCGGCTGCGGCTGCCGGCCGGCGCCCGGGTGCGCTACGCCCGCCTGTACTGGGGCGGCGGCCTCCCGGCCGGCGCCCTTGGGGCCGGCGGCCACCGGACCGGCCCCGACCCCGCCCGGGTGCTGCTCGCCGGCCCCGGCGGCCGCTACCGCCCGGTCCGCGCCGACGGCGCGATCGGCCACCGCACCACCCCCCGCGCCGACACCTACCAGGCGTCCGCCGACGTCACCGCGCTGGTGCGGCAGGGCGGCCCGGGCCCGTACACCGTCGCCCGCGCCACCGGGGCCCGCGCCCGGACCGCGAGCTGGGGCGGCTGGGCGCTGGTCGCCGTCTACACCCACCCGCGCGCGCCGCTGCGCCGCCTCGCGCTGTGGGACGGATTCGAGGAACTGGGCGGCCGGCGGCGGGCGCTGACGGTGGCGCTGAACGGGCTGCGCATTCCGCCCGGGGCGCGCGGCCGGGCCGGCACGGTCACGTACCACGGAATGCGGGATAACGAGAGCGGAATCACCGCCAAGGCCGGGCGGAATACTCCGGTCGTGCTCCGCGATTCCGCCGGTCCGGCGAATTCCCCGGCGAAATCCGCCGGCCCCGATTTCGGCGGCCGGACGGTCCGTGCACCCGAATGCCGCACCACCGGCCGCCTCGATTCCGGCCTCTTCGATCTGACGCCGGCGCTGCGCTACGGCGGCGACCGGCTGGCATTCCGCTTCACCACCCGAAAGGCGGGATATCTGCTCGGCGCGCTCTTCGTCCAGGCCGGTGCCGGGCACTGAGCGCGGCGCCGGCGTTTCCCGCGGAGTTGTCCCGACACCTCGGTCCCCAGGGGAGCAGTGCCCGTGCTGCCACACGACCCGCCGCCGCCGGAGCGGCTCACCGTCCTCCATGTGTCCCAGCCGGTCGACGGCGGGACCGCCCGGGTCGTCGCCGACCTGGTGCGGTCCCAGGCGGCGGCCGGACTGCGGGTGGTGGTCGCCGCGCCGCCCGGCGGCACCCTGCACGTCGAGGCCGCCGTGGCGGGCGCCGAGGTCGCGCTCTGGCCGGCCCATTGGACCGCCGAGACGGCGCTCACCGACACCCGCCGGCTGGCCCGGCTGATCCGCCGCACCCGCCCGCACCTCGTCCACAGCCACGGCAGCCGCGCCGGCTTCGCCGCCCGGCTCGCCGTCCGCGGCCGCATCCCGACGATCCACCAGCCGCACCGCTGGCGGTTCGAAGGGCCCGGCGGGGCGGCGGCGCGCGCCTGGGAGCGGTACGCGGCGCGCTGGACGGACCGGGTGCTGTGCGTCAGCGAGGCGCAGCGGGCCCGCGCCACCGCCGCCGGGCTGCGCGCCCGCTGGGTGGTCGTGCCCAACGGCGTCGACCCGCGGCGCTGCGCCCCGGCCGAGGACACCGACCGGGACGCGCTGCGGGAAGCGCTGCCGGCGCTGTGCGACACCGTCCCGCCCGGCGCGCCGCTGGTGGTGTGCGTGGCGCGGCTGTGCCCGCGCAAGGGCCAAGCGGTGCTGCTGCGGGCCTGGCCGGAGGTGGCCGCCGCGGTGCCCGGCGCCCGGCTGGTCCTCGTCGGCGACGGGCCGGACCGGGCGGCGCTGCACCGGGCCGCGCCGGACGGGGTGCTCTTCGCGGGCGCCGCCGACAGCGCGCTCCCCTGGTACCGGGCCGCCGACCTGGTCGTGCTGCCCTCGCGCTGGGAGGGCATGCCGCTGGTCCCGCTGGAGGCGATGGCGTGCGGCCGCCCGGTGGTGCTCGCCGACACCGGCGGCGTACGGGAGTGCGTACCGGCGGACGCGGCGGAGGAGTGCCTGGTGCCGCCCGGCGACCCGGCCGCCCTGGCCCGCGCCGTGACCGCCCTGCTCGCCGACCCCGAACGGCGGTCCGCGCTCGGCGGGCGGCTGCGCGAGCACGTCGCCACCGCCCACGACGTGCGGCGCACGGCCGGCGCGGTGCTGAACGTCTACCGCGAGCTGCTGGCCGTCCCGCCCGTCCTGGCCGTGGAACGGGCCGTGCGATGACCACCGACCGCGCCGCCGCGCCGCCGCTGCCCCGCCCGGTCCCCGAGGCCCGGCCGCCCCGCCGCCCGGCCGCCCGCCCCGCGGCCCCGGCCCGGCCCGCCCGGACCGTCCCCCGGTGGGCCGTGCCCGCCCTGCTGGCCGCCGCCGACACCCTCGCCGCGGCCGGCGCCGCCGCCCTGGCCGGCGGCCCCGGCCCCGCGCTGCTCGTCCCGCTCGTCCCCCTCCTGCTGCTGCTCACCTCCCGCGCCGGGCTGTACCGTCCGGGCCCGGCCGCCACCGCCCTGGACGAGCTGGCGCCGCTGCTGGCCCGCGCCGCCACCGCCTGGTGCGCGGTCGCCGCCGGGCTGGCCGCGCTGCGCCCCGGCCAGCACCTCGGCCCGCTCGCGCTGGCCGCCGCGATCGCCGGACAGGCGCTGCTGGCCGCCGCCGGGCGCGCCGCGGTGCACCGGGCGCGGCGCGCCGCCGCCCGCCGCCGCCCCCGCTCGGCGCTGCTCGTCGGCCCGGAACCGGCCGCCCGCCAACTGGCCGCCGCGCTGCTGGCCCACCCGGAGTACGGGCTGCGCCCGGTGGGCGTCGTCCCGGCCGGCCCGCCCGGCCCCGAGACCGCCCCGCCCGCCGCCGCCCCGCCCCGGCTGCGCTCCGCCGAGGCCCTGACCCGCGCCGTCATCCGGCACACCGTCCGCGACGCGGTGTTCCTGCTGCCGCCGGAGAGCGACCCGTACGCCGCCGCGCTGCTGCGCCGGTTCCTCGGGCAGGGCGCGGCGGTCTGGCTGGCCGGGCCGGCCGCGTGGCGCGACGGCCGGCCGCCCGCGCCGGGCACCGGCCACCTGTGGGGGTTCCCGTGCCGCCCGTACGAGACCGCCGCGCCGCACCGCGGCCGCGCCGCCAAACGGGCCGCTGACCTGCTGCTGGCGTCGGCGGCGCTGCTGGCGGCCGCGCCGCTGCTGCTCGGCTGCGCGCTGGCGGCCCGGTGCGCGGACGGGCCCGGGGTGCTGTGCCGCCGGGAGCGGACCGGCCGGGACGGCCGCCGCTTCGCCCTGCTCCGCTTCCGTACGGCGCGCCCCGGCGCGGCCCCGGGACCGGTCGGCCGGTGGCTGCGCCGCACCGGCCTGGACGGCCTGCCGCAGCTGTGGAACGTGCTGCGCGGGGACCTGAGCCTGGTCGGGCCGCGCCCCGAACGCCCCGCCCGCGCCGCCGAGTTCGCCCGCCGCCACCCCGGCTACGCGGCCCGGCACCGGATGCCGCCCGGCCTCACCGGCCTCGCGCAGGTGCACGGACTGCGCGACGGCGCGCCCGCCGAGGACCGGGCCCGCTTCGACAACCTCTACATCGACAGCTGGTCGCCGGGCCAGGACCTGCGGATCCTGCTGCGCGCCGCGGCCCGGCGGCGCACCGGGCGGGCGGCCGGATGACCCCCGGCCCGGCCGCGCCGCCCCCACCCGCGCCGCACGCCGCCCCGGCGGGCGCTGCCCCGACGAGGCCGACCCGGCCACCGACCAGGCCACCTTCGGCCGCTACCCCTGGAGGGATCCGGTGAAAGTCCTGCACGTCATCACCGGCCTCGAAGCGGGCGGCGCCGCCCAGCAGCTGCGGCTGCTGCTGCGCCGGCTGCCCGCCCGCTGCGAGGTCGTCACCCTGACCAACCCCGGCCCGCTCGCCGAGGCCATCGAGGCGGACGGCACCCCCGTCACCCACCTCGGCATGACCGGCACCCGCGACCTGTCCGCGCTCCCCCGGCTCGCCGGCCTGATCCGCGCGGCCGGCCCCGACCTCGTCCACACCCACCTGTACCGGGCCTGCGTCTACGGCCGGATCGCCGCCCGGCTGGCCGGCGTCCGGGCGGTGGTCGCCACCGAGCACTCGCTGGGCGACGCGGTCATCGAGGGCAGGCGGCTGACCCGCTCCGTCCGCGCCCTGTACCGGGCCACCGAGCGGCTGGGCTCGGCGACCGTCGCGGTCTCCGACACCGTCGCCGCCCGGCTGCGCCGCTGGGGCGTCCCCGGGCACCGCGTCCACGTCGTCCCCAACGGCATCGAGGCGCACCGCTTCGCCTACGACCCGGCCGCCCGCGCCGCCGTCCGGGTCCGGCTCGGCCTGCCACCGGACGCGTTCGTGGTCGGCGGCGCCGGCCGGCTGGTGCCCGCCAAGCGGTTCGACGTCCTGGTGCGCGCCATCACCCAGCTGCCCGGGGTGCATCTGCTGCTGGCCGGCGACGGGCCGGAGCGGGAGATGCTGCGGCGGATGGCCGGGCAGTTCGGCTCCGGCGACCGGATCCACCTGCTCGGCGCGCGCGGCGCCACCGGCGGCCCGCCGCCGGACGGCACCCCCGGCGTCCCCGGCATCCCCGAACTGCTGTCCGCCATCGACGTCTTCGTCTCCCCGTCCCCCGACGAGGCGTTCGGACTGGCCGCCCTGGAGGCCCTGGCGTCCGGTCTGCACGTGCTGTACGGCAGCTGCCCGGCCGTCGACGACCTCCCCGGCGACCAGGCGCCCGGCGCCCGCCGGGTGAGCCCCGGCGTGCACGAACTCGCCACCGCCCTGCGGGAGTTGCGGCGCACGGGCCCCGGCCGGCTGCCGGTGCCGCCGGTCGTCCGGCGCTACGACATCGACCGCAGCGCGGCGGAGCTGACCGCCGTCTACGAGGAAGCGCTCGCCTCGGTGCGCCGGGCCCGCCCGGCGGCGCCCGACCCGCGGCCCGCCGCGCCGCCGCACCCCGGCCTGCCGCCGGGCGTCTCCCTGCCGGACCCCTCCCCCGCCCCCGACCCCGACGGCCACACCCTGACCACCCGCTGACCGCCCGGCCCCGCGCCGGACACGACCGAGGGGCGGCCGCGGCCGCCCCTCACCGGCCCCGCCACCTCACCGGCGGACCGGACGTCTCCCTCCCGCCGGCCGGCGGGACGTCACTGGCAGCGGTCGACCGCCTCGATCGTGCGGGCCGCCTCGCCCAGCGCCGCCCGCAGCACCACCGGGTCGGTGGCGTCCGCGTACGCGCCCTCCGGCGGCACCAGCCAGCCGGACCCCTGCACCGGCGGCTCCGGCACCGCCCCCTCCCCCGGCGTACCGAACGCGATGCCCCGGCCGTTCGTCCGCGTACAGGCGCTGCCCGGGACGTCCCAGCCGTCGGCGGTGCCGGGCGGGACCAGGAAGCCGAGGGTGTCGCAGGCGCCGTCGTGCAGGACCGGGCCGACCCCGTCCCGCAGCCGGAGGATGTCCACCGCCTCCAGGCCCTGCCGGGCCGGCACCGTCACCAGGTCGCAGGGCCGGGCGGGACCCGCCGGGGCGGTACGCCCCTCCTGGCCGGCGGCCCGGCCCGCCCGCTCCTCGCCGCCCCCGCTGACGCCGGTCTCCCACACGACAGAACCCCTCCTCCTGCACGCGCCACACCCTTTACACCCTCTTCAACGGCGGAACGCGTCAACAGCTACGGCGGCGGAACGCCGCAAAGGATGGCACTTCATGGCGGATCGCGGGTGAGATATTCCGGTTTGTGGCCAAACGCAGGGTGGCGGGCCCGTCACAGCCGGTACGGTCGTCCCGCCGCACCGCCAGGAAGCGGCACGTCACACGATGGCACGGAGAGGGCACGGAGAGGTCCGCCATGACGTCGCAAGCCGAGCGTTCAGCGTCGTCCCGCACCGTACCCGCCCGCCCGAACACCGCCTTCCGGCAGCTGCGCGGGCGGCTGTCCCCCGGCGAGTTCGCGGCGGCGGTCCGACGGTCCGCCCGTGAGATCGGCGAGCAGGTCTCCTGCGACGCCCGCTACGTGGGCCGCGTCGAGTCCGGGGAGATCCGGTGCCCGAACTACGCCTACGAACGGGTGTTCCGGCACATGTTCCCCGGGCTGACGCTGCCCGACATGGGGTTCGCGCCGCGGGAGACGGTCCGCGGACGGGGGGCCCGCGCCGCGGCGGGCGCCGCGCCCCTGGCACCCGACCCCGACCACCGCGATACCCGTATCCAGAACTCCGAGGAGAGCGACGTGCTGCGTCGCGCGTTCATCACCGGCGGCCCGGCGGCCGCCCTGGGCCTGGCCGGACTCTTCCCGGCCGCCGGCCCCGCCGGACCGGCCGGCGCCGCCGGGACCGTGCCCGGTCCCCGTACCGCCCCCGGCGCCCGGGCGGGCGCCACCGAGGCCACCGCCGTGGAGGAGGCCGTCCGCCGGATCCGGCTGCTGGACGACCGGCACGGCGCGGACGGCCTGTACCACCGCGCCGTCCAGCCGCTGCGCGCCGCCTACGAACTCCTGGACGCCGGGATCCGGCACCGCGCGGTCTACGACCGGCTGCACGCCGGCGCCGGCGAACTGGCCATCTCGGTGGGCTGGCTGGCGCACGACTCCGGCCGCTTCGACGACGCCCGCTCGCACTACGCCGAGGCGCTGTCCACCGCCCGGGTCTCCGGCGACGCCGCCCTGGAGGCGCACGCCTTCTGCAACACCGCGTTCCTGGCCCGCGACGCCGGCCGGCCGCGCGAGGCGGTCCGGGCCGCGCAGGCCGCCCAGCAGGCCGCCAAACGACTCGGCTCGCCGCGGCTGCGGTCGCTGCTGGCGCTGCGCGAGGCCGGCGGCCGGGCCGGGCTCGGCGACCGGGCCGGCTGCGAGCGGGCGCTGGCCCGCGCCGAACGGCTCTTCGCGGCCGGGCCCGGCGACCGCGACCCGGAGTGGATGACGTTCTACGGCGAGGCGGAACTGGCCGGCCTGACCGCGCAGTGCTGGTCGGCGCTGGGCGACCGGCACCGCGCGGCGGACGAGGCGCGGCGCGCGGTGGACCTCCAGGACCCGCACTTCACCCGCAACATCGCGCTGTTCACCGCCGAACTGGCCGGCAACCTCGCGGCCAGCGGCGCCGCCGAGGAGGCCGCCGCGGCCGGGCTGAGGGTCCTCGGCCTGCTGACCGGCGTCCGCTCGGCCCGCATCCGCGCCATGCTGGACGGCACCGCGCGCGTACTGCGCCCCTACCGGAGCTGCGGCGCGGTCGCCGGCTTCCTGGAGCGGCACACGGCGGCGCGGCAGCCGGGGGCGGAGGGGGCGGTACGGGTCTGAGCCCGCCGTGGTGAGCCCGTCCCCGTGAGCCCGTCCCCCGTAAGTCCGTCGCCGTGAGCCCGTTCCCGTAAGTCCGGCGCCGTAAGCCCGTCCCCGTTAGCCCGTCCTCCCGGCGCCGTCCCGTTTCCTCAGTCCAGGTGCCCGGTGTCGTTCCAGCTCTCCACGGCCGGTTCGCCGTACGCCCAGCCGAGGACCGACAGGGACGCCGGCGCCAGCCGCAGCCGGGCCGCGAACGACACCGGGAGGCCCAGCCAGCGCGCGCCCAGCACCCGCAGGATGTGGCCGTGCGCGAAGACCAGCACGTCGCGGTCGGCGGAGCGGGCCCAGGCGACCACCTCGTCCGCCCGCGCGGACACCTCCGCCAGCGTCTCGCCCTCGGGGACGCCGTCCCGCCAGATCAGCCAGCCGGGCCGGCCCTCCTTGATCTGGGCCGGAGTCAGCCCCTCGTACGCGCCGTAGTCGACCTCCAGCAGCGCGTCCCACTCCTGGGCCCGCGCGCCGAAACCGGCCAGATCGCAGGTCTCCCGGGCGCGCCGCAGCGGGCTGGTGCGGACCTCGGCGTCCGGCAGGCCGTCCCAGGGGGCGCGGTGCAGCCGCTCGCCCAGCTGCTTGGCGCCGTGCCGGCCCTCCTCCAGGAGGGGGATGTCGGTGCGTCCGGTGTGCCGCCCGGAGACGGACCACTCCGTCTGCCCGTGTCTGGCCAGGAAAATGCGGGGTGCCATGGGTCGTACCTCTCGCCGGGGGGGGCCGGCTCGTCGGGGTCGGGGAACGGGCGCGGGCGGCGCTGACCGCGACCCCTCCATCATCCCGCACCGGCCGGAAACATGGCCGGGCCCCCCGCCTGTCGGTGCCGGATGCCAGACTTCGGCGGGTGAACGTTTCCCGCGAAAGCCGCACCGCGGCGCCCCCGCCGCCCGGCGGGCCGCCGGCGCCCTCCCCCGGCCTGCGGCAGCGCCTGGCGGAGCTGCGCGGCCCCGGTGCGCGCCCCCGGTCGCTGGACGCCCGCGCGCTCGCCGCGCTCGCCGCCAACCCCGGCTGCCGCCGCCGGGCGCTGCTCGACGGCGCCGGGGTCGACAAGGCCGCGCTGGCCCGCGCGCTGGGCGCGCCCGCGGCGTACGGCCAGTCCCAGTTCGCCCTGGTCCGCGGCAACTCCTTCGAGGCCCGGGTCAAGGCCGAGGGCGGCGCCGCGCTGCTGCGGCTGGTCCGCGAGCGGCTGGCGCCCGGCAGCCCGCCGCCGGAGGACGGCGCGGTCGCCCGGCCCGACCTGTCCGCGGCCGGCCCCGAGGGCCGGGCCGCGCGCACCGCCCTCGCCCTGCGCGAGGCGACCGCGGCCGGCGGCTGGGCGCTGCTGGACCACCCGCTGCTCGCCATGGACGTCGCCGGATCGCCCGCCTACGTGGAGCCGGACGCGGTCGTGGTGCACCCGGACGGGGTCTGGACGGTCGTCGAGATCAAGTCGTTCCCGATGATCGACGGCGCCGCGGACCCCGCCAAGGTGGGCGCCGCGGCCCGCCAGGCCGCCGTCTACGTCCTGGCCCTGGAGGCGGTCGCCGCGCGCACCGGCCACCCGGCCCGGGTCCGCGACCGCGCGCTGCTGGTCTGCCCGAAGGACTTCTCCAACCTCCCGGCGGCCGCCGCCGTCGACGTCCGCAAGCAACTGGCCACCACCCGGCGCCAGTTGGCGCGGCTCGCCCGCGTCGAGGAGATCGCCGCCGAGCTGCCGCCCGGCACCACCTTCGACCTCCGGCCGGGCGACGACGGCGCCACGCCGACCCGCCCGGCCGCGGAGCTGGCCGAGGCGGTCGCGGCGGTCCCCGCGGCCTACGCCCCCGAGTGCCTGGCCGCCTGCGAACTGGCCTTCCACTGCCGCGAGCGGTCCCGCGCGCAGGGCGCCGTGGAGACCCTGGGCCGCGGTGTACGGGGCGAGCTGGGCGGGCTGCGGACCATCGGCGAGGCGCTGGCGGCCGCCGCCGGCGACCCCGGCGCCGACCCGGACGACCCGGCCGTCCAGGCGCTCCAGGCCGCCGCCGCGCTGCGCGCCGAGGCGCTCGCCGCCGTACCGCCGCCCCGGGACGGGGAGGACGCATGCCGCTGATCGACACGCTCGCCCGGATGGAGGCGGTGGCCGCCGGCCGCGCCCGGCCGCGCACCACCGTCCGCCACCGCCACCTCTCCGAACGCCCGCTGGTGTTCGTCCCGTTGACCACCGCCGGTGAGGCCGGCGCCCCCCTGGGCGCGCTGGTCGGCACCGACCGGGAGAAGCCCCGGCTGCTGACCGTCCCCCAGCCCCGCGACCGCGACCTGCGCTTCGGCTTCCTCGCCGAGCTGGCCGAGGCGGTGCTGCCCTACGTGGACGGCTTCGCCGACGAGGTGGAGTACGAGGAGCGCAAGGAGACCGACCCGGAGAGCGGCAAGAAGGTCCCCGTCCAGGCCGAACTGTGCGCGGACGCCCCGCAGTTGATCGTGCCGAGCACCGCCGGGGTGGGCTACGTCCGGCTGCTGGGCCGCTCGATGCGGTTCCGGCGGACGGCCGAGCAGGACCCGGAGGCGCCCTACCCGGCGCCGCCGCACGTCCCGCTGCTGGGCCGCTGGTTCACCCACTTCGGTGAGCGGGCCCGGGTGCCGGGCGCCTGCCTGCTGCTGTCCATGACCGAGCTGCTGACCCGCCACTGGGCCACCGGCCAGAGCGCCCTGGAGGACCAGCACCTGGCCGCGCTGCTCGCCTGGATCGACCCGCCGCCGGGCGTACCGGCCCCGGAGGCCGCCGCGTTCGCCGAGGCGGCCCGCGGCCCGGACGGGCAGCTGCACTGCCCGCCGGCCGGCCCGGCCACCGACCCGGCGTTCGACAACCGCCTGCTGGCGCCCGCGATGGCCCGCTACGACGCCGGCGTCCCCGGCGCCGAGGAGGAGATCCGCGCGCTCGTCGAGAGCCAGCTGCGGCCCACCTGGGACGCGGTGTGGCACGGCCTCGACCTGCTCCGCGCGCTCCCCGAGGGCGCCCGGGTCGCCGACCGCTGGAAGCGCGACCGCTGGTCGTACACCTCCCACCGCGACCGGATCCGCGCCGGGGAGCCGCCGCAGCCCCGGCAGGACGACGCGGTCACCGCCGCCCGCAAACTCGCCACCCGGGAGGCCGCGCAGGCCCTGCTGGACGCCCAGGAGGCGCTGGACGACCCGCTGGTGATGGCCGCCCGGCGGCTCGCCGGCGAGGCGCTCCAAGGCACCGTCACCGCTGTCGAGATGGCGTGCTCCGAGGGCCGCCGTCCGATGCCGCGCCCCCTGGTGACGCTGCGCACCGGCGACCGCCCCCAGCTCGACGCGGGCACGACCGTGCACCGGGCGCTCGGCGACGGCCGCGCCCAGACCGCCGAGTTCGTCGCGTACGGGCCCGGGGGCGACCCCGGCACGCTGGTGATCCGGCTCACCGGCGGGATGGGCCGCGGCCGCACCCCCGAGCCCGGCTCCGTCCCCGAGCCCGGCGACACCCTGTGCTGGACGCTGTTCGCGCACGCCCCGCGCGGCGGCCCCGCCCTCCCCGAACCCGAGGACACCCCCTGGACGCACGGCGGCCCGCCGCCGGGCCCCGAGGACGCGCCGTCCGCCGCCCCCGACCCGGTGACCCCGGAGGACTACCTGTGACGCCCCCTCCCCCGCTCACCGCACCGCAGCCGGCCGACCCCGCCGCGGCCGCCGCCGCGGCCACCGACGCGATCCTCCGCGACACCCTGCACGGCACCCGCCGCGGCGTCGTCGTGGACTCCCCGCCGGGCGCCGGGAAGTCCACCCTGGTCGTCCGCGCGGCCCGCGAACTGGCCGCGGCCGGGCGCCGGCTGATGATCGTCGCGCAGACCAACGCCCAGGTCGACGACCTCGTACTGCGGCTGGCCGCCAAGGATCCCGAGCTGCCCGTCGGCCGCCTGCACAGCAGTGAGCCCACCGCCTTCGACCCGGCCCTGGCCGAGCTGCCCGCCGTCCGCACCTCCGCCAAGATCACCGACCTCGCCGACCGCGCCGTCGTCGTCTCCACCGCCGCCAAGTGGGCCTACACCAAGGTGGACGAGCCCTGGCCGCACGCCATCGTGGACGAGGCGTACCAGATGCGGTCCGACGCCCTGCTCGGCGTCGCCGGCCTCTTCGAACGCGCCCTGTTCGTCGGCGACCCCGGCCAGCTCGACCCGTTCAGCGTCGTCGGCGCCGACCAGTGGGCCGGCCTCTCCTACGACCCCTCGGCCAGCGCCGTCGCCACCCTCCTCGCCCACAACCCCGACCTCCCCCAGCACCGCCTCCCGGTCTCCTGGCGGCTGCCGGCCTCCGCCGCGCCCCTGGTGTCCGGCGCGTTCTACCCGTACACGCCGTTCCGCAGCGGCACCGGGCCCGGCGACCGGCGGCTGTCCTTCGGCGTCCGCGGCGACGGCTCGGCGGTCGACCGCGTCCTGGACGAGGCCGCCGCCTCCGGCTGGGGCCTGCTGGAACTTCCCGCCCGCCACACCCCGCGTACGGACCCGGAGGCCATCGGGGCGCTCGCCCGCGTCGTCCGCCGCCTGCTGGACCGCGGCGGGGCCGCCACCAGCGAGCAGGCGCCCGCGCCCGAGCCGCTCACCGCCGCCCGGATCGCGGTCGGCACCGCCCACCGCGATCAAGCCGCGGCGGTGCGGGGCGCGCTGGCCGCGCTGGGCGTCTCCGGTGTCACCGTGGACACGGCCAACCGGCTCCAGGGCCGGGAGTTCGACGTCACCGTCGTGCTGCATCCGCTCTCGGGGCGGCCCGACGCGACGGCCTTCCACCTGGAGACCGGGCGCCTGTGCGTGCTCGCCTCCCGGCACCGGCACGCCTGCATCGTCGTGTGCCGCGCCGGCGTCGCGGAGCTGCTGGACGAGCATCCGGCGACGGAGCCGGTTTCTCTCGGCGTGACCGTCAAGTTTCCCGATGGCTGGGAGGCGAATCACTCCGTGATGGCGCACCTGGAAGAGCACCGGGTCCCGCTTCGCGGGAGCTAGGTTGTTCGGGGCCGCCCCACGTTTTTGTCTGCGGCGCCGTGTTGGTTGCGGTGGCCTCGGGTTCCCTTCGGTGGGTGGGGGCCGGAGGGGCTGCCCCGGGGTACGTCCTCGGTGCGGGCGCATCTGGTCCGTGCGATGAGGAATGCCCCGCGGTTCGCTCCAGATCCTGCGGGCGCACCCCGGGACATCCCCTACCCGGACACCCCCACGGCCTCACGGCCGGTTGCGTGGTCTCGTCCCCTTGAGGGAGGGCGGGTGTCTGGCGTGCCGAAGGGCACGCCAGACACCCAAAAAGACAACTCCCCCGCGGGGCCGAGACCACGTACACCACCGGGCCCCGGCCGAGACGGCGGGATGGCCGCCCGCGGCGCGGGGCGGAGGGGATGCCCCGGACCCCGCCCGCAGGATCTGGAGCGAACCGCGGGGTAATCCTCATTCACAGACCAGATGCGCCCGCACCGAGGACGGGGTCCGGGGCAGCCCCTCCGCCCCCCACCCACCCCGCGTAGGCGAGGCCACCGCAACCAACCACGGCGCCGCACAAGACAACGTGGGGCGGCCACAAACACCCCCTTACGGCACCGCGCGACAATGGAGGGCGGCAGACAACGTGGAGGGATACACATGAGTGAGCCGCATCCGGCTCCTGACCCGCGGGGGCCCGCGTCCGAGGCCGCGCCCCGCCCCCGCCTCAAGCCCGCGCAGCTTCTGTTCGAGCCGCCGGAGGCCGCCGAAGACCCCGAGCACTTCTTCGGGCTGGAGTCGATGGAGGACCCCGGCGCGCTGCTCGGGCGGGCGACGGAGTTGACGCTGGCGTTCCGGGCGGCGGCGGACCGGGCGACGGAGTTCCAGGCGATGGCCGCCGCGCAGCTGACCGATCCGCGCCGGTTCGACCGGCTGCCGCTGGCGGTGGTCGCCGAGCGGGCGGAGTGGACCGAGGACTACGCGCGCAAGATGGTGGAGTTCGGCCGGAGCCTGCTGCGCAGCGGCAGCACCGTACCGCCGGACGGCGACTGAGCGGCGGCCGCCCGCGGCGGAGCGGGCGGGACCGGCGGGCCGCGCCCGCCGCAGGAGCCGCGCGAGGCGCAGGAGAAACGCGAGGCACAACCGGCGCACGCGCCGTAGACGCACCCTCCCGGCTCAGGAGGCAAGATCATGAGCCGTTGGCATATGCGAAGCGGGAAAGATACCCCTCGGCGCCCCGCCGTGTCCCGGATTCCGCCAAGGAGGATTGGCGGGGGGCCGGGCGTCGGTAGAACGTCTCCCATGAGCGACTGGCTTCCTGAGACCCCGCGGAATCTGGCCTTCCCCACCACGGCGTACGTCACGCTCGCCGGAGCCGACTGGCTCGCCTCCGCCAGTCCGCATCCGGAGGCCATGCACATGCTGTGGGCGGAGCGGCCAGAGGCGCCGAGCGTGCTGCCGTGCGGGCGGGTCTTCGACGTGATCAGTGTCCCGGCGCTGTTCGGGCGGCGGATGGTGGACCGGCTGTGGTCGGCCGGTCCGGGGTCGGGGCCGGTGGCCGCGCACCGGGGGCGGATCCTGCTGTTCGCGGCGCCCGGGACGGCCCAGCGGCTGCCCGCGCTGCTCGCCTGGGAGGAGTGGGGGCGGGCGGTGCCGGCGCCGCTGTGCCACGGGAGCGGCGACGCGGTGACGGTGCCGCCGCTGCACCCCCGGGCGGCGGGCGGATCGCGCTGGCTGGTGGCGCCGGACGTCCGCGAGCCGTGGCTGCCGGGGCCGGACGTGCTGCTGTGGGCGTGCGTGCGGGCCGCCCGCGGGGGGCTGGGCGCCGACCGGGAAAGCGCCCGTACGCACCGCGAAACGGCTGGTCAGGGCGTGGAGGGGGCGCTGGCGGGGGGCTGAGGGGAACCGATTTTCGCTCTGCCCGGACCGGATGCTAATGTTTTCCCCGTCAGCAGGCGCCGCTAGCTCAGTTGGTTAGAGCAGCTGACTCTTAATCAGCGGGTCCGGGGTTCGAGTCCCTGGCGGCGCACAGACGGTCGAAGGCCCTCACCGGTTGGTGGGGGCCTTCGGCGTGCTGGGGTTCAGGGAGTGCTGCGGGTGATCTTGACTGCCCATTCGCCGTCGGTGGCGCGGCCCTCCACTTGGACGCGTACGCCGTCCTCGGGATCGTTCAGGCTCTCGCCGACGCCGAGCGGGGCGTCGGCGAGCGGCGGGTAGACGGAGCGGCCCCAGCAGGCGGCGGTGCCGGGGTGGCCGTCGAGCACCCGGACCGGGCCGTCGCCGGAGGCGGTGGTGGAGCGGACGCGGTAGACGAGGACGCCCTCGGTGCACACGGCGTGGTCGTTGCCCTCGGCGCCGCGGGCCTCCATGGCCAGGGCGCTGTCGGGGCCGGTGCGGACGACCAGGAGGCGGGGGCGGCGGTGGTCGCCGGGGTCGTCGGGGGCGGAGAGGGTGCGCAGCGAGTGCATCCGGGGGCGGTCGAGGCTGACGCAGTCGATCTGGCCGTCGGTGATCCAGCCGAGCCGCCATTTGTGCCAGCCGAAGGGTTCGGGGGCGAGGCCGAACTGGCTGCCCATGAGGTCCCAGTCCCCGACGTAGGTGTCCCAGTCGCCGCGGCCGTTCCGCGGGCGGTGGTAGAGGTCGGGCAGGTCGAAGACGTGGCCGGTCTCGTGGGCGAGGACGTTGCGGTCGGGCGGGCTGTGCTCGAAGACGGTGACGAAGCGGCGCAGCTCGGCGCCGTCGGCGTGCATCGGCTGGTCGAGGTTGACGACCTTGGTGGCGTCGGAGTCGACGCCGGGGGCGCCGGGGTCGGCGACGAGGTAGACGAGGTCGTAGCGGCGGAAGTCGACCGAGGGGTCGGCGGCGGCGACCGCGTCGCGGAGGTAGGCGGAGCGGCGCCCGGAGTCCCAGTCGCGCTGTATGGCGTACCAGGTGGAGGGGTGCGGCATGCGGACCCAGCGGGGCTGGATGCGGGTGCGCAGGTGGAATCTGCCGTACGAGGCGCGGTCGAAGAAGCGGGCGGTGGCCGGGAAGTAGTCGCCGGCCAGCTGCTGGGTGGTGGTGGCGGGGCGGGCGTCCGGGAAGGACAGGAAGACCATGACCGCGCGGCGGGTGCGGTCGGGACGGGGGTAGGCGTCGTCCCAGCTGTCGACGCCCTCGGAGTGGTGGGCGTCGGTGCGTCCCAGGGCGCAGGACAGGGCCGCCTCGGAGGCGGTGGCCGGGCCGGTGACGATGGAGGTGGCGATCAGCGCGCTCAGGGAGGTGGCCACGGCTGCGACGCGCCGCAGGCGGCGGCGGTCCACCCCTCGGGGTGTCTGGGCGCGCGGCACGTGGACCTCCAGGGACGGATTCGGGACACCCATCTACCCTGAGGTGATTTCATGTTCTTCGTCCTGTTATGGCGGCCCGTACGGGTGACAGCCGCGTCTCCCCTGTCTCGTAACGCAAAGTCACAAGCGACCAAAGGGGCAATAGGGGCGAACATCGCCGGGCAATATTGGCTGAACTTCCGTCATGCGTGCGGATGGTCACGGCTCCGTCGCTGGCTCGGCCCTCGGAGCAGCCTCTATGATCGCCACACTTTCCAGCGCGAGGTACCCCTCCGTCACGAGACAAGCGCCATGCGGGAGCGAGCAGTGAGCGGACACCCCGACAGCACGGGCCGCACGCCCGGAGCGACACTGCCCTCGGTGACGGAACGTGAGGGTACGACCAAAGAATCCGCGCGGGCCCCGCACCCTCCCCCCTGCGACGCCGCCTCGCCCGGCGACTACCGCGCCGCCTTCCACACCGCCGGCCTGCCGATGGCCGTCCTCAACGGCGACGGGCTGGTACTGGCCGCCAACGCCGCGCTCGGCGAGCTGGTCGGCGCCGCCCCGGGCGAGCTGATCGCCGCCGACGCCGCCGACCTCACCGGCCTGTGCGCCGACGCCCGGCTGTGGGCCGCCTACCGCGAGGTGCTGGGCGGCCGCCGCGACCGGCTCAGCTGCACCCGGCGGCTGACCCGGTCCGACGGCGGCGCGGTGTGGGCGCAGGTGACCGTCGAGCCGGTCGCCGAACCGCTGCCCGGCGCGGCCCGGCGGCTGCTGCTGGCCGCCGAGGACATCAGCGACCGGCGCGATCTGCTGGCCCGGGTGCGCCACCTCCAGATGCACGACCCGGTGACCCTGCTGCCCAACCGCACGCTGTTCTTCGAACGGCTCACCGCGGCCCTGGAGGCGGCCTCCTACGCCCGGTCCGGCACCGGCCGGATCGGGCTGTGCTACTTGGACCTGGACGGCTTCAAGGCCGTCAACGACACCCTGGGGCACCGGGTCGGTGACCGGCTGCTGACCGCCGTCGCGCGGCGGCTGACCGCCTGCGCCGAGCGCGCCGCCGGGCGCGGGCCGGGCCGCGCCGGGCATCTGGTGGCGCGGCTGGGCGGGGACGAGTTCGCGGTGCTGGTGGCGGATTCGACCGGCACCGACCAGCTGGCGGAGCTGGCGCAGTCGGTGCTGGACGCGCTCCAGCGGCCGTTCGACCTGGCCGGGCAGCGGCTGTCGGTGTCGGCCAGCATCGGGGTGGTCGAACGGGCCGCCGGCGGCACCACCGCGACGGGGCTGATGCAGGCCGCGGACACCACGCTGTACTGGGCGAAGGAGGACGGCAAGGCCCGCTGGACGCTCTTCGACCCCGAGCGCAACGCGCACCGGATGACCCGGCAGGCGCTGTCCAGCACCCTGCGGCCGGCGGTGGACCGCGGGGAGTTCACCCTGGAGTACCAGCCGCTGGTCGGGCTCGGGGACGGCCGGGCGCAGGGCGTGGAGGCGCTGGTGCGGTGGCGGCACCCGCAGTTCGGCGTGCTGGCGCCGAATCGGTTCATCGCGCTGGCCGAGGAGAACGGCGCGATCGTGGAGCTGGGCCGCTGGGTGCTGACCCGCGCCTGCTCCCAGGCGCGGGCCTGGCAGCTGGCGCACCCCGGGGACCAGCCGCTGTTCGTCAGCGTGAACGTGGCCGTGCGTCAGGTGTGGGACTCCGACCTCGTCGCCGATGTCGCGGCGATCCTGGCCGAGACCGGGCTGCCGCCGCGCCTGCTCCAGCTGGAGCTGACCGAGTCGGCGGTGATGGGGTCGGCGGGCCGGCCGCTCCAGGCCCTCCAGGCGCTCAGCGACATGGGCGTGCGGATCGCCATCGACGACTTCGGGACCGGCTACTCCAACCTCGCCTACCTCAGCCGGCTGCCGGTGTCGGTGCTCAAGCTCGACGGCTCGTTCGTCCACGGCTTCCGCTCCCAGGAGCACCCGAACCCGGCCGACGAGATGATCGTGGAGGCGCTGGTGGCGCTGGCGCACCGGCTCGGGCTGACGGTGACCGCGGAGTGCGTGGAGAGCGCCGAGCAGGCCGAGCGGCTGCGCCGGATCGGCTGCGACACCGGCCAGGGGTGGCTGTACTCCCGGCCGGTGGCCCCGGACCGGGTGGCGGCGCTGCTGGACGCGGGACGCGCCTGCGGCTGAGCCGCGTCCAGCAGCGCCGGGCCCGTCAGCCGCGCGGCAGCCCGAAGGCGTCGGCGATGAGGTCGTACGAGCGGAGGCGGGCCGCGCCGGTGTGCGCGTTGGCGGTGATCATCAGCTCGTCGGCGCCGGTGCGCTTGGCCAGGTCGGTCAGGCCCTCGCGGACGGCGTCGGGGGTGCCGTGGACCACGTTGCCGAGCCAGCTGTCGGCGAAGTCCTGCTCGGCGGCGCTGAAGCGGTACGCCTCGGCCTCCTCGGGCGTGGGGACGAGGCCGGGGCGGCCGGTGCGCAGCCGGATCATCGCCAGCGCCCCGGTGCGGACCTGGCGGCGGGCCTCCGCCTCGTCCTCGGCGGCCAGGGCGGAGACGCCGATCAGGGCGTAGGGCTCGGCGAGCACCTCGGAGGGGCGGAAGCAGGCGCGGTAGAGGTCGAGCGCCGGGACGGTGTTGGCGGCCGAGAAGTGGTGCGCGAACGCGAACGGCAGGCCGAGCGTACCGGCCAGCCGGGCGCTGAAACCGGACGAGCCGAGCAGCCACAGCGGCGGGCGGTGCGGGGACTGGACGCCGCCGGGCGCGGTGGCCTGGACAGGGCCGGGGACGGCGTGGATCCGGGCGTAGGGGTGGCCGTCGGGGAAGGAGTCGTCCAGGAAGCGGGTCAACTCGGCCAGCTGCTGCGGGAACTCGTCCGCGCCCTCGTGCAGCCGCTCGGCGCGGCGGAGCGCGGCGGCGGTGGCGCCGTCGGTGCCGGGGGCGCGGCCCAGGCCCAGGTCGATCCGGCCGGGGGCCATCGCCTCCAGGGTGCCGAACTGCTCGGCGATGACCAGCGGGGCGTGGTTGGGCAGCATCACACCGCCGGAGCCGAGCCGGATGCGGTCGGTGTGCGCGGCGAGGTGGGCGAGCAGCACCGCCGGCGAGGACGAGGCCACGCCGGGCATGGAGTGGTGCTCGGCGACCCAGTAGCGGTGGAAGCCGCGGCGCTCGGCGGTGCGCGCCAGCTCGGCGGCGGTGCGGACCGCGGCGGTGGCGGTGGTGCCGGCGCCGACCGTCACCAGGTCGAGCACGGACAGGGGGACGGGGGCGGTGCCCAGGGCGGTGCCCCGTATGCCGTCGCCTTGGGGCTCGCCGTGGCCGGCACGGGTCTGCTGGTCTTCGCCGCTCACGGTGCGGGTCCTCCTCGCGTCGCGGGTCCGGCGCGGGGCGGCCGGGCGCCGGTGGGCGCGCCGGGCGGTGCGGTCCGCGCCGGTACGTCGGTGGTGTGCGAGGAGGGTAACCGGAGAAGTGCTCCGGTTATTCCCGGAGGGGTGGAGGAAGGCGGCGGGGGCGGTGGTGAGGGCCGGTGCGGGCCGGTGGCGGCCGCCCGGCCCGCCCGCCCGTTAGCCGTCCGCCGTCCGGGTGAACAGCGTGCCCAGCTCCGGGCAGGCGAGCGTGCGGTCCAGGAGCCGCAGCCCCTCCCACACCGTCACCTGATTGGCGGTGAGGACCGGTTTGCCGAGCGCGGCTTCGAGGGCCGGCAGATGGGCGGCGGTGTGCAGGGCGGTGTCCGGCAGCAGGACGGCCTCGGCGTCCGGGTGGTCGCCGGCCCGGGCCAGCGCCAGCACCTCCTCCCGGCCCCAGGTGCCGACCTCGGCGGCGGTGATCACGCCGCTGCCGAGGGTGGCCACCACCTCCGCCCCGGCCGCCTTGAGGAAGGCGTGGAAGTACTCCGCGACATCGGCCGGGTACGTCGCCGCGATCGCGACCCGGCGCACGCCCAGCTCCTGGACGGCGTGCGCGAAGGCGAAGGAGGTACTGGACGCGGGCAGCCCGGCGGTGGCCGACAGTTCCCGCACCTGCCGCTGGGCGCCCTCCCAGCCGTAGATGAAGCTGGCGCTCGTACAGGCCCAGACGACGGCCTCGGCGCCGGCGTCCCGCAGCGCGCCGACGCCCGCCGCGAGCCGCGCCGCGGACCCCATCTCCAGCAGGGCGTCCGGGCGGTGGGCGTCCACGCCGATGTCGGTGTGGACCAGCGGCAGGCGGACCGCGCCGCCCAGCAGCGCTTCGAGGCGCGGGTAGTCGTCCTCGGCGGAGTGTCCGGGGTACAGGAAGCCGACCGATGCCATGGAACGCGTTCTCCCTTGCGGGTGGTGGGGCGGGGCGGGTCAGAGCGGGGGCTGCGGGCCGGGGTCCTCGGGCAGGAACGGGGGCGGTTCGGGGCCGTCGCCGGGCTCCGCGTCCGGCGGCGCGGCCGGCCCCGCGAAGGCGGCCTCGGGCAGCGGCGCCGGCCCGGTGTGCGGCGCCGGCTGGAGCCCGGACATGGCGGCCGGGCCGGAGCGCGCCACCGGGTCGAGCAGCGCCTGGTACGGGCCCACGGCCCGCACGCCGATGGCGCGCAGCGCCGCCCAGATCGTCACCTGGTTGGCGGACAGCACCGGCATCCGCAGCTCGGCCTCCAGCTGCGGGATGACGTCGTAGGTGGGGAGGTTGGTGCAGCTGATGAAGAGCGCGTCGGCGGCGCCGACGACGGCCGCCCGCGCCATGTCGACGACATCGCGGTACGGCACCTTCCAGATGTGCCGGGTCAGCCCCAGGTAGGCGCGGCCGGTGACGGTGACGCCGGCCTCCCGGAGGTAGTCCTCCAGGGAGTCGGTGACCGATTTGGTGTACGGGGTGACCACGGCGATCCGCCGGGCGCCTATCTCGTGCAGCGCCTGGATCGCGGCGCCGGAGGTGGTCAGGGCGGGCACGTCCCCCGCCTGGGTCATGGCGGCGCACATCGCGCGTTCCCCGGCCGTCCCGCCGACGAAGCTGCCCGACGTGCAGGCGTACGCGATGACCTGCGGCGATACCGCGCACAGCGCCTGGACGGCGGCGTCGAGGGTCTCGTGCTCGCTGACCAGGCGGGCCAGGTCGAGACTGACCTCGACGGGGACGAAGGGGGTGCGGGTGAGGTGGAGGGACACGTCGTCGGGGACCCAGCGCCACAGCTCGCGGTCGAGCGCGAAGTCGAAGGGGGCGACGACGCCCACGCCGAGCTGCGGCTGTGGGCCACCCAGGAAAGAGACGTCCATGAAGGCCCCTAAGAGGCGCGGAGGGGTGGAGCTGGCACGGCCGATGGCCGCAGGGGTGGTGCAGCCGGACAAGCCGGGGACGTCGGTACAGAGCCGTTGTTGACACGGTAGATACGACTTCTTAGCGTGGTCAATCCTCGCATCTCAGGCATCTGCCGGCGCCCCGTTCCGTCCCGCGGGGCATACGTTCCAGAACGGTTTCCGACCTATGTCCGACAGCACCGTCCGCACCGTTCTCGTCCTCGGTTCCGACCCGCCGCCGCGGCTGGACCGGCTCGCCGGCCGGGCCGAGGTGGTCTACGCCGACGAGAAGACCCTGGCCGGCCTACTCCCCACCGCCGATGTGCTGTTGGCCTGGGACTTCACCTCCGACGCGATCCGGGAGAGCTGGCCGGAGCGCGGGCCCAGGCCCCGGTGGGTGCACACCGCGAGCGCCGGCGTGGACCGGCTGCTGTGCCCGGCGCTGCGGGCCGACGACACCGTCGTCACCAACGCCCGCGGGGTCTTCGAGCAGCCGATCGCCGAGTACGTCGCCGGTCTGGTGATCGCCATGGCCAAGGATTTCTACGGGAGTTGGGAGCTGCAGCGGCAGCGGCGCTGGCAGCACCGGGAGACGCTGCGGGTCGCCGGGAGCCGGGCGGTGGTGGTCGGCGCAGGACCGATCGGGCGGGCCATCGGCACCACCCTGCTGGCACTGGGTGTCGAGGTCGATCTGGTCGGCCGCCGGGAGCGGACCGGCGATCCGGACTTCGGCCGGGTGCACCCCGCCGGGGCGCTGAACGGGCTGCTGCCGCACGCGGATTGGGTGGTGTGCGCGGCGCCGCTGACGCCGGAGACCCGGGGGATGTTCGGGGCGGAGGCGTTCGCGCTGATGCCGCGCCGGGCGCGGTTCGTCAACGTGGCGCGGGGCCCGCTGGTGGACGAGGCGGCGCTGGTCGCGGCGTTGCGGGAGTGGCGGATCGCGGCGGCCGCGCTGGACGTCTTCGCGGCCGAGCCGCTGGGCGCGGACAGCCCGCTGTGGGACGTCCCGCATCTGATCGTCTCGCCGCACATGAGCGGCGACACCCTGGGCTGGCGGGACGCGCTCGCCGCGCAGTTCCAGGACAACTTCGACCGCTGGGCGGCCGGCGAGCCGCTGGCCAACGTGGTCGACAAACGCCTCGGTTACGTACCGGTGCGGTGACCGCGCGGGCCGTCCGGGTCCGGCCCGCGGCGGTCCGCGTCCGCCCGCCGCCCCGCCCGGGGCGGCCGACGCTCGGAGGACGCATGACCCAGGGACCGACCCGCCTGTCCGCCCTGACCGCCACCCGGCTGGCGGCCGGCTACGCGGCCGGCGACTTCTCCCCCGTCGAGGCGGTCCGGGAGGTGCTTCAGCGCGCCGAGGCCGCACAGGCCGCGGTGAACGCCTTCGTCCGGATCGACGGGGAGGAGGCGCTGGCGCAGGCCGCGGCGTCCGCGGAGCGGTGGCGGCGCGGGGAGCCGGCCGGGCCGCTGGACGGGGTGCCGGTGACCGTCAAGGACCTGCTGCTGACCCGGGGCGCGCCGACGCTGCGCGGGTCGCGGACGGTCCGGCCCGGGGACGCGGCGTGGGACGAGGACGCGCCGGCGGTGGCCCGGCTGCGGGAGTCCGGCGCGGTGTTCGTCGGCAAGACCACCACACCGGAGTTCGGCTGGAAGGGCGTCACCGACAGCCCGCGGCACGGGGTGACCGGCAATCCGTACGATCCGGGGCGGACGGCCGGGGGGTCGAGCGGGGGGAGCGCGGCGGCGGTGGCGCTGGGCGCGGGGCCGCTGAGCCTGGGGACGGACGGCGGCGGGTCGGTGCGGATCCCGGCGTCGTTCTGCGGGATCTTCGGGCTGAAGGCGACGTACGGGCGGGTGCCGCTGTATCCGGCGAGCCCGTTCGGGACGCTGGCGCACGTCGGGCCGATGACCCGGGACGCGGCGGACGCGGCGCTGCTGATGGACGTGATCTGCGGCCCGGACTGGCGGGACTGGACGCAGCTGGCCCCGGCGCCGGGATCGTTCCGGGCGGCGCTGGCCGGGCCGGTGGACGGGCTGCGGGTGGCGTACAGCCCGTCACTGGGGTGGGACGTGCCGGTGGCGCCGGACGTGGCGGCGGCGGTGCGGCGGGCGGTGGACGCGCTGGCCGGGCTGGGCGCGGTGGTCGAGGAGATCGACCCGGGGGTGGCGGACCCCGTGGAGGCGTTCCACACGCTGTGGTTCAGCGGCGCGGCCCGGGTGGTGCAGCCGCTCTCCGCGGCCGACCGGGAGCTGCTGGACCCGGGGCTGCGGGAGATCTGCGACCAGGGCGCGCGGTACAGCGCGCTGGACTACCTGGCGGCGGTGGACGCGCGGGCGGCGCTGGGCCGGGCGATGGGGCGCTTCCACAGCGTCTACGACCTGCTGGTGACGCCGACCGAGCCGATCACCGCGTTCGCGGCGGGCGTGGAGGTGCCGCCCGGCTCCGGCCACACCCGGTGGACGGGGTGGACGCCGTTCACCTATCCGTTCAACCTCACCCAGCAGCCCGCCGCGACGGTGCCGTGCGGACTCGACGGCGACGGTCTCCCGATCGGCGTGCAGCTCATCGGCGCGCGCCACGCGGACGCGCTGGTGCTGCGCGCCGCGCACGCCCTGTACGAGGCGGGGGCGGGCGGGGTGCCGGGGCCGGCGGGGGGGTAGGGGCGGGGCGGGGGGGGGGGGGCCGGGGGGGTCGGCTGCGACGGCCGCCCGCCGCGCCGAGAAGGGGAGCCCCGCGGCTCAGCCCTGGGGCGGCCGGCCAGCCGGTATAC
>NZ_LLZI01000027.1 GCF_001509485.1 Streptomyces sp. NRRL F-4489
CCCGTAGGGAAGGCGGCCGGAACGGCGGGGGCGTTACGTGCGCCGGATTACGCGTGCGGGAGGCGGTAGCGGCCGCCGCCCAGCGGCTCCACGAGGCCGTCCGAGACCAGCCCGTCGAGCGCCCGGGCCCGCTGCACCGGCTCGTCCCACACCGCGTCCAGTACGCCCTGCGGCACCGGCGTGACGGCCTCGCGCAGCACCGCCAGCAGCTTGCCGCGCACCTGGCGGTCGGTCCCCGCGTACGCCTGGGTGCGGCGCGGCGGGCCCTCGTGGACCGGCGAACCGGCCAGCCGCCACGCGCACTGCGCGGCGATCGGGCAGCGGTGGCACTCCGGGCTGCGCGCGGTGCAGACCAGCGCGCCCAGCTCCATCGTGGCCGCCGCCCAGCGGGCCGCGAGGCCCTCGTCCTCCGGGAGCAGGGCCCGGGCGAGTTTGCGTTCGGCGGCGGTGGTGGCGTTCGGCGGGTACTGGCGGCCGGTGACCGCGCGGGCGAAGACCCGCCGCACGTTGGTGTCCAGCACCGCGTGGCGCTGGCCGTAGGCGAAGGACGCGACGGCCGCGGCGGTGTATTCGCCGACGCCGGGGAGCGCCAGGAGCTGGGCGTGTTCACGGGGGACGTCGCCGCCGTGGCGCTCCTGTATGGCGGAGGCCGCGGCGTGCAGCCGTAGTGCGCGCCGGGGGTAGCCGAGCCGGCCCCAGGCGCGTACCGCCTCACCCGGCGGCTCGGCGGCGAGGTCGGCGGGGCGCGGCCAGCGGGCCAGCCACTGCTCGTACACCGGCAGCACGCGGCTGACCGGGGTCTGCTGGAGCATGAACTCGCTCACCATCACGCCCCAGGCGCCCGCCTCGGGGCGGCGCCAGGGGAGGTCGCGAGCGTGCTCGGCGAACCAGTCGGTGACCGGGCCGTGCAGCCCGGTCCCGTCCACGGCCCCCGCGGCCGGCACGGCGGCGGAGGTGTTCTCGGCGGCGGAGGACATGGCACTGGGAATGGCAGGCGTGGAAGTCATGGCATGCCGATCCTGGCACGCCCGCCCGCCACCGGGAAACGCACCCGCCCCGCCCCGCCGCGCGCCCACCCGCACGCAGGAAGGGAGGGGGGTGCCGGGCCCGTTTCGGGGCCCTTCGGGACCGCGCGCGGCGTGGCGTACGAGGATGGCGGTATGGAGGGTATGGAGGAGATGAGTGGGGCGAGTGGGGCCGGGCGCGGTGGGGCCGGCGGCGCCGGGGCCTGCCCGCCGGGGATCGTACGGGCGCTGGCCGGGCACACCACGGTGACGCTGGCCTACGCGGACCAGGACGGGCCGCAGGCGTGCGCGGTCCTCTACGCGGCCGGCCGGGCGGCGGACGGGGCGCCCGCCCTGTACTTCGTGACGGCGGCCAGCACCCGGCACGGCCGGGCCCTGGCGGAGCCGGGCGCCCGGGTGGCGTTCACGGTGCAGCGCGATGGCCAGGAATGGAGCGGCCTGACCGGTATTCAGGGGCGCGGTACCTGCCGGACGCTGCACGGCGCCGAGCGGGACGCCGGGTGGCGGACGTACACCGCCTGCTTCCCGTTCGTCACGGAGGACGAGCGGCTGCGCGCGGCCCTGGAGCGCACCGCCCTGTGGGAACTGCGCCCGGACTGGCTGCGCCTGATCGACAACGCCCAGGGCTTCGGGCACAAGGAGGAGTGGCGGGGGTAGGGGCGGACGGGCCGTTCCCAGGGGCGTTGGGTGGCAGCCACGAGGGCCGCGGATGGCCTCCGGGCCGTCTCCGGGCGGCCTCCGGACCGTCTCCGGGTCGCCTCCGGACCGTCTCCGGGCCGATGATGCGAAAAGTTGCTGCCGGAAGCGGCGGGTACTGGCCGGTGGCGGTGCTGATCTCTCGTAGAGTTTTCGCGTGGGATCACTGCGCAATCCGATCGGGCCGCTTCCGTCCTCCATCTACTGGCGGCGGAGGGCCGTTGCGCTGGCCGTCGTCGTCCTCCTGATCGCCCTGGTGGTGTGGGTCCTCACCCTGGGCGGGAGCGACCGGAAGACGGCCAACGAGGGCAAGGGCGCGCAGGGTTCCGGACCCGCTGCCTCGATCACGCCCGGGCCCGCGCCCAGTGGTCCGGCGATCGGTCAAAAGCCGGGCGGGCGCGATGAGTCGGGGTCCGGCGGGGCGTCCGGGGGTTCGGGTTCCGGTTCGGGCTCCGGGTCGGACGGCGGCTCCGGTGGCTCCGGTGGTGCCGGTGGCGCGTCCGGAACGGGCGGCGCCGCTTCCGGCGGAACCGCGATCGGCCAGCCCGCCGGCGGCGACACCGTCGCGGCAGGCCCCACCCTCCCCAACTGCTCACCCCAGACAGTGAAGTTGGACCTGCGCACCGCCAAGGACGCGTACGCATCCGACGAGAAGCCGAAGTTCGAGCTGACCGTACGGAACACGGGCGGCGCGGCCTGCAAGGTGGACCTCGGGCGCAAGGCGGCGGTGCTCACCATCACCGACACCGCGGGCGACGACCGCGTATGGGCGTCGGACGACTGCCCGTCCGGCAGCGGCCCGGCACTGCTCCAGGTGCCCGCCAAGGGCGCGGTGACCCGCACCATCGAGTGGGACCGGCGGGCCAGCGGCCCCCAGTGCGCCACCCCGAGCACGGCGGCGGTCCCGGCCGGCACGTACACGATCGAGGCGAAGGTGCCGGGGCTGGCGGCGGCCCGGACGAAGTTCGAGCTGAAGGACTGAAGGGCTGAAGGGCTGAAGGGCTGAGGCCGCGGCCCGTTCCGGGGTGGAAGGGGACCCTCCGGAAGTTCCGCCCGTAGGGGATCCGCTCAGAGCGAGCGGCGCTGGTGGCGGACGGCCCGCTGGGGAACAGTCCCCGGCATGAGGCTACTGATTCTGGGCGGTACGGAGTTCGTGGGCCGGGCGCTGGCCGAGGCGGCGGTGGCGCGCGGCTGGGATGTCACGGTCTTCCACCGGGGGCGGCACCCCGCGCCCCAGGGAGTCACCGTGCTCCACGGCGACCGACTGGCGGAGGGCGGCACGGCCGCCCTGGAGGACGGCGCGTGGGACGCCGTGGTCGATACGTGGAGCGCGGCCCCGGTCGCGGTCCGGGACACCGCCCGCCTGCTGGCCGGCCGGGTCGGACGGTACGCGTACATCTCCACCTGCTCCGTCTACGCCTTCCCGCCCGTGGAGCGGATCAGCGAGGCGGCGGCCGTGGTGGACGGTTCGCCGGACGACACCGGGGCCGAGGACTACGCGCGCGCCAAACGGGGCGGTGAGCTGGCGGTGAGCGAGGCGTTCGGCGACGACCGGGCGCTGTTCGTCCGCGCCGGGCTGATCCTCGGCCCGTACGAGAACATCGGGCGGCTGCCGTGGTGGCTGAACAGGATCGCGCGCGGCGGGCCGGTCCTGGCGCCGGGGCCGCGCGACCTGGCGTTGCAGTACATCGACGCCCGCGACCTCGCCGAGTGGACCCTGGACGCCGTACGGGACGGCAGGTCCGGGCCGTACAACCTGGTCAGCGAGCCGGGCCACGCCACCATGGGCGAACTGCTGGAGGGCTGCGCCCGGGTGACCGGCGGCACGGCGGACCTGCGCTGGACGGCGCCCGAGGCCATCCTCGCGGCGGGCATCGAGCCCTGGACCGAACTGCCGGTCTGGCTGCCGCCGGGCGACGTCTACGACGCCCTCCACGGCAGTGACGTCACCAAGGCCCTCGCCACCGGCCTCCGCTGCCGCCCCCTCACCGAAACCCTCACCGACACCTGGACCTGGCTCCAGTCCATCGGCGGCACAGCCCCTCAACGCCCGGACCGGCCGACGGTCGGCCTCCCGGAGGAGAAGGAGGCGGGGGTGTTGGGGCGGGGGTAGGGGGCCCGCCCCGGGGCGCGCCGAGGGACGTTGCGGCACCTGCCGACGCTGGTGTGCAGGTGGCCCATGTGGCCCGCGTTCAGTGGAGGGTGAGGTGCTGGCCTGGGGTGATCCGGTTCGGGTCGGATCCGATGACGGTCTTGTTCTTCTCGTACAGGGTCTTCCAGGGCTCGCCGTGGATGTTGCCGATGCTGCTGAGGGTGTCCCCGGGGCGTACGAGGTAGGGGCCGGTGCGGGGAGCGGTCGGCTTGCCGGTGGGCGGGTCCGCTGCCGTCGTTCGGTCGGCGCAGGCGGTGGGGGCCGTAGCGGAGGGCCGGGCCGGCACGGGGGTGAGGGGGGTGCAGACCGGGGTGGCCGCCCCGATGAGTTCCACGAGTCCTACGCCGCCGGCGGGCGGGACGATATGCGACCAGTTGTTGGCCAGCCAGACATTGCCGGACTGGTCGATCTGCACGGCCGTGAGGTGCTGGATGGCCTTGTTCCGGAAGCCCTGCCGGGGCGAGAGGACGGTGCCGGTGGTGCTGCCGGGCGGGCAGGCGGCGGTGTCGGCGCCGCAGAGCGTCCATACGCCCGGGGTGAGGAAGCCGGCGACCCACACGCGGTCGGATCCGTCGACGGCCACCGACCAGGGGAGGGTCTTCTCGGGCAGTTTGTACACGCCCGCGACGCTCCCGTTGGGCCGCAGTTGCGTGACCGTGCTGTTGAAGTAGCTGTTGACCCAGGCGTTGTTCCTGGAGTCGATGGCGATGGACAGCGGCCATTTGAAGGAGTCGCTCTCGATGGGCGAGGCCGCCGTGGGCCTGAAGTCGGGCCCGATCACGGTGACGCTGCCGCCGAACTTCCCGATCAGGGGCGCCAGGGGGGTGTTCACCAGCCGGGCGCCGCCGAGTCCGGCGTTGCTGACCCAGGCCCGCCCGTAACCGTCGATCTGGACGGCGAACGGATGGTTGAGGCCGCCGCCGGTGATGGTGATCGCCTTGGACGGGTCGCCGTGCGGGTAGACGACCACATTGCCCTGGCCCGGTGCGGTCTCCAGGCCGAAGTTGTTCGCGATCCACACATTGCCCCGCCGGTCCACGGCGATGCCCTGGGGGTGGCGGAGCCCGCCGTTCCGCCATCCTTCGGGAGGTGACAGCGGTCTGCCCGTGGCCGAGTAGTGCGCCACCGCGTTGCCGCCGTAGCTGCTCATCCACACGGAGCCGTCCGGGGCGACGGCGGCACCCCAGTCACCGCCCTTCATGCCACCGCCCCCGATCGGGCTGCCCAGGATCGGGCGGCCCGCCGGGTCGAGCACGCTGATGTACGGGGTGGGCTTGCGGGTGCCCGGCAACCAGTTGTTGGACGCCCACGCGTTGCCCTTCGCGTCGAAGGCGATGCGGCCGGGGGCGTACAGATCGGTGCCGGTGTAGCGCAGCGCCAGGATCCAGCCCGTGGGAGCGGCGGTGAGCGCGGGGGCGTAGTGGCTGGCGGCGCGCGCCAGTCCGTAGAGCCCGGCCGGGGACAGCGCGGGGTTGCGGGCCAGGTTGGCCACCGCCTGCACGGTGTCTGCGGGAGGCGTACCGCCGGGAGGAGTCGCCAGCCGCAGCAGGGTCCCGCAGCGGGTCGTGTCCGTGACGCAGAGGGAGACCAGGTTGGCGAGGGTGTTGAGGGTGGCGAGGGTTTCGTTGCCCTTGCCGTTGTCGGCGTTGGTGACCACCCCGCCGGGCTTGCCGGTGACCGGATCGGCGAGGTTGAACGCCGTCGCCGCGGCGTTCTGCAGCCCCGGGCCCGGCCCGGCCACACCGCGGGGGCCGCTGAACTGGGCCAGGGCGTAGGTGGCGGCGACGGTGGTGAGTTCGTTGACCCGTACCCGGCTCAACGTCCGGGCGGGAACCGCGCCGCCCTCGCCGACCGCCACCACCGAACGCAGCCGCAGCCGGCGGGCGTTGGCCGGCGTGGCCTCCACGTACAGCACCCCGGCAGCGGGCCGGGCGTAGGAGATGGCGAACGAGCCGGTGGCGTCGGTCGTCGCGCGGCCCAGTTCCCTGACCCCTGAGCGGGAGCCGGCGAAGAGCGTGACCTGGGCTCCTCGAAGCGGCGCGCCCGCGCCGGTGACGGTGCCGTGCAACGGGCCCGGCGCGGCGCCGATCGAGGGGGCCGGGACGTTCGCCACACCCGCGACCATGGCCGCCGCGGCTCCGGCTGCGGCGGAAATCCCCAGCGCGGACGCCGTGCGCCTCCGCCTCCGGGGGCGACGGGCAGACGCTGACCTGCGGGCGGATATGCCGGACGAGCCCATGGCTGGTGAACCTTTCGCTGGAGTAGTCGGCTCGGCGGCCGAGCCGCCGGCATGCGGTGGCCCCGGGAGACCCGCCCGGGGCCACCTTCACGCCGGCACCACGCCGCCTTGCGAGGGCGCGGGCGGGGGTCAGGTGCGGGGTGCGGTGTGCCTATCGCGGTGGCGGTCCGGCCGCGGCTTCCCCGGTGCCGGGAAGCGTGCGGTCGACCTCCGGCACCCGCAGCGCGAACCAGCCGACCCTGATCCCGAACAGCCAGACCACCCCGAGATACAGCCCCTCGCCGACCTGCCGCATCTCGTCGCGTACGCCGCGGGCGGCGAGGGAGATCTTGGAGTAGTCGATGACGATGCATTCCCTCTCGTCCATCAGGCTCGGGCCCTTGTAGACCTGAGCCTGGATGGCGAGCACGTCGAACGAGGTCATCCGGTTGCTCAGATAGCCGTCGGGGTCGAAGACCTTGCCCCGCCAGACGGCCGCACGCACCAGCCGGGCGAGGGGGCGGGCGATCCGGCCGCCTCCCCACCGCACGATGCCGGTGCCCTCGGTCGGACCCTTGGGGACGTCACCGGCCGGGCTCCTGCCGAAGAGTTCCACGAGGCCCTCGTCGCCGGCATTGAGCAGGTCGACCTCGGTGAGTGCCACAATCGTCCTCCTGACGGTCGCGGGAACCGTTGCCCGTGCGGCACCAAGGCCGCGCTCACGCAGGCACGAAACCGTGCCGCGTACACGAAGCCGTGCCGCGTACACGAACCCGTGCCGCGTACACGAAGCCGTGCCGCGTACACGAAGCCGTGCCGCGTACACGAACCCGTGCCGCGTACGGCGCGAGCGGCAAGGCACAGCTCCGGATGAGGCCACGACCCAGGCCGTCCGTCCGGGAGGCCGTGAGCGATCCTGCGGAATCCAGCGCGCACGCGCTGCGGGCTCGCTATACGAGCTTCGCCGCACTCAACCGCACGCCACTACCGCTGTTGGGCCAATCAGGGGCGGCACCCAACCGCCCGCCGAGCCCGGAGCCGTGAGCGGGCCATCGCCACGCGCCGGCCGCTGATGGGGAGACGCGACTCCCGGGGCGCGCCGGAGGGATCATTTCTCAGTCTTGCGCGGCCAGCGGCGCGAGGAGGCTGTCGACGACGCGGCGGACCTTCGCGGCCGCCGTGTCGTCGCCCAGGCGCATCGCGGTGTTCGCGGCGGTGAGCACGGCGTCGATCTGGAACGCGGTGAGGTCGGCATCGAGGCCGGCACTCGTCCCCGCGTCATCGACGGCGTGTCGCAGCTCGGTGGCGATGCGGTCGCGCCAGGCCCGTTGGTGGCCGGCCAGCATGTCCCGCACCGGGCCCGGCCGGCTGTCGAACTCGGGCAGGTTCGCCGCCCAGAAGCAACCGCCCGGGAACAGCGGCTGCTCGGCGTAGGCGAGCCAGTGCTCGACCAGGGCGCGCAGCCGCTCGGCGCCCTGGGGTCGGGCCAGCGCGGGGCGGATCACGGCCTCCTCGAAGGTCTCGCGCGCCGCCTCGATCACGGCCAGTTGGAGCTTCTCCTTCGTGGCGAAGAGCGTCTGGACGCTGCTCTTGCGCACGTTCAGGTCCGTCGCGAGCCGACCGAAGCTGAGCCCGTCGAGCCCGTCCAACGACGCCGTGTCGACGGCGTGCCGCACGATCGTCCGTCGCGACCGCAGACCTCGAAGCAGGCGCCCGTCCTGCACATCCTCGCTCACCGGCCTCATTGTGCCACCCCCTTGCAGAATACGTACGTACGACCGTATGTTTTCTGCGTGAACACCCATCAGATGTTCGAGCTCGCCCAGGCACTGGCGCACGCCAAGAGCCGTCAGGACCTGCCCGCGGCGCTCCGGCTCCTGCACCGGGACGTACTGCTGGAGTCGCCACCCTTCGGCACCAAGGCCCGCGGCCTGCCCGACAACGAGAAGGCGCTGGCACGCTTCTTCGCGTCCTTCCCCGACTACGAGGTCACCCTCGACGGGCACGCCGGCAACGACGACACCCTGGTCTGCTGGGGAACGGCACGCATGACCATGACCGGTGACCGGTTCGGCGCGACGCCCAACGGCAGGCGCGCCGAACTCCCGGTGTTCCTCCAGTTCACCTTCGCTGACGGCCTGATCGCCGGCGAGCGGTTCTTCCTCGACCTCGCGGAGCTGTGCGCCCAGTCGGGCGTCTCCACCGACCAGGTCCGGCACACCCTGCTGGGAGGCAGCGCATGACCCCCGACCCCCGCACGAAGACCATCGGCGAGATCACCACGCGCCACCTGTTCGACCTCGTCGTCGACCTGAGCCCCCGACTGGACTTCGGCACCGGCCCGCTCGGCCGCAGAACTCTCTTCGGCGACACGGGAGGCACCTTCCACGGACCGCGCCTGCACGGCGACGTGCTCCCGATCGGCGGCGACTGGGCACTGTTCCGCCCCGACGGGACGATGTCGCTGGACGTGCGCCTCACCCTGCGGACCCACGACGGCGCCCTGGTGTACATGACCTACGGCGGCCGCTGGGTCACCCCGCCCGAATTGCGGGCCGATATCGCCGATCCGGCCAAGAGGTACGACATCGACCCGGCCCGCTACTACTTCCGCACCAACCCGCTTTTCGAGACCGGATCGCAGGAGTACGCCTGGCTGAACGACATCGTCTGCGTCGGAGCGGGTTACCTCGTCGAAGGCGGGATCGCCTACAAGGTCGCCCAGGTCGAATGAGCGCCGAAGGCCGAAGGATTGTCAGGACGATCCGCTTCGGTGATCGATAGGAGCGCGGGCGGCAGGGGGGCCCGACGCTGCAGATGCTGATGCCGGTTCCTGCGATGGCGGGACCCACCCAGGGAGAAGTGCCCATGCCGACTTCGCAACGCACCATGCCGGTGGCGGGTCCGCGGCTTCCGATCCGTTCGACCTGCGGGGTGCGGTGCGGGGCACCGCGCGACGACTGCCCGGTCTGCCTGGAAGAGCGGGGGTCGGGGCCGGGGCGGGCGCGGGCGCCCTTACGGGGCGTGCGAACGGATCCCGTAAGGGGCGCGAGCGCCCCCTGCGGGGTCCCAACGCGGCGTAGGGCGCGGGTATTCCCGAGCCGTGACGGGGCGGGGGCGCGGGGGCGGAGCCCCGGGGCCGGCCGCCGCGAGGCGGGCGGTATCCCCCAGGGGGCATGCGAACGGATCCCGTAAGGGACCCGAAGCCCCCCTACGGGACCTCAACGGCGGTGGGAGGGGCGGGTATTCCCGGGCAGACGTACCGGGTACTTCCGAGTCAGACGTACCAGGTATTCCCGGGGCGGACGTACCGGGTATTCCCGGGTCAGACCTACCGGGTATCCCCGAGTCAGACGTACCGTTCCAGGATGGAGGACTCGGCCAGGCGGGAGAGGCCCTCGCGGACGGAGCGGGCGCGGGTCTCGCCGACGCCTTCCACCGCCTGGAGGTCGTCGACGCTGGCGGCGAGGAGTTTCTGGAGGCCGCCGAAGTGGTCGACCAGGCGGTCGATGACGGCGCCCGGCAGGCGGGGGACCTTCGCCAGGAGGCGGAAGCCGCGGGGGGAGACGGCGGAGTCCAGGGTCTCCATCGAGCCGCTGTAGCCCAACGCCCGCGCCACGATGGGGAGTTCGAGGAGTTCGGTGTGGGTGAGGGCGTCCAGCTCGGCCAGCGCCTCGGCGACCGTGCGGGAGCGCTTGGCGGTCGGCTCGGGGACGTAGTCGCGGGCCACCAGCTCCCGCTCCGGCTCGACGCCCGCGATCAGCTCCTCCAGCTGGAGGGCCAGCAGGCGGCCGTCCGTGCCCAGCTCGACGACGTACTCGGCGATCTCGGTGGCGATCCGGCGGACCATCTCCAGCCGCTGGGCGACCGCGGAGACGTCCCGGACCGTCACCAGATCCTCGATCTCCAGCGCGGAGAGCGTGCCGGCGACCTCGTCCAGCCGGAGCTTGTAGCGCTCCAGGGTGGCCAGCGCCTGATTGGCGCGGGAGAGGATCGCCGCGGACTCCTCCAGTACGCGCCGCTCGCCGTCCACGTACAGCGCGATCAGCCGCATCGACTGGCTGACCGAGATCACCGGGAAGTTGGTCTGGATGGAGACCCGCTGGGCGGTGCGGTGGCGGGTGCCGGTCTCCTCGGTGGGGATGGACGCGTCCGGCACCAGCTGGACACCGGCCCGCAGGATCTTGGTGATGTCCTTGTCGAGGACCAGCGCGCCGTCGAGCTTGCACAGCTCCCGCAGACGGGTCGCGGTGAACTCGACGTCCAGCACGAACCCGCCCGTGCACATCGACTCGACGGTCTTGTCGAAGCCCAGGACGATCAGGCCGCCCGTATTGCCGCGGAGGATCCGCTCCAGGCCGTCCCGCAGGGCGGTGCCGGGCGCGACGGCGCTCAGCGAGGCGCGCATCAGGCTCTCGGTGCCGGTCCCCGCGGACCTGCCGGGAGACGACGCCCGGTCGTTGGCTGCCACTGCACTCCTCCGTCGCATGTCTGTCGGTCCGCAGGCCGCCCGGCCGGAGCCGCGGCGCGTACCAGAGGAGGGTATCCAGGAGCTACGCGGCCTGCGGCGGAGACGGCGGTGACGGGCGAGACCGGGGCAAAGTCTACCGGCGCGCGCCCTCCTCCCGCGGGGCCTCCCGCCGCACCCGCTTGGGCAGCACGGTCAGCGCCTCGCCGACGTCCGCGACCTCCAGGACCCGCATCCCGTCCGGGATCCGCCCGGGGTCGGACGGGACGAGCGCGTGCGTGAAGCCGAGCCGGGCGGCCTCGGACAGCCGGCGCTGCACACCCGTCACCCGCCGGACCTCGCCGGCCAGCCCCACCTCGCCGATCGCGACCAGATTCTTCGGCAGCGGGGTGTCACTGGCCGCGCTGGCCAGCGCCAGGGCCACCGCGAGATCCGCGGCCGGCTCGCTGAGCTTCACCCCGCCGACCGTGGCGCTGTAGATGTCGCGCTTGCCGAGCGCGCTGATCCGGCCGCGCTGCTCCAGCACGGCCAGCATCATCGACACCCGGGACGTCTCCAGCCCGGACGTCGTACGCCGCGGGGAGGGGATCTGGGAGTCGACGGTGAGCGCCTGCACCTCGGCGACCAGGGGGCGGCGGCCCTCCAGCGTCACCGTCAGGCACGTCCCCGGCACCGGCTCGGCGCGGCGCGTCAGGAAGAGGCCCGAGGGGTCGGCCAGGCCCGTGATCCCCTCGTCGTGCAGCTCGAAGCAGCCGACCTCATCCGTGGTGCCGTAGCGGTTCTTCACCCCGCGGACGAGGCGGAGCCGGGCGTGCCGGTCGCCCTCGAAGTGCAGCACCACGTCCACCAGGTGCTCCAGCAGGCGCGGGCCGGCGATCGCGCCGTCCTTGGTGACGTGGCCCACCAGGAGCGTGGACATCCCGCGCTCCTTCGACGCCCGGATCAGCGCCCCGGCGACCTCGCGGACCTGCGCCATCCCGCCCGGCGCGCCGTCGATCTCCGGCGAGGCGACGGTCTGCACGGAATCCAGGATCAGCAGGGACGGCTTGACCGTGTCGAGGTGGCCGAGCACGGCGGAGAGGTCGGTCTCGGCGGCCAGATAGAGATCGTCGTCGAGCGCGCCGATGCGGTCGGCGCGCAGCCGCACCTGGCTCGCGGACTCCTCGCCGGTGACGTAGAGGGTGCGGTGCTCGGCGGAGGCGGCCTTGGCGGCGACGTCCAGGAGGAGGGTGGACTTGCCGACGCCGGGCTCGCCGGCCAGCAGCACCACCGCGCCGGGGACCAGCCCGCCGCCCAGCACGCGGTCCAGCTCCGGCACGCCCGTGGAGCGGGCGGCGGCCTGCTGCCCGTCGACCTGGCCGATGGGGAGGGCGGCGGTGGTGACCCGGCCGGGCGCGGTGGTGCGCACCGCGGGGGCGGCGCCGTACTCCTCGACCGTGCCCCACGCCTGGCACTCCGGGCAGCGGCCGAGCCACTTGGCGGTGGTCCAGCCGCACTCGGTGCAGCGGTACGAGGGGCGCTCCTTGGCCGACGATTTGCGAGTTGCCATGACGCCACCGTAGCGGCGGGGTCTGACAGCGGGCTCCGGCAGCGGGGCCGGAGCGCGGGCTCTCGCGGCGGGCGGGGCCGTCCGGCGGTCGGCCGCGATGGTCGGTCGCGGCGGTCGGCCGCGGCGAGGGGGCGCGTGCGCCGGGCGCGTCTGCGCGGCCACCTAGCAGATCCGTGTCCCCTTTTGAGGGAGATGGTCACCCGTACGGGTTAAAAGTGACCCTCCTGCGCGGGAGCGGCTGCATCATCCCCCTACCGTCGCCGGGGTGATGAGCAGCAGGCCCGAGCACCCTACGCACACCACCGGCGCACTCCGGTCGCATGCCGCCGCGCCGCACCGGCGCCGGCCGCCGGCCGACGACGGGCCCGGCCGCCCCCGGCACCGGGACCGCGACGCGCACCGGGAGCGCCCCGAGCCCGCAGACCGCTACGAACCCTGGCCCGAGGACCGCTACGAACCCTGGCTGGACGGGCTGTTCACCTACTGCCTGTCCGTGCTGTGCGAGCACGACACGGCGGCCGCCGTCCTCGGCGAGACGCTGGCGCTCGCCGAGCGGCAGCACGGGCGGCGCCCCGCCGACCCCGCCCTCTTCGGCCCCTGGCTCTACGCCCTGGCCCGCTGGGCGTGCCTGCGGCGGCTGGCGGAGCCGGTGGCGGAGACGGTGGCGGAGACGGCCGGTGCCCTCGCGCCCGATGACGGTGACGAGCCCCAGGGCGCCGCCCCCGGCGCCCCACCCGAGCCCGCCGCCCCGGAGGCCGATGCCGCCCCCGACCCCGTCGACGCGGCCGACCCCGCCGCCCCCGACCACCGCCGCGAACTCGCCGCCCTCGCCTGGCCCGAGGCCGCCGGCACCACCCCCGAGCAGCGCGAGGTCCTGGAGCTGTCGGTCCGCCACCGCCTCACCCCGGACGCGATCGCCGCCGTCACCGGCGCCGAGCCCGCCGCCACCCGCACCCTGCTGGCCGCCGCCTCCTGCGAGGTCGAGCGGACCAGCGCGGCGCTGGCGGTGGTCGAGTTCGGGCGATGTCCGGACGTGGCCCGGCTGGCCGGCGACGGCCAGATGCTGCTGGGCGCCGCGCTCCGCCGCGAGCTGGTGCGCCATGTCGACGACTGCGCCGAATGCCGCCGGACCGCCGAACGCGCCACCGCCGCCGGCCCCTGGCCCGGCACCGCGCCCGCCGACCACGGCGCGCTGCCGCTGGTCCCCGCCGACCGGCCGGCGGTCGCCGCGGCCCTGGCGGCGGCCCGCGCGGCCCGTTCCGGACGCGCCGAGGGCGTGCCCGGGGCCGTCCCTGTACGGGGCGGCCGGAGCGGTGGAGCAAACGGTTCTCCACGCTACGACCGCAGCGGATTCCCCCGCGTCCCCACCGACCGGACCGCCCGCCGCCGCCGGCTCCGCAACCGGGCGCTGACCACCACCCTGGTGGCCACGGTGCTGGCCGCGCCCGTACTCGCGCTCTGGGCCGCGTACCGGAACGCCCCCGAGGCCGGCGAGTCCGGCGTCCTGCCCACGGTGTCCGCCAACGACGCCGCCGGGGACGCCGAGGGGCCCGGCGGCGGTGACGGGGTCAACGGCCGGCGGCTGGCCGGCGGCCGTTACGAGAACGCGGGCAGCGCCCGGACGTCGTCGCCTCGGCCGGGCGCCCGGGAAGGTGACGATGCGTCAGGCAAGGGGGACGCGGCGGGTGATGCGGGTGCCCCCGGCGACCCCGGCGCCTCGGATGTGGCGGTCTCGGTGCTGAGCGCGCCCACCGGCCCGCCGCCGACCCCCGGCGGGCGGGAGGAGCGCGGCCCCGGCCGGCTGACCGTCGCCGCGGAGCCGGCCGCCGGCACCACGGTCATCACGATCAGCGCCTCCGGCGGCACCCCGGTCCGCTGGCGGGCGACCGCGGGCGCGCCCTGGCTCCAGATGAGCCACACCGCCGGGCAGCTGCGGCCCGGCCAGTCCACCACGATCACCGTCTACGTGGACCACGACCGCGAACCCGAGGGCCACTGGCGGTCGGTGATCACCATCGAACCGGGCGGCACGGTCATCACGCTGGACGGCCACGGGGCCACCGATCCGGCGCCGGGGCCGGGCCCCGGGCCGGGCCACCACCCCTCGCCGCGGCCCTCCCCGCGGCCGAGCGGGCCGGGGCCGGCGGGGCCGACGCCGGCGCCTTCGCCGTCGCAGAGCGCGGGTGGGCCGGGCGGCCCGGGCGGCCCGGGCGGGCCGTCGCCTGCGGCGGGGGCGCACGGGAGGTGACGCCGGGGGGCGGGCCCGCACGGGAGGTGACGCCGGGGGGCGGGCCCTCTCGCGGTCGGCCCCTGCCCCCCGGACCTCTTACTCCTCGTCGGCCGTGCCCCCCGGTGCCCCCGCGCCCGGCTTCGGATCCGCCGGATGCGGTGCCAGCGGCAGTTCCGACGCCAGGCGCTGGACGCACAGTTCGGCGAGCTTGGCGTACCCGGCCGGGCCCATCAGCTCGGTCAGCTCCGGCTTGTACGTGACGTAGACGGGCTCGCCGGCACCGTGCGCCGAGGTCGCCGACGTGCACCACCAGTGCAGGTCGTGGCCGCCCGGCCCCCAGCCGCGCCGGTCGTACTCGCCGATGGTGACCTGGAGGATCTGGGTGTCGTCCGGCCGGTCGATCCAGTCGTAGGTGCGCCGCACCGGCAGCTGCCAGCACACGTCCGGCTTGGTCTCCAGCGGCTCGCGGCCCTCCCGCAGCGCGAGGATGTGCAGTGAGCAGCCGGCGCCGCCCGCGAAGCCGGGGCGGTTCTGGAAGATGCAGGAGCCCTTCCAGCGGCGCGTCTGCCGCTCGCCGTCCTCGTCCTCCTCGGTCCAGCCGGACGCCGTGCCGACGTCGTGGAACTGCCACAGCTCCGGCGTCAGCCGCGCCACATGCCCCGCGACGCGCTCCTCGTCCTCCTCGTCGGAGAAGTGCGCGCCCAGCGTGCAGCAGCCGTCGTCCGCCCGGCCCGCCTGGATACCCTGGCAGCCGCTGCCGAAAATGCAGGTCCAGCGGGACGTCAGCCACGTCAGGTCGCAGCGGAAGATCTGCTCGTCGTCCGCCGGGTCCGGGAACGTGACCCAGGCGCGGGCGAAGTCGAGACCGACCTCGTCGGCCGGAGCCCCGTCACCGGACCGCGCCGCCGCCGCTGCCTGCGCGCGTCGCTTTTCTTCCTTCTTCAGGGCTTTTACGTGCTTCGCCTGTTTCGTCTTTGCCACGGGGTCCAGCGTACGGCCGGCGCCGGGCGTCTCCGGTCGCGGCAGTAGGTTTCCCCGTATGAGACTCGGTGTCCTCGATGTGGGGTCGAACACGGTCCACCTCCTGGTGGTCGACGCACACCCCGGCGCGCGCCCGCTGCCCGCCTACTCGCACAAGGCGGAGCTGCGCCTGGCCGAACTCCTCGACGCGGACGGCGCCATAAGCGACGACGGCGTGCACCGCCTGATCGCCACCGTCCGCGAGGCGATGCGGGTCGCCGAGGACAAGGGCGTCGAGGACGTCCTGCCGTTCGCCACCTCCGCGATCCGCGAGGCCACCAACGGCGAGGACGTGCTCCGCCGCCTCGCCGACGACACCGGGGTGACGCTCCAGGTCCTCTCCGGCGAGGACGAGGCGCGGCTCACCTTCCTCGCCGCCCGCCGCTGGCTCGGCTGGTCCGCCGGGCGGCTGCTCGTCCTCGACATCGGCGGCGGCTCGCTGGAGATCGCCTACGGGCTGGACGAGGACCCGGACGTCGCGGTGTCCCTGCCGTACGGCGCCGGGCGGCTCACGGCCGCCGAGCTTCCGGCCGATCCGCCGGACCCCGACGACGTACGGGCGCTGCGGCGGCGGGTGCGGGCCGGGATCGCGCGGGTGGTGAGCGACTTCGCGCGGCACGGGGCGCCGGATCAGGTCGTGGGGACGTCGAAGACGTTCAAGGCGCTGGCGCGGATCGCGGGGGCGGCGCGGTCGTCGGAGGGGCTGTACGTCCAGCGGGAGCTGCCGCGGAAGACGCTGGAGGAGTGGGTGCCGCGGCTTGCGCAGATGAGTGCGCGGGAGCGGGCCGGGCTGCCGGGGGTGTCGGAGGGGCGGGCGCGGCAGTTGCTCGCGGGGGCGCTGGTGGCGGAGGCGGCGATGGATTTGTTCGGGGTGGAGACGTTGGAGGTGTGTCCTTGGGCGTTGCGGGAGGGGGTGATTCTGCGGCGGCTGGATCACCTTCCGTAGTGGGTCGTTCCGCCGGACCCGCGCGGTGCGTGGTTGCTCGCCGTGGCGGCGGGTGGGTTGTTTGTGGTCGCCCCACGTTGTTGTGTGCGGCGCCGTGGTTGCTTGCGGTGGCCTCGCCTACGCGGCGGTGGTGGGGGGCGGAGGGGCTGCCCCGGACCCCGTCCTCGGTGCGGGCGCATCTGGTCCGTGCGATGACGAATACCCCGCGGTTCGCTCCAGATCCTGCGGGCGGGGTCCGGGACATCCCCTCCGCCCCGGCCCGGT
>NZ_LLZI01000028.1 GCF_001509485.1 Streptomyces sp. NRRL F-4489
GGGGGGGGCGGCCGGGGCGGCTGAGAGCCGGGGCCGCCCCGGCCGCCCCTTCCCCTTCCCCTCCCCGCCCCGTTCATCGCGGCGTTTGGCGCCGCGGTGGTACGGGGTAATGCGGCCGAGCCCCGCCGATCGCCGCCGATCCCCACCGAAACCCCGCAAAACGCACCCAGGAAGCGGCTTTTCGTACCAGTGCGTCAACCCAACAACCGCACCGACGAGCCATTCCGTCCCCCGATAAGGTGACCAAATGTCGCCAAATCATCACTGCTCGCTACCATCGCGAACGTGAACTCCGCAGCCCGCCGTATCGGCCGAACTCTCGCCCTCGTCCTGCCCGTCGTCCTCGTGCTCTCCGGGACCCTCGCGGTCACCCGCGTCCCGTGGTCCTCGAAGACCGCCGAGTCGCAGGTGCTCGCCGCGTCCTCGGGGAAGGTCTCCACCAAGGCCGGCACCGCCCGGAGCGCCCAGGACGCCCTCCGGGACCGCCTCCTGGTCGAACTCCAGGAGAAGGACCCCGGTGTCGCCCTGACGCACCTCCAGGAGGCCACCACCGCCCGGCCCTCGCTGGCCAAGCACTGCGCCTCCATCGCCCGCGCCCTCGGCCGCGCCGCGGTCGCCAAGTACGGGGCCGCGCACCGCGCCCAGGCGTTCTCCCGCCCGGTGTGCGACACCTCCTTCGCGTCCGGCGTGGCCGCCGCCCAGTGACCGCTGCTCGCACCGCATAGGGTGCGAACCATGACCGGCATTCCGCACCCGCACCCCACGCAGGCCGTGGTCCTGGCCGGTGGCCAGGGCTCGCGTCTCCGCCCGTACACCGATGACCGACCCAAGCCGATGGTCGAGATTCCCGGTACCGGAACCCCGATCATCGGCCATCAGCTGACCTGGCTCGCCGAGCAGGGCGTCACCGACGCCGTGATCTCCTGCGGCCACCTCGCCGAGGTCCTCCAGGAGTGGCTGGACCGCACCGAACTCCCCTTGCGCGCCACGACCGTTGTCGAGAACGAGCCGCTGGGCCGCGGCGGCGGCCTGAAGTACGCCGCCGGCTTCCTCCCCCGCCCGGACGAGCCGTGGTACGCCACCAACGGCGACATCTGGACCCGCTTCCCGCTCCGCGAGATGGCCGACTTCCACCACGAGCGCGATGCCGCGGCCACCCTGGCGCTGGCCCGTCCGCGCATCCCCTGGGGCGTCGTCGAGACCGACGCCTTCGGCCACGTCCTCGACTTCATCGAGGCGCCGCCCTCCCCGTACTTGATCAACGCGGGCGTCTACGTCTTCTCCGCGGCCTTCACCGCGCTGCTGCCCGACCGGGGCGACCACGAGCGCACCACCTTCCCGCGCCTGGCCCGGGAACGCCGGCTGGCCGGCTACCCGCTCCCCCAGGGCGCCTACTGGCGCGCCATCGACACCGCCAAGGACCTCACGGAGGCGGCCAAGGAGCTGGCGGCGCAGGGGCGTTGAGCGGCCGGAGCCGCAGAGCCCCCCACGGGCGCCCTACGGCGGGTCCCTGACGGTACGGGCCCCAAGCCCCGCCCTAACCCCTCCGCCCTCTCAGGCGCGCCCCCAGCCCCGCCACACACACCTGTGCCGCACCCCACCCTCCCCCAGGGTGCGATGCGGCACAGCCGTCATCCCTACGTCCGGCTACGTCCGGTCCACGAAGCGGGGCCCCCGCCCCCTCACCCCAGCAACCCGCCCAACGTGCCGCCGTGCCCCGAGTCGCCCCCGGGGGTGCCGCTGCTGGAGCTGCCCGAGCTGCCGGTGGTGCCGCCGCCGGAGCCGCCCGCGGGGGTCTGGCTGCGGGGCGGGACGCGGCTGGGCGCCGACTGCTGCGGGGCGCTGGTGGTCGCCCCGGGGCGGCGGGTGGTGCCGCCGGTGCGGCTGCCGGCCGTCGGCGTACCGGGCGCCGAGGCGGTCGGCGTGCCCGGCGTGTGCGCCTTCTGGGAGGCGCTGGTCGAGGGCGTGCCGTGGCGGCCGGGGGTGTGGTGGCCCGGCCGGGGGGCGCGGTGGCCCGGGGTGGGCAGCGGCGAGCCGGGGAGGTTGTTGATCGCGGGCTCGCCGGGGCGCGGTACGGTCGGCACCCGCGCGGTCCGTACGGCGCCGCCCAGCAGCGAGCCGATGAGCAGGGTCAGCCCGACCACCATCGTGGTCATGACGGCGCCGCGGCGCAGCACCCGGCGGCGCAGCGCGCCGAGCTCGACGCGCGGGCCGAGCCGCCGCCACGCCTCGCCGGCGAGCCGGGCGTCCATGGAGTAGACCGGGGCGCCGGCGATGATCAGCGGGCTCCAGGCGGCGAGGTAGATGATGTCGGGGGCGTCGTAGGCGGGGACGGTGCGCCAGCTGACGGTCATCAGCAGCGCGGCGGAGAGCAGCGCGCCGAACGACGCGGCGACCCGCTGCCACAGTCCGCAGATCGTCAGCACGCCCACCACGACCTGGAGGAACGCCACCGTCAGCCCGGCGCCGACCGGGTGCCCGACGGCGAAGTCCCGCAGCGGGACGGCCAGTTCCCAGGGGTTGAGGGAGAGCAGCCAGGTGACCATCGAGCCGCGCCGGCCGCCGTCGAAGTAGACCGGGTCGCAGAGCTTGCCCATCCCGGCGTAGACCGAGATCAGGCCGAGGAAGATCCGCAGCGGGAGGAGGACCACGCCGAGGTTCATCCGGCGGCCGGGGTAGTAGGCGTGCCGGACGCTGTCGCCGCCGCGGCGCCGGGAGCCGGTGTCGTAGCGGTCGCGGGCCTCGAAGCGGTCGTCGTCGCGGCCGTCCTCGGCGTCGCCGTAGCGGCGGACGGCGAGCGGGGCGGGGATCGCGCGGGTGGGGCGCGGGAGGGTGTCCTCGGCGTCGGCGGGGCCGCGCTGGCCGACGACCGTGGAGGCGGGGGAGTCGCCGAGCCGGACCCGGGGCAGGACCTGGGTGGTGCCGACGTCCTCGGCCTGCGCGGTGTCCGGGCCGTTGCCCGCGTCGCGGACGGCGTGCAGGAGCTGGGTGGTGGCGCCGGCGGTGCCGGCCGGTCCGGTGCGGCCGCTCCAGACCACGGGCGTGCGGCGTCTGGGCGGCGATCCGCGGAGGGCGGGGACGCGCGCGGTCTCGGCCAGCGGGCGGGCCGCCGCGGGCGCGGCGAGCTGGACGCGGAAGCTGGCGTGGTTGACGATGACCTGCGCGGGATCGCACGGCACCTTGACCGAGCTCAGGACCGGCTCGTCGTCGAAGCCCGACGAGCGTCCCCCCGTAGGTGTGCGGGGTGTTCTGGTGTCCACGCTCATCTAACCGAGTGACCCCCGGTTAAGACACTGCCTTGACCGGCCCGATCTGTCCGAGACCCGTCAAAAGATCACGGGATGCGGCGGGGTCGTACGGAGGGTGACGCTCTGCCCCTGGCCGGGCGGCACGCGGGCCGGCCCGGCCGGGGGCGGGGTGCCGGGGACGCCCGGCGGCGGCCGTCAGCCGCGGCGGCGGGCCGCCTCCCACAGGACGACACCGGCCGCGACACCGGCGTTCAGCGACTCCGCGCCGCCCGGCATCGGGATCCGCACCCGCACGTCGCAGGTCTCGCCGACCAGCCGCGACAGGCCCTTGCCCTCGCTGCCGACGACGATGACGACCGGGCCGTCCAGCACCTGGAGGTCCTGCAGCTCCACCTCGCCGTCCGCCGCCAGCCCGACGACCGTCAGACCGGCCTTCTGGTACGACTCCAGGGCGCGGGTGAGGTTGGTGGCGCGGGCCACCGGCGTACGGGCCGCGGTGCCCGCCGAGGTCTTCCAGGCGCCGGCGGTCATCCCGGCCGCCCGGCGCTCCGGGACGACCACGCCGTGCCCGCCGAAGGCGGAGACCGACCGGACCACGGCGCCGAGGTTGCGCGGGTCGGTGACGCCGTCCAGGGCGACGATCAGCGGGTCCTCGGCGGCGTCGAAGGCGGCCGCCGCGAGGTCCTCCGGGTGCGCGTACTCGTACGGCGGGATCTGCGCGACCAGGCCCTGGTGGTTCAGGCCGTTGGTCATGCGGTCCAGCTCGGGGCGCGGGGCCTCCATGATGTTCAGCCCGCGCTCGGTGGCGAGCTGGAGCGCCTCGCGGACCCGCTCGTCGTTGTCGATGAACTGCTGGACGTACAGCGTCGTCGCCGGTACGCCCTCGCGCAGCGCCTCGACCACGGGGTTGCGGCCGACGACCAGCTCCGCGGTGCCCTTGGGGCCGCCGCGGCGGGGCGCGGGCCGGCGGGCGGCGGCCTGCTTGGCCTTGGCGTTGGCGACGCGGTTCTTGACGTGCCCCTTGCGCGCGGACGCGGGCGGGGTCGGGCCCTTGCCTTCCAGGGACCGGCGCCGCTTACCGCCACTGCCGACCTGAGCGCCCTTCTTGTTCGACGTGCGGCGGTTCCTGCGCTGGCTGTTGCCGGCCATGGGTCACCTGTTTCTTCACTGCTCTCGACGTCTCGCGACGTGGAGTGGGTACGTACGTATGGTCGTAAGTGTCGCCCGCGGCCACCGGGAAGGGCGAATCCGGCTGGTGGCCGGGGGTGCGCGGCCCCGGGACGTGCCCCGGGGCCGGGTGTCAGGACAGCGACCAGCGGGGGCCCGAGGGGGTGTCCTCGATGCTCAGGCCGGACTGCTGGAGCTGGTCGCGGATGGCGTCGGCGGTGGCGTAGTCCTTGCGGGCCCGGGCCGACTGCCGCTGCTCCAGGACGAGCCGGACGAGGGAGTCCACGACGCCGTGCAGGTCCTCGCCGCGGTCCGTGCCGCCGCCGGACCAGCGCTCGTCGAGCGGGTCCAGGCCCAGCACGCCCAGCATGGCGCGGACCTCGGCCAGCCGGGCCACGGCCGCTTCCTTGTCGTCGGCGGTCAGCGCGGCGTTGCCCTGGCGGACGGTGGTGTGCACGATCGCCAGCGCCTGCGGGACGCCGAGGTCGTCGTCCATCGCCTCGGCGAACGCCGGCGGGACCTCCGCCGCGGGGGCGACGGCCTCGCCGGCCTTCTCCACCACCCGCTGGACGAAGCCCTCGATCCGGGCGAACGCCGACTCGGCCTCGCGCAGCGCGTCCTCGCTGTACTCGATCATCGAGCGGTAGTGGGGGGTGCCGAGGTAGTAGCGCAGGACGATGGGGCGCCAGCGCTTGACCATCTCCGAGACCAGCACGGAGTTGCCGAGCGACTTGGACATCTTCTCGCCGCTCATCGTCACCCAGGCGTTGTGCGCCCAGTACGCGGCGAAGTCGTCGCCGAACGCCTTGGCCTGCGCGATCTCGTTCTCGTGGTGCGGGAAGACCAGGTCGACGCCGCCGCCGTGGATGTCGAAGGCGGTTCCCAGGTACTTGTGGGCCATGGCCGAGCACTCCAGGTGCCAGCCCGGGCGGCCGCGGCCCCAGGGGGTCTCCCAGCTGGGCTCGCCCTCCTTGGCGGCCTTCCACATCGCGAAGTCGCGCGGGTCCCGCTTGCCGGTCTCGCCCTCGCCGGACGGCTGCCGGAGGTTGTCCAACTCCTGCTTGGAGAGCTGGAGGTACTCCGGGAACGAGCGGACGTCGAAGTAGACGTTGCCGTCGGCGGCGTAGGCGTGGCCGCGCTCGATCAGGCCGCGCATCATCTCGATCATCTCGGGGATGTGGCCCGTGGCGCGCGGCTCGTAGGTGGGGCGCAGGCAGCCGAGGGTGTCGTAGGCCGTGTTGAAGGCGACCTCGTTCTCGTAGCCGATCGCCCACCACGGGCGGCCCTGCTCGGCCGACTTCTGGATGATCTTGTCGTCGATGTCCGTCACATTGCGGACGAAGGTCACGTCGTAGCCGCGGTAGGCGAACCAGCGGCGCATGATGTCGAAGTTCAGTCCCGACCGGATGTGCCCGATGTGCGGGGCGGCCTGCACGGTCGCGCCACAGAGGTAGATCGAGACACAGCCCGGGCGGAGCGGGGTGAAATCACGGATCTGCCGGGCGCTGGTGTCGTACAGGCGAATCGTCACGGGAACAGGGTAGTCGGAACGCGGCCGTGCCCCATGCCCTATGGGACATGGGGGCACAGATGCGTCACAGTCGTCCGATTCGCCGGGATTTCCGGCCCGGCGCTGCGGGGTCAGAGCCGGCCGAGGACCTTCCGCGGGGTGATCCGGACCACCACCCGCTCGTTGTCGTTGGCCGCGTCGGCGTTGAACTCCGCGTACTTCTTGCCGGTGTACTTCAGCGACAGCTCGTCGATCAGCTCCTGGCCGCCCTCGGTGGTCACGATCGCCTCGCCGCGGATCTCGGCGTAGGTGTACGGGGCGTCGAACGGCTGGAGAACGACCGAAATACGCGGGTCGCGGCGGAGGTTGCGCTCCTTGCGGCGGCCGACGGTCGTGGAGATCAGCAGGTCCTCGCCGTCCCGCTTCACCCAGACCGGGGACAGCTGCGGGCTGCCGTCCGGCTGGATCGTGGCGACCGTGACGAAGACCGGGGAGTCGAGGAGCTCCTTGAGCTTGTCGGAGAGCAGTGCAGTCACGAACGTTCCTTCCCGCGGGCCGAACCGGTGGCGCGCCGATGGCGTGGCGTGCGGTCCGATGGCGTGGCTTGCGATGGTCAGACCTTCCAGACCTACCCAGCTTTGCTCCTCAACGCCCCGTGCGGCGGCGGCATTCCCCCGCGGTACGGCCGTTCGGGGGAACGACGCGCGGGAACGGCCAGTTCAGGCCACCTTGCCGCCGCGCTCAGCCGGTGCGCACCACCAGGGCGGTGGCGATCGCGGCCAGCCCCTCGGCCCGGCCGGTCAGCCCCAGCCCGTCGGTCGTGGTGCCGGAGACCGCCACCGGCGCGCCGGCCGCCGCCGACAGCGCCCGCTGCGCCTCGTCCCGGCGCTTGCCGATCTTCGGCCGGACGCCGATGACCTGTACGGCGATATTGCCGATGGCGAAGCCCTCGGCGCGCACGATCCGCGCCGCCTCGGCCAGCAGCGTCACCCCGGAGGCGCCGGACCACTCCGGGCGGGAGGTGCCGAAGTGCGCGCCGAGGTCGCCGACGCCGGCCGCGGAGAACAGCGCGTCGCAGGCGGCGTGCGCGGCCACGTCGCCGTCGCTGTGCCCGGCCAGGCCGTAGCCGCCGCTCTCCGCGGCGTCCCAGAGCAGTCCGGCGCACCACAGCTCGCGGCCCGGTTCGAAGGCGTGCACGTCGGTGCCGATCCCGACCAGCGGCAGGCCGGGGAGCGCGGGCCGCCCGGACGCGTCAGACGTAGCCATCGGTGGCCCTCCTCCGGGCGAGTACGGCCTCGGCCAGGACGAGGTCCAGCGGCCGGGTCACCTTGAACGCCTCCTCGTGGCCCGGGACGAGCACCACCGGCTCGCCGAGCCGCTCCACCAGCCCGGCGTCGTCGGTGGCGCCCTCGCCCTCGACGACGGCCTCGTGGGCCCTGCGGAGCGTCGGCAGGTCGAAGCCCTGCGGGGTCTGCACGGCGCGCAGCAGCGCCCGCTCCGGGGTGCCGGTCACCGGCTCCGGGATGCCCTGGGGGCGCGGCTCGACCTGCTTGACGGTGTCGGTGACCGGGAGCGCGGGGACCACGGCCGGGGCGCCGGCGCGGACCGCGGCGATCACCGCGTCCACGGTCTCGACGGGGACCAGCGGGCGGGCCGCGTCGTGGACCAGCACCACCTCGATGCCGTCCGGGAGCGCCGCCAGTCCGAGCCGGACGGATTCCTGGCGGGTGGCGCCGCCGGGGACGACGGTCAGGTCGGTGCGGTCGGCGAGCGGGTGGGCGTCGAGCAGCCGGCGGACCTCGTCCGGGCCGTCCGGCGGGGCGACCACGACGATATGGGTGACGGCGCGCGAGGCGGCCATCGCACGGACCGCGTGGACCAGCATCGGGGTGCCGCCCAGGGTGCGCAGCGCCTTGGGGGTGCCGGGGCCGAGCCGGACGCCGCGGCCGGCGGCGGGGATGACCGCCGCGGTACGGGCCGGGCGGGAGGGTTCTGACATCGATGGCTCCGAAAGTCCGGGCGGGCCCGGAATTGGGGCAGACAGGTTTGTTTCCTCGGGCGGGGTGGGTATGGCCTGGAGGAGTGCCGGGCGCCACGCCCTGACCGGAACCCTTCCGTGACGCCGGTCGGGCGGCGAGCCCGGGCCCGGCACGCCACCAAGGGCCCCACCGGAGCCCGGCCGGCTTCACCGGGGAAGCCGCCGGATCGGCACGGCGGCCTTTTCACGTACGCGCACCATCCGCGGATATGCCACAGCAGATATGCCGCAGCGCCCGGCAACAGACCCTCCGCTGGGGACGGTCGTCACTCGGGCACCGCGGCATTGCTGCTGCGTCGTCTACGGTGTCGCACACTCGGCGGCGGCACACCGCTGATGCGGCGCGGCCGGCGTGCGCGTCGTCAGGACGCGAGGACCTCGTCGAGCAGGGCCTCGGCCTTGTCCTCGTTGGTGTTCTCCGCGAGGGCGAGCTCGCTCACCAGGATCTGGCGGGCCTTGGCGAGCATCCTCTTCTCACCTGCGGACAGACCGCGCTCGCGCTCACGCCGCCAGAGGTCGCGGACGACCTCGGCGACCTTGATCACGTCGCCGGAAGCGAGCTTCTCGAGATTTGCCTTGTAGCGCCGGGACCAGTTCGTCGGCTCTTCGGCGTACGGTGCGCGGAGCACCTCGAAGACCCGGTCCAGCCCGTCCTGACCAACCACGTCGCGTACGCCGACGAACTCCGCATTGTCCGCTGGCACACGAACAGTCAAGTCGCCCTGGGCGACCTTCAGCACCAAGTAGGTCTTGTCCACGCCTTTGATCTGGCGAGTTTCGATGGCCTCGATCAGCGCGGCCCCGTGATGGGGATAGACCACGGTGTCGCCAACCTTGAACGTCATGTGACAGGTACCCCTTCCGTGGCTATCCATGCTAACACGGGAACGGGCCGTTCTGAATGGCGTTTTCGCAGGTCAGGGCATATCTCGGGGCTTGACAACAGCGGCCGGGACGTGCTGCGAGGGGCCCCGCGGAGCAGGTATTCGCAGGTCGGAGGCGCTTCGCGGGCGAACGGAAAGCCGCCCGCAGAGCGCCGGAAACACAATGATCAATGGGGTGAATGTCCCGGTTTGCACCGATCCGCTTGAGCGAGTTCCGCTACTCCGTTCGGACGCTCGGTGGCCGTCCGGGGGTGATTCCCGGAATTGATCAACCGCTCCGCGCGGCGGTGTGTGATCAATTCCGGGTGCCTTGTGCATTCCTTGTGAATACCGCTTTTCACCGGCGGAAACAGGCCGGGCGCCACTCGAACAGCCGCGTGCCGAATATGCCACCCAGTTCTGCCGGAGATCGGCGGGGAGAGGAACGGCGAGATGGGCGGGGAGATCCGCCGGGATCGGGGTGGGCCGCGTATCGGGAAATGGCGGGCGGGAGGGTCCGGGGCGGTCGGCGGGTCCGCGCGCCGGCGGGGCGGGCGGCGCCGGCTGCGGGCGCGTGATCGCCCAGGGGGCGGGTCGGGTGCGGCACCGCGAGGGCGGCTCGGTAACCTAGCGGCGCTGACCCACCCTTAGGGCGGCTTTACGTGCCCGTCGCCGTGACGCGTACGCGAGTCCGCCCTCAGCCGTCCATCCGCGACCGGGCACGAACGTTCGGCCGCCGTAGCTCGTCAAGGAGATGCCGCCGCCGTGAGCCGCAGCCTTCGACGCGGCGTCCTCGCCGCCACCGTCCTTACGCTCTCGATCGCCACCCTTTCCGCGTGCGGTGCCGGGAGCGACGCCCAGACGCTGGAGGTCAAGCCGGACAACGCCGAGACCAGCGTCGGCGACATCAAGGTCCAGAACGCCAATGTCGTCACCCAGCCCGACGTCAACGCCAAGGGCCCGGCCGCGATCACCGCGACGGTCTTCAACTCCGGCACCAAGGACCAGCAGCTGACCGGGATCTCGGTCGACGGCACCGGCCAGTCGGCCAAGCTGTCCGGGAAGATCACCGTGCCGGCCGGCGGCTCGGTCGTCATCGGCGGCAAGGGCAACGCCAACGCCCTGCTGGAGAGCGGCCGGGAGGCCGTCCAGGACGGCAACGTCCAGCCGCTGACCTTCAGCTTCAGCTCCACCGGCAAGGTCAAGCTGAACGCCTACGTCGTCCCGGCGAAGAACATCTTCGAGAGCTACGGCCCGTCCCAGGCGCCGCAGCCCTCCACCTCCGCGAGCGGCACGCCGGGCGCGCCGTCCGGCTCCCCGTCGTCCTCGGGCAAGCCCTCGGAGTCCGCGCACGCCGGCCACTGAGCCGCCCGGTCTGCCGGGCGGACACCCCGGCAGACGCAGAAACAGCGCAAGGGGCGCCTCTCCCGGTCGGGAGGGGCGCCCCTTGCGCCGCGTACGTACCGGGGCGCGGCGGTCTGCCGATCAGCGCGGCCTACGCGGCCTGTCGGCCTACGGCTCGAACTTGTACCCCAGGCCGCGGACCGTCACCAGATAGCGCGGGGCGCCCGGGTCCGGCTCGATCTTGGCGCGCAGCCGCTTCACATGGACGTCGAGGGTCTTGGTGTCGCCCACGTAGTCGGCGCCCCAGACCCGGTCGATCAGCTGCATCCGGGTCAGCACCCGGCCGGCGTTGCGCAGCAGCATCTCCAGGAGGTCGAACTCCTTCAGCGGCAGGTCGACCTTGCCGCCGGAGACCGTGACGACGTGGCGGTCCACGTCCATCCGGACCGGGCCGGCCTCCAGGGCCTGCGGGGCGACCTCCTCCGGCTCGCCGCGGCGGCGCAGCACGGCCCGGATCCGGGCGACCAGCTCCCGGGACGAGAAGGGCTTGGTGACGTAGTCGTCGGCGCCTATTTCGAGACCGACGACCTTGTCGATCTCGCTGTCCTTGGCGGTCACCATGATGACGGGGACGTTGGAGCGGCCGCGCAGCTGGCGGCAGACCTCGGTGCCGGGCAGGCCGGGGAGCATGAGGTCCAGCAGGACGAGGTCGGCGCCGTTGCGCTCGAACTCGTCCAGGCCGTCGGGGCCGGTCGCCGCGACGGCGACCTCGAAGCCCTCCTTGCGGAGCATGTACGACAGTGCGTCGCTGAACGATTCCTCGTCCTCGACAACGAGCACTCGGGTCACGGAAGGACCTCCGGGGCTGGGTGAGCTGGCAGCGGATCGGTGAAGGTCTCGTACGGGCGGTCCTCGTCGTCGAGGCCCTCCGCGGTCAGGTCCGAGGGCCGTTCGCGGTCGCGTACGGCCCCGGCTTCCGGGAGACGCAGGGTGAAGGTGGAGCCCTGTCCCTCGGCGCTCCACACCGTGACCTCCCCGCCGTGCGAGGCGGCCACGTGCTTGACGATGGCGAGGCCGAGGCCGGTCCCGCCGGTGGCGCGCGAGCGCGCCGGGTCCACGCGGTAGAACCGCTCGAAGATGCGGTCCCGGTCCTTTTCGGATATCCCGATGCCCTGGTCGGTCACCGCGATCTCGATCAAGTCGCCGCCGGGCGAGGGGACCCGGCGGGCGGATATCCCGACGCGGGTGCGCGCCGGGGAGTAGTTGACGGCGTTCTCGACGAGATTGCCGAGGGCGGCGGCGAGCTGGCCGCGGTTGCCCCAGACGTGCAGGCCGGCCGGGGCCGCGCCGTCCGGGCCGCCGGTGGAGTGGGCGATGGTGATCTGCTTGGTGCCGGCCTGCTGGCGGCAGCGGTCGACCGCCTCGGCGACCAGCTCGTCCACCGCGACCGGCTCGGCGTCCTCCAGCGGGTCGTCGTTCTGCACCCGGGAGAGGTCGATCAGTTCCTGGACGAGGTTGGTCAGGCGGGTGGCCTCGTTCTGCATGCGGCCGGCGAAGCGGGTGACCGCCTCGGGGTCGTCGCTGGCGTCCATGACGGCCTCGGAGAGCAGCGAGAGCGCGCCGACCGGCGTCTTGAGCTCATGGCTGACGTTCGCCACGAAGTCGCGGCGGACGGCCTCGATGCGGCGGGCCTCGGTGAGGTCCTCGACCAGCAGCAGGACCAGCCGGGAGCCGAGCGGTGCGACCCGGGCGGAGACCGCCAGGGCGTCGCCGCCGCGGCCGGTGCCGCGCCGCGGCAGATCCAGCTCGACCTGGCGTATCTCGCCGTCGCGGCGGGTGTCGCGGGCCATCTGGAGCATCGGCTCGACGGCGAGCCGGCCGCCGCGGACCAGCCCGAGCGCGTACGCCGCGGAGCTGGCCTTGACGACCGTGTCGGCCTCGTCCAGGACGACGGCGGAGGAGCGCAGCACGGACAGGACGGTGTCGACTCCGGGCGGCAGGACGGCTTCGGTGTGCAGGGACGTGCGGGTGGGCTTGACCTGGTCCCGCTCGCTCCAGCGGAACGCCAGCATGGCGAAGACGCCGGTGCACAGACCGGCGAGCGCTGCCATGGCGGCGACGGCCGCGTCCACGTTCATGAATCCAGAGTATGTGCCGGGTCCGACACTCCCCCAGCGTCCGGAGCCGCTGGTCGGACACCCTTCGCCCAGAGTTCACCGAGGCGTCGGTGACGGTTCACCGGCCGCGCCGGGCGGGCCGGGCGGGGGCCCGGGCGGCCGCGGCGGGGACGCCCAGAGTTCACCTCCAGGCCCCCGCCGGTTCACCTCCGGTGGCCCCGCAGGTCGCGATCCGGCCGCACAGTGGGCGTGCGGGGCCCGCCGGCGGCCGGTCCGTGGGAGCGTAGGCGCGACGGCCACCGCACCCACCCCACGCACCCTCCCCGGCGCCGGCACCCCCGGCCCCGGGAGCACCCGAACCCTCGAAGCGAGAGAAGGTCACTGATGCGGGACGCGTACCACGAGGAGCTGGACTCGATCAGCGAGGGCCTGGTCGAGATGGCCCGGCTCGTCGGCTCCGCGATCGGGCGCGCCACCACGGCGATACTCGACGCGGACCTGAAGCTGGCCGAAAACGTCATCGCCGCCGACGAGAAGGTGGACGACCTCCAGCGCGATCTGGAGGCGCGGGCGATAGCCCTGCTGGCCCGCCAGCAGCCGGTCGCCACCGACCTGCGGATCGTCGTCACCTCGCTGCGGATGAGCGCCGACCTGGAGCGCTCCGGCGACCTCGCGCAACACGTCGCCAAGCTGGCCCGGCTGCGGTTCCCGGACCGGGCGGTGCCGCGCGATCTGCACGCCACGATCCTGGAGATGGGGCAGCTGGCGCAGCGCCTGATGGCGAAGGCCGGCGAGGTCATCATCACCAAGGACGTGGACCTCGCGCTCCAGCTGGAGCAGGACGACGACGCCATGGACATGCTGCACCGCACGCTCTTCCAGCACCTGATGGACGACCGCTGGAAGCACGGCATCGAGACGGCCGTGGACGTGACCCTGCTGGGCCGTTATTACGAGCGGTTCGCGGACCACGCGGTCTCGGTGGCCAAGCGCGTGGTCTACCTGGTCACCGGCGAGCACGCCGACGAGATCGCCCCGCCGACGGCGGTGGAGGGCGCGTAACGTGCGCCCACGCGCCGTTGACGCGCCTGTGCGCCCGGGCTTGCAATAAGCACCAGGTGACCCCTAGGAGGCGCATACATGGCACTCAAAGCGGACTCTCCGAACCGCGCGACCCGGAACGAGACGACGGCCGGCGACCGGCCGCTGCTCCCGCTCCTGAGCGGGTGCAGCTGCGGCCCCGGCTGCGGCTGCGGCTGCCAGTCCGGCGGCCCCTGCCAGTGCGGCGGCAGCTGCTGAACCTCCCGCCCCCGCGGCGACAACCCGTCCACCGGCCCCGCACCCACCCGGCGCGGCACCGGTGACACCGCGGCCCCGCCCGCCCGACCCACACGATCGGGCGGGCGGGGCCGCGGGCGTGTCCGGGGCGGGGGTTACTTCTTCTTGCCCTGGTTCTTCACGGCCTCGATGGCGGCGGCGGCGGCCTCCGGGTCGAGGTAGGTGCCGCCGGCGCGGACCGGCTTGAAGTCGGCGTCGAGCTCGTAGGAGAGCGGGATGCCGGTGGGGATGTTCAGGCCGGCGATGTCGGCGTCGGAGATGCCGTCGAGGTGCTTGACCAGCGCGCGGAGGCTGTTGCCGTGGGCCGCGACCAGGACCGTCTTGCCGGCCTTGAGGTCCGGGACGATGCCGTCGTACCAGTACGGCAGCATGCGGATGACGACGTCCTTGAGGCACTCGGTCCGCGGGCGCAGCTCCGGCGGCAGGTCCGTGTAACGGGGGTCGGCGAACTGCGAGAACTCCGCGTCGCGGTCGAGCGCGGGCGGCGGGGTGTCGTACGAGCGGCGCCAGAGCATGAACTGCTCCTCGCCGAACTCGGCCAGGGTCTGCGCCTTGTCCTTGCCCTGCAGCGCGCCGTAGTGGCGCTCGTTCAGCCGCCAGCTGCGGTGGACCGGGATCCAGTGGCGGTCGGCCGCCTCCAGGGCCAGCTGCGCGGTGCGGATGGCGCGCTTCTGGAGGGAGGTGTGCACGACGTCGGGGAGCAGGCCGGCCTCCTTGAGCAGCTCTCCGCCGCGGACCGCCTCCTTCTCGCCCTTGTCGTTGAGGTTGACGTCCACCCAGCCGGTGAACAGGTTCTTCGCGTTCCACTCGCTCTCGCCGTGGCGGAGCAGGATCAGCTTGTACGGTGCGTCGGTGGCCATGGCGTCGAGCGTAATCGACGGCCCGGGGTGACTTCGCGCACGCCCGCCACCTGCGCGGACCCGTGATCTCCGGGTGCGCCGACAGTTGACGATTCCCGTCAATCGAGTGGCGGGGTGACCCGTCGGTATGTAGGTTGCGCTTGGTGGGTTCGCCACTTACATCGGTTGGGTTCTTCGGTCGCGTCGGTTGGGTTGTCCGGTCGCGTCGGGTGGGTTCTTCGGTCGCGTCGGTTGCCTTGTGTCGGGGGGAGTTGTTGTCATGTTTGCGTCGACGTCCGGAGGGCGGCCCGGGGCCGCGGGCCGGCTGCGGCGGGCCGCGGTGCGGAGCGTGTCCGGGCTGCCCCGGCAGTTCTGGTGGCTGTGGACCAGCACGCTGATCAACCGGCTGGGCTCGTTCGTGGCCACCTTCCTCGCCCTCTACCTCACCGTGGAGCGCGGGTACTCGGCGTCGTACGCGGGCCTGGTCGGGGCGCTGTACGGGCTGGGCGGGGTGGTCTCGTCGGTCGGCGGCGGGGTGCTCGCCGACCGGCTCGGGCGGCGACCGACGCTGCTGATCTCGCAGCTGTCGACGGCGGCGTCGGTGGCGCTGCTGGGCTTCATGACCGATCCGGTGGCGATCGCGGCGGTGGCCTGCCTGGTCGGGATGGCGAGCAACGCCTCGCGGCCCGCCGTGCAGGCGATGATGGCCGATATCGTCGCGCCGGAGGACCGCGTCCGGGCCTTCTCGCTCAACTACTGGGCGATCAACCTCGGTTTCGCGGTCTCCTCGACGGCCGCCGGGCTGATCGCCCAACACGGCTATCTGGCGCTCTTCCTGGGCGAGGCCGCGCTCGTTCTGGCCTGCGCGGTGGTGGTCTTCGTCAAACTGCCGGAGTCGCGCCCCCAGGAGGCGGGCGGGCCCGGGGACGCGCCGGCGGACGCGGCCGGGGGCGGGAACGGGGGCGGCCCGGAGCGGGTCTCGATGCTGACGGTGCTGCGCGACGGCCGTTTCATGACCGTCGTCGGGCTGAATCTGCTGCTGGCGCTGATCTTCCAGCAGGCGTACGTCTCGATGCCGGTGGCGATGGGCCGGGACGGCTTCTCCAGCGCGGACTTCGGGGCGGTCATCGCGGTCAACGGGGTGCTGATCGTGCTGCTCCAGATCCCGGTCACCCGGTTCATCGAGCACCGCAGCCCGGCGCTGCTGCTGATCGGTTCGGCGCTGCTGGCGGGCTACGGCTTCGGGCTGACGGCGCTGGCCGGGTCGGTCGCCCTGTACGCGGTCGCGGTCGCCGTCTGGACGCTCGGCGAGATCATCAACTCCCCCACCCAGATGGGGCTGGTGGTGCGGCTGTCCCCGGTGCACGGACGCGGGCGCTACCAGGGCATGTACGCCCTCTCCTGGTCGGTCGCCTCGCTGACCGCCCCGCTGCTGGGCGGCACGGTCATCGACCACTACGGCGCCAACGCGCTGTGGGCCGGCTGCGCGGCGGTCGGCACGGTGGCGGCGGTGGGGTACGGGGTGCTGCTGCGGCG
>NZ_LLZI01000029.1 GCF_001509485.1 Streptomyces sp. NRRL F-4489
CCCCAGCTCGATCCGCCGGTGCAGATCCGACCCCGCCACCCGCTGCGCGGTCCGCGTGATCCGCCCCAGCGGCGACAGCACCCGCCCCGCCATCGCGTAACCGAACGCGAACGCCACGATCGTCAACCCCAGCAACGCCAGCAACGAACGGTTCAGGAGGTTGTTCAGGGCCACCGCGCGCTGGTGCATCAGGCAGTTGTTGACCGCCTCCTGGAGCAGCGCGCCCGAGGTCTCGGTGGGCAGGTCGCAGATGTCGCTGGTGGACTGGAACTTCCCGCCGAGGATCTTCAGCGGCAGGGCGCTGCCGTCGTGCAGCGCGGCCGCGGCGAGCATGTAGATGATCGTGAGCAGCACGATGCCGGCCATCAGGAACATGCCGCCGTACAGCAGTGTCAGCCGTATCCGGATGGTCGGCCGCAGCCAGGGGAACGGCCGGACGTTGACCGGCCTGGGGTCCCAGGCGGGCTTGGGCGGCACCGGGGGCGGCGGCGGGGCCGCCTTGGAACCGGAGAACGAGGGCAGCGAAGGCATCGGCGGTCAGATCCGGTATCCCGAGCCGGGGACGGTGACGATCACCGCGGGCTCGCCGAGCTTGCGGCGCAGGGTCATGACCGTGACCCGGACGACGTTGGTGAACGGGTCGGTGTTCTCGTCCCACGCCTTCTCCAGGAGCTGCTCGGCCGAGACGACCGTGCCCTCGCTGCGCATCAGGACCTCCAGGACGGCGAACTCCTTGGGGGCGAGCTGGACCTCGCGGCCGTCGCGGAAGACCTCGCGGCGGTTGGGGTCGAGCCGGATGCCGGCGCGCTCCAGGACGGGCGGCAGGGCCACCGTGGTGCGCCGGCCCAGGGCGCGCACCCGGGCGGTGAGCTCGGTGAAGGCGAACGGCTTGGGGAGGTAGTCGTCCGCGCCGATCTCCAGGCCGGCCACGCGGTCGCTGACGTCGCCGGAGGCGGTGAGCATCAGGACGCGGGTGGGCATGCCCAGCTCGACGAGCTTGCGGCAGACGTCGTCGCCGTGGACGAGCGGGAGGTCCCGGTCGAGGACGACGACGTCGTAGTCGTTGACCGCGATCCGCTCCAGGGCGGCGGCGCCGTCGTAGACCACGTCGACGGCCATGGCCTCCCGGCGGAGTCCGGTGGCCACCGCGTCGGCGAGCAGCTGCTCGTCCTCGACGACGAGAACACGCACGTCGTACGTCCTTCCTTACGGCCCTCGATCGATCAGGGCACAACACCGTTCAGAGCCCTTCCATCCTGCCCCGAAGTCTCATAAACCGGGGGTAAGGGGGGTGTGGAAGGGGTGCGGGAGGGTCCGCGGGGCCGGTGTGGCCCGGATTTCCCGGGCCCGTCGAGGTTTCCGCGACGTTGCCGGTGGGGAGGACGACTGCACACCCGCGATCACGCCCTGTACCGGCGTCCTGTCACGTTCCGGTTTTCCATCGCAGGGGCCACGCCGTGATCGACCCACCCGTCGGCACACCCCCGTGCCACCGACCCACGACGAGGGGGCGCACCATGGACGCGTTCACCGCAGGTATTTTGCAGCGCATACGGAACACCGAAGCCGATCTGGTCCGGGCCCGCGAGTCGGGTGACGACTTCCTCGCCGAGGTCGAGCTGGCGGAGCTGGAGGATCTCCAGCGGCTGGCCGACGAGCACGGCGTCCGCTACAGCGTCAACGCCTGACGCGGGGCTCCGGCCCCGTAAGCCCGGCGGCCGCGCCCCGGCACCATCGGAAACGGTGCCGGGGCGCGGTGCTGTCCGGGGACGGGCCGGACCGGGCCGGGCCCGGTGGTCAGTCGTGCCAGGCGCCGAGGCCGTCCAGCAGCGGCTGGAGTTCGGCGAAGACGCCCGGGGAGGCGGCGACGGTCAGCTCGTGGGAGGCGGGCCGGCCGGGGCGGCCGCCGGTGAGCGCGCCGGCCTCGGTGGCTATCAGGACGCCGGCGGCGAGGTCCCAGGGGTTCAGGCCGCGCTCGTAGTAGCCGTCGAGGCGGCCGCAGGCCACGTCGCACAGGTCGATGGCGGCCGAGCCGCCGCGGCGGATGTCGCGGACCCTCGGGAGGAGGGTGCGGACCACCTCGGCCTGGGCGGCGCGGCGCTCGGTGAGGTAGCCGAAGCCGGTGGCCACCAGGGCCTGGGAGAGCGGCGGGGCGGGCCGGTGGCGGATGGCTTCGCCGTTGCGGTAGGCACCGCCGCCGCGTACGGCGTGGAAGGTCTCGCCGCGCTCCGGGACGGCGACCACCCCGACGACCGTCTCGCCGTCCTGCTCCGCGGCGATCGACACCGCCCAGGACGGCAGGCCGTAGAGGTAGTTGACGGTGCCGTCCACCGGGTCGATGACCCAGCGCACCCCGCTGGTACCGGGCGTGCCGGCGCCCTCCTCCCCCAGGAGGCCGTCGTCGGGGCGGCGCTCCCCGATGACGTCGGTGATCAGCTTCTCGGAGGCCAGGTCCATCTCGGTGACCACGTCGATGGGGCTGGTCTTGGTGGCGGCCACCCCCAGGTCGGCGGGGCGGCCGTCGCGCAGGAGGGCGGAGGCGCGGCGGGCGGCCTCCAGGGCCAGGTCGAGGAGTTCGGTGTGCAGGGGGTCGGGGTGCGGCCGGTCGGGGTGGCGCGGGTCGGGCACGGTGCTCCTTGCTCGGACGGGCGGCGGTGGGGCCCGGCGGTCGGGGTCCGGGCGGTGCGGTCGCGCGGGGCGGCTACGCGGGGTCCTGGCCGGCGGGGCCGGTCCAGTCGGCGCCGGCGGCGGCCGGACGGGGCGCGCGGGCCGGGCAGCAGCCCACGGGGCACAGGTCGTGGGAGGGGCCGAGGGCGCCCAGGGCGCAGCGTTCGGGGGTGGCGCCCCGTTCGGTGGCGGCGCGCTCCAGGAGGAGGTCGCGGACCGCGGCGGCGAAGCGGGGGTCGGCGCCGACGGTGGCCGCGCGGGTGACCGGCAGGCCCAGTTCGGCGGCCTTGGCGGTGGCCTCGGTGTCGAGGTCGTACTTGACCTCCATGTGGTCCGAGACGAAGCCGATGGGCGCCATGACGACGGCGGGGACACCGGCGCCGTGCAGCTCCTCCAGGTGGTCGCAGATGTCGGGTTCCAGCCAGGGGATGTGCGGGGCGCCGCTGCGGGACTGGTAGACCAGCCGCCAGGGGTGCTCGATGCCGGTCTCGGCGCGTACCGCGTCGGCGATGAGCCGGGCGACGTCGAGGTGCTGGGCGACGTAGGCGCCGCCCTCGCCGTGCTCCGTGTGGTCGGCGGGGGTGCCGGAGGTGTCGGCGGCCGCGGTGGGGATGGAGTGCGTGGTGAAGGCGATGTGCGCGGCGGCGCGGGCGCCTTCGGGCAGCTCGGCCAGGGAGGCGAGGACGCCGTCGACCATGGGCCGGACGAAGCCGGGGTGGTTGAAGTAGTGGCGCAGCTTGTCGACCCGGGGGACGGGCAGGCCCTCGTCCTTCAGGGTGGCCAGCGCGTCGGCGAGGTTCTCGCGGTACTGGCGGCAGCCGGAGTACGAGGCGTACGCGCTGGTGGCGAGGACGGCGATGCGGCGGTGGCCGTCGTTGACCATGGTGCGCAGGGTGTCGGTCAGGTAGGGCGCCCAGTTGCGGTTGCCCCAGTAGACCGGCAGGTCCAGGCCGTGCTCGGCGAAGTCCTTGCGGAGCGCGTCGAGGAGTTCGCGGTTCTGGGCGTTGATGGGGCTGACGCCGCCGAAGAGGTAGTAGTGCCGGCCCACCTCCTTGAGGCGCTCGCGGGGGATGCCGCGGCCGCGGGTGACGTTCTCCAGGAACGGCACCACGTCGTCGGGTCCTTCGGGGCCTCCGAAGGAGAGCAGCAGCAGGGCGTCATAGGGGCGGGGGTCGAGTTCGGGCATGGCCCGATCCTGCCACTCCCGGGGCGGGGACGCCGGGTCAGGTCCCCTTGTGGCGGGCGCGGGAAGAGGGCGGAAATCGGGAGGCGGCGGGCACCGTGTCCCCCGTAAGCTGTATCGGCCACAGACATTCCTTACCGACCTCCTCACCCGGCGGAGCACCCCGTTGCCCAGTCCTTATCGCGCGATTTTCGGCCGTCCCGGAACAAAGTCCTTCTCCGCCGCCGGGCTGCTGGGGCGGATGCCGCTGTCGATGACGGGCATCGGCATCGTCACGATGGTCTCCCAGCTGACCGGTCGGTACGGCCTGGCGGGGGCGCTGTCGGCGACGCTGGCGCTGTCCGCGGCGGTCCTCGGGCCACAGATCTCCCGGCTGGTGGACCGGCACGGCCAGCGCCGGGTGTCGCGGCCGGCCACGCTGGTGTCGCTGGCGGCGCTCGCCGGACTGCTGCTGAGCGCGCAGCAGCGCTGGCCGGACTGGACGCTGTTCGCGTTCACGGCCTGCGCGGGGTGCGTACCGAACGTGGGGTCGATGGTGCGGGCCCGGTGGGCGGCGCTGTACCGGGGCACACGGGAGCTGCACGCCGCGTACTCCTGGGAGTCGATCGTCGACGAGATGTGCTTCATCGTGGGGCCGATCCTGTCGATCGGGCTGTCGACGGCGTGGTTCCCGGAGGCGGGGCCGCTGCTGGCCGCGGGATTCCTGGCGGCGGGGGTGCTCTGGCTGACCGCGCAGCGGGCGACGGAGCCGGTGCCGCTTCCGCGGGAGCAGCACACCAAGGGGTCGGCGCTGCGGTCCCCGGGGCTGCGGGTGCTGGTGGGGACGTTCGTGGCCACCGGCGGGATCTTCGGGGCGGTCGACGTGGTGACGGTGGCCTACGCCCAGGAGGCGGGCCACAAGGCGGCGGCGAGCCTGGTGCTGGCGGTGTACGCGCTGGGGTCGTGTGTGGCCGGCGCGGTGTTCGGGCTGCTGCACCTGGCGGGGCCGCCGGCGCGCCGGTGGCTGGTCGGCGTGGTGGCGATGGCGATGAGCATGGTGCCGCTGCAGCTGGCGGCGTCGCTGTCCGGGTCGCTGGTGGTGCTGGGCGCCGCGCTCTTCCTGGCCGGGCTGTCGGTCGCGCCCACGATGGTCACCACCATGGCGCTGGTCGAGGAGCACGTGCCGCGGACGCAGCTGACCGAGGGCATGACGTGGACGAGCACGGGTCTCGCGGTGGGCGTGGCGCTGGGGTCGTCGGCGGCGGGCTCGATGGTGGACGCGGCGGGGGCGGCGCACGCCTACCTCGTGCCGCTCGGGGCGGGCGCCCTGGCCGCCGTGGTGGCGCTGACCGGTTACCGCTGGCTCCGCCGCGGGGGCGTTCCGTCCGCCGCCACCGCCGCGGCGTCCGGCGTCCCCTCCTCCGCGGCCTCCCCGGCCGCCGAGCATCCTGACGGGACGCGGGCCGGCTGACCGAACGAGCGGGGTGGTCCCGCGTACGGGAGGGGCGCGGACCGCTGGGTCCGCACCCGCCGGCACCGGTCACCACGCCGGTCACCACGCGGTTCGCCGCGCCGGGCGTCGTCACATCGCTACATCGACACATCCTCACATCGACACATCTGCACCCTCGCATCGCTACATCCGCGCACTGACCCGCGAACCCACCCGACTCCGGTCGCGCACCACTGCGACGGCGGTCACCCCTCCCCCACGTCACCGACTCAGGTGAGTTCCCGGGCGGCAGATTGACGCGCGGGACGCCCACTGCGCGAACGCCTCACCCCGCTTGGGAGTTACCGGCGGTACGACATGTCCCGGAGCCGTCCCATTGCACCCGCTTTCCACCCCCTGTGATTCCCGTCACCCCATCCGGTAACGGTGCCGGCGGCTGACATCATGCGCTCACACCGACGGCGGCCGGACCCGGCCGGCCCGCGCGAGGGGAGGGAACGCCACCATGGCGGTCACCGATGTCACCGGCGGCTCGGCAGGACGCGGCCCGCGAGGGCCCTGGCGCAACTGGGCGGGCAACGTCGCCGCCCGCCCCGCCCGCGCCGCCGCGCCGGCGAGCACCGAGGAGCTGGCGGCCGCCGTCCGGGCCGCCGCCGCGGACGGGCTGAAGGTCAAGGCGGCCGGCACCGGTCACTCCTTCACCCCGGCCGCCGTCACCGACGGGCTGCTGATCCGCCCCGAGCGCCTCACCGGCATCCGCCGGATCGACCGCGCGGCCGGCACCGTCACGGTGGCCGCCGGCACGCCCCTCAAACACCTGAACCAGGCGCTGTCCGCGCACGGCCTGTCGCTGACCAACATGGGCGACATCATGGAGCAGACCGTCTCCGGGGCCACCAGCACCGGCACCCACGGCACGGGCCGGGACTCGGCATCGCTCGCGGCGCAGATCACCGCCCTGGAACTGGTCACCGCCGACGGGTCGGTGCTGCGCTGCTCCGCCACGGAGAACCCGGACGTCTTCGCCGGGGCGCGGCTGGGCCTGGGCGCGCTGGGCGTCGTCAGCGAGCTGACGTTCGCCGTGGAGCCGGAGTTCCTGCTGACCGCCCGTGAGGAGCCGATGCCGTTCGACGAGGTGACCGGCCGCTTCGACGAGCTGGTCGCCGAGAACGAGCACTTCGAGTTCTACTGGTTCCCGCACACCGGCAACTGCAACACCAAGCGCAACAACCGCAGCCAGGGCCCGGCCGCGCCGCCCGGCAGGGTGAGCGCCTGGGTGGAGGACGAGCTGCTGTCCAACGGGGTGTTCCAGGTGGCCTGCGCCGTGGGACGGGCGGTGCCGGCCGCGATACCGGGGATCGCCAAGCTCTCCAGCCGGGCGCTGTCGGCCCGTACGTACACCGACATCCCGTACAAGGTGTTCACCTCGCCGCGGCGGGTGCGGTTCGTGGAGATGGAGTACGCGCTGCCCCGGGAGGCCGCGGTCGAGGCGCTGGGTGAACTGAAGGCATTGGTCGAGCGGTCGGACTTCCGGGTGAGTTTCCCGGTGGAGGTGCGGACCGCGCCGGCCGACGACATCGCGCTGTCGACGGCGTCGGGCCGGGACACCGTCTACCTCGCGGTGCACATGTACCGGGGCACGCCGCACCAGGCGTACTTCGGCGCGGCGGAGCGGATCATGACGGCGCACGAGGGGCGTCCCCACTGGGGGAAGCTGCACACCCGGGACGCCGCGTACCTGGCGGCGGTGTATCCGCGGTTCGGCGAGTTCACCGCGCTCCGCGACCGGCTGGACCCGGAGCGCCGGTTCGCCAACGGGTATCTGCGGCAGGTCCTGGGTGAGTGAGGCCCGCCCGGCGGCCGACCGGTGACGTGCCGCGGCCCGGTGTCCCGTGAGCGGGCGTCACCGGGCCGCGGTGTACGGGCGGCCCGCCGTGGGGCGGGCCCCGTCGTCAAGGGCGATCCTTCGTCCGAGGTGTCCGGGGTACTCGGGGTCAGGGGTATCAGGGGGCGTTCGGGTCGGGGGTCTGCTGGTTGCCGGGGAGTTGTTCGTTCTGCTGGTGGTCCGGGGTGGCGCCGCCGGTCGGGCCGGGCTTGCCGCCGTCGCCGCCGGTGGCGTCGGAGTGGCTCGGCGCCGGGTCGGGCGACGAGGACGTACCGGGGCTCGGGGAGCCGGTGGCGCCGTCGCTCGGGGTCGGCGTCGGGGTCTGCCCGCCGCGGCCGGGACCGCTGTCGGTGCCGCCGGTGCCGCTGTCACCGGAGCGGCCGGGGCCGGGGGTCGGCGTCCCGTGGTCGTGGCCGGTGCCGTTCCCGGGGGAGTGGCCGGGCTCCGGGGTGCGCGGGGTGCCGGTACGAGGCGGGGAGACATTCCCGGTGGTGAGGTTGCCCAGGGTGGTGCCCTGCTGGCCGCTGGGGGTCTCGCCGGTCACCAGCTCGGTGGCGGTGACCGCGCCCATGGCGAGGACGAACACCGCGAGCGCGCCGAGCGCCGGCCGCTTCCAGCCGCGCAGGCGCGTCCCGTAGGTGGCGGTGGTCTCCTCGGTGCCGGGTGGCACGCGGCCGGCGTCCCCGCTACCGGGGCCGGGGTTGCCGGGGGTACCGACCCCTGGGAGCACGGTGGTGGCGTCGGTATCGGGGACGGCCGCGCGGCCCAGTGCCATGGTGCGCTCGACGGGGCGTGCCATCAGCCGGGTCGCTTCCGGGTCGTCGCCGGGCGGCTCCTGCCGGTGGCGCGGGATCAGCTGGGTGCGGGTGGCGTCCGGGCCGGTGTCGCGGGCCGCGACGGAGGTGACGGGGTCCTCCGTGCCGTGCTTGTCGAACGTGGGCAGCACCATCGTCGGGCCGGCGGGCGGCGGGGCGGTGGCGGCGGACCGGGTGGTGGTGGATCGGGATCGGGAGGTGGAGACGCGGCGCGGCCGGGGTCTGGTGGTGACCGCCGCTTCCTTGATCTGCTCGCCGGTGCGCCGGAACAGGTGCTGGAATATCGTGCCGCCGGTGGTGGCGACGACGCTGACGACACCCGCGCCGATGATGGTTCCGTACACACCGAGCTGACCCGCGAGGTACGCGGCGACGGCCGCGGCGAGCGCGCTGCCGGCGACCTGGGCGAGGCTCAGGTCGATCCGCTTCTCCTTCTGCTTCGTGTCGGCTTCGGTTTTTTCGTCCATCTCCTACCTTTGATCGCCCTTTCCTTCCATGTTGCATGGAGAAGTGACCATTTGGCGGAGTCAATAGTTCCGAATCCGTGGAATCTGTGAACCTCAACACCTTCGCCGCAGGTGAAGGGGGTTGCACAGGGTGACGACCGCACCGGGCGGCGAGAAGTTCCACGGCGCGGCGGTCCACCTCAGTGGCCCGAATGGAGTACTGTGGCGAGCCCTGGCCCCGGTTCCCGTTCCGGCTGCCCGGACCCGCGGGAGGGGGCACTGAAGGTGACACCCTCCCTGGGGCGCCGTCGCTCGGCACGGGTGGTCGGTGACAGGGCAAGCGGCATGGTCACTGAGCGTTGCGAACTGGTAACCGTGTCATAACGGCGTTTCTGGGCCAAGCCCCGACACGCCGGGCAACTCGGCAATGTTGTGGCAGGCTGCACCCGGGCAGGCCACACTCGACTAGCGGAAGCAGCGACGCACGTGACGTCGGCAGGCACCACCCGGGAGGTCCCCATGCCCGAACTGCGTGTCGTGGCCGTCTCCAACGACGGCACACGGCTGGTGCTCAAGGCTGCGGACAGCACCGAGTACACGCTTCCGATCGACGAGCGGCTGCGCGCCGCCGTCCGCAACGACAGAGCGCGGCTGGGCCAGATCGAGATCGAGGTCGAGAGCCACCTGCGCCCCCGGGATATCCAGGCGCGGATACGAGCCGGCGCCTCCGCCGAGGAGGTCGCCCAGCTCGCCGGCATCCCCGTGGACCGCGTGCGCCGCTTCGAGGGGCCGGTGCTCGCCGAACGGGCGTTCATGGCCGAGCGGGCCCGCAAGACCCCGGTACGCCGCCCCGGCGAGAACACCGGTCCGCAGCTGGGCGAGGCGGTCGCCGAGCGGCTGCTGCTGCGCGGCGCCGACAAGGACAGCGCCCAGTGGGACTCCTGGCGCCGGGACGACGGCACCTGGGAGGTGCTGCTGGTCTACCGGGTCGCGGGTGAGCCGCGCTCGGCGACCTGGACGTACGACCCGCCGCGCCGCCTGGTGCAGGCCGTCGACGACGAGGCCCGGACGCTGATCGGCGAGAACGACGACACGCCCGAGCCGAGCTTCCCGTTCGTGCCCCGGATCGCCCGGCTGCCGCGCGACCGGCCGCTGGACCGCGCCCTGGACCGGCAGATGCCGGAGCGCGCCGAGCGGTCCGGTGAGGAGCGCGAGGGACGCGGCGAGGAGGCCGCCGCCGAGCGCGAGCGGGACTCGCTGACCAGCCTGCTGGAGGCGGTGCCGAGCTTCCGGGGCGACATGGTCGTACCGGACAGCGCCAAGGCGCCGCAGCAGGACGAGGCGGCGGAGGCCGGTGTCGAGGAGCCGCCCGCCCCGGCGGCGAGCGCGGGCGCGGGCTCCGCGTACGCCGATGTGCTGATGCCGCGGGCGGTGGCCGGCCACCGCGATCGGCTGACCGGGACGACGGACCGGCAGGCCGAGGCGGACGGGGTGCGTCCGGGCCGCCGGGCCGCGGTGCCCAGCTGGGACGAGATCGTCTTCGGCACCCGGAGGAAGAAGCCGGAATAACCCGGTACGGCCGCAATCGGCCGCCGTCGCGCGTGGCGTTCCGCCCGCTCCCCGCCGTTCGGGGGGGGCGGGCGGTCGCCGTGTGCGGGCCCGCGGCGGGCCTCAGCGGGGGCTCAGCCGGGCTGCGGGCCGGTGGCGATGGGTCGGGACGGGTCGGCGCACCATTCGCTCCAGGAACCGACGTACAGCGCCGCGGGGATCCCGGCGACGGCCAGCGCGAGGACCTGCTGGGCGGCGGACACGCCGGAGCCGCAGTAGACGCCGACCTCGGTGCCGGGTGTGACGCCCAGCGCGGCGAACCGCTCGGCGAGTTCGGCGGCGGGGCGGAAGGCCGTGCCGCCGGGGGCGATGTTCTCGGTGGTGGGCGCGGAGACGGCGCCGGGGATGTGGCCGGCGACCGGGTCGATGGGTTCGGTCTCGCCCCGGTAGCGCTCGCCGGCCCGGGCGTCCAGGAGGACGCCGCGGCGGGCGAGGGCGGCCGCGTCGTCGGCGGTCAGCAGCGGCATCGCGCCTGGTTCCGGGGTGAAGTCACCTTCCGGCGGAGTCACTTTGTCGACACTCATGGCGCCGCCGGATGCCTGCCAGGCGTCAAGTCCGCCGTCGAGGACTCGCACGTCCGGGTGGCCCGCCCAGCGCAGCAGCCACCACGCGCGGGCGGCCGCCCAGCCCTGCCCGCCGTCGTAGACGACCACCGGGCGGGCGGCGGTGACCCCCGCGGCGCGCATCGCGGCGGTGAAGACGGCGAGTTCGGGGAGCGGGTGCCGGCCGTTTTTGCCGGGCGGGCCGGCCAGTTCGCGGTCGAGGTCCACGTAGACCGCGCCGGGCAGGTGGCCGGCCTCGTAGGCGGGGCGGCCGGGCGGGCCGCCGAGTTGGTAGCGCACGTCCAGGAGGAGCGGGGCGGCGGGGCCCGCCAGCTCGCTCGCGAGTTCGGTAGCGGTGATGATGGCGTTCATGGGCCTCATCCTTGCGTAGCGGCGACTACGTACAGAAGGCGGGTGCCCACCCTCCGTATGACGGAGTTGCGCGGCGCCGTAACGTTCGCGAAACGGAAGAGAAATACCAAAACGGGCATTCTCCGTCGGGAACGCGGCGCGGACGGCGCGGCCGGGGCGCACACCGGGTGACAGGGTGCGAGCATCTGCTCGGGACCCGCGCCCGTACCGCATATGGCCACCCCGACCCGCCGAGGAGTAAGTGACGATGACGACCGAGGCAGCAGCCCGGAGGATGCCCGGGGCGCCCTGCTGGGTGAGCCTCCTGGCCCACAGCCTGCCCGCGACGCAGGAGTTCTACGGCGCGCTCTTCGGCTGGGAGTTCCGCCCCGGCCCGCAGCACTTCGGGCCGTACGCCCGGGCCTTCCTCGACGGCCTGGAGGTGGCCGGCGTCGGCGAACTGGCGGCCGACCGGCACCTCCCGGTCTCCTGGACCACGTACCTCGCCAGCGACGACGCCGATGTGACGGCCGAGCAGATCCGCGCCTGCGGCGGCACGGTGGGGGTCGGCCCCCTGGACGCCGACGACGCCGGCCGGATGGCGATCGGCTCCGACCCGCAGGGCGCCATCTTCGGCGTCTGGCAGGGCCGGACGATGCTCGGCACCGCGCTCAGCGGCGAGCCCGGCACCCCGGTGTGGAACGAACTCGTCACCCAGGAGACCGAGTCCGTCGCCCCCTTCTACGAGCACGTCTTCGGCTTCGAGCGGGAGGCCGCGGTCTCCGCCGACCTCGACTACCTGACGCTGCACATCAAGGGCAAGCCGGTCGCGGGCATCCACGGGGTCGGCGGCGCGCTGCCGCGCGACCGGGGGCCGCACTGGATGACGTACTTCGCGGTCTCCGACACCGACGCCGCCACCCGGCGCGTCACCGAATTGGGTGGCCGTGTGCTGCGGCCGGCGCGGGACTCGGCGCACGGCCGGCTGGCGACGGTCGCCGACAGCGAGGGCGCGGTGTTCACCGTCCTCCAGCGGCACTGACCCGGCCCGGCCGGCCCGCCGAGCGCGTCACTTCGGGGCCGAGCGCGTCACTTCGGGGCGTCGACCGGCAGCACGTCCGGGGACAGCGCGGCCGCCCGGGCGGTCGCCGCGGTCTGCCGGCGGCGGTGATGGCGCCGGCACAGCACCTCGTAGCCGACCTCGCCGTGCCGCTCCGCCCCCTCGCCGGCGTCCCCGACCACATCGCCGACGACGACCTGCGCGCCCTCGACGACCATCCGGCCGTCGACCGTACGGGCGTTGTGGGTGGCGCGGGCGCCGCACCAGCACAGCGCCTCCACCTGGAGCACCTCGATGCGGTCGGCGAGTTCGACCAGGCGCTGGGAGCCGGGGAAGAGCTTGCTGCGGAAGTCGGTGGTGATGCCGAACGCGAAGACGTCCAGGCCGAGGTCGTCGACGACCCGGGCGAGCTGGTCTATCTGCTCGGGGGCGAGGAACTGCGCCTCGTCGGCGATGACGTAGTCGACCCGGCCGCCGGAGCTGAGGTGGCCCACGACGTGCGCGTAGAAGTCCATGCCGTCCGCCGCCTCGACGGCCTCGGTGACCAGGCCGAGCCGGGAGGAGAGCTTGCCGCGGCCGGCCCGGTCGTTGCGGCTGTAGATCATGCCCTGGAGGCCGCGGGCCGAGCGGTTGTGCTCGATCTGCAGCGCCAGTGTCGACTTTCCGCAGTCCATCGTTCCGGAGAAGAACACCAGCTCGGGCATGGGGGTGGGCGGGCCTTTCGGGCTCGTACGGAAGGGAAGCGGACGGGAAGGGGGCGGGCCGGGCACTACGGGGCGCGGGGTCGGGCCCCGGGCCCGAAGGTCAGGTGCGGACCTCGAGGAGCGGGACCAGCTGCTCCACCGGGGTCATGGAACCGTGCAGCCCGACCATCTGGGACTCCCCCGGCTCCCGTTCACTGGCGACGATCGCCATATCGGCGTGGGCGGCGGCGACCACGTCGCCGATCCGGGCGCGGACCCGGTCGTCGACGTGCGGCCCGAACCACCCGGCGGCGATGGCCTCCTCGCGGCCGGCGACCCACATCTGGTCGCCGACCACCTCGCGCCATACGGCCAGCACGTCGGCGGCCGCGCCCGGGTGGGCGTAGACGTGCCGGGCGCGGCCCTCGCCGCCCAACAGGCGGACGCCGGCGCGCAGTTCCCAGTCCTCGTCGAAGTCGATCCGGGACTCCGGGTCGAAGGGGATGTCGATCATGCCGTGGTCGGCGGTGATGTACAGGGCGCTGCGCGGCGGGAGTTGTTCGGCCAGGCGCTGGGCGAGCCGGTCCACGTAGAGCAGCTGGCCGCGCCAGGCGTCGGAGTCGACGCCGTAGCGGTGGCCCTTGCCGTCGACCTCGGAGTAGTAGGTGTAGACCAGCGAGCGGTCGCCGGCGGCGAGTTGCTCGGCGGCGAGGTCCATCCGCTCCTCGCCGGAGAGCCGGCCGTGGAAGGTGCCGCCGCTGAGCGCGATGCGGGTGAGCGGGGTCTGCTCGAAGTCCGGCGCGGAGACCTGGCAGGTGTGGATGCCGGCGGCGTCGGCGAGCCGGAAGACCGTCGGGTACGGCTGCCAGGTGTGCGGGTCGGTCCAGGGGCGCCAGCGCAGCTGGTTCATCAGCGCGCCGGTGGCCGGGTCCTGGCAGGTGTAACCGGGCAGGCCGTGCGCGCCCGGGGGCAGGCCGGTGCCGACCGAGGCGAGGGAGGTGGCGGTGGTCGCCGGGAAGCCGGCGGTCAGCGGGCGGCCGGTGCCGTTGAGCGAGGTGTCCAGGAGGGACGTGAGGAACGGCGCCTCGGCCGGGTGGGCGCGCAGCAGCTCCCAGCCGAGCCCGTCGATCAGGAAGACGCAGGCCCGGTCGGCGGGGGCCAGCTCCATGCCGGCGGTGACACCGGGCAGGCCCTGGCCGGCGGTGATCGCGGGCAGCAGGTCGGCGAGCGAGCCGGTGCCGTAGCGGGGCACCGGGGCGGTGAGCGGGTCGAGCGGTTCGGGCTCCGGCCAGGCGGGGGCGGTGTGGGCCATCAGCGGGCGCTGCTGGTGGCCGCGGTGGCCTCGGAGAGCGCCTGGGCGAAGGCGAGGGTCTCGCGCACCGAATCCGGGCCGTCGCCGGCCTCGCTGACCCGGAGGGAGAGGTCGTCGGCGGTGGACGAACCGGTGTAGCCGTGGTCGGCGTCGCAATTGGGGTCGCCGCAGCTGGCCGGCTCCAGGTCGAGGCGCGCGACGGCGCCCCACCCGATGGTGAGGACGACTTCCCGGGGCAGCTGGCCGGGGGTGTAGGACTCGGGGTTGGCGACGACGCGGCTGAGCACCACGGACGAGATCCGGCCGAGTTTGACGGACTCGGTGGAGGTGGTGGCGTACGGGGAGGGGGAGGTGGCGTCGGCGGCCTGCTCGTCGGTGTGGCTGACGATGAAGCGGGTGCCGGTGAGGACGAGGACGGTGACGTGGCGGCGGACCTCGTTGGCGTCGAAGGTCGTCTCCTGGTGGACGAGGTACGACACCACCGGCTCGCCGCCGACCGCGGCCTGCACCGCCTCGGCCACGAGCGTCGGGTAATAGCCACTGCGCTCGATCGCCGCGCGCAGCCCCTGGGTCGTCGTACCGGTCTTAGCCATGGGGTCCATCTTACGGGGCGTACCGGGGCGCGAGAGCCTCAGTAGAAGGGCAGGCGGCGGGGGCCGAGGTCGGTGGTCGCGGGCGGTCTGGCGAGCCGTACGGAGGCGCCCAGGACGGCCAGGCCGCGCGGGGCGACGACGACCGGTTCGAGGTCCACGGCGACCACTTCGGGGTGGTCGTCGACGAGCCGGGAGACCCGCAGCAGCAGCTCTTCCAGGGCGCCGGTGTCCACGGGCTGGGAGCCGCGCCAGCCGAACAGCAGCGGGGCGCCGCGGATCGACCGGATCTGCTCGCCGACCTCGCGGTCGGTGGCCGGAATCAGCCGGTGGGCGAGGTCGCCCAGCAGCTGGGAGGGGGCGCCGGCCAGCCCGAAGGAGAGGACCGCGCCGGCGGCCGGGTCGATGGCGGCGCGGACGACGGTGTCGACGCCGCGCGGCGCCATCGCCTGCACCACCGGGCGGAGCTCGGCGGGCGAGCCCAGGAAGTCGGTGAGCTCGGTGTACGTGCGGCGCAGCTCGGCCTCGCCGGCGATGTCGAGGCGGACGCCGCCGAGGTCGGCGCGGTGCCGGAGGTGCGGGGCGGTGGTCTTCAGGGCGACCGGGTAGCCGAGGCGGGCGGCGGCGCGGACGGCGGTGTCCGGGTCGGGGGCGGGCAGCGCGGGGCGGACGTGGATGCCGTAGCGGGCCAGCAGGGCCTCGGCGTCGGCGGGCGGCAGGGCGGCCGAGCGGCCGGGGGCGAGGTCGGAGGTGAACCGGTCGAGGAGCCGCTCGATGTCCGCGCCGGCCGCCGCCTCCTGGATGTCGTCGTACTCGGGGACCCGGCCTGGTTCGGCGGCGGTACGGCGCCAGGCGGCGTACCGGACGGCCTCGGCGAGGGCGCGGACGGCCCGCTCGGCGGCGGGGTAGGCGGGGATGAGGGCGGGGCGCCGGCCGGCCGCCGGGCGGGGCTCCGGGG
>NZ_LLZI01000030.1 GCF_001509485.1 Streptomyces sp. NRRL F-4489
ACGTAGGAGAGGAAGAGCTTCTGGAGGGCGGGGAGGGCTTCGATGGGGGAGAGGAGGAGGGGGCCTTCGACCGTGGAGTACAACCGGAGCGTGTGGATCTGGGGGAAGGCCGGGAGGATGGTGCGGAGTAGTTCGCCGAATTCGGGGAGGGGACGGGGCTCCGTATTGATCAGGTCAAAGGTCTTCACCTGGGGGAGTTGAAAGCCCGGGGGAAGGGTGAGGGACGTTTCTCCCTCGGCCAGGCCGAAGGCGAAGGTCTCCAGGTTGTCGAGGCGGGAGAGCGTGTGCCAGTCGTCTCTGGTGAGGTCGTCCGTGATTCGCTGAAGTCGGAGGCTCCGCAATCCCGGCCATGACGTGAGGCGTGTGAGGTCGGGGAGAATGCGCTGACCGATGAGCAGAGTGGTCAACGGTGCGTCCAGTGGGAAGGCGTCCAAGCCCTCCGGCGGACACGGGACATAGAGCATCAGGGTCTCCAGGCGCCGCAGGAGGTTGAGCGCCCGTGGGGTGCGTGCACCGGTGGTGTGCCCAGTGATCCACAGCTGACGGAGGGACAGATCGGCGAGCGGGGCGACGGATGCGACGGCGGGGCAGTCATCGAGCCCCAGCGATTCCAGTGCGGTGAACTCCCGAAGGAACGCCAAATCATCGAGGGTTGAATTGCTGCGCAGCGTGAGATGCGTGACGTGCTCGGGGTCCAAGCCGTCGAGGAGCTGCCGGGCGGTGAACCGGCCGCTGACGGTCACATGAGGGCGTTCGCCGAGGGACTTCAGAAGGCTCAATTCGGCGGGTGAGGAGACGGTGATGTCCGTGTGCGGAGGCAGCTTCCGGATGATCTCTTCCGCGTAGCGGTTGGTATCGAACCGGTGCCAACTGCTCGACAGGCCGTGGCGGGCGCCCGGCGCTAGGTGATCCGTGAAGCGCTTCAGGTACTCCAGCGCCGCGTCCGTGCCGATGGTGGCGGCGGTGTGCACAACCTCTTGGGCCTCGTCGTCCTCCAGGCCGTCCGGGCCGGGGAGGAGTTCCAGGACCAGAGGGCCGGCTTCGATGAGGAGATCGGACTCCCTGCGGGTACGCGGAGGCAGGATCGTACGCGCCCGGGTGTTGACCTCATCTCGTACCGCCGGGTCCAGTTCCGTCGCATGCTCCAAGCAGGCCATGGCGAGGAGGTCCGTTCGGAGTTCTCTTCGGGCGAGCAATCCGCGTAGCAGCTCGGCGCGTTCGCGGGGGCGGGCGTGGGCGATGGACAGGCGGATGACGTCTTCCCATTGGGAGTCTGTGGCGTGTTGCAGCAACAGGCCGAAGTCACCCTCCTCGACGGCGGCTTTGGCGCCCAGGTAGTCCTGGAAGGTGCGGTGGATGAAGTCAACGGTGCCGGGGATCGGCTCGCGGAGGAGGCCGCTGCGGTGGAGGAGGTGGTGGAAGACGGCGGGGGCGGGGCCCTGGGAGGCGGCGGCGGGGACGGCGGGGAGGGCGTCGGCCAGGAGGCGTTCGGCGCGGGCGCGGTCGAGTTCGGTGCGGCCGTTGCGGATGAGCCAGTAGGCGAGGCGTTGGAGGAGTTGGATCTGGGGTTCGTCGGCGAGTTCGATGCCGTACGGGCCGCGCATGGCGCGTTCGCGGTCGCGGCGGGAGAGCAGCATGCTCAGCGCGGCGTCGTACAGCTCCTTGCGGCCGTGCGGGAGGTAGCCGCGGCGGTCGCGGTGAAGTGCGCAGATCAGGCCGCACATAAGGGGGTTGGTGGCGAGGCGGCCGAGGTCGGGTTTGGTGCGGACGGAGGCCAGGAGGGACTGTTCGTAGGCGGGGAGGAGGCGGGGGTCGTCGGGGTCCGGGGTGGCGGCCCGGTGCCAGCGGGTGATGAACGCGGCGACCTCGTCGCGGCTCATGGGGGAGAGGGTCAGCTCGGCGAAGCCGTCCGGGGCCAGCCAGTTGTCGCGGACGGCTGAGGGGCGGGTGGTGACCAGCCAGCGGTTGTCGGCCGGGAAGGCGTCGAGGAGGTCGCGGAGCCAGGTGCGGGCGGCCTCGCGTTCGCGGTCGGGGATCTCGTCCAGGCCGTCGATGAGGAGGAGGGCGCGGCCGGAGGCCAGGACGCGTTCGGCCCAGCCGGCGGGCTGCGCGCCGGCGTGCGGGCAGCCCACGGCGGCGAGGAAGCGGTCCGGGGTGGGCAGGGGCGCGCCGGCGCGGGTGAGGGTGCGCAAGGGGAGGACGAAGGGCACGCGGCCGTAGAGGTGGGGGAGGGCGGTGGCGGCCAGCGGGCGGGTGCAGGAGACGGCCAGCCACTGGACGAGGGTGCTCTTGCCGGAGCCGGCGACGCCGCGGAGGAGGACCCGGGAGCGGGCGGACAGGGCCTGGTCGGCCGGTTCGGCCTTGCGGGCGGCGGGTGGGGCGTGGGGGACGTCGGCGGGTCTCCCGAAGGCGTCCACCACGCCGCCGAACCCGAAGCCGCTGGACTCCGCGTACGGCCCGGTGTCCGTGGCCTCCAGGCTCATGTAGGCCGCGTCCAGGGGCCAGCGGTCGGGGGTGTTGTGGAGGTCGATGCCGTAGATGGTGAGGCGGTTGTGCTTGCGGGCGACGTAGTCGAGGTACGTGCGCTCGAAGGCGGTGTCGGCGGCCAACGGGGACGGGTGGCGGTCCAGGAACTCGTCGATCTTGGTGATGAGGGTGTCCAGGCCGCGGCTCTGCTGGACGAGGGTGCGGGCGACGAAGGTGGACCGCCGGCTGAAGAAGTGGACGATGTGCAGGCAGGCGGTGGCCAGCAGGGCGTCATGGAAGAGTTCGGCGTCGCGGGAGAGGTCGCGGGTGGCGCCCGGGGCGGCGGCGCGCAGGCGTTCCGCCAGGGCCGCCGGGCCGAGCCGGACGGCCTGGACGTCGTCCATGGTGAGGGTGCCCAGGGCGGTGAGGGTGGTGGTCAGGGCGGCGGCGAGGGCCGCTTCCTCGTCCGGGGGGACGGGACTTTCGCCCGGGGCGGCGGAGCGGACGGCGCGGCGGACCAGTTCGTCGGCGAGTTTGCGGACGTGAGAGTCGGCGAGGGTGTGCTGCTCGCCCTTGAAGGAGACGAGGGCGGAGACGCGTACGGGCGCGTCCACCAGGCCGGCGCCCGCTTCCTCCTTGACGAAGAGCTTCTTCACGAGCGGTGCGACGACGGCCGATGCGAGCCGGGCGCCCACGCCGCCCAGTGCTGACGGGTCCATGTCCGGTCCGCTCCCCCCTGCGTCTGTGACGGTGTCGGGATCAGGTTAGGGGTGCCGGCAGGCCCCGGTCAGCCGTTTCCCCAATTCGCCGGAGCCCCCGGCCCCGCATTACGTGACGCGGGTCACAGCAATTCCCGTAACGCGGGTCACATGACCCCCGCCCGGCTATGTAATGCGGGCCACAGATAACCCTCGGATTCTCGTGACATGGGGCACAGGAATTCCCCCACTACTAGGTGGAGTAGGGGAATTCGGTGGGTGATCCACCCCAGCTCAGCGCGCACATCGCCGCAGGTCAGGGCGGTGTAAAAGCCAGTCCCCACCGGTCAAGCAGCGCCACGACATTACGCGCCCCCCTAGTAGAAACGGCCTCTTGGACATATCGCCCCCGCGGGTTACCAAGGAATGGCGATCCCGGACCGCAGCCGGGAAAACCCCCTGACTTTCCCTTTCGGAGGAAAAGCCCGCATGTCTAAGTTCACCGCCATACGCAATTCCCGTAAGTCCGCCCTGCGCCGCCGCGCCGCCGTCGTGATCGCCGGTGCCGGTCTCACCGCCGCGCTGGGCGCCGGTGCCGCCTCCGCCGCCGACGGCGGGCTGCTGCACCTGGCCTCCGGTACGAGCCAGGCCGTCGCCGCCCAGGCCGACGCGCAGGCCAAGGCCGGCCAGGCCGCCAAGGACGCCAAGGCGTCCGGTGTGAAGGCCACCGCCAAGGCCGCGACGAACGCGAACGGCTGGGTGAAGCCGGTGGACCACTACGTCCTCGGTGAGCCGTTCGGCATCCCCGGCAGCCACTGGGCGCACAAGCACAGCGGCCAGGACTTCGTCGTGCCGTCCGGCACCGCGGTCCACGCCGTCCACGAGGGCACGGTCATCAAGGCCGGTCCGAACGGCGGCGGCGACGGCCCCGCCTACGGCAACGCCATCGTGATCAAGCACGCCAACGGCGTCTACACCCAGTACGCGCACCTGTCGCAGATCCAGGTCAGCGTCGGCCAGCACGTGGCCACCGGCCAGCAGATCGCGCTGTCCGGCAGCACCGGCAACTCCACCGGCCCGCACCTGCACTTCGAGGTCCGCACCGGCCCCAACTACGGGTCGGGCATCGAGCCGACCGGATTCCTGCGGGCTCACGGCGACGCCGTCTGAGGCGGCGCGGCCTGAGCTGAATCCGGTCAGGCTGGCCGGCGGCCCGGCGGGTTTGCCGCCGTGACCAGCTCCGTGGCGACCCTGAGGATGGCTTCGCGCTTCTCCTCGGGGTCGCCCGCTACGTGCTGCATGGCGAACAGACCCGCGTGCATGGCGAACAGCGCGGTCAGGCACCGCACCTGGTCCACCATCTCGGCGTCGTCCTCCTTCAGCAGGTCGAAGAGGTCGAACATCCGCTCCTTGAAGCGCGCGCCGATGGTCAGATCGCGCACCGCGGCCTGGTTTTCCTGCATGAAGCGGAAGAGGTCCTCGCCGGAGCGCAGCGAATCGTGGTAGCGCCGGACGATCTCCTGCTTCGTCTCCAGCGTCCGCGGCTGCTCCTTCCCCCAGGCGATCAGCTCGTCGATGGGCCGCCCCAGGTCCTCGAAGAGGCTGAGGACGATGTCTTCCTTGGTCTTGAAGTGGTAGTAGAGCGCGGCCTTGGTGACGCCCAGTTTTTCGGAGATCTCCCGCAAGGAGGTCTTCTCGTAGCCGTGATCGGAGAACAGCTCCAGCGCGACGTCCTGGATGCGCTGGCGGGTGTTCCCGCGGCGCGGCTGTGCTGTGCCCATGCTGTTCTCCTGCGTGACGGCGTGATCGGCGCGGGGTGTGGCGGCGCCCGCGTCCCGGCAATCATCTGCTGCCCTGCTGGTCACGGCCGTACCCACCCCGGCGCCAGAAAACTTACTTGACGCCCGGCTAGTAACTCTCTACCTTCTGCACTGTACCTAACTAGCCGGGCGGCAAGTAAGTAAGAACGATGGGGAAGTGATGGGGATGTCGCGCACAGCGGCCCCGACGGGGGAAATAACGGAGCCGGCGCAGGAGCCGGCACAGAGCACGGGCAGGAAGCCCGCCGGCGTCCGCATGGTGCTCTTCGCGCTGATGATCGCGATGCTGCTCGCGATGCTGGACAACATGATCGTCGGCACCGCGATGCCCACGATCGTCGGCGAACTGGGCGGGCTGGCGCACCTGTCCTGGGTCGTCACCGCCTACACGCTGGCCACCGCGGCGTCCACGCCGATCTGGGGCAAGCTCGGCGACATGTACGGGCGGAAGGGCGTCTTCCTGACGTCCATCGTCATCTTTCTGATCGGTTCGGCGCTGTCCGGCATGGCGCAGGACATGGGCCAGCTGATCGGCTTCCGCGCCGTGCAGGGCCTGGGCGCGGGCGGTCTGATGGTGGGCGTCATGGCCATCATCGGCGACCTGATCCCGCCCCGGGAACGCGGTAAGTACCAGGGCATGATGGCCGGTGTCATGGCCATCGCCATGATCGGCGGCCCGCTGGTCGGCGGCACCATCACCGACCACCTCGGCTGGCGCTGGAGCTTCTACATCAACCTCCCGCTCGGCGCGATCGCCCTGGTCATGGTCACCGCCGTCCTGCACCTGCCGAAGAAGCGGTCGCAGACCCGGATCGACTACGCGGGCGCCGCCCTGCTGACCATCGGCATCACCTCGCTGGTGCTCCTCACCACCTGGGGCGGCACCGAGTACGACTGGCTGTCGAAGCAGATCGTGGGCCTGGGCGTGCTGGCGGTCGTCGCGCTGATCGCGTTCGTCCTGGTGGAACGGAAGGTCAGCGAGCCGGTCCTGCCGCTGCGGATCTTCCGCAACGCGAACTTCTCGCTGGTCACGGTGATCGGCTTCCTGGTCGGCTTCGTGATGTTCGGGTCGATGACCTTCCTGCCGCTGTTCCAGCAGACCGTGCAGGGCGCGTCGGCGACCAACTCGGGTCTGCTGCTGCTGCCGATGCTGCTGGCGATGATGGCGGTCTCGCTGATCGCGGGCCGGATCACCACGCAGTCCGGCAAGTACAAGATCTTCGTGACCGGCGGCGGTTTCCTGATCACCGCGGGCATGGCGCTGCTGTCCCTGATGGACGTCGGTACGACCCGCTTCACCTCGGGCGTCTACATGGCGGTGCTCGGCGCCGGTATGGGCTTCCTGATGCAGACCACGATGCTGATCGCGCAGAACAGCGTCGAGATGAAGGACATGGGCGTCGGCTCCTCGTCGGCGACGCTGTTCCGGACCATCGGCGGCTCGTTCGGTGTGGCCATCCTCGGCGCCGTGTTCACCAACGAGGTGACGCGGACGATGACCGAGCGGCTGCCCGGCGCGGCGGGCAAGATGGCCGGCGCGGCGCAGCAGATGGACCCGAAGAAGCTGCCGTCGCTCCCGCCGGTCGTGAAGGACGCGTACACGCACGCGGTGGCGTCCGGTGCGCACCAGGTCTTCCTGTGGGGCGCGATCATCAGCGTCGCGGGCTTCGTGGCCGCGTGGTTCCTCAAGGAGGTCCCGCTGCGGGGCGGCCCTGCCAAGTCGGCTGACGCCGAGGGCGCGACGGAGAAGCCGGTGATGGTTGAGGCCGTCTGACGGCTGCGGGCGGTGAAGGGCCCCTGGTGTACGTGGGTTACGTACGCCAGGGGCCGTTTCCCGTTCAGGCGCCGGGCAGTTGACCGCCCTTGACGGCCGCGACGAACGCCGACCAGTTGGCCGCCGGGAACACCAGCGCGGGCCCGTCCGGAACCTTGCTGTCCCGAACGGGGACCACACCGGGGAGGGCGTCGGTGACCTCGATGCAGTGACCGCCGTCGCCGTTGCTGTAGCTGCTCTTCCGCCAAGCGGCTGTCGCAAGGAAGTCGTCGGAGACCTCAATGCAGTTGGCGCCATCCGGGTTGCTGTAACTGCTCTTGCGCCAAGTGGCAGTGCTCAGGTCAATCCTGTTGCTGCGCTTCATCTTTGTAGCCCCTTGCCGCTTCCTCGATCATGGCCAGGGACGCCCCAGGCGGCAGTGCGGCGGCCCTGAGCAGATCGTACGACTTCCGAAACTCCGTCACGAGCGCTGGAAAGTCGATGGTTTGGCCGGTGAACTCGCCCTCGACGTAGACCAATGGAGGTGCGTCGGCGAAGGTCATGATGCTGGCCATGCCATGCATCAAGGTGTGGAAGCCTGCCGTTGCGGGGACGATCTGCAGAACGCTCCGGGTTGACCTGATGACAGCGAGGATGTGCTCAAGTTGCTCGGCCATTTCGGCGGGCGGGAGCACCGGGTTGCGAATGAGATCTTCGCGAAGGACCCCCCAGTAGTACGGGTGCTCCTTGCGTTTCCAGACTTCCGCGCGCTTCAGCCGCGCGCGTACCTTTTCATCGACCTCTTGCGGATCTCCCCAAGGCTTCGTTGCCTCGGAGAGCTTCCGCATGTACGCCTCGGTCTGAAGCAGGCCAGGGATGACGAACGGCGCCCAGTCCTCGATCGTCAGGGCCTGCTTCTCCAGGTCCGGGATCTCCGCGAAGTACCACGGGTGCCCTGCCCTGCGGGCCTTCGCCGCGTCCTTGCAGCGGCGTTCGAAGAAGCCGTCCGTCCCCAGCTTCTTGTCGGCGTGGATGGCCAGATCCAGTGGCATGCTGCGCTCGCCCCGTTCGATCTGGCTCAGGAACGAGATGCCACGGAAGGAGCCTTCCGCTAACTGTTCGAGGGTGAGTCCCGCTTTTTCCCGGTGGTAGCGCAACTCCGCGCCGTAGAAGCTCGGGACGTTCGCCGAGGGGTCGGGGTCCTTACGAGGAGGCATGTCTCACCGCCTGCTTGGTGGTTGCCCTTTGCGCAACGCGATTCCCTTCCAAAGTACGCACCGTGACGCCAGTCTGTGAGCGATTCGTCACATTGCGCACAGGAGAGTGAACGCGAAATGGCCACCGCCAAGAACAAGGACAACCACGACGACGCCCAGGCCACCGCCGAAGGGCTGCGGGAGGCGCTGCGGGCGCACGGGATCACGTTGCCGTCGCTCGGCGTCGATCTGCCGTCGTTCGCGGGCAGCTACCCGCCGCCGCTGGTCGCGCTCGGCAACTGCAACGCCGCGACCGCCCGCAAGCTCGCCGACGTACTCCGCAAGGCGGCGGCGCGGTGATGACCGTACGGCTGCTCGCCGTGCCGAAGGAGGTGCCCGTGCTCCGCCAGGCGGTACGGGCGCACCTCGGCGCGGCGGCGTCCTGCGAGGTCGAGCTGTGCGTCAGCGAGCTGGTCGGCAACGTCATCCGGCACGTCGGCGAGGGCACGCCCGTCACCGTACGGCTGCGGACGACCGGCGACGGGCGGACGCGGATCGAGGTGACCGATCCCGATCCGCGCGCCCTGCCCGTTCTGCTGCGGGCGGCCGACGAGGACGAGAGCGGGCGGGGGCTGGCGCTGCTGGCCGCCGTCGCGCTGCGCTGGGGCGTGCGGCAGGAGGAGGCCAGTAAGACGGTCTGGTGCGAGGTGGCGGGCGAGCCGGCGGGGGAGCCGGTGGCGGCCGGCGGCCCGGCCCCTCCCTCTCGGCCCGCACAGGCGGCGCCCGTACGATGACGTGGACGTAACAAACGACTTCGCACGTCCGCGACCGGAGCACGGCCCGGACGGCCAGGACGGCACGGGGGGAATACTCGTGGGCTTCATGGATCGCATTCGCGGCGAGTTCATCGACATCGTCGAGTGGACCGACGACAGCCGGGACACGATGGTGTGGCGCTTCCCGCGCTACGAGAACGAGATCAAGATGGGCGCCAAGCTCATCGTCCGCGAATCGCAGGTGGCGGTCTTCGTCAACATGGGCCGGATCGCGGATGTCTTCGCGCCGGGCATGTACGAGCTGCAGACCGGCAACCTGCCGATTCTGTCCACGCTGAAGGGCTGGAAGCACGGCTTCCACTCGCCGTTCAAGGCGGAGGTCTACTTCGTCACCACGCGGCAGTTCACGGACATGAAGTGGGGTACGCAGAATCCGGTCACGGTGCGCGACCCCGAGTTCGGGATGGTGCGGCTGCGGGCGTTCGGCGGCTACGCGGCGCGGGTGACCGACCCGGCGAAGCTGCTGGCCGAACTGGCCGGTACGGACCCGCAGTTCCGCACCGAGGAGGTCGAAGAGTACCTGCGGCAGCTGATCGTCGGGCGGCTCGGCTCGCTGCTGGGCGGCTCGGGGATACCGATGCTCGACCTGGCCGCGCGCCAGGACGAGCTGGGGAACCGGCTGGCGAAGGCGCTGACCGAGGAGCTGGCGGCGTCGCACGGTATCTCGATCCCGAAGTTCGTGATCGAGAACATCTCGCTGCCGCCGGAGGTCGAGCAGGCCATCGACGCGCGCAGCCGGATGGGCATCATCGGCAATATCGACAATTACGCGCGGATGCAGGCGGCGGACGCGATCGGGGACGCGGCGAACAACCCGGGCGCGGCGGGCCAGGCGATGGGGATCGGGCTGGGGATGGCGGCGGGGCAGCAGATGGCGGCGGCGTTCGCGCCGCAGGGCCAGCCGCAGCAGCCGCAGCAGTTCCAGCCTCAGCAGCCTTCCGGTGCGCAGGCCGCCGGGGGCGGGGCCGTGCCGCCGCCGCTGCCGGGGCAGCAGCAGTACCAGTGGCATGTGGCCGTGGACGGGCAGCAGCAGGGGCCGTACGACCACGCGACGTTCACCGGGCACATCGGGTCGGGGGCGATCCGGCGCGGGATGCTGGCGTGGCGGGAGGGCATGGCGTCCTGGCTGCCGGTGGAGGAGATTCCGGAGCTGGCCTCGTATTTCCGGGCGACTCCGCCGCCGCTGCCGCCGCAGGCGTGAGCGAACGCGAACTGACGATGCCGACGCCATGCCGACGCCCACGCCGCCTGCCCGTGCCGCCTGTCAGGAGCCTGTGACCGTATGAGCTATCAGCCGTACCAGCCGCAGCAGCCGTACCAGCAGCAGCCTTATCCGCAGCAGCAGCCGTACCAGCCGCAGCAGCCGCCGCCGTATCCGCAGCAGCCGCAGTACCAGCAGCCTCCGCAGCCGTATCCGCCGCAGCAGCCGCAGTATCAGCAGCCGCCGCAGCAGCCGTATCCGCCGCAGGCGCCGTACGGGCAGCAGCCGCCGCCGCCCGTTCCCCAGCCGGAGGCGCCCCAGCCGGAGGCGCCCGCGCAGCAGACGTACGCGTGCCCGTCCTGCGGCTCGACCGCCGAGTACGCGCCGGGGACGAACAGCCTGCGGTGCCCGCACTGCCGGTTCGAGCAGCCGATCGCGCCCGTCAACCGGGAGGTGCGGGAGCACGCCATCGAGGAGCTGGCGACGCTGGCGCCCAAGCCGCGGGCGGCCGGCGGGCAGGTGCTGCGGTGCCCCGGCTGCGGGGCGGCGAACGAGACCGACGCGCTGTCGGGCCGCTGCCAGTTCTGCGCCACGCCCATGATCGCCTCGGCGGCCGAGGACCGGATCGTGCCCGAGGGCCTCGTTCCGTTCCGGGTGGGCAAACAGGATGTGCACGAGAATCTGCGCAAATGGGCCCGTTCCCGGTGGTTCGCGCCGAACAGCCTGAAAAAGGTGAACAACGCCGAGACCCTGTACGGCACGTACGTCCCGCACTGGACGTACGACGCCGCGACCACGACCTGGTACCAGGGCGAGCGCGGTGAGGAGTACGAGGTCGGCAGCGGGGACGACAAGCGGACCGAGGTGCGCTGGTACCACGTGCGCGGCACGGTCCAGCGGTACTTCGACGATGTGCTGGTGCCGGCCGCCGGGAACGTCTCCGCCGACCGGCTCAAGGAGCTGGAGCCCTGGCCGCTGAAGCAGGCGGTGCCGTACCAGGAGGCGTACCTCTCCGGCTTCCGGACGCTGCGGTACGACGTCGAGCCGGAGACCGGCTACGAGCGGGCCCAGCAGAAGATGGCCGAGGTCATCCGCAAGGACTGCAAGGACGACATCGGCGGCGACCGGCAGCGGCTGCACTCGGTGGAGACCGCCTACGAGGCGGTGACGTACAAGCTGCTGCTGCTCCCGGTGTGGTTCGCGTCGTACGTCTACAACGGCAAGCAGTGGCAGGTCATGGTGAACGCCGAGACCGGCGAGGTCACCGGGGAGCGGCCGTACAGCCCGCTGAAGATCGCGTGTGCGGTGGTGCTGGTGGCGGTGGTGGCGGCGCTGGTGTACCTGCTGACGAAGCACCACTGAGCGCTCGTAGCTGAGCGCCGGTCGCTTCAGGGCCGGGGCGGGCGCCGTCGCGCGCGGCGTCCGCCGGGGTCAGCGGTCCTTGGTCAGCGGTCCGGGAGCTGGATGACCGGGAAGCTGCCGGTGGACGTCGGCGCGTTCTCCGGGAGCCAGAGGACCGAGATGGCGCCGGTGGAGCCGTCCGTCAGCTCGTCCGCGTTGCGGAAGGTCAGGCGGGCGCCGAGGACGCGGGCCTGGCCGACGGCGATGGTCAGGCCCAGGCCGTGGCCGACGCCGGCCCGGTCGCTGCTGCCGGTGCGGAAGCGGCTGGGGCCCTCGCGGAGCAGCGCCTCGGGGAAGCCGGTGCCGTGGTCGCGGACGCGGATGACGCGGCCCTCGACGGTGACCTCGATGGGGGGTTTGCCGTGCCGGGAGGCGTTGGCGATGAGGTTGCCCAGGATGCGTTCGAGGCGGCGCGGGTCGGTGGAGACCTCGGCGTCGCGCAGGATCGTGACCGTCACCTGGGGGTCCAGGGTGTGCACGCGGCGCCGCACGAACTCGCCGAGTGCCACGTCCTGGAGTTCGGCGCGCTCGGCGTGGCCGTCGAGGCGGGCCACCTCCAGGACGTCCTCGACGAGGGTGCGCATGGCCTGGGCGCGGTCGCGTACCAGCTCGGAGGGGCGGCCCGGGGGGAGGAGTTCGGCGGCGGTGAGCAGGCCGGTCACCGGGGTGCGCAGCTCGTGGGCGATATCGGCGGTGACCCGGCGCTCGGCCTCGATGCGCTGCTGGAGCGCGTCGGACATGGCGTCCACGGCCCAGGCCAGGTCGTCGGTCTCGTCGCGGACCCGGCCGCCGCCGACCTCGTCGCGGATGCGGACGGAGGTGTCGCCGTCCGCGAGCTTCCCGGCGGCCGCCGCGGCCTTGCGCAGCCGCTTGGAAAGCCGGCCGCCGACCAGGACGCCGAGCGCGCAGCCGCCGACCACGACGGCGGAGGAGCCGATCAGCAGCGCCTGGTCGAGGTCGTCCAGCACCGCGAAGCGGTCGGGGAAGCGGTCGTGGATCGAGAGCACCCGGCCGTTGCCGAGCGGGGAGGCCGCCCAGACCTCGGGGGCGGTGCGGCCGGTGTCCTCCAGATACGTGGCGCGGACGCCCTTGGCGACCTCCTTGCGGAGGGGCTTGGGAAGCGCCGGGTCGTTGATCTTCGCGCCGAACTGGAGGCGGTTGGTCGACTCGAAGATCTTCTGGGTGAAGTTCAGGCGCTCTATCTGGACGTCGCGGCTGTTGTCGAGCATCGAGACGCGGGCGGCGTTGTGCACGACAAGGCTCAGCGCCACCGCGACCAGCGCCCCGACGAGGGCGATCGCGGCGCTGAGTTTCCATCTCAGGCCCGTGCGCAGGGCCAGCCTGACCACCTCCGGCGTCAGCCTCTCAGCTTGTAACCGAAGCCGCGGACCGTCTCGATGCGGTCCTGGCCGATCTTGCCGCGCAGCCGCTGGACGTGGACGTCCACGACGCGGGTGTCGCCGCCCCAGCCGTAATCCCAGACCCGCTCCAGCAGCCGGTCGCGGGAGAGGACGGTGTTCGGCGCGGTGGAGAACTCCAGCAGCAGCCGCATCTCGGTCGGGGTGAGCGCGACCGTCTCGCCGCCCTTGCGGACCTCCATGCCCTCGGTGTCGACCTCCAGGTCGCCGAAGCGCAGGACCGGCTCGGGGGCGAGGTCGGCGGCGTCCGGGCCGTTGCCGCCGGCCCGGTCCGCGCCGCTGGCGTGGCCGAAGCGGCGCAGTACGGCGCGGATCCGGGCGACCAGCACCGCGCCGTCGAACGGCTTGGTGACGTAGTCGTCGGCGCCGGCCTCCAGGCCCAGGACGACATCGATGGAGTCGGCGCGCGCCGACAGCATGATCACCGGGACCGTGGACTCGTCGCGGATGCGGCGGCACAGGCTGACGCCGTCGAGCCCGGGGACCATCACATCGAGCAGGGCGATATCGGGACGATTGGCGCGGAACGCCTCCAGGCCCGCGAGGCCGTCGGGCATGGCGGTGACCACGAAACCGTCGCGCTCCAGCGCGAGTTGGGTGGCCTCGCGGATGACGTCGTCGTCCTCGACGAAGAGAACGTGGGTGTCGGCCATGCGGTGTCTCAGCCCTCCGATCCCGTGGTGCCGCCCGTACCGTCCGTGCCATCGGCGCCGTCCGCGCCGTCGCTGTCGGTGCCGCTGTCGGTGGCGCTCTCGGGGGCGGCGCCCGGGGTCTCGTCGACGGTGGTCTTGCTGTAGTCGGTGTGATAGCGGTCGTACTCGGTGAAGCGGTCGTTCGCCCACCGGTACGTCATCACATCTTCCCCCGAAGGGCAGCAGACCTTGTCACCGGCGTCGTAGGTCTGCTTGGAAACCTCCAGCTCGCCCTTGCTCACCCCGGCGTAGACCGACGGCTGCTCGTTCACGTACACGTTGTCATACCCGTCCCGGGCGCCCGGCCGCTCGCGGTAGACGTACGCGCCGAGGCCGACCGAGTCCGCGCAGGTCATGACGTTGACGATGACGTCGGGGGAGTGGCCGCCGGTGAGCGAGGCGTAGGTCACCTCGACCGGGTACTCGTTCGCCGCGCAGGGCTTGGCGACGGCCCGCTTCACGTCCGCGCTCACCTTGGGGTCGTCCTTGAGCAGCCGGACCGCGTTGACCTTCTTGTACTGCGCGCCGGGGCTGGGGGAGGGGGCGGCGCTGACCGCGCCCCGGGGGGCGGGGGTGCGGGGGGCCGCGCCTTCCTTGCGGACGCCCTCGCCGCCGGGGTTGCACCCGGCCAGCAGCAGGCCGAGCGCGGCGACGCCGGCGGTGGCGGCGCCGCCTCTGGTGAGGGCGGTGGTGGTGAGGCTGTTCCTGGGGCGGGGCAGGCCGGTGCGGGTCGGCGTCCGGCCGCTTGCGGTGCGTCCGCTTGCGGTGCGGCCGTTTTCGGTGCGGCTGTTTTCGGGCAGGGTGCGACCGCGCCTTGGCAGGCTTCTGGTCAGCCTGTATCTGGACAATCCGCTCCCGCTCACCGTGTCCCGCTCACCGCGCCGCTCGCGCGGCCGCTGGACCCGTCATACCCGCCGTGTGTGCACTACCTGCCGTGGCCCCCGTCCCGGTCGCCGCTCCCCGGCCGGGTGCCGGGCCCTGGGAGATTGTCGCGCGGGAAGCTGTGAGCCGGGCTGTGGGCTTCGTTACGTCACCGGGGGCGCCGCCGGTCAGGCCGCGCACCGCTCCCGCTCCTGCTCGCCGCGCTCCAGGACGCGGGCGTCTATGTCGCGGTTCTCCAGCTCCTGGCGGAGCCGGGCCAGGGCGCGGTGCAGGGTGCTCTTGACCGTACCGGTGGACATGCCGAGCGCGGCCGCGGTCTCCTCGGTGCTCATCTGCTCCCAGTGGCGCAGCACCACGACGCTGCGCTGCTTCGGGGCGAGGACGCCGAGGATGTCCATCAGCAGGGCGCGGTCGGCGCGCTGCTCGGTGCCGTCGTCCACGCTCGCGTCCGGGAGCTGCTCGGTGGGCACCTCCTCCAGCTTGCGGGCGCGCCACCACTCGGTGCGGGTGTTGATCATGACGCGGCGGAGGTAGGCGTCGGCGAGCGACTTGTCGGCGATGCCGTCCCAGCGGCCGTAGGTGCGGACGAGGGCGGTCTGGAGCAGGTCCTGGGCGTCGACCGGGTCCGGCACCAGTCGCCGGGCGCTGCGCAGCAGGGCATCCTGCCGGGTCCGCACGTACTCTTCGAAGTCCAGTACCTTGCCGCCGCTGGTCGCCATCCCGACGCCTCCGATCCGCTTTCGTTTCCCCACGTTGTCCGTGCCGGCGGTCATCTCCAGCACGGGGATGACGCTACGGAGGGGGTGTTGCGGCGCAATGTGCGTCGGCCCCTCAGCGAGTGCACGGAAAACCTGCGGTTGTGTAACAGCGCGCCGGGCGTCATACCTCGGACGGACGGGGGGCCGGGCGGCGTCATACTCCGGGCGGATGCGGTGTCGCCGGAGGGAGGGACGGGGGAGCGGTGGGGGGGGGGGGGG
>NZ_LLZI01000031.1 GCF_001509485.1 Streptomyces sp. NRRL F-4489
GGCCCCCGCCCCCTCAGACCCCCAACTCCCGCGCGATCAGCATTCGCTGGACCTCGCTGGTGCCCTCGCCGATCTCCAGGATCTTGGCGTCGCGCCACATGCGGGCGACCGGGTACTCGTTCATGAAGCCGTAGCCGCCGTGGATCTGGGTGGCCTCGCGGGCGTTGTCGACGGCGATGGTGGAGGAGTACAGCTTGGCGAGCGCGGCCTCCTTCTTGAACGGTTCGCCGTGCACGAGCCGGGAGGCCGCGTCGCGCCAGGCCAGCCGGGAGGTGTGGGCGCGCATCTCCATGTCGGCGAGCTTGAACTGGATCGCCTGGTTGGCGCCGATCGGCCGGCCGAAGGCGCGCCGCTCCTTGGCGTAGCGCACCGACTCGTCCACGCAGCCCTGCGCCAGGCCGGTGGCCAGCGCGGCGATCGCGATCCGGCCCTCGTCCAGGATGCGGAGGAACTGCGCGTAGCCGCGGCCCTCCTCGCCGAGGAGGTTGCCGGCCGGGACGCGGACGTCGGAGAAGGACAGTTCGCGGGTGTCGGAGGCGTTCCAGCCGACCTTGGAGTACGGGGCGGCGACCGTGAAGCCGGGGGTGCCGGCCGGCACGATGATCGCGGAGATCTCCGGGGAGCCGTCGGCCTTGCGGCCGGTGACGGCGGTGACCGTCACCAGGCCGGTGATGTCCGTACCGGAGTTGGTGATGAAGCACTTGCTGCCGTTGATCACCCAGTCGTCGCCGTCCCGTACGGCGGTGGTGCGGGTGGCGCCGGCGTCCGAGCCGCCGTCCGGCTCGGTCAGGCCGAACGCGCCGAGCAGCTCGCCGGCGCACAGCTTCGGCAGCCACTCCCGCTTCTGCTCCTCGGTGCCGAAGCGGTAGACCGGCATGGCGCCCAGCGAGACGCCGGCCTCCAGGGTGATGGCCACCGAGGAGTCGACCCGGGCCAGCTCCTCCAGGGCGATACCGAGCGCGAGGTAGTCGCCGCCCATCCCGCCGTACTCCTCGGGGAACGGCAGCCCGAACAGGCCCATCTGCCCCATCTGGCGGACGATGTCGTACGGGAAGGCGTGCTGCTCGTAGTAGGAGCCGATCTGCGGGGCGACGACGTCGTGCGCGAACGCCTCGACCGTGCGCCGGAGTTCTTCCAGCTCGTCGGGCAGGCGGTGGTCCAGGGACATGGTCACTCCTTGTGGGGCCGTGCCTGATTCATCTGCGCGAGGACGGTGCGCGAGGGGCTGGGGCGGCCCAGCACCCCGGCCAGCCAGACGCTGGCCGCGGTCAGCCGCGCCAGATCGACGCCGGTCTCGATGCCGAGGCCGTCCAGCATCCACACGAGGTCTTCGGTGGCGAGATTGCCGGTGGCGCTCTTGGCGTACGGGCAGCCGCCCAGGCCGCCCGCCGAGGCGTCGACGGTGGTGACGCCGTGCTGGAGCGCGGCGAAGGTGTTGGCGAGGGCCTGCCCGTACGTGTCGTGGAAGTGCACGCCCAGCCGGTCGGTGGGCACGCCCGCGTCGTTCAGCGCGGTGAGCAGGCGGCGGACGTGGCCGGGCGTGGCCACGCCGATGGTGTCGCCCAGGCTCAGCTCGTCGCAGCCGAGGTCGAGCAGCGCCCGGCAGACCCGGACGACCCGGGCGATGGGCACCGGGCCCTCCCAGGGGTCGCCGAAGCACATGGAGAGGTAGCCGCGGACGTGCAGCTGCTCGTCGCGGGCCCGGCGGACGACCGGGGCGAACATCGCCAGCGCCTCGTCGACGGTGCGGTTGAGGTTGGCCCGGGCGAACGACTCGGTGGCGCTGCCGAACACCGCGATCCGGCGGGCGCCCAGCGCCAGGGCCCGCTCCAGGCCCCGCTCGTTGGGCACCAGCACCGGCAGCCGCGCCGGGTCGATACCGTCCAGCATGGGGAACAGCCGCTCGGCGTCGGCGAGTTGGGGCACCCACTTGGGGTGGACGAAGCTGGTGGCCTCGACCACCGGCAGGCCCGCGCCGGCCAGGCGGCGGATGAACTCCGCCTTGACCTCGGTGGGGACGACCTGGGACTCGTTCTGCAGGCCGTCGCGCGGGCCGACCTCGTGGATCCGTACGCGGGCGGGCAGGCCGTCCGCCGGGAAGGCCATGGGGAGGCCGGTGGCGGGGGTGCCGCCGGTGCCTTCGGGGGTGTCCGGGGTGGTCATACCGTCGCCTCCTCGGGGGTGCCGGGGGCCGGTGCGGAGTCGTTTCCGCCGCCGTCCTCGTGGGGGGCGACGACGGCCAGGACCTGGTCCATGGCGACCGTGCTGCCGGGCGTGACGTCCAGTTCGGTGACCGTCCCGGCGTGCGGCGCGGAGATCACGTGCTCCATCTTCATCGCCTCCACCACCAGCAGGCCCTGCCCGGCCGCGACCTCGTCGCCGACCGCCACCTTGACGACGGTGACGGTGCCGGGCATCGGGGCGGCGAGGGTGTCCGCGCCCTGGCCCCGGGCGGCCGCCCGCAGCGCCTCGGCGACCGGGTCGTGGTCGGCGACGTGCCAGGCGTCGCCGTCCCGGCCCAGCCAGTCGCCGCCGCGGTGGAAGGTGTGCCGGACGCCGGCGACGGTGACCCGCACCTCGTCCGCGGTGACCTCGTACGCCTCGGGGGCGGCGCCGGGCCGGGCGTCGTACGCCACCGGGTCGTGGCCGGGGACGCGCAGCCAGTGGCGGACCGGGGCGGGCTCGCCGCCCAGCCGGAAGCCGGTGGGGGCGGCGAACGGATCGCGCCAGCCGACCGCGTCCGGCGCCGGCTCCAGGGCCGCCTGGCGGACCGCGGCGGCCGCGGCGTAGACCTCCTCCGGCACCGCCGGGTCCACCAGCTCGGCCGCGACCCGCTCGACCAGCCCGGTGTCCAGGTCGCCGGCGACCACGTCGGGGTGGGCCAGCAGGCGGCGCAGGAAGCCGGCGTTGGTCGGCACGCCCAGGGTGACCGTGGCGGCCAGCGCGGCCCGCAGCTTCCGCAGGGCGCTCGGGCGGTCCGGGCCGTACGCGATGACCTTGGCGAGCATCGGGTCGTAGCGGCTCCCGACCTCGGCGCCCTCGGTCAGCCCGGAGTCCGTGCGGATCCCGTCGCCCTCGGGCTCGCGGAGGGTGACGACCGTGCCGCCGGTGGGCAGGAAGTCGCGGGCCGGGTCCTCGGCGCAGATCCGGGCCTCGACGGCGTGCCCGGTGAAGGCCAGGTCCTCCTGGGCGAACGGCAGGCGCTCGCCGGCGGCGATCCGCAGCTGCCACTCCACGAGGTCCAGGCCCGCGCCGTCCGGGCCGAAGGCGACCGTCAGCTCGGTGACCGGGTGCTCCACCTGGAGGCGGGTGTTCATCTCCATGAAGCAGTAGCCGGCCGGGTCCTTGCCGGGGACGATGAACTCGACCGTGCCGGCGCCGCGGTAGCCGCAGGAGCGGGCCGCCTGGACGGCCGCGGCGCCCATCGCGGCGCGGGTCGCCTCGTCCAGCAGGACCGACGGCGCCTCCTCGATGATCTTCTGGTGGCGGCGCTGGAGGGAGCACTCGCGCTCGCCGAGGTGGAGGACGGTGCCGTGGCCGTCGGCGAGGATCTGGATCTCGATGTGCCGGGGCCGGTCGATCCACCGCTCCACCAGCAGTGTGTCGTCGCCGAACGACGAGCGGGCCTCGCGGCGCGCGGCGGCGATCTCGTCGGCCAGGCGGGCGGCGTCCCTCACCAGCCGCATGCCCTTGCCGCCGCCGCCCGCGGACGGCTTGAGCAGCACCGGCATACCGATCTCCCGCGCCGCGGCGGCCAGTTCGGCGTCCGTCAGGCCGCTGCCGGACGAGCCGGGGACGACCGGGACGCCGGCCGCGCGGACCGTCTCCTTGGCCCGGATCTTGTCGCCCATCAGGTCGATGGCGTCGGCGGGCGGGCCGATGAAGACCAGTCCGGCGTCGGCGCAGGCGCGGGCGAAGGCGGCGTTCTCGGCGAGGAAGCCGTAGCCGGGGTGGACGGCGCGGGCGCCGGTGCGGGCGGCGGCGTCCAGCAGCCGCTCGGCCGACAGATAGCTCTCGGCGGCCGGGGCCGGGCCGATCCGGACGGCGGTGTCGGCCTCCCGGACGTGCCGGGCGCCGGCGTCCGCGTCGCTGTACACGGCGACCGAGCGGATGCCCAGGGCGCGCAGCGTCCGGATGACGCGGACCGCGATCTCGCCGCGGTTGGCGACCAGGACGGTGTCGAACAGGCCGGGGTCGATGCTGGTCATGGGTCCTCTCAGATCCGTCACGTCCGTCGCGTACGCCTGCACGTCTGTCGCGTCCGTCGCGTTCGCCACGTCCGTCACATCCGTCGTCGCGTCCGTGGCGTCCTTCGCGTACGCCCTCGTGTCCGTCACGTACGCCCTTGTGTCCGTCACGTGCGTCCTCGCCTCCGTCACGTCCGGCCTCACATCCGGAAGACGCCGAAGCGCGGCGCGTCGCGCTCCCGCCGGGGGAGCGGGGCGTTGGCGCAGGCGGTCAGGGCCAGGCCGAGGACCTGGCGGGTCTCCAGCGGGTCGATGACGCCGTCGTCCCACAGCCGGGCCGTCGCGTAGTAGGCGTTGCCCTGGGTCTCGTACTGGGCGCGGATCGGCTCCTTGAAGGCGGCCTCCTCCTCCGCGCCCCACTCCTCGCCGCGCGCCTCCAGCTGGTCGCGCTTGACGGTGGCCAGGACCGACGCGGCCTGCTCGCCGCCCATCACGGAGATCTTGGCGTTCGGCCACATCCACAGGAAGCGGGGGGAGTAGGCCCGGCCGCACATGGAGTAGTTGCCGGCGCCGTACGAGCCGCCGATGACGACCGTCAGCTTGGGGACGCGGGTGCAGGCGACCGCGGTGACCATCTTGGCGCCGTGCTTGGCGATCCCGCCGGCCTCGTAGTCGCGGCCGACCATGAAGCCGGAGATGTTCTGGAGGAAGAGCAGCGGGATACCGCGCTGGTCGCACAGCTCGATGAAGTGGGCGCCCTTCTGGGCGGATTCGGAGAACAGGATGCCGTTGTTGGCGACGATCCCCACCGGGTGGCCGTGGATATGGGCGAAGCCGGTGACGAGGGTCGTGCCGTACTCGGCCTTGAACTCCGCGAAGCGGGAGCCGTCGGTGATCCGGGCGATCACCTCGCGGACGTCGTAGGGCGTACGGGAGTCCACCGGCACGACGCCGTAGAGCCCGGCGGGGTCGGCCTTGGGCTCCTCGACGGGCCGGACGGGCCAGGGCAGCGGCGGGCGGTCGCCGAGCGTTCCGACGATGGTGCGGACGATCCGCAGGGCGTGCGCGTCGTCCTCGGCGAGGTGGTCGGTGACGCCGGAGACCCGGGAGTGCACCTCGCCGCCGCCCAGCTCCTCGGCGCTGACCACCTCGCCGGTGGCGGCCTTCACCAGCGGCGGGCCGCCGAGGAAGATCGTGCCCTGCCCGCGGACGATCACCGCCTCGTCGCTCATCGCCGGGACGTACGCGCCGCCGGCCGTGCAGGAGCCCAGCACCGCGGCGATCTGCGGGACGCCGGCGGCGGACATCCGGGCTTGGTTGTAGAAGATCCGCCCGAAGTGCTCGCGGTCGGGGAAGACCTCGTCCTGCATCGGCAGGAACGCGCCGCCGGAGTCGACCAGATACAGGCACGGCAGGCCGTTCTCCAGCGCGACCTCCTGGGCGCGCAGGTGCTTCTTGACCGTCATCGGGTAGTACGTGCCGCCCTTGACGGTGGCGTCGTTGGCGACGATCACGGTCTCCCGGCCGCTGACCCGGCCGATGCCGGCGATCACACCGGCGGCCGGCGCGGCCCCGCCGTACATCCCGCCCGCGGCCAGCGGCGCCAGCTCCAGGAACGGCGAGCCCGGATCCAGCAGGGCGTCGACGCGGTCCCGGGGCAGCAGCTTGCCGCGGGCGGTGTGGCGGGCGCGGGCCTTCTCGCCGCCGCCCAGCCGGGCCGCGGCCAGCTTCGCGCGCAGCCGCTCGGCCAGCTCGCGGTGCGCGGCCTCGTTCGTCCGCCAGGCGTCGGACGCCGGGTCCGCGGTGCTGGCCAGCACCGGTGCCTGCTCGATGGCCTCCATCGCCATGGGCCCCCTCGCTCGGTCGGCGGCCCGCCGGGCGCCGCGGGGTGTGCTCCGCGCCCGAGCGGGTTAATAGGCGTTAACCAGTTCCCCTTCAGGTTAACGACCACTAACCCCCCTGTCTACAATCGACGGCATGAGTACTACGCACGCCCCTGCCCCGACCAGCCGCCGCGAGCAGATCCTCAAGGAGGCCGCCCGGCTCTTCGCGGAGCGCGGCTTCCACGGCGTCGGCGTGGACGAGATAGGGGCGGCGGTCGGCATCTCCGGGCCCGGCCTCTACCGGCACTTCGCCGGCAAGGACGCGATGCTCGCCGAGCTGCTGGTCGGCATCAGCGAGCGGCTGCTGGCCGGCGGCCGGATGCGGGTCGCCGAGGGCGGCGAGAGCCCCGCCGCGGTGCTCGACGCGCTGATCGGCGGCCATATCGACTTCGCGCTCGACGACCGCCCGCTGATCACCCTGCACGACCGCGAGCTGGACCGCCTGCGCGAGGCCGACCGCAAGCGGGTCCGCCAGCTCCAGCGGCAGTACGTGGAGCTGTGGGTGGAGGTCGTCCGGCAGGTGCACCCCGGGCCGCCGGAGTCCGAGGTACGGGCCGCGGTGCACGCGGTCTTCGGGCTGCTGAACTCCACCCCGCACCTGGGCCGGCCCGGCTCCCTCCCGGGGCGTACGGAGATGGCCCGGCTGTTGCACCGGCTCGCGCTGGGGGCGTTCGGGGCGGTGGACGGCGCGGGGGCGGACGCGGCCGCCGTGGACGGGGCGGCGGCGGACGCGGTGGAGGCGGCGGGCTGACCGCGCCCGCGCGGGTGCCCCGCGACCCCTGGACAGCGTTGGTGACCGGCCGGTAGCTTTTCGCTGAGCAAACGCTTAGCCAGGTGTGGCGGTGAGGGAGGCCAGGGCATGCGCCGGACGGTGTTCAACGAGGATCACGAGGCGTTCCGGGAGACCATACGCGCCTTCATCGAGGCCGAGGTCGTCCCCGTCCACGACGACTGGTACGCCGCCGGGCAGGTCCCCCGCGACTTCTACTACAAGCTCGCCGAGCTGGGGATCTTCGGCATCCGCGTCCCCGAGGAGTACGGCGGCGCCGGCGTCGACTCGCACAAGTTCGAGGCCGTGATGTACGAGGAGACCGCCCGCGCCGGCGTCAGCTTCGGCGGCTCCGGCGTCCACGTCCTGCTCGGCCTGCCGTACATCCAGATGCTCGCCACCGACGAGCAGAAGCGGCGCTACCTCCCGAAGTTCGTCACCGGCGAGGAGATGTGGGCGCTGGCGATGACCGAGCCGGGCACCGGCTCCGACCTCGCCGGTATGAAGACCACCGCCAAGCGCTCCGCGGACGGCAGCCACTACGTCCTCAACGGCGCCAAGACCTTCATCACCGGCGGCGTGCACGCCGACCGCGTCATCGTCTGCGCCCGCACCTCGCCGCCGCGCGAGGACGACCGCCGCTTCGGCATCTCCCTCTTCGCCGTCGACACCACGTCCGAGGGCTACTCCGTCGGCCGCAAGCTCGACAAGCTCGGCCTGAAGGTCTCCGACACCGCCGAACTGGCCTTCACCGACGTCAAGGTGCCCGCCGAGGACCTGCTCGGCGAGGAGAACGCGGGCTTCTCCTACCTCGGCCGCAACCTCCCCTCCGAGCGCTGGGGCATCGCCTTCGGCGCCTACGCGCAGGCCAAGGCCGCCGTCCGGTTCGCCCAGCAGTACGTCCAGGAGCGCACGGTCTTCGGCAAGCCGGTCGCCGCGTTCCAGAACACCAAGTTCGAACTGGCCGCCTGCCAGGCCGAGGTGGACGCCGCCGAGGCCGTCGCCGACCGCGCCCTGGAAGCCCTCGACGCCGGTGAGCTGACGCCCGCCGAGGCCGCCTCCGCCAAGCTCTTCTGCACCGAGGTCGCGCACCGCGTCATCGACCGCTGCCTCCAGCTCCACGGCGGCTACGGCTTCATGAACGAGTACCCCATCGCCCGCCTCTACGCCGACAACCGCGTCAACCGCATCTACGGCGGCACCAGCGAGGTCATGAAGTCGATCATCGCCAAGTCCATGGGCCTGTGAGCCCGCAGGGACCCCGCACGTGAACGACGCACTGCGGTCGCTGCTCGATCTGCTCGACCTGGAGCGGATCGAGCACGACATCTTCCGGGGGCAGAGCCGGTCCTCGATCGTCCCCCGGGTCTTCGGCGGCCAGGTCGCCGCCCAGGCCCTGGTCGCCGCCGGGCGCACGGTCCCCGCCGACCGGCCCCCGCACTCCCTGCACGCCTACTTCCTGCGCCCCGGCGACCCCGGCGCGCCCCTGATCTACACCGTCGACCGGGTCCGCGACGGGCGGTCCTTCACCACCCGCCGGGTCGTCGCCGTCCAGCACGGCCGGCCGGTCTTCCACCTCACCGCCTCCTTCCACGCCCCGGAGGACAGCGCCCTGGACCACCAGGAGCCGATGCCGCCGGCCCCCGACCCGCTGACCCTGCCCACCCAGGCCGAACTCCTGCCCCGCTACGCCGACCGCTTCCGCGACCCGGGCGTCCTCGAACGGCTCCTGGAGGCACGGGCCGCGATCGACCTGCGGTACGTCACCCCGCCGCCGTTCGCCGACCCCGGCACGCCCCGGGAGCCGCGCACCCAGGTCTGGTTCCGCACCGACGGCAAGCTGGACGGTCCCGAGGACCTGCCGCTGCTCCACATCTGCCTGGTCACGTATGTCTCCGACATGACGCTGCTGGACTCGGTGCTGCTGGCGCACGGGCGGGGCGGCTGGGCCGTGGGTGACGTGGTCGGCGCGAGCCTCGACCACGCGATGTGGTTCCACCGGCCGCTGCGGGCCGATGAGTGGCTGCTCTACGACCAGGAGTCGCCGACCGCCGGTGGGGGGCGGGGGCTGGGGGTGGGGCGGATCTTCTCGGCGGACGGGAGGCTGGTGGGGTCTGTGGTGCAGGAGGGGGTTGTGCGGGGGGTGGGGTGACTCGTGGGGTGGTTCTTTGCGGCCGCCCCGCGCCGTCGCCGGGTTTCCGCCGGTGATCCCGGCGGTCCCGTCGTCGTCAGTCAGACCAGGTCGGCGGCCGCCAGCAGGTACGCGGTCAACGGGTCGTAATGCCGGGGGCTGAGCACGTGGTCGTCCAGGGGGATGGTGACCTGGACGGTGCCCTCGGACTCGGCGAGGAAGAGGGCGGGGTCGTTGCAGTCGGCGAAGCCGATGGTGGGGATGCCGTGCTGGCCCGCGCGGCCCGCCCAGCCGTGGTCGGCCATGACCAGGTCCGGCAGGGGGCGGCCGGCGCGCTCCAGGCCGTCGAGGATGGCGGCCATCGGCTCGGGGGAGTGGGTGTGCCACAGCGTGGCGCCGCGTTCCAGCATCGCCACGTCGCCGAACTGGAAGACCATGCCGTCGTCCGCCATCAGGCCGTCGGGGATGACGACGATCTCGCAGTCCCGCTCGCGCAGCGCCTGCGCGGTGGCGCGGTGGACGTCCAGGAGGCCGCCCGGGTGGCCGGTGGCGAAGAGCACCCGCTGGCGGTCGGCGGCGGCCTTGCGCAGCAGCGCGGCGGCGCGGTCCAGGGCGTCCACGGTCAGCTCGGGGTCGATGGTGTCCTGGCCCTGCCGGTGGTGCGGATCGTCGCTGACGCCGCAGCGCTCGGCCATCACGGCCAGTACGTCCTGCTCGTCCGTCCAGCGGTCGCCCAGCTCCAGGCCGAACCAGTAGTGGCGGTCGCCGTTCGCGAGCCGGCGGTAGTGCAGGAGGTTGTTCTCGCGGGGCGTGGCCACCTCCCCGGCGATCCGGGTCCGGACGAGGTGGTCGATGAGTTCGGCACGCGAGGGGGCCGCAGCGGCTATCGGCATAGCGCCATTGTGCCCGGGCGCTTCCTTCCGGGCCGGGCGTTCCACAGCGCGGACACCGGGGCGGCTGGACGAATTGTCGAACGGGAGGCGCCTTCGTTCCGCAAATGTCCATGGGGCCGCTGGTCCTCCCGCCCTACTCTCAGGCGCATGAGCACCGCATCGAACGCGCCCGTGGGCCCCGTCGACTCCTCCCGTATCCCGCGCTACGCCGGGCCCGCGACCTTCGCGCGGCTGCCCCGCCTCGACGAGGTCGGCGGCCGGGCCGACGTCGCCGTGGTCGGCGTCCCCTTCGACACCGGCGTCTCCTACCGGCCGGGCGCCCGCTTCGGCGGCAACGCGATCCGCGAGGCGTCGCGGCTGCTGCGGCCGTACAACCCGGCGCAGGACGCCTCGCCGTTCGCGCTGGCGCAGGTCGCCGACGCCGGCGACATCGCGGCCAACCCGTTCAACATCAACGAGGCCGTCGAGACCATCGAGGCCGCCGCCGACGACCTGCTGGCCTCCGGCGCCCGCATGATGACGCTCGGCGGCGACCACACCATCGCGCTGCCGCTGCTGCGCTCGGTGGCGAAGAAGCACGGCCCGGTCGCGCTGCTCCACTTCGACGCGCACCTCGACACCTGGGACACCTACTTCGGCGCCGAGTACACCCACGGCACGCCGTTCCGCCGCGCCGTCGAGGAGGGCATCCTCGACACCTCCGCGCTCTCCCACGTCGGCACCCGCGGGCCGCTCTACGGCAAGCAGGACCTCACCGACGACGAGAAGCTGGGCTTCGGCATCGTCACCTCGTCGGACGTCTACCGGCGCGGCGCCGACGAGGTCGCCGACCAGCTCCGCCAGCGCATCGGCGACCGCCCCCTCTACATCTCCATCGACATCGACTGCCTGGACCCGGCCCACGCCCCGGGCACCGGCACGCCGGAGGCGGGCGGCATGACCTCCCGCGAACTCCTGGAGATCCTGCGCGGCCTGGCCTCCTGCAACCTCGTCTCCGCCGACGTGGTCGAGGTCGCCCCGGCCTACGACCACGCCGAGATCACCGCCGTAGCCGCCTCCCACACCGCCTACGAACTCACCACGATCATGTCCCGCCAGATCGCGGCCGCCCGCGACTGACCGGCACGCCACCGCCCCCGACCGCCGGCCGCCCGAGAAGGGCCGCCGGCGGTCAGTCGTTGTGGCCGGGGGCGGGGTTCAGGCCGGTCGCAGGCCCGGGAGGGTCCAGCCGCTGACGACCAGGTCGTCCTCCAGGGAGCCGGACAGGATGGCCTGCCAGGTGCGGCTGTGCTCGACGGCGGGGTCGATGCGGGCGGCCCAGCGGTGCAGGGCGGACCGGGCGTCGTGCAGCTCGGCGGTGCAGGCGAAGTCGCTGAGCACGAAGGTGCGGTAGAGGCAGAGCAGGGCGAGGTACTGGGGGAGGCTGCCGGCGACGGTGAGTTCGAAGGAGGCGCCGGAGCGGCCGTCCTGGAGGACGCGGCCGGTGGCGGCGTCCAGGTAGGCGCCGGAGCCGAGCCACGTGCCCAGGGGGTGGAAGGGGCCGTCGCCCGGGGAGGGGACGGCGGGCACGCCCTGCCAGTCGGCGGCGGGCAGCCCGGTCTCGTCCAGGGGCGGGAGGGTGGCCAGGTAGATCTGGCCGTGGAGGACGGGGACGCCGGTGTCGGTGAGGCAGCGGCGGGTGGCCTCGTCCAGACCGGGCGGCACGGCGCTCGCCGGGAGGGTGCGGCAGGCGTCCGGGCCGAACGCGCGGGCCAGGACCGCGGGGGAAGGGCCCGCGGGAGTCATCAGCTCGCCCGGGAACTCCCAGGGGGCGGCGCTGGTGTGCGGGGCGAGCAGCGGGGGCGTCCACGGGGGCAGGGGGGTGTCGCCGGCGGGGGGCGCCGGACGGTGCGGGTCGAGGGCGTACAGGCCGCCGCGGCCGGCCACCACCCACCGTTCGCCGTCCGGGGCGCAGCTGCTGGTGGCGCTGTACGGGAGCCGGATCGGGGTGCGGTCGTCGGGGTCGAGGGCCGGTGCCCCGGTGTCCTCGAAGCGGGCGGTGCGGCCCTCGACGGACTCGACGTCGCCCTCCAGGTCGTAGAAGAGCTCGACGGTGGACGGCGGCGTGAGTTCCGTGCCGTCCGCGAGGCTCCAGATCCGTTCGACGGCCCGGTCGTCGCCTTCCGGCTCGGTGTACTCGCCGTCCTGATAGGGCGGGAGCAGGTGTTGCCCGGCCACGGCGGCGGTGCCGTCCAGGGAACCGGGGAAGAGGTGGTCCACCGTGCCCGTCCCGCCGGGGACCGGGCCGAAGACGGCGTAGGGGCGGTGGTGCGACCAGGCGGTGCGCCAGGGGAGGGGCACACCGGCACCGGCGAGGGCCGCGGCCCAGGCGGTGTCGCCGCGGTTGGTGGCCGCCCAGTGGAGCCAGGAGAGCCATTCGCCCTGGTCCTCCGGGGCGATGCCCTCCGTTTCGAGGTAGTGGATGTCGGCGGCGACACCCCCTTGGGAGACACCGTCCCGGTAGTGCAGGGCCAGGGCCTGGAGGACGGAGTAACGGGTGCAGCGGGCCAGGGCGGCGGGCGCGTCGGTGAGCAGCGCGGGGAGGCCGGTGCCGGAGAGGGCGGCGTGCGGGGCGAGGGCTTGCGCGGCGTAGGCGTGCACCGGGTCGGACGGCGGGCGGCCGGTGAGCGCGGCGGTCAATTGCCTTGCCACTGCGGCCTGTTGCTCGGGGGTGAGGGGGGTGAGGGTGCGGGTGAGGTGCTTGAGGGCGTCGGTGCGGAAGCTCACCGCCGGGCCGTGTGAGGTGTCGGTGGGGTGCGGGGTGTGGGTGTGGTGCTGGAGGACGGCCGGTTGGCGGGCGGCCAGGCCGGACAGCTCGGTGGCGGTCGCGGGGACGCCGAGCGCGCGGGCGAGGAATTCCCAGACGGGGAGGGAAACGGCACGGGTCTCCGCGGCCGCCAGGGCGGTCAGGGCGGGGTGCTCGGCGACGAGCCGGGGGAGGGGCGCCCGTGGCCCGTCCGGCCCGTCCGGAACCCCTGGCTCCTCCGGTTCCTCCCGGCCTTCCAGGCGTACGTCCTTGGGGCGGGTCACCGCCACCCGTTCGTGCGCGCCGTCGACCTCCACCGCGACCGAGACCCGGCCGCCGCTCCGCAGCGCGATCTCGGCGGCGAGGTCACCGCCCACCCGGGTCGGTTCGGTGGAACTGAACAGCGGCCCGGCCCACTGGGCGTTCGCCAGCACCACCAGGGCGTCGCCCTCGTGCCGCGCGAGGACGTCGCGCAGCGGTGTACGGCTGCGCGAGAGGTCCATGTGCAGCCCGAGGCCGTCCAGTACCGCGTGCGCGACCTGATCGGCGGTCAGGCCGCGGCAGTCGACCATCACCCCCGCCGGGAAGCGCTCCCTGAGCCTGTGCAGCAACCGCGTCTTGCCGGCCCCGGCCGGCCCGGACACCTGGAGGACGACACCGGGGCCGGGCCGCTTCAGCCAGTCCACGGCTGTGCCGAGGGCCTCGGCGTATCGCATGGGGTGCTTCTCCCTGGCGCGGGCAGGCGGGGCGGCGGTCAGTCGTTGTGGAGGGGGTATTGCCAGGCGCCGGCGCCTGAGCCCTTCCAGTCGATGCTCCAGAGGGTGTCCTCGATGTGCTGGCGGAGGACGTTCGCCTCGTCGCGGTTGTCGACGTCGGCCAGGAGGCGGCGGCCGGTGACGAAGGTGGCGGCCATGGTGAGGAAGTTGTCCAGGGTGGTGGCGACGAGCACGCCGTCCTCGGCGGTGGGGTCGTCCTCGTCGACGGGGCAGCGCAGGACGTGGCCGGTGGGGCCGTCGAGGACGACGTAGCCGCCCATCCACTGGCCGAGGCGGTGGAACGGGCCGTCGTCGGCGGGCTGTTCGGGATGGTCCTCCGGCCACTCGACCTCCTGGAGGAAGTCCGGGTGGGACGGCTGGAGGGCGAGTCCTTCGTCGTCGAACCCGGGGAGGCCGGTGGTGGTGAGGAGGCGGCGGGCGGTGGGGTCGGTGAGGTCCTCGGGGAGGTTTTCGGGGGCGGTGGTGACGTAGGCGCCGGTGCCGTAGATAGCGGCGAGGTCCTGCGGTGACGGGTCGGGGGCGCCGGCGGGGGTGGCGGCTCCGGTGGCGGTGAGGGTGCCGAGGAAAGGCTCCCTGCTGTCCGGGTCGCTGAAGGCGGTGAGGTGTGCGTCGGGGTGGGGCTGGAGGGCGAGGACGCCGCCGGGACCGGCCAGGACGAGGGGGGCCGGGAGGCCGGGGGAGAGCGGGGTCCCGGTGTCCAGGCAGACGTTGAGCAGGGCTTCCAGGGCGCCGTCGACGGTTTCGGCGGTGTCGGCCGCCTTGTGGAGTTCGCGGAGTGAGGCCGGGCCGGGTGTGGGGTGGTCGCCGGTGGCCCAGGTCAGGGCGGGGCGGGCGTCGGCGGGGAAGTCACCGTCCGCGGGCCAGGGGCCGGCGAGGAGGTCGCCCGTCGCCAGGTCCCAGACGCGCAGGTCGTCGCCGGAGGACAGCACGGCGGGGCGGCCCTGCCAGCGGACGGGGTACGCGGTGCCGACCGGGCCGGGGCGCAGGTAGGCGGGGTGGCAGCCGCCCGGGGGACGCCAGTGGGTCCACAGCGTCTTCCAGGAGAGCCGGACCCCGGAGCGGGCGATGCCCTCGGCCAGGGCGGTGTCCTCGCGGGCGGTGGCCATGAGGTGGAGCCAGGCGGCCCAGGTGGGTTGGTCGGGCTGGTGGACGCCGTACATCTGGAGGTGTACGGCGTCGGCGGCGGGGCTGTTGCCGGGCAGGGAGCCGTCGTGGGCGCAGTGGGCGGCGTCCACGAGGGCGTCCGGGGGGAGCTGCGCGACGATCGTGCCGTCGGTGAGGAGTTCGTCGAGGAGGTCCGTGCCCGCTTGGGCGGCGTGCATGGCGATGCCGTGGGCGGCGTAGCGGCCGAGGGGGCCGGAGGCGGCCCAGCCGTCAGGGTGGCGGAGGCCGGGCGCCTGGTCGCGCAGCCAGGCGACCATGTGGCGGCCGACGGCGGCGGGCACCTCGGGGCCGTACGCGTCGCGGATCGCCTCGGCGGTGCGCTCCTGGCGGAAGCTGACCTGGCCGTCGGTGTGGTCGAGGTGGTCGGGGAACTGGCGGGCCAGATCGGCCAGTTCGGCCTCGGTGGTGGGGGGCGTTGCCTCGTCTGCGGTGGTGGCCGGGGTGGTGAGGCCGGCGGCGGTGGCCGCGGTGATCAGTTCGCGCCATACGGCCAGGGGGACCTGGCGGGGCTCGGAGAAGGCGAGGG
>NZ_LLZI01000032.1 GCF_001509485.1 Streptomyces sp. NRRL F-4489
GTCCGACAACCCACCCCAGAGCCCCCGGCCCCTCCCGTACGGTGCGGGACCCTGCCCCGGTGGGGGTGGGGGCGAGACGGTCCCCGGCTGCGGGGAGCTGTTCCTCATCCGCACAGCAGATGGCCATGGTCATGAAGCACGTCGCCGACTTCAGGGACATCCCTGAACCGCTGAAGGCGGCGGAGCACGACACGGGCGCGCGAGGCGATGCGGTCGCTGGCCATGTCCAGGGAGGCGGACACGACGCGCCGGGCCTCCTCCGCCGCCCGTTCGGGTTCGTTGGCGTCGGCGAGCGCGACGGCGAGCCACGACCGGTACAGGGCGACCTCCCGGGCGTGCGTGGCGTCGTAGCGGCGAAGGACCTGGGTCAGCAGCGGGACGGCTCGCAACGGGCGGCGCAGCTCGGTGAACACCCGGGCGTCCATGACCTCGAGCTCTTCCCTGCTCACCCAGTACGCCCACGTGGGCGCCGCGCGTCCGTCCGCCTCGGCAAGCGCGTCGTGTGCCTGCCCAAGCGCCCGCATGGCCGGTTGGGCTTCGCCGACCCGCGTATGAGCCCACGCGACCCGGTCGAAGAACAGCGCACGGGCCGTGGCCGGAGCGTCGGGCCCCGCCTCGTCGAGTGCGGCGCGGGACAGCTCAGCACAGCGCGTGGCAGCGGGCGCGGGCGCGGGCCGCTGGGGACAGGTCGAAGGCGGCTGACTGCGATGTCGAGATGCGGCGCCATCCTCACCGGAAGGCGAGGTCATGACCGAACGGTTGTCCTTGAGGGCGCTACGGTCCCCCTTGCGGCCGCCGGAGGCCAGGCCGCCCTTGGTGGCGACGGGGGAGGGGGTCAGCTACGTACCCCCTGGCGAGCCGGTGCCGCCGTGCGCCGGGCCGTGCGGCGTATGCCGGGCGAAGGGGCGTCAGGACGCGCCTGATGAGGGAGGCGACTCGGGTGCCGTGTCGCGGGCCAATTGGGACAGGGCTTCGGCGTCCGGAGTGCCGGGTTCGGCGGACCAGAGCACGAGTTGCTGTTCCGGTGCGCCGGCGTAGTGGAAGGTGTCCCAGTCGAGGGTGAGGTCGCCGACGTCAGGGTGGGCGATGCGCTTGCTGCCGAAGTCCTGGTGGGCGACGCGGTGTTCGGCCCACCAGACACGGAACTGCTGGTCAGTAACGGACAGTTCGCCCACGAGAGCGGTGAGAGCCGGATCGGTGGGGTGGGTGCCGGCTTCCATCCGCAGGACCTCCACGCAGGTGCGGGCGACGTCCTCCCAGTCGGGGTAGATCTCGCGCATCACCGGGTCGGTGAAGACCATGCGGACGTAGTTGCGCTCGGCTTCGGGTACGGCTGCGAAATCGCAGAGCAGCCTCGCCGCCAGCGGGCTCCACGCCAGGATGTCGAGCCGTGGCCCGAAGACGATGGCGGGCGTCTCGGTGAGCTGCCCCAGCAAGCGTGCGAGGTGCGGGTGGACCTTCGGCCGGGCCGCCCGGCGCGGCGCCGCCTTGCGGTGCCCCGCCCGGGCGGCCTGCTCGACCAGCCCCTCCGCGTACGTCCGCTGGTCGCGGTCGAGCCGCAGTTCTCGTACGAGGGCGTCGAGCACCGGCTGCGACGGCGCCAGGCGGCCCTGCTCGATGCGTACGTAGTAGTCGGTGCTGATCGCGGCGAGCTGGGCCACCTCCTCGCGGCGCAGCCCCCGGACGCGGCGCTGGGTGTGCCCGCGCTCGGGAAGCCCGACCTGCGCCGGGGTCAGCTCACCCCGGCGGTGTCTGAGGAACTCACCCAGCTCACGAAGGTGTGGAGAACCAGCCATCCGTTCAGCATGGCATCCGGCCGGGCGTGCTGCCTGGGACAGATCCTTCCCAGGAAGCAGCCCGTCCTTCCCCGCCCCGGCCCCCGGCCGGACAGTGGATATCGGCCCGCAGATCGCCGGCCGTCCACGATCCCACCAGGAGCCGAAGAACATGAGGACCGACGTCCGCTTCCCGACCAATGGCCTGCAGCTCGCGGGGCACCTCTACCTTCCCGACGGCGTCGGCGGCCCGCTCGCCGCGATCGTCGTCGGCCACCCCACGACCGGCGTCAAGGAGCAGGCGCCGGCGGTGTACGCGACGCGCCTGGTCGGGGAAGGCTTCGCCGTCCTGACCTTCGACGCCGCCTTCCAGGGTGAGTCCGAGGGCATGCCCCGCGGCCTGGAGGACCCCTTCCAGCGCGCCGAGGACTTCCGCGCGGCGGTCTCCTACCTCACCACGCGCCCCGAGATCGACCCCGACCGCATCGGCGTGCTGGGCGTGTGCGGCTCGGGCGCCTACGTGCCCTACGCCGCCCAGACCGACCACCGTATGAAGGCCGTGGCCGGCGTCTCCGGCACCGACGTCCCCAGCTTCTTCCGCGACGCCGATCCCGAGGGCTGGCAGCGGATGGTGGCGGCCTCCGGCAAGCTCCGCAGCGCCGAAGCCGCGGGCGAGCCCGCGGCCACGTTCCCCGTACTGCCCGACACGGCCGATGCCGGGACCCCGGCCCCGACCGCCGAGTTCGTCGACTACTACAAGACGCCCCGCGGCCACCACCCCCGCTCCACCGGGGACATGGTCGTCCGCAGCGCGGACCTGCTCGACCAGTTCGACTCCTTCGCCGACGTCGCGAAGATCGCGCCCCGCCCGCTGCTCATGATCGCCGGTACCGAGGCCGTCACCCGCGGCTTCTCCGAGCAGGCCGTCGCCGACAGCCCCGGCAACGCCGAGCTGTTCCTCGTCGAGGGCGCCACCCACGTCGACCTGTACGACCGCGACGCGTATGTGACTGCTGCCGTCGCCAAGCTCGTCGAGTTCTTCGGGAAGCACCTCGCCTGAGCCGTATACGGGCCAGGCGGGCGAGCCGGCGCCCGGCTCGGGGTAGGTAGTCGCCATGAGGCGATTCGATGGATACCGCGTACTGATCACGGGGGCCGGGCGGGGGATCGGGGAGGCCACGGCCCGGCGGTTGGCCGGGGAGGGCGCCCGGGTGCTGGTGACCGATGCGGAGGGGGAGCGGGCCGCGCGGGTGGCGGAGAGCATCCGGGCGGAGGGTGGCGGGACGGCCGAGGCCAGGGCCTGTGACGTCCGCGACCGGGGGTCGGTGGTGGCGGCCGTCGCGTACGCCGTGGAGACGTACGGCGGCTTGGACACCCTGGTGAACAACGCGTACAGCTGCCATCCGGACCCCGACCTCTTCGAGGACATCGAGGATGACGACTGGGCTGCGGATCTCGATGTGACGCTGACCGGGGCGATGCGGTGTGCGCGGGCCGCGTTGCCGCATCTGGCGGCCGCCGGGGGGCGCGGCTGCATCGTCAATATCGGGTCGGTGAACGGGCTTCAGGACTTCATGAACCATGCCTACAGCGCCGCGAAGGCAGGGCTGGGCTCGCTGACCCGGACCCTGGCCGGGCATGCCGCGCCGCGCGGGGTCCGGGTCAACCTCATCGCGCCGGGCACCGTCCACACGCCCAACTGGGACGGCCGGGAGGAGAATCTGCGGCGCGCGGCGGCCGTCTACCCGCTGGGCCGCGTAGGCCGCCCCGAGGACATCGCCGCCGCCGTCGCCTACCTGGCCTCCCCCGACGCCTCCTGGGTCACCGGCATCACCCTCCCCGTGGACGGCGGCATCCTGACCGCCAACGGCGACCTGACCCAAGCCCTCCACGGCACCGGCGCCGGCGCCTGAACATCCACCCCCACGGCGCCTGAACATCCACCCCCACCGGGGCGGGGTCCCGCACCGTACGGGAGGGGCCGGGGGCTCCGCCACCACGAACCCACCAGGGGCCCCGCCCCAACACCCCAACCCGACCCCGCCGAAGGCGGGAAACGAAAAGCCCCCGACGGCGGGAAAGCCAACGACGTGGGAGGTCAGCCGACGACGTTCGCCAGCGCCCTCACAAGCGCCTGCGCCCGCGGATCAGCCGTCACATTCCGCTGCATACCGTTCGTGACGTAGCCGAAGGCGACCCCGCTCTCCGGATCCGCGAAAGCGAGCGCCCCACCCCGCCCCGGGTGCCCGAACGACCCCGGCCCGAGCAGCGGCGACGCCGCCCCGTGGAGCATGAAGCCCAGCCCGAAGCGGGTGGTGACCAGCAGGGTCCGGTCCGGCCCGGCGGACTCCTCCGTGCGGGCCAGAGTGAGCGTCGCCGGCGCGAAGAGCCGGGCGTGGCCGTCGACCGGCCCGATCAGCGCGGCGTACGCGCGGGCCAGCGCGGGGGCCGTGGCGATGCCCGAGGAGGCGGGCAGCTCACCGGCCCGGTACGCGTCGGAGTTCTCGTCGGGCGCCGGCGAAATCGCGCCGAAGGCGCGGCTGGTGAGCGAGGCCGGATCGGCGTACGCGTCGGCGACGGTCTTCTTGGGGCGGACCCGCAGACCGGCCGCGGCGGGCCGGGGCGGCGCCTCGACGGGCGCGAGGCGGCCGACGCGGGCGCGGGCCTCCTCCGGGAGGCCGATCCACAGGTCGAGGCCGAGCGGCCCGGATATCTCCTCGGCGACCCAGGTGCCGAGGGTGCGGCCGGTGACCCGCAGGACCAGTTCGCCCAGCAGCCAGCTGTACGTCTGGGCGTGGTAGCCGTGGTCGGTGCCGGGCGTCCAGGCGGGCGCCTGCGCGGCGACCGCGGCCGGGCCGCTGACGCCGTCCACGGCCTGGGCGGGCGTGAGCGGGGTGTCCAGGACCGGCAGCCCGGCGCGGTGCGCCAGCAGGTGGCGGACCAGGACGCGGTCCTTGCCGGCGGCCTTGAACTCGGGCCAGTACGTGCCGACCGGCGCGTCCAGGTCGAGCAGTCCGCGCTGGTGCAGCAGGAGCGGGACGGTGGCGGCGACGCCCTTGGTGGCGGAGCGGACGATCTGGGCGGTGCCGGGCTCCCAGGGGGCGGCCGCCTCGTCGCCGGGCCGGGCGTCGCCGTCCTTGGTGCCGCCCCAGAGGTCGACGACCTTGCGGCCGTCCCGGTAGACGGCGACCGCCGCTCCGCGCTCGCCGCGCTCGGCGAAGTTGGCTGCGAAGGCGTCCCGGACCGGCTCGAAGCCGTCCTCGACCGTGCCCTGGACGTCCACCACTGATCCCGCTTCCCACTCTTCCGTCGCTTTGGTGACCCCTCAATGGTGCAACGCCGGGATCCATGCTCATGACCAGGGGGACCGCCAGGGGCCGGGGGCGTGGCGTTCCTCACATCCCGCGGCGGCGGGGTTCGCGGCCGCGCGTGTCTTGACTCCTTGCCCCCGCTCCCCCACCCTCCCGGCCATGACCGCCGACCGGGAGCCCGTCCGCTTCACGCCGTGCGCCGGGGAGAGCTGGCGCGCACCGTGGGAGATGTACGCGGCGCTGCGGGATGCCGGGCCGCTGCACCATGTCGCCGAGGGTGACTACTGGGTGCTGTCCCGTTACGCGGATGTGCTCGCCGCCGCCCGGGACACCGAGCGCTTCTCGTCGGCGGGCGGGCTGACCGTCGGCTACGGGGAGCGGGAGCGGCTGGGGATCACGGACGCGGCGCCGCTGGTGATGCTGGACCCGCCGGAGCACACGGACTTCCGGCGGCTGCTGACCCGCGGCTACACCCCGCGCCGGGTCGCCTCGATCGAGCCGGAGGTGCGGGCGTTCGTCCGGTCCCGGCTGGACCGGATCGCGCAGCTGCGCGGCGGCTGCGACATCGTCGCGGAGCTGTTCAAGCCGCTGCCGAGCTTCGTCGTGGGCCGCTATCTGGGCGTACCGGAGGCGGACCGGGCGCGGTTCGACGGGTGGACGCACGCCATCGTGGAGGCGGGCGCGGCGGGCGATCCGCTGGCGGCGGGCGCGGCGGTCACCGAGCTCTTCGGGTACTTCGCGGAGCTGGTGGAGCGGCGCCGCGCGGAGCCCGCCGACGACACCGTCTCGGATCTGGTGCGGCTGCTGCCGGAGGGCGGCGGGACGGCGCTGCTGCGGATCCTCGGCTTCGCGTTCACCATGGTCGCCGGCGGCAACGACACCACCACCGGCCTGCTGGGCGGCGCCGCGGAGCTGCTGACCGCGCACCCGGACCAGCGCCGGGCGCTGCGGGACGACCCGGCGCTGCTGCCGGGCGCCGTCGAGGAGCTGCTGCGGCTGACCTCGCCGGTGCAGTGCCTGGCGCGGACGGTCACCGCCGATCTCGCGCTGCACGGCCGCACGGTCCCGGCCGGCCGCAAGGTGCTGCTGCTGTACGGCGCGGCGAACCGCGATCCGCGGGCGTTCGGGCCGGACGCGGAGCTGCTGGATATCACTCGGGACGGGCCGCAGCACCTGGCGTTCACGCACGGCCCGCACCACTGCCTGGGCGCCGCCGCGGCCCGGCTGATGGCCCGCGTCGCGCTGGAAGAACTGCTGGCCCGTTTCCCGGAGTTCGCGGTGGACGCGGCGGCGGGCACCTTCGCCGGCGGCCCGTACGTGCGCCGGTACGCCACGCTGCCGTTCGTCACGGGCCGGAGCTGACCGGCGCGCGGTCCGGGCGGCGTTCCGGACGCCGAGTTGCCACGGGCTCCGCGCGCCGAAACCATGGGGGGCGTGACCGATGCACCCGAGGCCGCCGGGCCGCTCCCGGGGCCGGAGAACACCACCACCGACCGCGGCCGGCTGCGCCGAGTGCCGTCCGGGCCCGCCGCCCCGCCCGGCGCCTATCTGCGCTATCCGCACCTGCACGGCGATCTGCTGTGCTTCGCGGCCGAGGACGACCTGTGGCTGGCGCCGCTGGCGCCGGACGGCGGGGAGCCGGGCCGGGCCTGGCGGCTGACCGTGGACCGGACCCGGGTCGGGCACCCGCGGTTCTCCCCGGACGGCTCGCAGATCGCGTTCACCACCTGGCGCAGCCTCGACCCGGAGATCCACCTCGTCCCGGTGGCGGGCGGGCCGGCCCGGCAGCTGACGTACTGGGGCGGTACGGACGCGCGGGTCTGCGGCTGGACGCCGCCGGACGGCGAGGGGCATACGCACATCCTCGCGGTGTCCTCGCACGGCCAGCCGTTCGCGCACTACTCGTGGGCGTACAACGTGCCGGCCGAGGGCGGGCCCGGCGGGCAGCTGCCGTGGGGGCCGGTCTCCGACATCGCGGTGGGCGAGGTCGGCGGGGAGCGGCGGACGCTGCTGCTGACCGGCAAACCACCGCACGAGCCGGCGTCCTGGAAGCGCTACCGCGGCGGCGCGATGGGCCGGATGTGGCTGCACGGCACCCGGCTGCTGCCGGATCTGCGCGGGCATCTGGACGCGGTGATGTTCGCCGGCGGGCGGATCGCGTTCCTCTCCGACCACGAGGGCGTCGGGAACGTCTACTCGTGCCGGCCGGACGGCACCGATCTGCGCCGCCACAGCGACCACGCCGACTTCTACGCCCGGCACGCCTCGACGGACGGCTCCCGGATCGTCTACCAGTGCGCGGGCGACCTGTGGCTGATCGACGACCTGTCGCCGGACGCGGTGCCGCGCAGGCTCGCGGTGACCCTGGGCGGCCCGCGCGCCGGGCGCCGCCCGTACCAGGTGCCGGCCGCCTCGCACGTCACCGGGCTCGCGGTGGACGCCACCGGCCGGGCCAGCGCGGTCGGCGTGCGCGGCAGCCTGTACTGGCTCACCCACCGCGACGGCCCGGCCCGCACGCTGCACGACCGGCCGGGCGTCCGGGTGCGGCTGCCGGTGATGCTGGGCGCCACCGGGCGGCTGGCGTACGTCACGGACGCCGAGGGCGAGGACGCGGTGGAGATCGCGGACCTGCCGCGGGCCAGCGGTCCGGGCACCCCGCGCCGGCTGGCGGCCGGGGCGCTGGGCCGGGTCCACGAGCTGGTGTCGGCGCCGGACGGCGAGCGGCTGGCGGTGGCCACCCACGACGGGCGGCTGCTGCTGGTGGACGCCGGGGAGCCGGACGCGACCGGCGAGGTGGAGCCGGCGGACGGCGGGTCGGCGGAGGGCGCGGGCGCGCCGGTGACCGAGCTGGACCGGTCCCGCAACGGCCCGGTCCGCGACCTCGCCTTCTCCCCCGACTCCCGCTGGCTGACCTGGTCGCATCCGGGCATCGGCCGCTCGCTGCGGAAGATCCGGATGGCGCGGCTGTCCGACGGGCACCTGGTGGATGTCACCAACGGCCGCTTCGAGGACGAGCAGCCGGTGTTCACCCGGGACGGCCGCTATCTGGCGTTCCTGTCCTGGCGCGGTTTCGACCCGGTCTACGACGTGCACACCGGCGACCTGTCGTTCCCGCTGGGCTGCCGCCCGTACCTCGTCCCGCTGTCGTCCGCGACGCCGTCGCCGTTCGCGCTGTCCCCGGAGGGGCGGCCGGCGGCCGGCGGGCTGGACCCGGACGCGAACCCGCCGCCGGCGGAGGGGCCGGTGCTGGTGGAGGTGGAGGGGCTGGAGAACCGCGTCACGCCGTTCCCCGTCCCGGCGTCCAAGTACTCCTCGCTCCAGCCGGTCAGCGGCGGCGGGCTGGTGTGGCTGCGCTGGCCGATCTCCGGCGCGCTGGGCGAGACGTTCGCCAACCCGGCCGACACCTCCGGCCGCCCCACCCTGGAGCACTTCGATCTGACCAAGGCGCGCCGCACCGAACTCACCAGCTCCCTGGACGGGTTCGCGCTCAGCGGCGACGGCACCCGGCTGGTCGTCAACGACGAGGGCGAGCTGCGCGCGGTCCCGGCGACCGAGCCGGCCGACCTCGACACCACCGTCTACCTCGACCTGCGGCGGATCCTGCACGAGGTCGACCCGGGCGCGGAGTGGCGGCAGGCGTTCGAGGAGGCGGGCCGGATCGTCCGGGCGTACTTCTGGGACCCCAAGCTGTGCGGGATCGACTGGGACGGCGTACTGGCGCAGTACCGTCCGCTGCTGGAACGGGTCGCCACCCCCGACGAGTTCGCCGATCTGCTCCGCGAGGTGCTGGGCGAGCTGGGCACCTCGCACGCCTACGTCACCGGCGCGCGGCGCAACGAGGGCCCGCCGCACTACCAGCGCCCGATCGGCCTGCTCGGCGCCAACTTCGTACGCCGGGACGGCCGCTGGGTGGTCAAGCGGATCCTGCCCGGCGAGTCCTCGGACTCCAAGGCCCGCTCGCCGCTGGCCGGCACCGGCGTCCGGGAGGGCAGCGCGCTGACCCATGTCGACGGGCGGCCGGTCGATCCGGTGACCGGTCCGTACCCGCTGCTGGCGGCGGCCGGCGGGACGACGGTGGAGCTGACCTTCGCGCCGCCGGAGAACGGGGACAACGGGGGCACCGGGGAGGGCGCGGCGGACGGGGAGCCCGCGGCGCCCGGCAACGGGCACGCCCGGCGGGTCGCGGTGGTCCCGCTGATCGACGAGCGGCCGCTGCGCTACCAGGACTGGGTGGCCAAACGGCGGGCCGTGGTACGGGAGTTGAGCGGCGGCCGGTGCGGCTATCTGCACATCCCCGACATGGGCGGTTCGGGCTGGGCGCAGTTCAACCGCGATCTGCGGCGCGAGATGGCGATGCCGGCCCTGATCGTGGACGTCCGCGGCAACGCCGGCGGCAACATCTCCGAGCTGGTCATCGAGAAGCTGACCCGGTCCATCATGGGCTGGGACCTGACCCGGGACGCCGAGCCGGTGTCGTACACCAGCAACGCGCCGCGCGGCCCGGTGGTCGCGGTCGCGGACGAGATGACCTCGTCCGACGGCGACATGATCACCGCGGCGTTCAAGCTGCTGGGCATCGGGCCGGTCGTCGGCATGCGGACGTGGGGCGGGGTGGTCGGGATGACCGGCCGGCACCGGCTCGCGGACGGCACCGCGATCACCGTCCCGATGAACGCCGCGTGGTTCCGGCTCTACGGCTGGGGCGTGGAGAACCACGGTGTGGACGTGGACATCGAGGCGCTGCGCTCCCCGCTGCACTGGGCGGAGGGCCGCCATCCGCAGCTGGGCGTGGCGGTGCGCACCGCGCTGGAGCTGCTGGACCGGCACCCGGCGGCGACCCCGCCGGACCTCTCGGACGTCCCGGACCGGCGGCGGCCCGCGCTGCCGCCGCGGGGCGGCGACTGACCGGGCGGGACCAGGCCGCCAACGGGCCGGGGGTGCCGGCCCGTTGGCGCGCACCCCCGGCCCGTATCCGTACGCACGCGGAAGGGGCGCACCCGGTATCCGGATGCGCCCCTCCGCGAGGACGACCTCCACGCGGTGGACGCGTCAGCTCTGGTAGCGGTCCTCGGCGTCGTCCATCGCCTGCTGACCGCGCTCGCGGGCCTGCTGGCCGCGCTCCTGCGCCTGCTTACCGCGCTCCTGGCCCTGCTGGCGGCCGCGCTCGCCGCGCTCCTGACCCTGCTGGGCCCGCCGCTTGGCCTCGTCCTTGAGCTGCTGCGCCTTGTCCTTGAACTGGTCTTCGATGCCCATGCTGTTCACTCCTGTGGGGGTGTTGGGGATCGGGCTCGATAAGCGTGACACGAACCGACATTCGTCGCATTTCGATCACAATCGGGCACAGTGTGTGACCGCGGGCCGGGGGGCAGCCGGCCGCGACCCCGGGGGCGGACCGTCAAGGCCGCCCCGCCCCTTCCGCCCCCCTAGCGATTCATCCGGGCCTTCTCGTCCGCCTCGCCGCCCGCGCCGACCAGCCCGGCCCGGAACCCGTCGAGCCGGTCCCCGAACCGCCGCATCTCGCGCTGCCCCACCGTCCCGATCAGCGACGGCAGAGAGCCGCGCACCGACTGCATCCCGCGCAGCCACCACTGCCCGTAGACGTGCGCCGAGCGGCGCTCGATCCCGGCCACCAGGCGGTCCACGGCCGGACCCAGCGGATAGGTCTTGTTGGACGGCCAGGGCAGCCGGGCGCGCAGCTCCCGCATCAGGTCCTCGCGGTCCGCGCCGCGCACCATGTCGGTATCGGTCCAGCTCAGATAGCCGACCCCGACCCGTACGCCCTTGTGCCCGACCTCGGCCCGCAGGCAGTGCGCGAACGCCTCCACGCCCGACTTGGAGGCGCAGTACGCGCTCAGCATCGGCGCCGGGGTGATCGCCGCGAGCGAGGCGATCTGGAGGAAGTAGCCGCGCGACTCGGTGAGCACCGGCAGGAACGCCCGCCCGGTGACCGCGCTGCCGATCAGATTGACCTCGATGACCCGCCGCCAGGCCACCGGGTCGGAGTCGATGAACGGGCCGCCGGTCGCCACCCCGGCGTTGGCGACCACCACATCGACCTTCCCGAAGCGGAGTTTGACCTCCGCGGCGACCCGCGTCATCGCCTCGTGGTCGGTGACGTCGGCGTGCCAGTGGTGGGCCGGGCCGTGCAACGAGGCCGCCACCTCGCGCAGTTCGTCCGGCTCCAGGCCGACCAGCGCCAGCGTGGCGCCACGCGCCGAGAGCTTGCGCGCCAGCAGCGCCCCGACGCCGCGCGCGGCGCCGGTGACGACCACCACCTGTCCGTCCAGCCTGCTTCCGTTCACGCCGCCTCCTCCTCGTTGTCGCGCCGCTGCTCGGCGGCTCGCTGCCGGCCCGCCGTCTTCCGCTCGTCCGCCGGGGCCGGCGCCAGGTGGTCGCGGACCAGCTCCCGCAGCCGCCCGGCGACGGTGTCCGGGTCCTCGATGGGCGTCATATGACCCAGGCCCGGCAGTTCGGTCAGGCCCGCGCAGTGCGGCAGGACGGACGCCAGCCGCCGGGCGAGCACGAGCGGGGTGAGCCGGTCGGCGGTGCCGCACAGCACCGCAGTCGGCACCGCCAGCCGGCTCGCGCCCCGGGTGAGTTCCAGGTCGTGCAGCACCCGGCCCCAGCGGGCCCGTACGCCGGGCGGGCAGGCGTGCACGATCCGCGCGCACGCCTCGATCTGCTCGGCGGTCGCCCCGGGGCCCATCGTGGCGTAGCGCAGCGCCCACCGGGCGGGCGGGCTGACCGGGCCGAGCGGGGCGCGGGAACCCAGCAGCAGCCGGTGCGCCCGGCGGCGGGCGCCGGGGGTCGGCAGCGGGAAGACCCGGGCCTCGGCCGGCAGATCGGCGCTGCCGGTCGAGCACAGCAGCACGGCCGCGGCCCGGGCGCGCAGCTCCGGCCGCTCCGCCGCCGCCATGATCGTCATCCCGCCCATGGAGTGCCCGCCGATGACCGCCCGTTCACCGGGCGCGAGGGTCTGCTCCAGGATGGCGACCAGATCGTCCGCGAGCGCGTGGGTGCTGTATCCGGCGGGCCGTACGGCCGGGCTGCGCCCGTGCCCCCGCTGGTCGTAGACGATGACCCGGTGGTCGGCGGCCAGGTCCCGGACGACCGGCGCCCAGAAGGCCGTCGAGCACGTCCAGCCGTGCGCCAGCACCACCGCCGGCGCGCCCTCCGGCCCGTGCACCTCGGCGTACAGCGCCGAACCGTCCGCCGACGTGACGCCGACCGAATGGCGCGGCACCGGCGGCGCGTACCGCCCCCGGACGACATGCGGCACGCCCCTCATACCGCCACCTCCTCGGCCGCGACCCGACCCCCGGCACCAGCGTCCGGCGTACTGCCCCCCGGCGGCCGAATCAGCTCATACTCCGCCAGATCCACCTGCCGCGTCACCCGCCGGAACTCCGCGGTCGTCCCCGGCCACACCGTCGTATTCCGCCCATTGGCGTCCAGATACCAGCTGTCGCAGCCACCCGTGTTCCACACCGTCCGCGTCATCCGCTCCTGCACCCCGCGGGTCCACTCGTCCACCGCGGACTGCCGGGCGTCCAGCGCGATCCGGCCGCCGAGGATGTCGAGCTGGCGCAGGTAGTCGACCATGTAGTTCAGCTGGGCCTCGATGATCAGGATCATCGAGCTGTTCCCGAGGCCGGTGTTCGGCCCGATGATGGTGAGGAAGTTGGGGAAGCCGGCCGCGCTGGAGCCGCGCAGCGCCGCCATCCCGTCCTTCCACTCCTCGGCCAGGGTGGTGCCGCGCGCGCCGGTGACCCGGTGGCCGATCGGCATATCGGTGACGTGGAAGCCGGTGCCGAAGATGATCGCGTCCGCCTCGGCCTCGGTGCCGTCCGCGGCGACCAGGACGTTCCCCCGGATCTCCCGCAGCCCGGAGGTCACCACGTCCACATTGGGCCGGGCCAGCGCCGGGTACCAGCTGTTGGAGAGCAGGATCCGCTTGCAGCCGATGCGGTAGTCGGGCGTCAGCCGCGCCCGCAGCCCCGGATCCTTGATCGCCTTGCGCATATGAGCCTTGGCGAGCGCCTCGATCAGCCCCAGCTCGTTCGGCCGCTTCGTGAACGCACTCACCTGCAACTCCCGCACCGCCCATAGCAGTTGCCGCCGCAGCGCCCGCGTCGCCGGCACCTTGGTGTGCAGCCACCGCTCCACCCCGCTGATCCGCCGGTCGGCGCGCGGCATCACCCACGGCGGGGTCCGCTGGAAGACCGTCAGCCGGCCGACCTGCGGCTGGATCGCGGGCACGATCTGGATCGCCGAGGCGCCCGTACCGACCATGGCGACGCGCTTGCCCCGCAGGTCGTAGTCGTGGTCCCAGCGCGCGGAGTGGAAGACCTTGCCGGGGAAGTCCGCCAGCCCCGGCACATCCGGAATCTGCGGATCGGACAGCGGCCCGGTAGCGGACACCACCACATCAGCGGTGAGCGACCCACTCGCCGTATCGATCTCCCACCACACCCGCTCCCCGTTCCACCGCATCGCCGTCACTTCCGAGTTCAGGCGCAGATGCGGCCGCAGTCCGAAGGTGTCCGCCACCCGCTCCAGGTACGCGCGGATGTGCGGCTGCCCGCTGAAGTTGCGCGGCCATTCCGGATTGGGCGCGAACGAGAACGAGTACAGGTGCGAGGGCACGTCGCAGGCGCAGCCGGGATAGCTGTTGTCGCGCCAGGTGCCGCCCACCGCGTCCGCCCGTTCCAGGACCACGAAGTCCGTGATGCCCGCGCGCCGCAGCCGTACGGCGGCGCCCAGGCCCCCGAAGCCCGATCCGATCACCGCCACCCGTACATGCCGCTGCCCGTCGTCGGCCATGCCGCCACCTCCCGAGTCGACACTCCACCGTCCGCCGATCGCGCCAGCAATCACTGGCACGATTGGCACGGTTGGAGCGTAGGCCAGTCCCGTACCGAGCGGTAGGGGTCCGGCGCCGGCAAGTTACCTCCGGTCACCCCGCACACCCGTCCGCACCGCCCCGCATAGGCTGACCCCGTGGCAGACCAGGCGGCAGCAGCGAACACCCCCGGCCCGGCGAGCGGGTCCTCGCCTCAGCCGGACGCGCCCGCGTCCCGGGACGCGCGGCAGGCGCACGCCACCGCCCCGGACCCGGCCCCGACCCCGGAACCGGCCCCCAAATCCCGCGAATTCCGCATGTCCGAACTGGCCAGGGAAGCCGGCATCACCGTCCGCACCCTGCGCTTCTACCGCGAACGCAAGCTCATCCCGCCGCCCCGCCGCGAGGGCCGGATCGCCTGGTACAACGAGCACCACCTCGCCCGGCTGCGGACCATCGCCGCCCTCCTGGAACGCGGCCACACCCTCGGCGGCATCGCCGAACTCCTCACCGCCTTCGAGACCGGCCGCGACGTCGGCGAACTCCTCGGCCTGCCCAGCCCCCTGCTCCCGCCCTGGTCCGAGGAGACCCCGGTCCGCCTGACCCCCGAAGAACTCGCCGACCACTTCAGCGGCGAGGTCACCCCCGACAACCTCTCCGCCTCCCTCGCCCTGGGCTATCTGGCCGTCGACGGCGACGAGTTCGTCCACATCAGCCGCCGCCTGCTGGACGCCTCCACCAGCCTCGTCGCCCACGGCATCCCCCTCGCCGCCGTCCTCCAGGCCGCCGCCGAGGTCCGCACCCACGCCGACGCCCTCGCCGACATCCTCACCACCCTCATCCGCACCCACCTCTTCCCCACCCTCCACGACCTCCCCCGCGCCACCCAAACCATCGAAAACCTCCGCCCCCTCGCCAAGGGCGTCATCGAAGCCGAACTCACCATGGCCATGGACCGCCGCCCCCGCCCCCCGTCCCCTTCAGCAAGTCATTCAGTTCCGTGCGGATGCGGCGGTCCCTGGCCCTGGGGAGTTCGGCTTCGATGAAGCCCTTGGCGAGGGGGCGGAGGGTTTTGATGGTTTTGGTGGG
>NZ_LLZI01000033.1 GCF_001509485.1 Streptomyces sp. NRRL F-4489
GGGGGCGGGGCCCCTAGGGTGGGGGCGAACGGATCCCGTAGGGGTCCGGAGCGCCCCCTGCGGGGCCTCAACGCCCGCCGGGCGCAGGGTATTCCGGCGGGCCGGCGGCACCCGGGCGGACCGGCGAGGCGCCCGGCCGGGCCGCGGTCGGCGCCCGGCCCAGCCGCCCCGTCCGCCCGCCTCCCTCACGCCCGCCGGAAGCTGAGGGTCTCCCCCAGGGCGCCGGCGCGCCACAGGTCCTGGCAGGCGTCGGCCATCCGGTCCAGGCCGTCGATCACCGCGCCCCAGACGATGCCGGGGACCCAGCCCGCGTCCCCGTTGATCAGCAGGTTGTTGCGCTCGTAGAAGAGGGCGAGGTCGACGACGGTGGCCCGGCCGCGATGCTTGGCCTGCGCCTCGTAGCCGTAGGACGAGGTGCCCAACTGGGTGTCGCTGAAGGTGAAGTAGCACAGGTCGCCGGGGATCGGGGTGATCGTGGGGTTCTCCAGCGGCGGCTCCTGGGGCGCGAACGGCGGGACCAGGGTGTAGATCTCGTTGCGGGCGTACTTGGCGTGGTAGACGTCACCGCCGAGCGGGAGCGCGTCCCAGACGGCGGCACAGGTGACGGGAGCGCGATCGTCGAGCAGCTTGGCGGTGCAGCTGACGCCGCGCTTGTCCAGCGAGACTTCGATGAGGCGATCGGTCATATCCCGAGCGTAGGGGGCAATCCCGGCGTACGGAACATCTCCCGCGCACCCTCCCCGGGCCCTGTGAAGGACCGGAAACGACCGGCATAGGTGTGAACGCTTCGGGTAGCCGCGCGCCCATGGGTCCACCACCGAGCACGGCACCGGACAATCAGAGACCGTTTCCCAGACCCATCCGCCGGAGACCTGACATAGCCGGACAACCCACCAGCGGCATCCGCCGCCGCACGCTGCTCGCGGGGGTAGCGGCGCTCGGCGCGACGGGTGCGGCGGCCGCGGCGAGCGGCTGCAGCCGGGTCCCCCCGGCGGACGCGGCCGGCGGCGGCCACCTGCTGGCGCGGCTGCGCGCCAAGGGCTCGGTCACCCTGGGCCTGGCCGGCGAGCAGCCCTACGGCTACATCGGCACCGACGGCAAGATGACCGGTTCGGCGCCCACCATCGCGAAAGTGATCTTCAAACGGCTCGGCGTCCCGCGCGTCGAGCCGTTCCCGACCGACTTCGGCTCGCTGATCGTCGGCCTGAACTCCCAGCAGTTCGACGTGGTCGCGGCCGGGATGTACATCAACCGCGAGCGCTGCGCCCAGGTCATCTTCGCCGACCCCGAGTACCAGATGCTGGACGCCTTCCTCGTCCGCAAGGGCAATCCGCTGAAGCTGCGCACCTACAAGGACATCGCGCGCACCGGCGCCCGGATGGCCACCGGCGTCGGCTACGCCGAGATCGGCTACGCCAAGGCGGCCGGCGTCCGGGACATCACCACGCTGCCCGACCAGTTGGCGGGCCTGCTCGCCGTCGAACAGGGCCGGGTGGACGTCTTCGTCGGTACGGCGGTGACGGTGCGGAACGTCGTGAGGCAGTCGGGCACCACGAAGGCGGAGGCGACGCCCGAGGTCACCCCGTACGTCAAGGGCAAGCCGGTGATCGACGTCGGCGCGTTCGCGTTCCGCACCCCGGAGACCGGTCTCCGCGACGCGTTCAACCGCGAGCTGCACAGGATGAAGCGGTCCGGGGAACTCCTGGACCTCATGCGCCCCTTCGGCTTCACCGCCCGGCAGATGACGACGATCACCGCCAAGGAGAAGTGCCGGCCATGAGCGACATCACCTGGGGGCTGTGGGAACTCCTCCTCAAGGGCGTGTGGGTCACCGTCCAGCTCACCGTCTGCAGCGCGGCCCTGGGGGCCGCCGTCGCCTTCGGCATCGGGCTCGCGCGCACCCACCGGTGGTGGGCCGTGCGGTTCCTGTCCGGGGCCTATTTCGAGATCTTCCGCGGCACCTCCGCGCTGATCCTGATGTTCTGGGTGTTCTTCGTGCTGCCGCTGGGGTTCGGCTGGCAGCTGGTGCCGATGTGGGCGGCGGTCCTCACCCTCGGCCTGACCTACGGGGCGTACGGCTCCGAGGTCGTCCGGGGCGCGCTCGCCGCGGTGCCGGCCGCCCAGCGCGAGGCCGCGATCGCGCTGAGCTTCTCCCCCGGCCAGCAGCTGCGAAAGGTCCTGCTGCCGCAGGCGTGGCCGGGGATGGTCCCGCCGTTCACCAATCTGCTGATCGAGCTGCTCAAGGGCACCGCGCTGGTGTCGATCCTGGGCGTCGGCGATATCGCGTTCGCCGCCTCACTCGTCCGCAACGCCACCGCGCACAGCGCCCCCGTCTACACCGTCATCCTCGTCATGTACTTCGTCCTGGCGTTCGCGCTGACCCGCGGGATGCGGGTGGTGGAGCGGCGCGCCAAGGCGGGCGTCGGCCAGGCCCCGGACCGGCGGACGCCGCTGCGGGCGCGGCTGCGGGCGCGGCTGCGGGCGCGGCTGCGGGCGCGGCTGCGGCCCGCTCCCGCCGGCCCGGCGGCCACCGGGACCGCCGCCCGCGCGGAAGGGGAGGCCCGATGAGATTCGACTGGTCCGCGGTCGGCGCCTTCCTGCCGGCCTTCGCGCAGGGCGTCCTGGTCACCCTCCAGGCGCTGGTCCTCGGCTCGCTGATCGCCTTCGGGCTCGGCCTGGTCTGGGCGCTGGCCCAGCGCTCGCGCCGCGCGGCGGTGCGCCGGCCGGTGACGGCGTTCACCGAGTTCGTCCGCAACACCCCGCTGCTGGTGCAGCTGTTCTTCCTCTTCTACGTGATGCCCGAGTGGGGCGTGACCCTGAGCGCCCTGGCCACCGGGGTGATCGGTCTCGGCCTGCACTACTCGACGTACACCGCCGAGGTCTACCGCTCCGGTATCGACGGCGTCCCGGCCGGCCAGTGGGAGGCGGCGATCGCGCTGAGCCTGCCGCGCCGCCGCACCTGGACGGCGGTGATCCTGCCGCAGGCGATCCGCCGCGTCGTCCCGGCCCTGGGCAACTACGTCATCGCGATGCTGAAGGACTCGCCGATGCTGTTCGCCATCGGCGTGCTGGAAATGCTGGGCGAGGCCCGGCAGTTCTCGTCCCGGACGTTCCAGACCGTCGAGCCGTACACGGTCGTCGGGATCGCCTTCCTGCTCCTCGCCTACCCCGCCTCCCTCCTCCTGCGAGCCCTGGAGCGCCGCCTTGTCCGCTGACCGCAGCACCCCGCACACCCCGCCGGCCGCCGCGGTCGGCGGCCAGGCCCCCGCCGGCGGCCCGGCCCCGGCCGAGGGCACCGAGCTGATCCGCTTCGACGCGGTGACCAAGCGGTTCGGCGCGCACACCGTCCTGGACGCGCTGGACATGACGGTCTACGCGGGCAAGCACGTCACGCTGATCGGCCCGTCCGGATCGGGCAAGACCACGATCCTGCGGCTGCTGATGACGCTGCTGCGGCCGGACGAGGGCACCATCACGCTGGGCGGCCGCTACCTCACCCACGAGGAGAAGGGCGGCAAACTCGTCCCGGCGAGCGACCGCTACAGCCGCGAGGTCCGCAAGAACATCGGCATGGTCTTCCAGCAGTTCAACCTCTTCCCCAACATGAAGGTGCTGCGGAACCTCACCGAGGCGCCCGTCCACGTCCTGGGCATGGACAAGGACGCCGCCGAGGAGCGCGCCCGCGAGCTGCTGGAGCTGGTCGGTCTGACCGCGCACCTCGACAAGTACCCCGCGCAGCTCTCCGGCGGCCAGCAGCAGCGGGTCGCCATCGTCCGGGCGCTGGCGATGCGCCCGCAGGTGCTGCTGCTGGACGAGGTGACCTCGGCGCTCGACCCGGAGCTGGTGGCCGGGGTGCTGGACCTGCTGCGGGACATCGCCCGCTCCACGGACATCACCATGCTGTGCGTCACGCACGAGATGAACTTCGCCCGGGACATCTCGGACTGCGTGATGATGTTCGACGCGGGCCGGGTCATCGAGTTCGGGCCGCCGGAGCAGATCTTCACGGATCCGGCGAACGAGCGGACGCGGGAGTTCCTGAGCGCGGTGCTGTAGGCGCCGGGCCTGCCGGGCCGGTCCCGGTGGGCCTGCCCGGACCCGGTCCCGGCGGGGATTTTGAGCCGTTCCGGGGCGGGTGCGGTGGGAGGGGCCGCTGTGCCGTACGGGCCGGGCGGGGTGCGTGGGACGGCTGGGCCGGGTGCGGCCCGTGTGCCGATCTCGCCGGGAAAAAACCGGACGGCACGTCAACTTCGCACGTCACCGGGGGCCGTCAACCCCGGCCGTCAGCACCCCCGCCCACCCCCCGCCGGCCGCCATCGCCGCCGGTCGGCGGGGTGCGGCACCGCCCGTTCATGACCTGGTCATATGCCGGAGTGCAGGGCGCCTGCACAGACGCGTGAACCGATCCGGTTTTCGGTCAAGACCCTCTCCGCGCGGGTGCGTTCACCGCTATCGTGATACGAGCCCGTTGTCCGGAAGCGGTCCGCGTCGCACGCCGGCCCGCCCCGCCAACGACGGTCACGTCGCAAGCGGTACCAACCTCCTAGGGGGACACCGTGGCGCTGAAGCCCGAGCCGACCGCGCCGTTCCATTCGGTGCAGCACGCCCTTCGCGTACTCGAAACGATCTCCCGGCACGCCGGCGGCGTGACCGATGTGGAGATCGCGCGCGAAACCGGTCTGCCGACAGCCCACCTCAGCCAGCTGCTGTCGATGCTGCGCCGGGAGGGGTACGCGCAGCAGCTCACCGATGGCGCGTACACCGTCGGGGACGCGCTGCTGCTGCTCGGCTCGGGCGCCGACCGCAGCCGCGCCCTGCGCGACAAGCTCCAGCGCACCCTGGACCAGCTGCGCGACTCGGTCGGGGCCGCGGTCTACATCAGCCGGTACATCGACGGCGAGGTCAAGATCACCCACTACGCCGACGGCCCGATGGCGCCCAAGGTGAACGAGTGGGCCGAATTCCGCCGCACCGCGCACGCCAGCGCGGTCGGCAAATGCCTGCTGGCCCAGCTCGACCACGACGGCCGGATGGACCACCTCTCGCGCCACAAGACCGCCCGGCTCACCTCCCGGACGATCACCAACGAGAAGGTGCTCTTCCACAAGCTCGACAGCCAGCCGCCGACCGTGCCCGTCCTCGATCTCCAGGAGTACGCGGTCGGCACGGTCTGCGCCGCCGTCCCGATCACCGCCGGGAAGACGGTGGGCTGCCTGGCCCTGTCCATGCCGCTGGAGCACGCCCACCGCCTCCGGCAGGCCGCCGACACCCTCAACCGCAAGGCCGCGCCGGTCCTGCTGTCGCTGGCGATCTGAGGCGCGGGGCCGGGGCGGGGAGCCGGAGCGGGCGGGCTCCGGGGCCGTGCCGGGCGGCCCGGTGGCGGGGTGGTCATGAGCACCCCGTTCGACCAGGTAGTATTTCTTTCGTCAGCGCGCGCCGCTAGCTCAGTTGGTTAGAGCAGCTGACTCTTAATCAGCGGGTCCGGGGTTCGAGTCCCTGGCGGCGCACGTAGGAAGTGGGCGTCCTCGGTTTTCCGGGGGCGCCCACTTCGTTGTGCCCGTTCGTTGTGCGCCCGGCCCGGCCGGTCACCGTTCCAGGAGCTGCGCGCGGCCGTGGTCGCGGTAGCGGGCCAGGAGGGCCGCCAGATCGCGGTCGGTGAAGCGGCGGTACGCGTACGGGGCGGGGCCGGCCGGGGCGGCCGCGCCGGAGCGGGCGGGCGGCGGCCCGGGCGGGCGCCACCAGACCGGGCCGGGGCAGCGGAAGCCCTCCCGCCGCAGGGCCGCCCGGTGCACCTTGTTGGTCGCGGTCACCGGCAGCGCGGCCATCGGGCGGACGAACCGGGGCGCCATCTTCGTCCCGAGATCGGGCTGGGCGGCGAGGAAGGCCGCGAAATCCTCCGGGTCGAAGGCCGTGCCGTCCGCCAGCGCCAGCGCGGCCATGACCTGATCGCCGGCCACCGGGTCGGGCACCGCGTAGACGGCGGCGCCGGTGGCCGGGGCGTACCGGGCGAGGATGTTCTCGATCATCGCGGCGGCCAGGTTCTCGCTGTCCACCCGGAGCCGGTCGTCGGCCCGCCCGGCGAAGTGGAAGAAGCCGGCCGCGTCCCGGAAGAAGAGGTCGCCGGTCCAGTACCAGCCCTCGCCGGCCCGGGCCTCGCCCCGGCCCCGGGTGCGGGCGGCGGTGGCCTCCGGATTGCGCCAGTAGCCCTCGAACGGGCTGCGCCCCCGGTTGACCAGCTCCCCTATGGCCTCGTCCCCGTTGAGCAGCCGCCCGGCCGCGTCCAACCGGGCGCGCGGCCGCTCCTCGCCGCTCTCCGGGTCCACGACGGCGAGATCGTCACCGGGCGCGGGGCGGCCGACCGCACCGGGCGGGGTGTCCGGGGTGCGCCGGAGCGCCGCGCCGCCCTCGGACGAGCCGTAGCCCTCGACCAGCGGCACCCCGAACCGCTCGGCGAAGCGCGCGGCGTCCACCGCCCCGGCCTCCGTCCCGAAGCCGGTGCGCAGCCGGTGGTCCCGGTCGTCCGGGCCGGGCGGGGTGGCGAGGAGGTACTGCACGGCCCGGCCGACGTAGGTGAAGTAGGTGGCGCCGTGGCGGCGGACGTCGGGGAGGAAGGCGGAGGCGGAGAAGCGGCGGCGCAGCGCGGCGGCCGCGCCGGCGGCCAGCGCCGGGGCCCAGCCGGCGATCACCGCGTTGCCGTGGAACATCGGCATGCACAGGTAGTGCACATCGTCCCGGCGGACGCCGAAGTGGCGGACCAGGGACTGCCCGGCGGCGGAGAGCCTGCCCTGGCTGCACAGGGCGGCCTTCGGCGCCCCCGTGGAGCCGGAGATGAAGTACAGCAGCATCCGGGTGCCGGGGTCCGGGGCGGCGCCGCCCGGTCGTCCGGCGGCGCGGAGCGCGCCACCGGTGACGTCGGCGGGCCGCGCGTCCTGGTAGGGGGCGAGCAGGTCCCCGTAGGCGGGGTCGTCGGTGACCAGGACGCGTTCGGGCGGGAGGGGCAGGGTCAGGCCGGTGAGCAGCGGGAGGTGGGCGCGTTCGGTGATCAGCAGGGCGCAGTCGGTGTGGGCGATGTCCCGGAGCAGTTCCGGGCCGCGGCGGGTGGGGTTGATCCCGGCGACGGCGGCCCCGGCGAGCGCGGCGGCGCTGAGCCACAGCGGGAATTCGGGGACGTTGTCGAGCAGCACCCCGATGTGCGGTTCGGCGCCGGGCGGCAGCAGGTCCGCGAGCAGCGCGGCGCGGGCGGCGGCCCCGGCGGCCATCTGGTGGTGGGTGAGGGCCGCGTCCTCGGAGGTGAGGGCGGTGCGGTGGTCGCCCCACTGGGCGTGGACGAGTTCGGCGACGGTGCCCATGCGGCGGAGGGTAGCTGACGGGCCGTCAGTTCAGAAGGGGCGCGGGCCGGCCGTCCCGCCCCGTTCCGAACCGGCGGGCAGGGCGACGGGAACCCGGCCCGCGGGTGATTGTCAGTGGTGGGTGCGAAGGTGGGGGCATGGCAACGACACCTGACGGGCGGCGCATTCCGCCGCCGCGAGCCGCGGAGCGGGAAACGCTCGAGAGCTGGCTGGACTTCCACCGCGCGACGCTGGAGCTGAAGTGCGCGGGACTCGACGACGAGCAGGCGCGCCGGGCCTCGGTGCCGCCGTCGCCGATGACGCTGCTGGGCCTGGTCCGCCACCTGACGGAGGTGGAGCGGAACTGGTTCCGCCGGGTCTTCGCCGGCCAGGACATACCGCCGGTGTACGGGGACGGGGCGGGCGACGGCTTCGCGCTCGACCCCGAGCCGGGGCAGGGCATGGCGGACGCGCTGGAGCGCTGGCGGGCCGAGGTCGCGCGCGGCCGGGAGCTGATCGCCGGGGCGTCCCTGGACGACTGCGGCGCGCTCCCGGAGCGGGAGGCGGCCCACGTCGGCGAGCGGGGCGTGTCGCTGCGCTGGATCCTCGTCCACCTCATCGAGGAGTACGCCCGGCACAACGGCCACGCCGACCTCATACGGGAGCGCGTCGACGGGGCCACGGGCGCCTGAGCCCCCGACATCCGGCCCCCGGGCGGGTCTGCCGCCGCGCGCCGCCCGTTCGCGGCCGGGCGCGACGGCGGTCAGGCCGCCGCGCCCAGGGGCCCCGGGGTCGGGGCGGCGGCGGTGTTGACCAGGGCGGCGTACGTGCGGCGCAGGGCTATCAGGGACTCCTGCGCCTCCCGGTAGACGGCCGCGTCCGGGCCGCCGCGGTGGGCGAGGGTGCGGACGGGGGCGCAGTGCCGGTCCATGGCGCTGAGCCAGGCGCGGTGCTGGGCCGGGAGGTGGCGGCGCAGGTGCTGGCGGCGGCCCTCGCCGATCCGGCGCCCGCCGATGCCGAGGACGGCGTCCGCGGCCTGGAGGACCGGCGGTTCCAGGGCGCCCTGTTCGGCGAGCGCGCCGAGGACCGCGCGCTGCTGGTCGGTGGCCGGGGCGCAGGCCAGTTCCGCCGCCTCGGAGTGGAGTTGGGCGCGCAGCGCGTGCTGGATGCGGACCAGGCGGCGCAGCGCGGTCGGCGTGGAGGAGTCGTCGGGGGCGCGGCCGGCCAGGGTGTCGGCGAGGCGGAAGAGCCAGATGCCGTGCGCCTCCAGGCGGGTGGCGGCGAGCATCAGCCGGTCCAGGCGGCTGAGCGGTTCGCCTTCCGGCGCCCAGCGCACGATCGGGACCAGCGCCTCGGTACGGGCCAGCTGGTCGATGGGGATATGGCGGCGGGGCTTGCGTTCGGGGGCCCAGTTGTGGAGGGCGAGGGTGGGCAGGGCGACGAACTGGTCGTGGTCGATGCGGTGCGCGATCGCCGCCCAGAGCTCCAGGAACGCCTCGTTGGCGACCTCGCGGGCGGCCGGCGCCTGCGGGTCGAGGGCGCCCCAGCCGCAGGACACCGCGAGGACCGCGACGCGCATCGCGGCGGCCTCGGCGTTGCGCGGCGAGAGCCGGGAGACGCGCTGCCGCAGGGCGGCCAACTCCCCTGCCCGCTCGGCCCGTTCGACGACCGCGACGGCGGTCGCGCGGTCGGGCGCGACGGCCGCCTCCCGCGCCATGGCGTCGAGCCGGGTCCAGGTACCGATCATGGAGCGGACGGGGGGCCGCTCGGGCAGGAAGCCGTGGGCGCAGGGGTCGTGCGCGGTGGCGCCGCCGGTCGCGCCCTCGTCGCCCTGCGCGTACGAGGCGGCGGGCGGCGTCTCGGCGGCGGCGGGCGAGCCGGCGCGGGTGCCCGCGCCCGTACCCGTACCGGCCGGGCCGCCCTGGACGGGGATGCGCACGGCGGCCGGCCCGCGGGCACCGGCCCGGTCGGCGCCACCGCGGTCGGCGGGACGGGCCGCGGTCCGGGTGGCCGTCGCGGTGGCCCCCGGGATGCCGCCGGCAGTGGTGGTGGCCGCGGGTACGGCGAGGCGGGTGTCAGGCGTCGTCGTCATCGGTGTGGGAGTCATCAGCACTTCCCCGCCAGGAGGCGGGCCAGGTGGGCGTCCATATCGAGATAGCGGTCCTCGTGGCCGGGCGGGACGATGGCCGCGGTCTGGTCCAGCCAGGCGGCGAGCTCGGTGGCGCGGACCGCCAGTTCGCAGACGCTGTCGTCGGTGGACAGCTCGATGTGCACCCGGCGCCGGGCGCCGCGGCCGCCGGCCGGCCAGACCCGCACATCGCCCTCGCCGACCGTGCCGGAGAGTCCGCGCAGCAGCAGTTCGCGGGCGAACAGCCAGGTGGCGACGGTCTCGCCGCGGCTGAGGAAGGCGACCTCGACCTCGTAGGGGCGGTCGCCGCGGTAGCTGAAGCGGCCGGCCACCGGGACCGTTTCGTCCGGCCCGAGGAGGAGCTGCATCTCAAGGGTGCGCTTGGCTGTCGACACCACGGCGGTCAACCTTTCCGGAGAGGGGCGAGTCCCGGGGCCCCGGGTCGGGGCTCGCGTACTGGCAGACGTCGGCTCGCGGGATGGGGTTGCAGGCGGCGGCGCAGTAGTGATGGACGCCATGATCGGCGGGGCGGTCGCGGGCCGGGGCGCGGGCCCGGCGGACGGGGCGGGCCGGGGGTGGTCGTTCCCGGGAGTGCCATGCCTGTTCTCCTCCGGGCCGGGCTGCTCGTGGGCGGGCGCCGCGGCGCCGGTCCTACCGCGTCCGGCGCCGCCCCTCAGCCTCTCAACTGCCCGCCGAAACCGCATGCTGACGGGGCAACTGCCGTACTACGCCCGCAAACTCGATCTTCACAGAACAATCCGGACGCCCACTCGGCCGAAGGTCCCGAGATGGCGGGACTTCCGCCCCGGGCGGGCGGGGACGCGGTGAGGTAAGGGGCGGGTGGGGCCCGTGGGGCGCCCGGGCGGCGACCACCCGGACGGAACGGAGGCAAGCCACCGAATGCCGCCGGAAGCCGCCGGCACCGGCAACAGGGTGACGGGTATCACAGCCCCTGGAGGCGTGAGCGGCGCGTTCGCGGGTACGGACCACCCCCGGAGTTCGTGTAGAGTTTTCTTCGTCAGCGCGCGCCGCTAGCTCAGTTGGTTAGAGCAGCTGACTCTTAATCAGCGGGTCCGGGGTTCGAGTCCCTGGCGGCGCACGTAGGACTGAGGCCCCTCGCATCGCGGGGGGCCTCAGTCGTATGCGCGCACGGCGCCGGGCGGGCCGCTGTCAGTCGTCGTCGCCCCCGCCGCTCCCCTGGCGCTGCCGGCGCAGGCGCAGCCGCAGGCGGAGCAGCTGCCCCGCGATGACCAGAACGGCCCCGCCCGCCAGCACCAGCCCGACCGCGGACGTACTGCTCAGCTCACGCCGAGTGGCCGGCCGCCGGGGCACGAGCCGGGGCCCCAGCTGCGGCCCGAGCCGCGGCGCCGTGAGCACGCCGGGCGGCGCCAGAACCCGCACGGTCCCGTACTGGCCGGATCCGTACTGACCGGATCCGTACGAGCCGGAGCCGTACGGGCCGGAACCGTGCGGGCCGGGGGCGGCCGGCGCGGGCGCGGCCGGGGCCCTGGTGGCGGGGGTGCCGCGGGCGTCGGCGGCGTACGCGGGTGCCGTCGACACCGCGCACGCCGCGACCGCGGCACAGAGGGTGAGCTGCGGTGAGCGCATGGTGTACCTCCGGTTACTCCGAAGGTCCGCCGGACGGCCGCCCCCCGCATCCGGGACGCCACGGCGCTGCGCCGCTCGGGTGACCGCGAGCGGCCCTACACCAGCTCGACGAGGTCGGCGATGGAGTCCACGACCCGGGAGGGGCGGAACGGGTGGCGTTCGATGTCCTCGGGGCGGGTGAGGCCGGTGAGGACCAGGAAGGTCTCCATGCCCGCTTCCAGGCCGGCGACGACGTCGGTGTCCATCCGGTCGCCGATCATCGCGGAGCTCTCGGAGTGGGCGCCGATGGCGTTGAGGGCGTGCCGCATCATCAGCGGGTTGGGCTTGCCGACGAAGTACGGGTCGACGCCGGTGGCCTTGGTGATCAGGGCGGCGACCGAGCCGGTGGCGGGGAGGGCGCCCTCCGGGGAGGGGCCGGTCTCGTCGGGGTTGGTGGCGATGAAGCGGGCGCCGTTGTTGATCAGCCGGATGGCCTTGGTGAGGGCCTCGAAGCTGTACGTGCGCGTCTCTCCCAGGACCACGTAGTCGGGGGCGTGGTCGGTGAGGACGTAGCCGATGTCGTGCAGGGCGGTGGTCAGGCCGGCCTCGCCGATGACGTAGGCGGTGCCGCCGGGGCGCTGTTCGTCGAGGAACTGGGCGGTGGCCAGGGCGGAGGTCCAGATGGACTTCCAGGGGACGTCCAGGCCGATCCGGCTGAGGCGGGCGTGCAGGTCGCGCGGGGTGTAGATGGAGTTGTTGGTGAGGACGAGGAAGGGCCGGCCGGAGTCGCGCAGCCGCTTGATGAAGGCGTCCGCGCCGGGAACCGGGACGCCCTCGTGCATGAGGACGCCGTCCATGTCGGTGAGCCAGGACTCGATCGGCTTGCGCTCTGCCACTGCCACTCCTGCCGTACGTGTTGACCAGGGCTGGCCGGTTGGCCAGGGCGCCGGCCGGGCCCGGTAAGGGCGGCCGACGGCCCCAGCCTAAGTCAGGGGCGGCGGGGTCGGGCCGGGCCGGCGGGGTCAGCTTTGGGTGGCTGTTTTCCAGGCGGTGAGGTAGGTGTCGAGGTTTTTGGTGAGGTCGTTCCAGTCGGGGCGGAAGATGTCGACGCCCTTCATGATCGCGGCGAGGGCGGTGGCGTTGCGGTCGGTGGGGTGGATGTCGGTGCGGGCGGCGAAGCCGCCGCCGATGGCGGAGACCTGTTCCTGGACGGGCTTGCTGAGGAGGTAGTCGAGGAACTTGCGGGCGTTGGCGGCGTGCGGGGCGTCGCGGACCAGGCCGGCGGCGTAGGGCAGGGCGAAGGTGGTGGGGCGGGCGCCGGCCTTGGCGGCGGGGAAGAAGATGCCCTGGTGGGGCATGGTCTTCATGTTGGCGTAGTTCATCTGGACGTCGCCGTTGGCGACGAGGAGTTCGCCCTTGTCGGTCTTGGGGGCGAGCTGGCCGGTGGAGGAGGACGGGCCGACGTTGTTGGCCTGGAGCTTCTTCAGGAAGGCGAGGGCCGGGCCCTGGCCGCCGAGGTCGTGCAGGGCCTTGATGAGGACGGCGGTGCCGTCGCCGGCCACGCCCGGGGTGGAGTACTGGAGTTTGCCGGCGAAGCGCGGGTCGGTGAGGTCCTGCCAGGTGGCGGGCGGCTTGGCCAGCTCCTTGGTGTTGTAGATGAAGCAGAAGTAGTTGTTGACGACGGCGGTCCAGCGGCCGTTGGGGTCCTGGTCGGCGGCGGCGACGTGTTCGGCGCCCTTGGGGCGGTAGATGTCGAGGAGTCCCTTGCCGTCCGCCTGCTGGATGAACGGCGGGAGGGTGACCAGCACATCGGCCTTGGTGTTGGTGCGTTCGCGGGCCAGGCGCTGGACGGCGGCGCCGGAGCCGGACTCCACGTAGTTGACCTTGATGCCGGTCTGCCGCTCGAAGTCCTTGAAGACCTTGTCGTAGAAGCCGTCGCCGCGTTCGCTCTTGAGGCCGTCGGCGCTGTAGACGGTGATCTCCTTGGCGTTCGGGTCGGCGGTGGTGCCGCAGGCGGTGAGGGCGGCGGCGAGGGCGAGGACGGCGGCGCCGGCGGTGAGCGGGTGGCGGCGGGGCATGGGCGGGCTCCTGGGGGACGGCTGGGGCGTACGGGCGCGGGGCGCGTACGGACGTAAGGGCGTACGGGCGTAAGGGGGGCGGGGTCAGCGGTACGCGGCCCTGGTGCGGAGGCGGGAGACGGCGAGGAGGACGAGGAGGGTGGCGGCCATGAGGACGACGGCCAGCGCGGCGCCGGTGAAGAGGGCCCCGCGGTCGGTGGCGGCGAAGATCTGGACCGGCAGCGGCATCCAGTCGGGCGGGTAGAGCATCATCGTGGCGCTCAACTCGCCCATGGACAGGGCGAAGCACAGACCGGCGGCGGCGGTCAGGGACGGCAGCAGCAGCGGGAGCTTGATCCGCCACAGGACGGTGGCGGGGCGGGCGCCGAGGCCGGCGGCGCTCTGCTCGTAGACCGGGTCGAGGCGGGCCAGGGCGGCGGTCACGGACTGGTACGCGAACGCGGTGACCAGGACGGCGTGGGCGGTGATCACGATCCGCGGGGTGCCGTTGAGGAGGAACGGCGGCCGGGAGAACGCGACGAGGAGGGCCAGGCCGACGACGACGGACGGCACGGCGACGGGGAGCAGGAAGAGCGTGTCGAGGAGGCGGCGGGCGCGGCGGCCGAGGCGTTCGGCGGCCAGTGCGGCCCAGGTGCCGGTGGTCAGGGCGGCGGCGCTCGCGGCGAGGGCGGTGAGCAGGCTGGTGGCCAGGGCGGCCGGGGCGCCGCCGCTGGCCAGATCCCGGTAGTGGGCCAGGGTCGGGGCGGAGGGGAGGACTCCGCTCCAGCCGCCGGCGAACGACGCGGTGGCGATGACCAGCAGCGGCAGCGCGAAGACGGGGACGAAGAGCAGGAAGAACACCGCGTGGATCGCCCGGCGGGCGGCGGCGCTATGGACGAGCACGGGAGGCACCTCCGGGGGCGGCGGGCGCGGCCGGCCCGGTGGGGGCGGGCACGGGCGGGGTGGTGGGCCGGGGGGCGCGGCGGCGGCCGGTGCGGGCCGTCGTGGTGCGGCGGGACGGGGCGGCGCGGGCCGCGACGGCGCGGTAGAGGGCGTAAAGGGCCGCCGAGAGCGCGATGTTGACGACGGCGACGACGCAGGCGCCGGTGTAGTCGCCGTCGAGGATCGCCTTGGAGTAGACGAGCACCGGCAGCGTGACGACGTTCTTGGCGCCGGTGAACAGGACGATCCCGAACTCGTTCAGGCACATCACCAGGACCAGCGCGCCGCCGGCCGCGAGCGAGGGCAGCGCCTCCGGCAGGATCACGCTGCGCACGATCCGGGCCGGCCGGGCGCCCAGCGAGCCGGCGGCCTCCAGCTGGGCGGTCTCGACCTGGGCGAACGCGGCCAGCAGGGGCCGCATCACGAACGGCGTGAAGTAGGTGACCTCGGCCAGCAGCACGCCCCAGGGGGTGTGCAGGAAGTCCAGTGGCCCGTGGGCGGCGCCGGTGACGTCGGTCCACAGGCCGTTGGCGATACCGGCCGTCCCGTAGAGGAACAGCAGGGCGAGGGTGATCAGGAACGACGGGAAGGCCAGGAAGAGGTCGATGAAGCGGGCCAGGGCCCGGCCGCCGGGGAACGGCACGAAGGCGATGACCAGGGAGAGGAAGAGGCCGAGGAGCAGCGCGCCGACCGTGGCGCCGGCCGCGATCAGCACGGTCGTGACCAGGGCGTCCTGGAAGGCGGCGGTGGTCAGCACCTCGGTGTACGGGGCGGTGGTGGGGCCGCCGCCGTCCTCGGGGGTGAGGGACTGGGCCGCCACCAGGACGAGCGGATAGAGGAAGACGGTGGCCAGGGCGGCGACGGGCGGCAGCGCCCACAGGGCGGCGGCGGCCCGGCGGGGGCGGGGGCGGAGTC
>NZ_LLZI01000034.1 GCF_001509485.1 Streptomyces sp. NRRL F-4489
GTGGCGATGCGTTGGCGGAGGATGGGCATGGGGAAGCCGCGGGGGTCGGTTTTGCCGGGTTGCCATTCCTTGTGGGCGATGACGGAGCGTTCGGTCCAGCCGTGGGCGCGGCAGAGGGCGGCGGCGGCCTTTTCCGCGGCCAGGAGTTGGGCCTCGGGCCAGGGGTCCTGGCCATCGCCCAGGTTGACGCACTCGAAGCCGTAGAAGTGGCGGTTGCCGTCGGTGTCGGCGAGGCGGACCGGGGGCAGCTCCTCCTCGTCGATCACCGCGTCGAGGACGTAGCGGTCGCCGAGGCCGGCGTGGTTGGCGCGGCCGTTGCCGACCAGGTGGACCTCGCCGGACTTGTCGATGACGCCGTGGCAGAGCGGCCCCGGCAGGTCAGGGCGGCCGTCGTAGCAGAGGTCCACCGAGGCGTCGGTGCCCTCGGTGGCGGTGTGGTGCACCACCACCCCGTGCACCGGCCCCCACGGGCCCTTGGTGTTGCGGTGGTGCCGTCGCCAGTCGCGGACCTCGTGGACGGTCAGCCCCTCGGCGCGGAGCGCGGCCAGCAGCCGGGTGCCGGTCAGGGGGTCCGCCATCAGCCCGCGCCCCCCGCCTCGCCGGCCCCGGACCCGGACTCCGACTCGGCCTCGTCCACCTGGGCCTCGGCCTCGGCGGTGGTTTGTGACCGGGGATTGACCGTGCTGGTGCCCGTACCGGTGCCGGTGCCGGTGCCGGTGGATGGGTTGGCCGGGCCGTCTGTGCCGCCGGTGGACAGGGTGCCGTCGCCGCCCGAGTTCGGGCCCGGAGCGGTCTCGCCGGCGCCCGGCTGGACGGCTGTCGCCAAGGGGCGGAAGGACAGGCGCAGGTCGGGGACGGCCTGTTCGCCGTGGACCCAGGCCAGCGGGGCGTAGTGGACGGCGATGCCGCCGGGGTGCTGGAGCAGGGGGCGGCGCGCGGTGTCGGTGGGCCATTCGACGCCGCCGGTCGCGGTACGGGCCGGGATCAGCCAGAAGTCGCCGGTGCGGTACCTGCCGCCGGGCTCGAAGTACACCTCCACGCCGTCCTCCAGCGGCAGCCAGCGGCCCTCCTCGACCGGCAGCGCGCCGTGCCGCAGCCGGCCCGGCCGGTCGCCGCGCCGGACCGTGCCGCGGCCGGGCTCCTGGTGGTCCCAGCGGCGCAGGAACGGATGGAGTTCGGGCCGCCGTCCCACGCCCGGCGCCGGCTCGTCCGAGAGCCGCACCCGGCGGCCGGGCAGGTCGACCTCCTCGACCCGCAGCAGCGGCGCCGCCTCGCCGCGGCTGGTGTACGCGGTGTCCACGAACTCGACCAGGTCGCCTACGTGGAGGGAGAGCTTGTCGTCGCCCCCGAGGGAGGCCAGTTCCACCCAGGTGCCGTCCAGGGTGTCGACGGGGAAGGTGACGGAGCCGTTCTCGCGGGACCACTTGAAGGTGGCCGGGCCCGAGTGGCCTCCATGGTCCGCCTGCCCCTCCGCTCCCGTCTGCCCGGCGGCCCCCGCGTCGTGGATCTCGACGCGGTAGAGCTGGTTCTCCGGGCCGCGGTAGCGGGACTCGGGGGCGACCAGGCAGGGGTCGTCGTCGGCGTGGTCGGGGCGTTCGCTGCGGGCCGCCAGACGGCTGGCAGGCGTGGCTGCCTTGCGGGCCCAGTCGGCGAAGGCGGTGCGGATGTCGCCGGCCGGCGGATTGTCGCCGTCCAGGCCCAGTTCGGAGGCCGGCAGCGGCAGTACCTGCCAGACCACCTTGGTGCGGGCCGCGGTGTCCGGCAGCGCGGCGCCCAGCGCCACCTCGCGCAGCGCCGGGTCCTCGGCGGCGGTCACCAGCCGCTCCCACACCTTGAGGTAGACGAGGTACGGGAAGTGGGTGGGGAGGCGGTCGGCGGGGCGCTCCGGGTCCCGGAAGGCGTCCGGCTGGTCCCAGTACGTCCAGGTCCGGGGAGTGGTGGGTGCGGCGGGCGCGGCCGGGGCGTCCGGGGTGTCCGCGTCCGGGGACTCGCCGTCGCGGCCCCCAGCGGCACCGGCAGTCGATACGGACGGCACCGACGGTACAGGCGTCCCCGCCCCCGGCCGGTCGGCGTCGCACAGGATGCCGTCGACGTAGTAGCGGCCGCCGCCGATGACCAGGTCGTCCAGTTCGTGCGGGCCGCCCCGCAGGTCGATCCTGAAGCCGGTGGCGCCCTGCGGGCCGCCGTGCGGGCCGATCAGGTCGGCGGCCAGGGTGCGGGCCTGGAACAGCTGGATCGCGGTCTGCTCGTTGGCGTCGGCGTCCAGCTGGACCCGGCCCTGCTGCGCCACCACGGCGGAGTAGTGGCGCTCCGGCCGGTGGGTGATGCGGGAGAGATCGGCGTGCATGGAAGGGGTCCCCCTCGTACGGGTGATGGCGGAAGCTGCGGCGGTCGGTGACGGCGGTCGGTTACGGCGGCCAATCGTGGCGGTCAGTCGTGGCGGTCAGTCGTGGCGGTCGGTTGTGCCGGTCGGGCACGGCGGCCAACAGGCGGTAAAAGTACGGCCGTTGACGCCCCCGGCGCCCCTCACGTCACAACCACCACCCCCGCCCCCACCCCCGCCGGTGTGTACTCCGCCAGACGGGCGCGGAGGCTGTCCATGCGCTGCGGCAGGTAAAGGTCGTGGTACGCGCCCATCTCCGCGCCGTCCTCCGCGCCGCGCCGGATCTCCTCGGGGCAGCCGTCCGCCAGCTGCGCGTACCACGGCGTGCCGTAGCGCGCGGAGCGCAGCAGCGGGCGGACCCGGGCGGCGTCCGCGGGGCCGGCCAGGTCCGGCTGGCAGCGGTAGCGGCGCGGGGTGCGGGAGCCGGGCGGGACGTAGCTGAAGCGGACGCAGCCGACCTGCCGGCGGGCGGTGTGCAGCCGGCCGGTGAACAGGCTGTTCTCGGCGAGCCGTACGGCGTGGACGTGCACCTCGCCGAGGACGGTGGTGCGGTGGACGGAGAGTTCGGCGTGCGCGTGGCGGCAGTCGGGGGCCGACAGGGCGGCCCGGTCGGTGCCGGTGGCGTCGAGGACGCTGTCGCGCAGGTGGATGAGGAGCGGGTCGGTGCCGACCTCGTCGCCGATGACCTCGATGGTGCCGAGAACGGTCCGGTCGATCTCGACGCAGGCGGTCGTCCGGTCCAGGACGAGGCTGGGCTCCTCCGGGGACGCGGGGTGGCACTCCGGTTCCAGGGACCAGCCGGGGACGAGGGTGCAGTGGCGCAGGACCAGCGCGCCCAGGGGGCCGGTGACGTTGAGGCCGCGCCCGGTGACGAGGAGGCCGTCCAGGACCATCCGGGGGCGTTCGCCGGGCGGGCAATCGCCGCCCAGGGCGCGGATGTTGAGGGCGTCGGGGCGGTTGCTGTACCAGTCCAGCAGGCGGATCACCGGGCGGGTGCCCTCGGCGGCGCGCAGCTGGAGCCGGTCGCCGGCTTCCAGGTCGAAGTCCAGCTGCTCCTGGTAGGCGCCGCTGTGGACGATCTCGATGATGCCTTCGGGGGCGCCGTTCCCGGCCCGCCGGTCGTGCCGCCAGGCCGCGTAGGCGTCCATGATGCGGCGGAACGGGGCGCCGGGGCCGACCCGGTAGACGGCGGCCTCCGGGCGGGCCGGCCGCCCGTCGGGTTCGCGCGGGTACTGGCCGCCGCCCAGGTCGTCGCCGAAGCCGTAGTGGTAGTCCACCCACACACCCTGCCGGGGCGCGGAGCGGGCGCCGAACGCGATCCGGCCCAGCTCCGGATCGACCGCGATCTGGCCGCGCCGGGGCCGGTAGCGCCAGGCGCTCAGGTCGGCGACGACGAGGTCGGCGAGCGGCACCGGGCGGTCCTCGCCGTCCCGGCGGATCACGAAGCTCTTGCCGGGCCCGTAGTAGTCCGCGAGCCGGTCGTGCAGCTGGCGGCGGGTGATCGGCGCGGGGACGTTGTCGACCGCGGCGAGGTGGGCGGCCGACGGCTCCGGCTCGGGGCGGGTCAGCAGCGGGGTGTCGTTGCCCAGGATGGAGAACGTGTAGAGGCTGCGGGCCCGGTCGAGGCAGTAGGCAGGGGAACGGGTCAGGGCGTAGGGCTTCAGGCGCCAGACGTACAGGGCGACGCCGGTGGGGGAGTAACCGCCTTGTGAACGGCGGGAGTTGGCGCGGCGGACGTCGGCGGTGCGGGGGAGCGTGCCGAACGGGCCGCCGGCCAGGTCCAGGGCCGCGCCGTCGCGGACGTCCACCAGCCGGCCCCGCGCGGCCCGCCGGGCGTCGGCGGCCCCGGTGGCCGACCCGTAGAGCCGTACCGGCTGGTGGTGGGTGACCAGCCGGGACAGCTCCACCGCCCGGGCCGGCCAGCCCGCCACGTCCGCCGACAGCTCCTCCAGCAGCGGCAGGGTGCCCTTGCGGCGCCGGTTGGCGACCGTGGCCGCCACATCGCGGCGCGGCGCCAGCGCCTCCGCCAGCCGCCGCCGGGAGGCGTCCGGCAGCCCGCCGTCCCGCAGCCCGGTGGCCAGCACCCGCTCGTAACCGGGCAGCGGGCGGTAGCCCACCAGATCGCCCAGATACGGCAGCACCCACTCCGCGGCGGTCTCCACGAACCAGTCGTCGTACTGCTGGGCGACACCGTCGCGGACCCGGTCCACCTGTTCGGCGATCACCGCCAGCAGCGCCCGCAGCGGCTCGCCCCGTTCGGCGTCGCGCAGCCGGTGCCAGCGCGGCAGCAGTTCCGCGAGGCCGTCCGGCTCCCGGCTCGTGGTCATCGGGTTACCTCCGTCAGGATCAGGGTGTCCGCGACCCGCGGCGAGAACAGCGCGAGCTGGGCCGGGCGGACGCCGCGGACGACGCGGACCGCGCGGCCCCGGGGCAGCGGGCGGGTGTCGGTGACATCGGGGTTCAGGCGCAACAGGTCGGCCAGGGAGATGCCGTAGCGGGCGGCGATGGCGGTCAGGGTCTCGCCGCCGTCCGCGGTGACCTCGTGGATCCGCTCCTCGAAGCGGGCCGGATGGGACGGTACGGAGGTGGCCGGGGGGCCGGTCAAATCGCTTGCCAGGGCGGCCAGTTGGGCCGGAGTGGCGGAAGCCGGGACGCCGGTGAAGGCGTCCACGTCCACGTAGTCCACCCCGGGCACCGCCTGGGCGGCGGCCAGCACCTCCGACAGCCGGGCCGGCCGGGCCAGCTCCCGTCCGTCGAAGCCCAGCCGGTCCAGCAGCGCCCGCCGGACCCGCGGCTCCACCAGCGGCCAGGAGTGGTCCGGCGCGACCTTGATCCGCGCCGCGCACAGCAGCAGCACCGGCTCCCGTACGTCCACCCGCACCGGCAGCCGGCCGTCCCCGTACTCCGCCAGCGCCGCCCGCAGCGCCCGCAGCACCTCCGCGTCCGGGGCGATCGGGATGTCGTCCACCCCGGCCACCGTCACGTGCAGCACCTGCCGCCGCCCGTCGAACACCTCGCGGGCCGCGGCCCGGCCGATGCCCGCCCGGGACCGCGCGAAGTCCTCGTAGTCCGCCAGCGACACCAGCCGGTCCAGGGCCGAGACCGCCAGCGGGACGGTGCGCCGGGTCAGCGCCGGGCCGTCCGCGTCCGCGCCGCCGATGGCCGGCTGCGGATTGGTGACGCCGGTGACGCCCAGCGGGCGGGTCACCGCCTGGGTGATCCGGTCCGCCGCGACGTTCGCGGCCCGGCCGGTGCCGAAGCGGTAGCGGGCCCGGACGTTGTCGTGGCCGGTCGGCAGCCGGGCGCCGTGCACGCCGTCCCCGAACGTCACCGTCGTCCGGCCGTCCCCGGTGGTGGCCGTCACGTACACCCGCTCATCGGGGCCGCGGCCGGCCAGGCTGTCCACCGGGTGCCAGCGCAGCCCGTCCACCCGGATCTCCAGCTCCGGTACGGCGCCCAGCGGGTTGTCGGCGGGCAGCCACGTCAGCGGGGACCGCCACAGCGCGAACGTCTGGTGGGCGCGCGCGGCGTCCCCGCTGCCGATCGCCTCGTCGCGGCTCTCACCGTGCGACGCCGGGACGACGTTGCCCTGGATCCGTACCGACTCCCGGCGGTAGCGGTGGGTCAGGCCGCGGGTCAGGGTCAGCGTGGTGTGCACCCGGTCGCCGGGCAGCGCCGGGTCCACGGTCTGCGCCACGCCCGCGATCACCGCCAGTTCGGTGCCGCGCACCCCCGCCACCCCCGGGATGTCGGTCCGCTCACCGGAGACCATCAGGAACCGGCCGGGCCGCAACCCCTCGTACAGTTCGGCGAGTTCGAGCCGGTCGCCGTGCACGTCCTCGCCCACCGGGTCGTCCGCCTGCGCCAGCTCCTGGCCCGCGGCGTGCACGGTGGTGCCCCGGATCGCGGACAGCGCCACATCGTGCTCGTCCAGCCACGGGTCGGCGAGGGTCAGCACGGTGCCCCGGCCGGTGATCCCGTACTGGGTGTGGACGGCCGTACGGACCGCCGTGACGCGGGTGGTGACGAACGCCAGCCGCTTGTCACCGGGGATGCCGTCCGGGCCGTCCGCGCCCTTGCCGGGCCGCTCGATGGCGACCCAGCCGCCGACCGCGATCCCGTCGTACACCCCGTCCAGCGCCAGTACGTGCCGGTCCGCCGGCGCCGGGACGGTGGCGATCCCGATCTCCACGGCGGGCGGTTCACCGCCGGCCGCCACCCGCACCGTCACCTCGTACTCGCCGTGCCGGACCTGCCGGTGCTCGCCGGGCGCCAGCCGCCAGGACTGCGGGGTGCCGTTGTCGACGGACACGTGGATCCGGCCGTCCTCGGCGGGCCGGGAGACGAACAGCGTCCGCTCCGGCAGACCGGCCAGCAGCCGCGCGGTGACCCCCGGCTCCTGCGAATCCACCGGGCGGCGCCCCAGCCAGCTCAGATCGTGGTCCGGGCCGGTGCGGGTGTGCAGCTCGACCCGGCCCGGCCCGAGCGGGAAGGAGGTGTCGGCGGGCAGATTCTCCACCCGCTGATCCGAACTCCCGGTCTCCAGATGCTGGAACTCCGCCCGCACCGGGACCTTCCCCGCCGTGTCGAACACCACCCGCACACTGGTCAGCGCCGCCCCGGTCAGCGGCCAGTCCGCGGTCCGCACGATCCGGCCCCGGTCGTCCTGTACGGGCTTGAGCGGGGCGGTCGCGCCGAACGGGGCGGCGGTGACCCGCATCGCCAGGAGGGCGCGCAGCACCGGCTCGTCCCCGGTGGCGCGCGGGCCGCCGGCCGGCACCGGGGCCGCGGCCCGCCGCCACGCCGGATACAGGCCGTCGGCGACCCGCGGGTCCAGGGCGGCCAGCAGCCGCGCGCCCAGCTCCGCGCCGGCGCCGAACGCCCGCGCCGGGTCCCCGGCCACGGCCCGGTCGGCGGCCGGCGGCCGCACCACCCGGGTCCGCAGCGCGGGCAGCACGGCGGCGAGGGCGGAGAGGGCCGGGGGGAGCGGGGGCTCGCCGGGCGCGGGGCCGGAGGCGGCAGGGGCGGCCCCCGGCGCGTTCACCGGCTCGCCGCCCAACTCCCCAGCCCGACAGGCCACTTCGCCCACCACCGCCTGCAGCTCCTCGAACCACGCGGCGACCTCCGGATATCCGGCCGCCACCGCCTGCGCCTCCGCCAGCCGCTCATGCGGCCCGGCCAGCCGCGCCGCCAGCGCGTCCGGGGAGGAGATCCCGCCCAGGTCCGCCCGCAGCGGCGCCAGCACCTGCGCGTCGAAGTCCGCCACGAACCGGCTCACCGGCCGCGGGTTGGGCGCCTGCGGTGTGGGCGGCGGCGGGTACTCCGGATCGTCCGGGTCGGTGGCCGGGGGCGGCTCGGTGATCCAGGCCCGCAGTTCGGCGATCAGCTCCGGCAGCGACGCGGGCGCCGCCTTCGGCAGCCCGAGCCGGGTCACCTCCGCCGCCGGGTCCGGCCGCACCGACGCCACCGGCAGCAGCACCCGCCGCGCCCCGAAGTCGAACAGCAGCCGGTCGCCGGTGGTCAGCCCGGTGGCCGTCCCGGCGACCAGCAGCTCCGGGCGGGTGGTCAGGTCGCCGGGGGTGAGCAGCGCGGGACGGCGGCGCCGGACCGCCAGCTCGTTCCACGACCAGCGCGCGGTCAGGTCCTCGTCGGTCTCGAAGGTCTGCGACTCCTCACCGGGCCCGGCCGGCACGCTGTGGCTACGCGCCCCGCGCGGGATCGGCACCGGTACGTCCCCGGCCCGCGGATCGCGGTCCACGGTGTAGGCGAGGTACGTGTCGGCGGCGACCCCCGGGCGCGGCCGGTGCCCCACCAGCCGGCCCAGCAGCGCCAGCGAACGGTGCTCGGTCGCGGTCCGCAGATACCCCTCGTCGGCGATCCGCTCGCTGTGGAACGTCAGCAGGTCGCCGAGGACGGCCCAGGCGTCCAGCAGCCCGATGGACGGATCGTCCGGTGTGCGGACGGTCAGCCCGCGCAGCGCCGGGTACGCGGGCGAGGCGAGCCGGTCGAGCATCGCGGCGAGGAACGAAGCGTGGTCCCCGACGCGGTAGTCCAGGGCGGTGCGGCCCGGCGGGTTGTAGAGCGCGGGGTCGGCCCGGCGCTCGTCGTGCCCGCCGCCGTCCCGGCCCGTACCGGACCCGCCCGTACCGCACCCGCCCGTACCGCCGCAGCCGCACCCGCAGCCGCTCCTGCCCGCCGTCCCGTGCTCCGTCACCGCGCACCCCCGAAGTCGATGGCCAGCCGGCCGTTCTCGGGCCGGTCCGGGTCGTTGTCGCAGCGGGCGATCTCCAGCGGCCCCAGCCCCAGCACCCCCGCCTCCCGTTCCCCGCGGTCCTCGTGGAACATCCGCCGCAGCCGGGTCACCGCCACGGAGCGGACGCCCGGCACCGCCGCGGCCACCGCCACCAGCCGGCTCAGCCGCACCGGCTCCCCGAACGTCAGCGCGTCCGGATGGAAGAAGCCCCGCCGCCCGCCGGGCAGCGCCCGCGCCCCCAGCACCCGGTACAGTTCCGCCAGGATCTGCCCGTGCTGGTGCCCCGGCTCGGCGCACACCGCCAGCGCCACGTCCAGCGGCACCCACCGGGCCGGCTGGACCACCACGTCGTGGCCGATCCGGCGGTGGCGCTCCAGCGCGCCGCCCACCGCGTCCAGCAGCGCCGGCGGCGGATCCGCCGTCCCATACGCGTCGATCGCCACCCGGGCCTCCTGGACGGCGCCGGTCCACCGGATCTCCGCCGCCGCCCGCTGGACACCCGGCAGCGCGCCGGCCAGCGCCGCGTAGTCCTCCGCGGTGACCGCCCGCAGCCGGGTCCGCTTCAGGTCCAGCGGCGCCAACTGCCGTACCTGCTCGACCGGTTCGGGCGCCGTGCCGCCGACCGCGGGCAGCGGATTGCGCACCCCGGCGACCGGCAGCGGCGCCGCCGCCTCCGACTCCTCCGGGTCGCGCCGCAGGACGAGATGGCCGATCGCCTCGGCGCCTACGTTGCCGGCCGGGCCGCCGCCGATCCGGTAGCGCACGGCCAGCCGGGTGCCGGGTACCGGGCGCGCGCCGTAGCGGCCGTCGCCGAACCGCAGCGCCAGCCGCCCGTCGTCCGCCAGCTCCCCGACCAGATGCCGGTCGCGCGGGCCGCTGCGGAGCAGATCGCGGCGGGGGAGCCAGACGGCGGCCTCGTCTCCCTCGTCGGACGCTTCATCCGGCAGCTCGTACACGCGGACCGCCGGCAGCGCCTCGCGCGGATCCTGGCGGACGGCCGCCGCCGGGCCGTGCAGCACCGGCTCGTCCGGATGCAGCCCGGCCGCGTACGACGGGCCCCAGGTCTGCGCGATCTCCCAGGCGGTCCGCCCGTCCAGCACCGTGCCGGCCCGGGCGCGCGCGGTCAGCACCGCCAGCCTGCGCAGTTTGCCGTCCAGCAGCCGCGGGGCGCGGTGCAGCAGCGCGCGCAGCGCCCGCACCGGATGCCGGGACAGCTCCAGGCCCTCCAGGGCCTTCGGGCCGAACAGCACGGTCAGTTCGGCGATCTCCGCCATGTCCAGCCCGTCCCGGTCCCGCGCCGACCGCCACAGCTCCAGCAGCCGCGCCCGCATCCGCTCCGGGATCGCCGCCAGGCGCTCCGCCTGCCCGGCCGCGACATGCTCCGGACGCGGGAACGGCACCGCCTGCACGACCGGCGAACGGTCCAGCACCGGCCGGAAGCGCGGCACGATCCCCGGGTACACCGACTGCGCCAGCAACGTCCGCACCGCCGCCGCCTGGGCGTACGCCGTACCCGGTACGACCCGCTCGGCGCGCAGCCCGGCCGACTCCAGGCCGACCCCGGCCCGCGTGGCGGCCTCCTCGCCCACCACGGCGAACAGCCGCCGCACGTCGGCGGGGCTCAACTCCCGTCCGCTCTCGGCCCGTTCGATCAGCGCGGTGAGCAGCCGCCCGGCCTCGTTCTCACCGTGCCCGCCGTCCCAGCAGCCGAACGCGGGCGGATCGCAGGACGCCAGGACCGCCGGGTCGGGCGGCACGGTGACGGTCTCCGGATGCCCGTCCTCGGTGTCCAGGGTCCGGCCGTGGTCCACCAGGACGACGTTCCCCCGGGCCACGCTCACGTCCTCCACCGGCGCGCAGTCCTGGCCACCCCGGGTGGTCAGCCGCAGCGGGAACGCCAGCGCGTCCTCGGCGGCCCAGGTGACCTCCAGTACGGGTTGGCCGACGAGCCGGTCCACGGCGGGGGTGACGGACGTCAGCCGCACCACCTGGCGGTGGGCCGGGTCCTGGTCGCCCGGGGTGCCGGTGCGGGGGCCCTTGACCTCCTCGAAGAGGAGGAGGTCGCCGGGGGAGAGGGAGAGGTGGCGGGGGCGGTTTTCGAGGGCCGCGTCGTTGTCGTTCCGGGCGGCGTCGCCGTGCTCAGGGCCGCCGCCCGTCGCGTCCTCGTCCGCCCACCCGTCCACCAGCGTCGCCGCCGTGGCCCCCTTGGGCAGGCCGCACACCTCGCCGCCCCAGGTCCACAGCCGGATGGTGTTGTGCCGGGGCAGCAGCCGCAGCGGCGCGTCCCGTACCACCGGCTCGAAGACCTCCAGCGAGCCGCGCTCGGCCAGCACCGCCAGCTCCCGGTCGTCGATCACCGTCCCGATCTCCGGCCGGTCGCGCGGCCCGAACGTGCGGTAGTCCACCGCCGCGAAGCGGAACGTCCCCGGCAGCAGCGTCAGTTCGCCCACCACCCGCACCGCCACGAACGCCCGCGCGGTGCACCCGTCGTGCATCGGGTAGTCGATGAGCCGGACGTGCCGCCGCACCGACACCCGGCGCCGGGCGGTGTCCAGATACGCCTCGGTGGCCACCGCGTCCTGCTGGTAGCTGATCCGGTCGGCGGTGGCGGCCAGCAGCTCCACCAGCGTCGTGCCGAGGTCGGCGGGGTTCCGCTCCACCCACTCCGGGGTCGTCAGCCGCAGCCGGTCCAGGACGACCTGCCGGAGCGTGGCGTAGTCGCGGGCCGTGTAGTCGATGACGGGCGCGGCGGCCCGGAACGCCTCCGGCAGCCGTTCGCCACCGGGGCCCGGGTCGTCTTCCGCCACGCAGTCGAACGGTGTCGGGCAGTCCGGCCGGAACGAGAACTCCGCCGAGAAATACCGCTGGTCGAAGCCCGGGAACGGCTCGGTGCCCGGCCGCCCGTACGGATCGGTCTCCACCACCGAGAGGCGGTACGGCGAGAGGTCCCCGGCCCGGTCCAGCGTCACCACCAGCCGGTCGTCCAGCTCCGGGTCCTCCTCCCGCTCGACCGCGATCTCCAGCGCCTCGATGCCGGTGATCCGCCGCCCGCCGTCGATCCGGACGTTCTCCGGGCGCAGCCCGTGCGGCGCCTTGCCCAGGAACGTGACGGTCAGCGTCCGCCCGTCCCCGGAGACCTCCACCTCGTCCACGCCGTTGCGCCGCGCCCGGCGGATCCGCTCCCGCCGGCCGGCGCCGCGCGTACCGCTGCCGCTCATCACTCCGCTCCCCGCCCCTCGAACACCTCGTCGCGGCGGGCCCCGGTGGCGCGCACCACGTACTGGAGCGACACCCGCACCGCGTTCCCCTCGCTGACCACGTCCAGCGACTCCACCTCGATCAGCTCGCCCAGCCAGCGCTGCAGCGCCGCCTGGACGGAGAGTTCGAGGGCGGAGGCCAGCTCCGGGCTGTTCGGCGTGAAGACCAGGTCCAGCAGCCCGCACCCGAAGTCCGGCCGCATCACCCGCTCCCCGGGCCCGGTGAACAGCAACTGCTCGATCAGACCCCGTACATGCGCGTCGTAACGGGCGTGCGCGGTCCGCCCGCGCCGGTCGATCCGGTACGGGAACGCGATATCGGTCCGCGCCCGCTGCGCCGCCGGCCTCATCCGCACACCACCGCCTGCCGCGCCCCGGAGCCGGCCTGGCCCGGCGCGACCACGGGCGGCCCCTGCGGGACCAGCCCGGCGCCGAAACACATCCCCGCCGTGGTGTCCAGCAGCACCGGTACGCCGTCCACGCACACCTCCCGGCCCGCGCCGCCCGGATCCCACCGGACGCTCGTACAGGGCTGCGGCCGGCCCGCGACGGCATGCGGGCATCCGGTCACCAGGTAGGTGTCGGTGGCGGTGGCCACCGGTGCGCCGTCGACCTGGACCGCGGCCCCGCCGGAGCCGCTGCCGCAGCTGCCGCCGCCGGACGCGGCCGGTACCGCCCGTCCGCCGTGCGGACACGCCACGGCCAATCCGCCGTGAAGGACATTCCCGCTCGCCATCTGCCCTGCCTCCCCCGCTTGTGGTCAGTGCTTCTTCCGTACGGTCAGCCGGCCGTCGTTCACATCGACCTGCTCACCGGAGACCGAAATCGACGCCCCGAGACCATTACTGATATGCACGCCGGTCGCGTCGATCCGCACATACGCCCCGCCCGGGGCCTGCAGCAGAATTCCCTCGGTGGGCACGTCCGACATCACGATCTTGTGTTTCCCCGGCGTCTGGATCACCACCGGATGCGAAATCGCCGGATCCCGCTGCGCGTCCTCCGGCAATTCGTCCCGCCGCCCGTACCAACACCCCACCCACACCGGAAAACTGGGGTCCCCCTGCTCGAACTCCACCCACACCCCGGCCCCGACCGAGGGCACCACCACCTGCCCGGCCCGTTCCCCGGTGAACGGAAAGCAGGGCAGCGCCCACGTCGACACCTCGTCCCCCAGCACATCCGGGACCTGGACCTTCAACCGCCCGACTCCCATCGGGTCGTCATTCGCCGCCACCCGGCCCCGGAATTTGCCGAGAAAGCGATTGTTCGGTGCAGCAGCCATAGCCATACGGGGCGTCTCTCCTCAGTTTCCTTCGCGGACTTGGCGGACGGGTACGGGCGGGCGTTGGTGGTACGGGCGGGCTTTGGGTGCGATGGGGCTGCCTACGGCCGAACGGTGGTGCCGCGGGCGATCAGCCCCTCCCTCGACAGCGTGAAATTCTGCGTATACGAACCGGGCCGCAGATTGTGCGTCACGCTCTTCACGTAGTAATCCCCGTCGTACGTGACCCCGGAGCCCCGAACACCCACCAACTCCCGTGGCCGCAGCACATATCCGTGCCGCGTGACATCCAGCGAACCGGACCCGGAAATCGCGTCCGCGCTGGTCGCGGCCCGTCCCAGCGCCTCCGCTTTCGCCAGCCCCTCGTCCATCTTCGCCGTCCCGCTCAGCGTCTTCCGCTTGAGCGCCGGTGACGCGCGCAGCCCCAGCGGCGGCCGCAGCGGACTGATATCCGGCTGCGCCAGCAGCGGCGCCTGCCGCGTCACGGGATCCTGCACGCGCGCCTGCGGCTCCTCCCGCGCGGTCCCGTCGTACGCGAACGTCAGCTGATCGACGGTGGAATTCGCGTCCATATTCACATTCAGCGCGTGCTGCCGCTGCCCCAGCCGCTGCTCCGGCCCCCAGAAGGCCGTCGACCGCCCCGGCACCGGCCCCGGCTCCAGATAGAACGTGTAACCGTTCGCCCGCGCCAGGTCATTCACATACTGCAAGTCCGTCCCCGTCTGGTAATCCACCCGGACCTGCTCCCGCGGCGGCTGAGGAATCTGCTCCCGAATGATCCGCGTATCGATCCCGTAATCGGCGTACTTGCCGAGAATCCGCTCGACCCGCTGCGACGGCGCCAGATTCGGATACCGGTCCGTCCGCTCCTCCAGATCCATCAGCAGCGTCAGATCCTCCCCGGTCACGGTGAGCGTCGACTGCCCGGGATGATTGCTGCTCCCCACCTCCTGCCGGACGATCACCCCGTCCAGCAGCACCACCGGCGTCCCCTTGACCGAGACGGTGACGATGACCCGGGTCTTGGGATCGAAAAACCCCTCCGGCAGCAACCGCTCGACAATCGCCCCCTTCTTCGTCAGATCGAACGCCAGCTGAAACCC